>CAVCSV010000001.1:0-53950 GCA_963604715.1 Limosilactobacillus gorillae
TCGCGCGTGTTGTACGTCGGAAACAAAACCGATATCTTAGGCATCTGTCAGCTCCCTTTTTGCGTTTTGTCCGTAAAGCATCATTGAATTTCAAATTTTTCGGTACCGCACCGACAAGCGCGACGCCAAAAAAAATTCCCCTCTTAAGATATGTAAAAATAACAATCGTTTTTAATACATATATCGGAAAGCGGGCCCTGAATCAACACAATTTTAACGAAAAGAGAGGAGCGGTCTGCGGTTTGGGAAATCAGACCGCAGATAAAAAAAAGCCCGCAAAAATGCGGACTTTTTCATTAAGGGTAAACCGAAATTATTTCTTTTCGGCTTTTTTTCGCGATAGAGGCGCCCAAGATGTCACCCAAAGAAACATGCGGGCATCGTCATCAGACAAAGGCTTTTCAGCCGCAGTTGAACAATTTTTTCTTGCGTTCCGCCAATTCGGGATTGCGCGCGTAAACATTGGTGTCGCCGTGCGCGACGGCGTCTTTGTAAAAATCGATTTTGAAATTGATTTTATCCATAAAATCCATCAGCTGACGCATTTGCATTTCCAGCCGTTCCTTTTGGCGTTCGAACATGTCCAGCCGTTCCTGCAAAGTCGAATCGCCCTGCATCAGCCAAACAATGTACTGACGGATGTCTTTGATTTGCATGCCCGTGCCTTTCAAACATTCGATAATGCGCAGCAAATCAATGTCCTGTTCCGAAAAATCGCGCAGTCCCGACGGTGTTTTTTTGACGAACGGAAGCAAGCCTTCCTTGTCGTAATAGCGCAAAGTGTACGTCGAAATGCCGCATTTTTCGGCAACCTGCCCGATAGAATATCCCATAACAATCTCCTTTGAAAAAAGTTCTTGACTTAGAGTTAACTCTAAATTTTATAAATATCAAGAACAATTTTAAAAACAGGAGGCTTTTATGATTGCTTGCGTGTTTATCACTTCGTTTCTGGGCTGTCTGGTAACAGTGCCGCTGTTTTTCAGATATGCGTACTTTTTGGATTTGTCGACGGCGAAGCGAATCGGGCTGTTTTTCGCGGCTTTGGTTTTGGGCTGTATGCCGCTGTTGTCCGATTTTTCGCTTGCCGACGTTTTGGGACGTGCGTATCCCGCTTGGCGCGCGACGGTTTGGTTTTTGTACGTTTTCTGCATTATTTTGCTGACGTTTACGGTGGCGCGCGACATTGTGTGGGCGGTGCTGTACAAAGCGGGCGTCGCCGTTTCCCCGTTTGAAAAGGTTTGGACGGTTCGCTTGAACACCGTTGTTGCCGTGCTGGCGCTGATTGCGGCGTTTTCGTCCGTTTACAGCGGATTGAAAATCCCCGCCGTCAAAACGCTGACAAAGGCTTCGGATAAAATCACCGCCCCGCAAAACGTCGTGCTGTTGAGCGATTTGCACATCCACAGAACGATTTCGCCCGCGAAAATCAAAGGCATCGTGGAACGCACGAACGCGCTGAATCCCGATGTGATTCTGCTGGACGGCGACATTTTGGACGACGACGTCGAAAAAATCAAACCGATTGCCGAATTGCTCAAAGGTCTGAAAGCCAAAAAAGGCATCTATTTCACAACGGGAAACCACGAATTTTACGTCGGTTACAAGGAAACGACCGAAGCGCTGAAAGAACTGGGCTTTACGTTCCTTGAAAACAGCGGCGCGTCTGTCGGCGGCGGGCTGTTTGTCGCGGGCGTTCCCGATGTGTCGGGCAAACGTTACGGTTTCGACATCAATGCGGGCAAAGCGTTTGAGAACGCCGCGGCTTCCGATTTCAAGCTGTTGATGTCGCACACCCCCGCGGATTTCAAAGCCGCAGATTTGACCGTTTCGGGGCATACCCACGGCGGGCAGATTTTCCCGTTTCATATCTTGGTCAAGCTGGCGAACAAATACTTGGCGGGGGACTACGGCTCGGTTTATGTCACCCGCGGCGCGGGACAATGGGGGCCGCAGATGCGCTTCCTCGCCCCGTCGGAAATCACTTTCATCAAACTCTTGCCAAAAGGACAAAAAGCTATGAACATCACACCTGTATTCCCTGTCGGCGAACCCAATCCGTACGGCAAATTCTTTACGGGCAAAACGTATCTGACCCGTTTGAACGCTTATGACGACATATTCAAAACATCGCTGGGCAATGTTACGTTCGAACCCGCCGCCCGCACCAACTGGCACAAGCACACGGGCGGACAAATCCTGCTGGTCACGGCGGGCGAAGGACGCTATCAGGAACGCGGCAAGCCCGTTCAAGTGCTGAAAGCGGGCGATGTCGTGCGCATTGCGCCGAACGTCGAACATTGGCACGGCGCCGCGCCCGACAGTTGGTTTTCGCATGTCGCCGTCGAAACGAATCCCGACTTTAACGTCAATACTTGGCTGGAACCCGTTTCCGACGAAGACTACCAATAACAGCAAAAAAGCAGAGCCGAAAAGCTCTGCTTTTTCAATTCGCAATCCAGCGCGCCAATTTACCCGACAGCATCCATAAAACGCCCGCGGCAACCGCGCTGACCGCAAACAGCAGGGTGAATATCGGCAAAGCGCCCCAATCGTCCGAAAACGACCCGACGGCTCCCGCCGCGAAGTTCGCCAAAGCTGAAAAACAGAACCACACGCCCATCATCAGCGACAAACACCGCGCGGGGGCAAGCCGCGCCACCATGGACAACCCCGTCGGCGACAAACACAGTTCCCCGACGGTGTGAAAAAAATAAGTGCCGACAAGCCAAAGCATTGACGCTTGCCCGCCGTTTCGGACTTGAACCGCCGCGAAAATCATAAACAAAAATCCGATTGCCGAAAAAACAAGCGCCCAGACGAATTTAGCGGCAAACGACGGGTCTTTGTCTTTCAGTTTGACCCACAGCCACGCGAACACGGGGGCAAAGAGAACGATAAACAAAGGATTGAGCGACTGGAAAAAGGCGGTCGGGACGACAATGCCCGCAACCGCGCGGTCGGTTTGTTCAGCCGCAAACAAAGTCAGCAGTCCGCCCGCCTGTTCAAACCCCGCCCAGAAAACGACGGAAAAAACACCCAGCGTCAACAACGCTTTCAGCCGATTGAGTTCCTGTTTTGTCAGCGGCGTTTTTGCCTTTTCGGCAGCGGCTTTTGCCGCGGGATGCAGACCGATTTTGCCCAAATACCGGCGGGCAAGACACGCTTGCAGTCCCAAAGCAACCAGCATTCCCAGTCCCGCGACAAAGAAAGCCGCTTTGAACGAATAGGCGGCGGAAACCACGCCTGCGGCGATGCCCGCCAGAAACGACCCGATGTTGATGCCCATGTAGAAAATCGTAAAAGCGCTGTCGCGGCGCACATCCGTTTTGGCGTACAAATCGCCGACCATGGTCGAAATGTTCGGCTTGAACAATCCGTTGCCGCAAATCAGCAGCGACAATCCGACGTACAGTCCGCCGTCGAACGCCGACAAAACAAACTGTCCCGCCGCCATCGAAACCGCGCCGGCAAGGACGGCTTTGCGCTGTCCCAGTTTGTTGTCCGCCAGCCATCCGCCGATCAGCGGCGTAATGTAAATCAATCCCGTGTAAACGCCGTACAGCCGCAAAGCGTCCGCTTTCGCCCAGCCCAATCCGCCGTCGACCGTCAAAGCCGTCAGATACAGCACCAGAACGGCGCGCAAGGCGTAAAACGAAAACCGTTCCCACAGTTCGGAGGCGAACAGCAAAAAAAGCCCTTTGGGATGTCCCAGAAAAGTATCGTTTTTCATTCCGCCTCCTTTTTTCTTTGATTGTATGAAAAGGTGTACGGACGGTTAAGACGGCAATTCGGCGATGAAACTTTCGATAAAGCGCAAACCGATTTTGCTTGAAAACGGGTTTAAAAAGGTTCATATCATTCAAACCTGTTTGTTGGAACAATTCTTATAAATGGTGTTTCCGTATGGTTAAATTAAACAAAAAATTTAGATTTAATCTTATGAAAATTATATTTTTCGGTGTTTCCGCTGGGGTGTTTTCCGCTGCGGCACACGCCGCCGACATTTCAAACAACGAAACGGGATTTAAAAAAGTTTGGAACTGGGCGACGGTTTCCGACATGAATTTAATCGACAATATTGATTTTACAACTGATTTCAATGCCGTGGCGGGATTTGAAAAGAGGGTTGCCGGGAACGGTTTTTCACTGAACGGCAACGGTGTCGACGGTGTTTTGGAGGCAAACGGAAAAACGGTTTCGCTGACGAATTTGACCGTAAAAGGCTTTGCAAACAAAGACAAGGGCATCCTTTACGCCGAAAACGCAAACATATTTGCAACGGATGCCGTTTTTACGGACAATGCCGCCGCGATACGGTTCAAATCGAACGAAACGGCGGCAAACAAGCTGACCTTGCGCGCCGAAAATTCGGATGTCGTTTTTTCGCAAAACGGGCTGTCGGCGCTAAACGTGCGCGGCGGGGCGGTTTTTATGGACGGCGGCGAATTGACCGCGACCGCGAACGACGGCAAAAGGATTGATTTTTCAAACAATACGGCACATCAAGGCGGGGCGCTGTATATCGAAAACGCCGCAACCGCCGCGCTGGCAAACGCATTGTTTAAAAGCAACGAAGCAACGCTGAACAACGGATACGGCGGCGCGATTTATGCGGCTTCCGCGGTATTGACGATGGACAAGACGGATTTCGTCAATAACAAGGCATCGCAGTCGGGCGGCGCGGTCTATGCAGACCGATCCGTTTTGGAGGCCTCCAACGCCGAATTTTCAGACAATACGGCGACCATTGGCGGGGCGTTGAACGGTTACGGCGCACAGATGACAATCAGGGGCAATTCGTCGTTTACGGACAACACCGCGACCATGGGCGGGGCGATTTTCGCAAACCTGTCCGATTTGAAAATAACGGGCGGGGAATTTGCGGGCAACAAAGCCAATCTGGGCGGCGCGATTTATTTGCAAAACTCGTCTGCGGAACTGACGGATGCGGATTTTACGGGCAATACCGCTTCAAACGGGGCGGCAATCTATTTTAAAGCGACATCGTCGGGGAAAACGCTGAAAATCAACGCCGAAAACAAAGATGTCACTTTCAAAAACAACGGGGCGAACGGACTGTTCGTTTATTCGACAAAACAGACAAGCGTCACGCTTTCCGCCGCGGCGGGAAAGACGCTAACCTTTGACGACGCCATTTCTTTTAACGGTCAAACGGCAACGTATCGGCCGCTCTTGATTTTGGACGGTGCGGGAACGGTTGCTTTGAACGGTGTTTTGACCGGCCGCTTCAGCTTGGACGTCAACGCCGCGGATGCGATACTGAATTTGAGCGGCGACAACCGCTATGACAAATTGGAAGTGGTAAACCTGACGGGAAATTCCGTTTTGAAAGTGAAAGTCGATTTCAACGCCGCGGACGGTTCGTCGGATTTTTTGGACGTGGATTCGATTGAATCGAACGGTTCCGCCGCGCTGACGGACATAAACATCACCGCCGACGGCGACGCGGATTCTCTGCAATGGCTGAAGGGGACGGGCATCGGCGGCATTGCGGATGCTTCCGCGGATGCGTTGAAAATCATGACGTCGGGCGGCTGGACGTACACTTTTGTCAAAACGGGATTAGGCACGTTCGGCGTTTCCAGAATGGAAAGCGGTTCTTTGCCCGCCGCAATCGCCGACGAAACAATCGCGCGTTTCGATTTGACAGCCGATTATGCTTCCCCCGCCGATTTGGGTGTTTTACAAGGCGCAGACAGGACTTTCGTTTTGGACGGCAACGGGCACGCTTTGAACGCAAACGGCAAAAACGGCGTAACAGTCACAAGCGGGCAAACAATTAAAATCGAAAATGTTTCGGCTGTTGACGGGTTTGACGTGTTCGCCGTCAACAACGGAACGCTGGTTTTCGACGGAACGGTCGGCTTGAACGGTAAAATCGCGGGAACGGGGACGACAGCCGTTGACGGGACGCTGAATTTGTCCGCGGACATTGAAAACGACGTTCGCGTTTCGGCGGCGGGCGTGCTGGATGTCGGGGAAAACAATGTTGCGTTCGGTTCTTTGAAAAACAGGGGGACAATCAAACTGACGCTGACGGACATTGCGGCGAACGAATCAAATTATACGGGCGGAAAAATCACGGTTTCGAATGCGGCGGATTTGGACGGGATGCTGCATTTGACCATTCATGACGGCAAATTGAACAAAGGTGAACAAACGGGCGAATTGCAACTGATTTCCGCTTCATCGTTCACGGGCGAATTTTTGGAAACGCTGGCGAATAACCTGTATACGGTTTCATCGGCGGGAAACGGAAAATATGTCATATCCGTGAAGAAAAGCGTGGAAGATTTGATTTTCGGCGCAAACGGCACGCCGAACAACGTCAGAACGGGAACGGGATGGGACAAAGCGGACGGGCTGTCCCAAACGGCGAAAAAGATTCGGGACGTTTTGGATGATTTGGCTCAGCATGACGCCGCGGGATATATCGGGGCGCTGAACGCTCTGGCTCCGTCGGATTCGCGTAAAAAAGTTCGGATAACGTCGGAAATCGGCAACAAAATCTTCGCTGAAATCGACAAACGCCAGCAAACGGGCAGAAGCGGAGGCGATTCCGCCGAAGGAATGTGGGGCAGAGTGTTCGGCGGATATTCGAAACAGGACGCTTCCGCGGAAAATAACGGATTTTCAGCCAAAACAATGGGATTTGCGCTCGGTGTCGACGGGGAAGCGGGGGCAGATGCCTCAATCGGCGCGGGCTACGCTTTCGCGGCGGCGAAAGCGGACGGCGACGGCAAGGACACGGACGTTGAAACGCACACGGCATTCGTATACGGGAAATATCAGCCCTCCGACTGGTTTGTGCGCGGAGCTTTTCGGTTCGGCGGCGGCAAATTTCACGAAAAGGCGAATATTGCAGATTTCGAAGTCACAGCCGACTACACCGTTTTTCATGCGGGGGCTCAAGCGTTCGGCGGATATGCGTTCGACAACGGCATGGCGCCGCAGGCGGGATTGCGCTATACGCTTGTTTCGCAAAGAAAGTATACGGATTCCGTGGGACAGCGCGTCGGAGCCGACACGGTCGGCGTATTGACCGCCGTTGCCGGTGCGGACGGAATTGCAAGCAGCGGAAAAATCGGAAGCTTTGATTTGTCGGTCAAGGCGCGCGCCGCCGTAATGTACGATGTAGTGGCAAATGATGCCAAATCGGACGTTCAATTGGGGGACGGCGGTTATTTGATTGTCGGCAAACGGCTTTCCCGTTTCGGAACGCAGATCGGCGTCGGCTTGTCCGCAAAACGCGGCGCGTGGCTGGTGGGATTGGATTACGACGCGGATTTCAAACGCGACTACTTCAGCGGCGCGGGCATGCTGAAAGCGCAATACTTTTTGTGATAAACGGCAGGCTGTGGCAAAGCGCAAACGGCTATGAAAACGGCAAAGGCTCGGCTTGCCGAAATCGAAGCGGATTACAAAACGGGCTGCCCGCCAGAAACGATGAAATCCGCATGGCGCAAACTGAACTGTCCGCCGCGAATTTTGGGACGAAATCCACCGCTTGTCCGATACGGGCATAACCGTTTTGGTCAGCACGCACTATATGGACGAAGCCGAACGCTGTCATGAAATCGTGTATATCGCTTACGGCAACACGCCGGATTAGTTGATTTGGTTAATCCAGTCCAAATCTTCGCCGTTTTTCAATTCGTGCGGGACTTTGATATATTTGCTTTCCAGATAATCAATCATGGACGGGCTGAGTTCGGAAATGCCCTCAAACAGCATGGTGCGGTTGAAATCGCGGGTCATCAGGTAATCCAAAATTTCCCACTTTTCTTCGTTAATAGCCAGCGATACGGCGTTTTGTTCGTTCGCGACGACCAAAGTCGGGTTCGCCCCCGCTTCCATCAGCATTTTGACGGCGGGCAGATTGTCGGATTCGACCGCCATAAACAATAAAACGGCGATATCCGTTCCCTCTTCGATGAGCGCCGCGACGGCTTGCGCCAATTCCTGCGCCGAAGCGTTTTTGTTTTTCAAAACGGTTTCATAAGCGGGCATGTCAATCTCCTCCGGTTCAATCGCCGCGAAGCATAATGCGCAAAACCCCGTTTGTCAAACCAAAGCGAAAAAATATCTTGACTTAGAGTGAACTCTAAAAGTTATCATTATCGCAGTTAAGGAGCGAATCGGATGAACAGACGCGATTTTATCAAGAAAACAATGCAGACAACGGCGGCGGTTGTCGGCACGGCGGCATTGAGCCGTGTTGCCGTAGCCGCAATAGAGCGGGAGAAGCAAAAAATGAAAATCCTTGTTTTAACGGGCAGTCCCCGCAAAAACGGAAATTCGAACACTTTGGCGGACAGCTTTGTCAAAGGGGCGACCGAAGCGGGGCATGAAGTCGTGCGCTTTGATTCGGCGTTTAAAAACGTGCATCCGTGCATTGCCTGCAATGCATGCGGCATGGACGGTCCGTGCGTGTTCAAGGACGATTTTGAATTTGTGCGCGACAACATTGTAGACGCCGATGCGGTCGTGTTCGCGACACCGATGTATTACTTCGGCATTTCCGCGCAGCTGAAAGCCGTCATTGACCGCTTTTACGCGATTAACGGCAAAATCCACCGCCCCAAAAAGGCGGTGCTGCTGATGACGTACGCCAACACGGCGGCTTCGCAGGCGAAACCGATTGAAAGCCACTACAAAGTGCTGTTGGACTATTTGGGCTGGCAGGATGCGGGACAGGTGATTGCTTCAGGCGTGTGGCAGGCGGGCGCGGTCAACGGAACGCCATATGTCGAACAGGCTTACAAACTGGGAAAAAGCTTATGAAATTTACGAAAACGATGCTGATTGCGGCGTTGTGCGCCGTTGCGAATTTTGCAAATGCGGAGGGAACGATGAACGAAAAGACGGACAGGGTTTATAAAGAATTGTTCAAAGCCGAACGGACGGCAAGTCCGACCGATCCCGAATTGCTGGAAACTTTGCAGCAGTACATTTTCGGCGAAGTGTTCTTTGTCGGCGATTTGGACAATAAAACGCGCGAACTGATTACGGTGTCGTCGCTGGCGGCTTTGCAGACTTTGCCGCAGCTGAAAGCGCACATCAACGGCGCGCTGAACGCGGGCAACACGCCTTTGGAAGTGCGGGAGGCGATTTACGCCTGCGCGCCCTTTATCGGGTATCCGCGCACGCTGAACGCCGTCGGCGCGTTTAACGAAGTCGCCAAGGCGCGCGGGATTGAACTGCCGCTGGAATCCGCGGCGGGAACGGAACGCAAGCGGCTGGACGAAACGGCTTCGGCGAAAGACGCGGCAAAAGCTTTTTATGCCGATTACGCGTCGCGCGGCGGCTTGGGACCGAAAAAACGCGAATTGCTGGCTTTGGTCGTCGCGACGGCTTTGGGCGCAAAGGACGAAGCCGAACGCCGCGTCAAAACGAACTTGAAAATCGGCAACGGCAAGGATGTCCTGACCGCCGCGATTGTTCAAGCGATGCCGTACATCGGCGCGCCCGCGGCGATGCAAACAATCGAGGAAATCAAAGAGGTCGAAAAATGAAAAAAGGATTGATGTTCGGGGCGGCTTTGCTGGCGGCTCTGGGTTTTGGAACGGCGCAAGCCAAGGAGGTCGATATGACAGGCAAAAAAGTTTTGGTCGCTTATTATTCGTACAGCGGCAACACCAAAGCGGTGGCGGAGGCGATTCACGCCAAAGTCGGCGGCGATTTGTTCGAAATCAAAGCCAAGGGAACTTATCCCGCCGAATACCGTCCGATGACGGAACAGGCAAAGCGGGAAATTTTAAGCGGTTTCCGCCCCGAATTGACGACAAACGCTCCAAATATGGAACAGTATGACGTTGTATTCGTCGGTTCGCCCAACTGGTGGGGAACGATTACGCCGCAGGTTGGCAGTTTCTTGGAAAGCTATGACTTTGCGGGCAAAACGGTGGTTCCTTTCATCACGCACGGCGGCGGCGGACGCCAGCGCACAATCGCCGACATGACCAATCAATGCAAAGGTTGCACGGTCATTCAAAACGGCTGGCACGGCTACGGCAGCGACACGGACGGTCTGAACGACTGGCTGGACAAGCTGACAAAGTAAAATGTTGACTGCGGCAATGCCGTCGCGCGCTTTTTCTACGAGCGGCAGGTGCCGTTTGCCAACGCTTTCGCCACCGCGGGATTGACCTGCTGCCGCTTCGGCGGTTCGACGTTGCCGTTTGCGTCGCGGACGTAAAAGTAATCCGCCGACGTTTTGATTTTCGACCGACCGAACAGCTTTAAAGCGTGGCGGATGTGTCCGCGTTCAACGACGGCGGCGTTCTTTGCCGTTCTTTCCGAAACGGTGTTTGCACGGGCGGAAGCGAAGAAAGCCTCGTCGACATAGCCGAATTCGCCGCTCAGCTGTTTGGGGGTGATTTCCTTTTTGTACGCGCCCGAATACAGCTTGCCCATTTCCATAAAATCAACAACGGAGCGGTCGTAGTTTTCGACGTAGGAAGCATGATCGTACCACGCCTTGAACGCTTCGGATTTGGCTTTGTCCGCGTCTTTGTCCTTTTCGAAAGAGGTTTCGTACGCTTTCATCATTCCGCCGTGGCGGTCGCAGAAAGAAGCGTAAGTGGCGGGTTCGGCTTTGCGCATCTGATACACGGCGGCGCATTCGTGCGCCATGGCGTCGGCTTCCAAAGCGCGGACTTCGGCGACATTGGAATACACGCTGTAGGAATGGTCGCGTACCGGATTTTGTTCGGAATGGCGGCATTCGTGAACAATGGTGGACAGCAGTTTTTCATCGGGGGCTTTTTCGTCCAAGGAAACGTATTTCATCGACGGCGTGTATACGCCCAGACATTTGCCCATATCCCCGTCAATCCCGATGCAAATGCCGCGCTCGATGGCGGATTCGACGATTTTTTTGCCCAAAGGCGATGCTTTGCAAATGCGGGCAATCAGTTTTTCGACGCGTTCGGCGCGCGCGGCTTCGCGTTTTTCAACGGCGGCTTTGTCTTCGCGCGGTTGTTCAAACGTCGTCATCAAAGCCCCAGAAACAAAAATCGCCGTCATCGGTAAACCCTCCAATTTTGTTTAAATTTAAAGTTACCATACTTCTTTTGGACAAAAAAGCTTTTTTTGTAAAATTTTTAGACCTTGCCTTTTGATTAAAAACGCCTAAATTGATTTCAAACAACCATCGGGGGACACGACCATGACCAAAAAGCTGTATTTGACGGACGCGCAACTGAAATCCGAAACGGAGCGGTGCTTGAACTGTCCCGAAAAGCCGTGCAAAAAAGCCTGCCCCGCGAACTGTTCCCCCGCCGATTTCATTCAAGCGGCGAAACCGCGAACCGATGAAGGCTATGCCAAAGCCGCCGAGGAAATTCTGAAAGCCAACCCGCTGGGGCAGATGTGCGGTTTAACCTGCCCCGATTGTTTTTGCATGAAAGCGTGTTCGCGCAAAAACCTTGACGCGCCCATCCGCATCCCCGCCGTCCAAGCGGCGATTTTGGAAAAAGCGCGCAAGCTTGGCGTTGTCGCCGCCCCTCCCGCCGTTGCCCCGAACGGAAAAAACATCGCGGTTGTCGGCGCGGGTCCCGCGGGCATGGCTGCCGCCGCCGTTCTGGCACGCAAAGGCTACAGCATCACGTTGTTCGAAGCGGCGGACAAGGTCGGCGGAGCGGCGAAGCTGATTCCCGAAGCGCGCTTGCCGCAGGAAGTCACGGAAAAGGATTGGAATTATATCAAAACCTTCGGCGACATCACGCTGACGCCGAACCACCGCGTTGCAAACCCTGTCGATTTGCTCAAAGACGGCTATGACGGCGTCATCGTCGCGGTCGGCGAACCTCATTCCGCCAAAATGGGCATCCCCGGCGAAGAATTGGCGATGTCGTTCATGGATTATCTGAAAGAACCCGAAAAATACGCTTCGGCGGGAAATATCGCCGTGCTGGGCGGCGGAGCGGTCGCGACGGACTGTGCGGTCACCGCCAAAACGAACGGCGCGCAAAACGTCGAAATGTTCGTGCGCCGCCGCGTGTGCGATATGCGCCTGACGGCTGTCGAACGGTCGTGGCTGATGGACAACCAAATCGACATCACGTCCATGACCCGCGTTGAAAAGATTGAAAAAACGGGCGACACCTACACGCTTTACACCTGCAAAACGCGCTTTAACGGCACAAAGCTGGAGGATATTCCCGAAACCACCGTCAAACGCCCCGACTTCGCGCTGGTTGTTATGGCTGTGGGGTCGAAAGCCGACCCGAAAACCGAAGCCGCCAAAGTCGTCTATGCGGGCGACTGCAATCACGGCGGGTCGACGATTGTCGAAGCGGTCGCTTCGGGCAAAAACGCGGCGAACGAACTGCACGCGGCTTTGACGGGCGAAATCGAGGAAATCGCCTGCCCCGTCAGCAAAATCGTAACTTACAAAGCTAAATCCTGCACGATTGTCGAGGGCGTTTAATCGACGACTTGCGTTTGAATATCGGCGGCGTTCGCGTATTTTTTCAGCAGTCCCGCCAGATTGTCCAGCCAGGTTTGCAATTCGTCCGTCCCGTCGAACGAATAAATCACATACAGCAGATTTTTGCGTCCGCCCGCCGTTATCATCGTGCGGCGGCTGTCCGAAGTCGGATTGCCGAACACGCTTTCGTCGTCGTATAAAGCGGGCAAGTGTTCGATGTTCAAAACGTCTTTGCCGATGCCTTTGTACTGTTCGCCGTCGGGCGCGCGCTTCCAAACGATTTTCCCGTTGATTGCCGCGCGGTCGTAAGACCCCAGCGAATATCCCGACGCAACCGAAATCATATTGTTGATGTCGACAGCGTTGTTGATGCGGTACAGCCCGTTTCCTTTGGCAATGCGGCGCAGCATCGCTTCGGCGGAGTTGCGGTATTTCAGCGGGTCTTTGCCCAAAGCTTTGTACGCTTTGCGGGTCGCGGCGACGTGCGGATTTTGCGCCACTTTTTCCAAAGTGTAATCGTCCTGCATCGCTCTGATTGTTTCGTCGAAATCCGCCAGCAAATCAGCCGGGCTTTCGGCAACGTCCGCCGTACCTGTCAAAATCCCCAAAGCCGCCGAAGGAACGGCGGCTGAAATCGTTTCGTCGATTTGAATCATTGTTGTTCTCCCGAAAAGCTTTTTCCGTCCCAATTCAGCGTGAAAGGAACGCCATGCGGAACTTGCGGATATTTTTGCCCGAACGCCAGCATCGTACAGCGGATAGCCGCGCTGTGGCAGGAAATTCCGATGCGTTCATACGGTTGCGTTTCGGCAATGCGGGTCATCGCCCGCAAAATCCGCGTTTGAATTTCCCGCTTGGATTCCCCGTTCGGAAAGCGCGTATCCAGCGTGTCGTCGTCCAAATTTTCCCACCGCGCCGCCAAATCGGGAAAAAGCGCGTGAATCTCCTGTAAAGTTTTCCCCTCCGCTTCGCCGAAGCAGCCCTCGATTAAGCCGCCGTCGACAAACAAAAGCGCGCCCGTTTTCGCAACGGCGATTTTCGCCGTCTGCACGGCACGCAGCAAAGGCGACGAAAACACGGCTTGAATCCGCAAAGGAATCAGCGCGTCCGCCAAAGCTTCCGCCTGACGGATGCCCGTCGGGTTCAGCGGCGCGTCAATCAGCCGCCCCTGCCAGCGTCGGGCAAGGTTCATGTCCGTCTGCCCGTGACGGAATAAATAAAAGGATTTCTTCATAAAATTTTCACTTTTCCGCTTGCCCGTTTTATGCCACAATGAAAGAACCGAGTAAAGGAAAACAGGTGCGCCATGAAAAAATTTCTTTTGTTGTCCGCCGTATTGTTCGGCTTTTGTTTGACGGAAGCCCAAGCGGCGTTTTTGAATGATGCGGAATCCTTTGTCGTCGCCCGCAGCGTCAAACTGGGCGACGCGGGCAGTACGGTCGGTGTTTCCAAAGGGCTGAGCGGCAAAAACATCGGCTGCAAAGCGGACGATCCCGACTGTTCGGGTCCGATTGTCTGCCAGAAAGACACGCAATGTCCATCAGGGCAATACTGCAAACTGGGCGTTTGCAATCCCTTGTGCGACAACGGCAAAACGACCAAAGGCGTCAAGTGCGCCGACATTCCCCGCACGCCGAACTGCACGATTAAAGACGGCGGACACAAAGACTACTGCGCCTGCACGGACACGTCTTGCGGCGAAGCGTTCAAATGCGCGAACAAAGACGGCGAAATGCAATGCGTCGTCTGTTCCGCGGGCGAACGATGCGATTGTCCCGACGAAAAAATATCCAGCGGCACGGGATTGTGCGTTGTCTGCAACGTCAACGCGGATTGCGCCGACAATGAAAAATGCGTAAACGGCGGCACAAAATCCGCTTATTGCGAAGAATTGACATGCCCCGACGGCACGCGCCCGATTAACCACGGATGCGGCGGATGCGACGAACTGACTCCGCATTGCGAAACATGCAATCCGACGCAATGTCTGACGTGCGAACCCGCTTACGATTTGATTGACGGCAAATGCGTTTTGAAAACGTGCGAAGACGGGCAGTACCTGAATATGGATGACGGCAAATGCTATCCCTGCGGTGCAAACTGCGTCAAATGCTCCGCCGCGAACAAATGCGACGAATGCGAAACGGGCTTTGAACTGCAAAACGGCGTTTGTGTCGCCAAATCCTGTGATGCGGGCTATTATCTGGATTGGGCGACGGGCGAATGCGTCGCCTGCCCGTCCGAATGCGAAACATGCGTCGCGCCCAACCCCAACGACGATCCCGTTTGCGTCACCTGCCCGCAGGGCTGGCACCTGAGCGGCACGACCTGCGTTGAAGACGGTTGCGCCGACATGGGATTGGCGACATCGTGCGAAGCGGGCAAAAAGCAGACCCCCGCGGGAACGGCAACCAACGGCGAACAATGCTATACCTGCGATGCCGAATGTTCGGCGAATTCCGACTGCGACAACGGTAAAAAGTGCGAAAACGGCGAATGCGTCCTGAAATCCTGCGCCGAAATGGGATACAAAACGTCCTGCCGCGCCGACCAAACAAAAACCGAGGAAGCCTACGGTTCGGACGGCGTATGCTATTCGTGCGTAACGCCGAAACCGCAATGTTCGGCGAATTCCGACTGCGCCGCCGACGAATACTGCTCAGAAGGCAAGTGCGTCAAAATCTCGTGCAGCGGCGCATGCAAGGAAATCAAAAACCATGCCTGCGTCGACAAAGCGGGATGTTGCACGGGCGACAGCCAATGCGGCACGAACGAAAAATGCGTCAACAACAAGTGCGAAGAACAGTGCGGTTGCGAAAGCTTTGAATACTGCAAAGGCGGCAAATGCTATCTGCAAGCGGGCAAATGCTATACTTCCAATGACTGCATCACCGAAGACAAGTGCGTAAATCATTCGTGCGTAAACGCCTGTACAGGGGTTACCTGTTCAAAAACAGAGCCTAACTGCTGGGCATATAGTCATGAGGGACGGTGTCAGTGCACCAATAATCCCGCCAACACATGCAGTGAAGGATATAACTGCGTCAATTCGGGCGGATACCATTGCAAACCCATCGCTTGCTCCTCCGATAGTGACTGTGATACATCAAAAGCATGTGTCGGTGGGAAGTGCGTAGACCCTTGTACTTTGAAAACATGTTCGGGAACAACACCTCATTGCTGGGTATCTTTCCATGAGGCAAAATGTCAATGCAGTCCGAACCCTGACACTTGCGGCGAAGGGTACAACTGCGTCAATTCGGGCGGATACCATTGCAAACCGACAGCTTGCTCCTCGAATGATGACTGCGATACATCAAAAGCATGTGTCGGCGGGAAGTGCGTAGATCCTTGTGCTTCGAAAGCCTGTTCGGGAACAACACCTCATTGCTGGGTATCTTTCCATGAGGCAAAATGTCGTTGTACGAACACGTCCTGCCCAAGCGGCTATGTTTGTGACGGCACCTGCAAGGTTCCCACCACGGAGGAATGCAAGACCGACGACGATTGTTCATCCGAAAAGAAATGTTCTTACGGATACTGCATCTTCCGCGACGAATAAAGACATCACAACGAAAAAGCGGCTGAATTTCAGCCGCTTTTTTTTGTCTGTTACCAACACAATCGAAACCGCGCCCACATCGCAACAGGGAAACAAAGACGCGGCAGTCCCATGCAGGCATTGGCTTTTGCGCGCCTCCTATTCGTCATCACGAGGAGGGCGAGCCCGACGCGGTGATCCATTTGCAGGATGCCTATCGCAAATGCGGAGTCAATGTGGATTGCTTCCGCCTATCGGCGTCGCAATGACGATTCTTGTTGTCCCGTGCCGACCTATCACGGGATTGCTTCACCCCGTGCGGGGTTCGCAATTTCAAATGTTATTTTATATCTTATTGAAAAAAAACAATAAAAACCGAAACTGCGAGGAGCGGCAGTCCCATGCAGGCATTGACACAAACGTCAATATTGAATTTACCTTGAAAAATGCTTGTTTTTCATTTGGGCAAGGACGCCCGTCGTTTGACTTTGTTCCGACCGTTTTTCTTCGGTTGTTCGCGCTGACACGGGCGGATGAACAGTCGACAGCAGCGTTTTGCGGCATGACTTCACTTTATTTTCGCACGCGTCAACCTTTTTTTGCGCAGCAAAACGTTTTGCTTCGTCTTTGGATATGCGCGCACTCATCGCTTCCTGTGAAATTTTGGGCAGACAATCAAACATATCCAACGCGATTTGCACGGAATGCACCCGGCTCAAAGCATTGTTTGCAATTTTGTTGTGTTTGGCGATTGCATACCGTTCATCAGGCTTTTTGCGCAAAAAAACAGCGATTTCCGCGGGCGATTTCATTCCCGCCGCACGCGCCGCCCTGTATTCGCAACGCCGTTTTGCATCCGAAAGCGGTTGTATCAAAGCATGAATTTCAGTCGCCGTAACGGTTCTGTCCATCGTCGGAACGGCATCCAGCGACGCATCTTTGCGTCCGTTCAACTCAAAGCTCAACGACAGCAGTTCCTTTATCGGACGACTGACCGCCAACGCCTTTTCCGACGTCAAAAAAGCGGCGTCTTTGACATAGTTTGCCCCGACAGCCTTCAGCACCTGTTCGGGCGTCAGATGCAAACGCTCCGCCGCTTTGGTATAACCGCCCGCAGTCGCGCCGCATTCCAAAACGTCCGCCAATTCGCGCATTGCCAAACGCCCCATGTAATTGCGTTCATAAACCAGTTTGATTTGGTGCTGTTCGTACCAGCCTTCAAACATTGCCGATTTGGCTTTGTCCGAATACGCTTTAAAGCCCTCTTTTTTCCTGCGGAAAAAATAATTGTTGTACATTTCAGGTGTTTTTTCATGGAACGCCTGAAACGGTTTCTGATCCCCTCTGTCCGCCCATTCGAAACACGCGGTCAAAGCGGCAACCTGCGCATCAGCTTCCTTTGCGCGATCCATCATGATTTGGCTTTGAACATCCAAATCGTTGCCGCGCCATTGTTCACAGCCGTTTTGATACTGCGCTTTATGACGGGCTTCATGAACCAGCGTCGAACACAGCTTGTTGTTCGGACCGCTTTTCAGCAAAACAATGCGGTTGTCTTTCGGCAGAAAAGCCCCCCAGCCGTTAATCGGTTCCAAGCTGACGACCGTATTGCTTTCCGCCAATTCGTTCAAGGTGTTTTGCCCTGTCGGAATCTGCTTCAGTTTGTTTAAAACAATCGTCAGTTTGCGCTTTTCGGCGACGTCAACGTATTCTACGGCAACACCGTTAATCAAGCCTTTCAGCGGTTCTTGCTTTCCGTCCGTCATTTTTTACCTTGAAAAATGCTTGTTTTTCATCTGGGCAAGAACGCTTGCCGACTGATTCTGCCGCTGTTTTTGGCGATTTTCCTCGCGCACCGCTTGCAATACCACAACGGAATGAGGTTGGGCGCGATAGTTGCCGTCCTTGATTTCACGCTGCTCGACGGGCAGTTTTTCAACGCCCAAATGCGCGGTATCGAAAGCGACTTCCCACTTTTGTCCGTTCGGCGCGGGCGGCGTTCTGAAATCGACTTCGCCGTTGTGCGCGTTCATAATAACCATGAAATCGTCGTCCGCGGGTTTGCCGTCCTTTTTCGTCTTTTCCCCCGCCAAGACATAAGACAGCGTTTTGGCAAACGGCTGCCAGTCGCCGCCCGTCATTTCCTGTCCGTCGGGACGGATGAAAGTAATGTCTTTCGTCCCCTTGTCGTCGACGGGCTGTCCGTCAAAATAATCGACATTGCCCAAAACGGGGTGTTCGCGGCGCAGTTTCGTCATAAAGCCGACCATTTCCGCCGATTTGACATCACGGTCTGAAATCTTGTCCCAGTTCACCCAGCTTGTTTCGTTGTCCTGACAATACGGGTTGTTGTTGCCGTTTTGCGAACGGTTGAACTCGTCGCCCGCCAAACGCATCGGCACGCCCGAAGCCATCAACAAAGTCGCTTCCAAGTTCCGCACCATTTTGTTGCGGAATTCGTCCAAGCCTTCATCCCGATAACCCTCGTGTCCCCAGTTGCGCCCGAAGTTCTGATTCGCACCGTCGGTGTTGTGCCACGGGTTGGCTTCGTTGTGTTTCTGTTCGTACGACCACAAGTCTTTGGCGGTAAAGCCGTCGTGCGCCGTCACAAAGTTGACGGACGGCGACATTCTTTCGCCCTCGTTCCTCATATCGTCGGACGCGGTCATGCGCTGCGCCATTTTGGCGGCGAAGCCCTCGTTCCCGCACCAGAAACGGCGGGTGTCGTCGCGGAAACGGTCGTTCCACTGCATCCAGTTTTTCTGGAAATTGCCGACTTGGTATCCGCCCGCGCCGCAGTCCCACGGTTCGGCAATCAGCTTGCACTTCGACAGCACGGGGTCGTTTCTCAACGCTTCGTAGAACGGATGGTTCTTGTCAAAGTCGCGGTTGGCGGGGTCGCCCTCGCGCCCGCGTCCCATGACGGTCGCCAAATCGAAACGGAAGCCGTCAACGCCCATCTCCTCCGCCCAATAGCGCAGGGAATCGACCGCCAGACGGCGCGCCATCGGCTTTGTCATATCCAACGCGTTGCCGCAGCCCGTTTCGTTGCGGTATTCGGATTTGTCGTTCGGGTTGTGGACAAAGTAATACGCGCTGTCAATGCCTTTCAAGCTCAGCATTTGCGTATGCGCGTCGCCCTCGCCCACATGGTTGTAAACGACATCCATAATGACTTCCTTGCCCGCCGCGTGATAAGCGTTGACCATTTTTTTGAATGCGACGGGGTCGCCGTAATCGGGGTGCGGCGCAAAATAAGCAATCGGCTCATAGCCCCAGTAGTTCGACAATCCGTTTTTGGCAACGGCTTCGTCGGTCGCAAAAGCCTGAACGGGCAACAGTTCGACGGACGAAATCCCCTGTTCGTCAATGTATTTCATCACTTCGGGATTCGCCATTCCCGCAAATTTCCCCTTGTCGGCAGCGGGAACGTCGGGGTGCTTCATCGTAAAGCCCTTGGCGTGCGTTTCATAAACGACCGTCTGGTTCCACGGCACATTGGGCTTTTCAACCGTGCCGACCGCCTTTAACGCTTCGGGGTCCTGAATAATCGCCTTGGGCGCGATTTTGCCCGTATCCGCCGTGTTTTTCGATTTTTTGTCGTTCGGATAGGATGCCAGATAGTCGTCGTTCCACTCAAATTCTCTGTCCAGTTGGCGGGCGTAGGGGTCAATTAACAGCTTGTTCGGATTGAAGCGCATGCCGCGGTCGGGATCATACGGTCCGTCCACACGGTAGCCGTAGCGCATCCCCGGTTTTGCATCGGGCAAATAGCCCGACCAGATTCCGTCCTCGGAACGGCTGGGCAATTCGATTCGCGTTTCGTTTTCGTTTTCATCGAACAGGCAAAGCTCGACTTTTGTCGCGTTTTCGGAAAACAGCGCGAAATTCACGCCCTTTCCGTCATACGTCGCGCCCAGTTTTTCGGGATTGCCCTGTAAAATTTTCGCTGTCATGAAAAAACGCCCTTTCTCGCTTATTTAGACAAAGTTTAGCGAAAAAGGGCGCGATTGACAAGGATATTTTTTTGTCAAAAAAGTTTTTTATCGACGGTTTTTCAAATACCATTCAACGGTTTTGACAATGCCCGTATCAAAGTTTTCGTCGGCTTTCCAGCCCAGTTCCGTTTCCAGCTTTGTCGCGTCAATGGCATAGCGGCGGTCGTGTCCCGCGCGGTCTTTGACGAACGTAATCAGTTCTTCGTACTTATGACCGTTCGCGCGCGGCACTTCCCTGTCCAAAATGCGGCAAATCGTCGTTACAATCGTGATGTTGTCGCGTTCGTTGCGGCCGCCGATGTTGTACGTTTCGCCCGAACGTCCTTTCGTCCACACCAAGTTAATAGCTTTGCAGTGGTCAAGGACGTACAGCCAGTCGCGGATATTCTTGCCGTCGCCGTAAATCGGCAGGGGCTTTTCCGCCAAAGCGCTTTGAATGATGTGCGGAATCAGCTTTTCGGGATGCTGTTTCGGGCCGTAGTTGTTCGAGCAGTTCGACGTCGTCACGTTCATGCCGTAGGTGTGGTGATACGCGCGCACCAGCAAATCGGACGACGCTTTCGACGCGGAATAGGGCGAATTGGGCGCGTACGGCGTCGTTTCCGTAAAGAATCCCGTCGCCCCCAAAGTTCCGTACACTTCGTCGGTGGAAATGTGATGGAAGCGGCAGTTTTCGTATCCCGCTTTGACAACGTTCGGCGCGTCCATCCACCGGCGGCGCGCGGCGTCCAACAGCGTAAACGTTCCCAACACGTTCGTTTTGACAAAGATTTCGGGGCCTTTAATCGAATTGTCGACGTGGCTTTCGGCGGCGAAATGAATCACGCCCTTGAAGTCGTATTTGTCGAACAAAGCGTTGACCAATTCCTTGTCCGCGATGTCGCCCTTGACAAAGATGTAGTTCGGATTGCCCTGCACTTCCGCCAAATTGCGCTCGTCGGCGGCGTACGTCATCGCGTCCAGATTGACAACCGTCAATTCGGGGTGGGTTTCCAAAAAATAAGGAACGAAGTTCGAACCGATAAAGCCCGCTCCGCCCGTGATTAAAATCGTGTCAGACATTTTTCCAAACTTTCCTGCCAATGCGGGACGTCAATTCCCATGGATTTGATTTTCGCTTTATTCAAAACGGAATAAAACGGACGTTTCGCTTTTGTCGGATACTGCGCCGATTCAATGGCGTTGACGCGGCATTTCAGTCCCGACAGCTTCATGATTTCGCGGGCGAAGTCGTACCAACTGCACACGCCCTCGTTCGAAAAGTGATAGGTTTCCTTTGTGCCGTCCTTGATTTGGGGCAGCAAATCGACGATTGCCCGCGCCAAATCGGCGGCGTACGTCGGCGTTCCGATTTGGTCGAACACGACGTTCAAGCTGTCGCGCTCCGCCCCCAAACGGCGCATTGTTTTGACAAAATTGTTGCCGTACGGACTGTACAGCCAAGCCGTGCGGACAATCGCACACGTTTTGGCGTGGGCTTTCAGCGCCTCTTCGCCGTCGCGTTTGGTGATGCCGTACACGCTGACGGGATTGGTCGCGTCCGTTTCGGTGTAAGGGCGATGCCCCAAACCGTCGAAAACGTAATCGGTCGAAACGTGAACGACTTTCGCCCCCGATTTGCCCAAATTCGCCACGCCGTCCACATTGACCGCGCGGCATTTTTCGGGTTCGTCCTCGGCTTTGTCCACCGCGGTATAGGCGGCGCAGTTGACAATAGTGTCAACGCCGTGTTCGTCGACGAAGCGTTTGACCGCCGCCGTGTCCGTAATGTCCAAATCGGGCATGTCAACGCCCAAAGCGTCGGGCAGAAGAGCTTTCAGCTCGGTTCCCAGCTGACCGTTCACCCCTGTAATCAAAAGCATGTTTCAAAATCCTTGAACAACGGATGAAGCTTGTCCTTTTCGGACAGAATACGGTCTTCGGCGGGAATTTGCCAGTCGATGCCCAAATCGGGGTCGTTGCAGTCGATGCCGCCCTCGGATTCCTTGCAGTACAGGTTATCGCATTTGTACGAGAACACCGCCGTTCTGCTCAATACGGAAAAGCCGTGGGCAAAGCCGCGCGGAATGAACAGCTGCAAGTTGTTGACGTCGCTGAGTTCGACGGCGACGTGCTTGCCGTACGTTTCCGATCCTTTGCGCAAATCGACCGCAACGTCCAAAACGGAACCCTGCAGCACGCGCACCAGTTTTGCCTGCGCGTGTTCACCCTTTTGGAAATGCAAGCCGCGAATGACGCCGTAGGACGATTTGGACTGGTTGTCCTGCACGAATTTTGCCGCAATGCCGTTGTCGTTGAACAGTTTTTCGTTATAGGTTTCAAAGAAATAACCGCGGTCGTCCGTAAAGATTCGCGGTTCAAAGATAACAACGTCTTTGATTTTTGTCGGGATAAAGGGCATTTCAGACCTCGGGTGTTTTGATTTCGCCGTTTGCCAGTTTCAGCAAGTACTGACCGTAGCCCGTCTTGCTCATTTGTTCGCCGCGGGCAAACAGCTCTTCACGGGAAATAAAGCCGTTCAGGAAAGCGATTTCCTCCAAGCAGGCGATTTTGATTCCCTTGCGTTTTTCAATCGCTTCAACATAGGAAGAAGCCTGCAACAAACTGTCGTGCGTTCCCGTATCGAACCAATCGATGTCGCGCGAAAACAGGTTGACTTTCAATGTGCCGCGGCGCAGGTATTCCTTGTTCACGTCGGTGATTTCGTATTCGCCGCGCGCCGACGGGCGCAAAGTGCGCGCGATTTCCAGCACGTCGTTGTCGTAAAAATACAGCCCCGGAACGGCGTAGTTCGATTTCGGATGCGCGGGCTTTTCCTCGATGCTCAAGGCTTTGAAATTGTCGTCGAATTCAACGACGCCGTAGCGTTCGGGGTCTTGGACATAGCAACCGAAGACAACTGCGCCCTCTTTCAGCTTTGCGGCGGATTTCAGCTGTTCCGTCAAAGCGTGTCCGTGGAAAATGTTGTCCCCCAGCACCAAAGCGGCGGTGTCGTTTCCGACGAATTCCGCACCGATGACGAACGCCTGCGCCAGTCCGTTCGGAACAGCCTGTTCCGCATAGGAAATATTCATTCCCAAATGGCTTCCGTCCCCGAACAAACGTTTGAATCCCGGCAAATCCAGCGGTGTTGAAATCACCAAAACATCACGAATTCCCGCGCGCATCAGCAACGACATCGGATAATAAATCATCGGCTTGTCGTAAATGGGAATCATTTGCTTGGAAACGGCGATGGTCGCGGGATACAGCCGCGTTCCCGATCCGCCCGCCAGAATAATGCCTTTCATCAATGCCCTCCGTTTTATCGAACGTTTTAATGACCATAGCATCAAAAGCGGCGCAAGGCAACCTTTTGTATTGAATTTTGAAAATTTCGCATACCCTTTAGATAATAAAGCTTGTTTCGACAAAGTTTTCTGCTATTCTGTCAAGAGAAGACTCTTTTTCGATTTCATTTCAAGAGGTGTCGTTATGGAATTGCCTTCGTACATTCGCGATTTGCTGCAGACAAACTACTTCGTTCCCGCCGCCGAATTGGACAAGCCGCTGGATGAAATGCCGCCCTATGTGCGCGACTTGATTATGTCGAAATGCATGAACGGCAAGGATTTCGTTTCGGAAAACGCCGCCGCGGACATAGCGAACGCGCAGGCGATGGAAGACATTGACGCGGACATATCCGCAAACGCCTCCGTTCAGGTCGCCCGCTTTGTGCAAAACAGCGCGCTTTACGACCGTCTGTTGAACGAAGCGTCGAAAAACGGCAAAAGCAAATCGGATTTCGACCATGCCGCGGACATTCTGGCGGCGAAGCGCATGGCTTCGGACGAATACGCCGACGCGCCGAAAACGGCGGAAACGTTTCAGCGCGCCAGAAACGAAATCAAAAAAGAACTGAAAATCAAATACTATGTTTCGCGCTATTACGACGCGCATCCCGTTTCGCAGGGCGCCGACCAAGCCAAAACCGTTGCGGACATTGCGGAAATCGCGCAAATGGTTCACGCGAATCAAACCGACAAAATCGCCGCGCGTTTTGATTTGCCCGACACCAAAGAAGCGCGCGAAGCCGCCAAAGGCGCAACCCTCGGCTTTGCCATGGCGGATGCGCTTTCGTTCGCCGACCGCATAAAAGCGCACGTCAAAGGCTCCGCTTTCGTGCGCCGTGTCGACGGCTTGAACGCCAAATTCAAACAGAAATACCCCAAAACGTATACGGCGTCGAAAATCGCCGCGAACGGAGCGTCCGCGCTGGTCTTGGGACCTGTTTTTTCCGCTTTCAAAGCCGCATCGACCGTTGCGTCCATGCGCAAAGATTACGCCAAATACAAACAGGAACACGGGGAAAAGGGTTCCGTTTGGAACTTTCTGAAAACCAATGAAGGACGCCAAAAACTGATGACGTTCGGACAAAACACCCTGCGCGTCATCCCCGGCATGCGCGCCGTCGGCGTGGCGCTGGGCGCCGTCAAAAACTCGGACAGTCTGGTCGCCAGTATCAAAGACATCAAACAAAACGGCGGGTCGAAACAGGCTTGGCTGAAAGTCGGCGCCTGCACCGTCGGATTGCTGGCGGTCGCGGCGACAACGGCGTACGCGAATGACGAAGTCGCGGAAGCCGTCAACAGCTTTGTGCACGATCATTTGGGCGATGCCGCGGAAAAAGCCTACGAAACCGCCGATGTTTTGACGGCGGATTCCCATACGGCGACGACGGATTTTCCGGGCGGTTACAACGAAATGCACGTTCATTCCAACGGCGACATCGAATTCAACGGCGTTTTCAATCAAGTCAATCCGACGGCGGAAAACGGCATTCGCATATCCCATATCGGCTACGACACGGGCAACGAAGCGGGACGCGTCGTTTTAACCGACAATGAATCGGGCGTTTCCTATTCCGTCGACAAACACGGCTCGTCCTACGGCGCGGGCGTTGAAAAAGACAACGACAACGCCGTTCATATTTCGACGGGACACGGCGTAGAAGCCAAAGCGGGCAACATCAAAATCGGCGAAAACACGGAAATCCAATCCGTGCGCGCGGGCGCGGCGGGTCCCGACGGCGCAAGCATCGGCGGGTCGGTCAAAACCGAAGATTCCCGCTACATCTTCGGCGCGGACAACAACGGCGCGCGCGTCTATCGCGACTTGCCCGGCGGTTCGGCTACCGTCGAAGCGGGCAAAGACGGCGTCAACCTGTCGGGCGTGTTCAACCAGAAAGCTCACGACGGCGACGGCTTCACCCTGACCCACGCCCACGGCGATTTGGCGGGACACAAAGCGGGCATCGGCGTCACGGACAACAAAACGGGCATGGTCTATTCCGCAGAAACGCGCGGCGACGCTCACGAAGTCAGCGTTGAAAAAGACATCGATAACCGCGTCAGCTATTCCACCGCAACGGGCGCGAAAGTCCGCGCGGGCAACATCAAAATCGGCGAAAACACGGAAATTCAATCCGTGCGCGCAGGCGCGGCGGGTCCCGACGGCGCAAGCATCGGCGGGTCGGTCAAAACCGAAGATTCCCGCTACATCTTCGGCGCGGACAACAACGGCGCGCGCGTATCCCGCGATATGCCCGGCGGTTCCGCCAATGTTCAGGTTGACAATCACGGCAAAGTGTCGGGCAACATTGCGACCAACGTCAACACGGGAAAATCGGGCGGCGGTTTCCGCTTGACCCGCGTCGAGGGCGATACCAAAGGACAAGGCGCCGCTGTATTCACCAACGGCAGTACGGGACGCGGCGTTAAAATTTCGGGCGACGTGCACGGAAACGCCTCCGTCAGCATCGACGGCAGGGACGCCAACGCGACAACCGTTTCCGTCGACCGCAAAGGCGATGTCAGCATCGGACGCACAAACGGCAGAAAAATCAACATTTCCAGCGTTATCCGCGGCATCAAACGTTTTACCCGCTAAAAGATTTCGGTCAAAAAACAACCCGCCGACTTTGAAATCGGCGGGTTTTCCGTAAATTGCCGCGTTTTATTTCACCACATTGCCCTGTGCGTCGAATTGAACGGGGGTTGTGACGATTTTCGCCTTTTTGCGCAGACCCGTTACGATTTCTTCAACCGCTTCGGACGCCTGCATTTGCGTCAATTCCTTTTCCATTTCTTCAAAGCTCGGCACTTCGGTCAAGCGGCGCGGACCGGCTTTGATGACATGCCAACCGAACTGCGTTTTGACGGGCGTTTTGGAAATTTCGCCCTCTTTCATGCGGAAAGCGGCTTCGGAAAATTCGGGCACCATCAGTTCGCGGGTGAAATATCCCAAATCACCGCCCTCAAGCCCTTTGTTTTCGGACAGCTTGTTTGCCAAATCGGCGAAATCGGCGCCCTTTTCCAGCTGTTTGATGACGTCGCGCGCTTCCTTTTCCGTTTTCAGCAGAATATGCGCGGCGGACATTTCCTCCTGCGGGGGATTATTGCGTTTGTACTGTTCGTACATTTCCTGCAATTTGGCTTTTGTCTGCATTTTCTGCGCTTGCTGTTTCAAATACAGCTGCATCAAAATCTGATTTTCCAAGCTTTTCATCGTCTTTTTGTATTCGGCGGAATCTTGGATTTTGGCTTCTTTGGCGGCTTGGGCAACGACTTGCGTGTTAATCAGGTTGTCCAGCAAAGGTTCGAACACGGCATTCATCGGCAAAGCCGCGATTTGCGGATTCGTCATTTGTTTGACGTCTTCCATATCGGACAGGGTGATTTTTTCGCCGTTGACGGTCGCAACGACCATATCCGCGGCGGCTTTTTTGTCGGCGGCGTGCGCGGTCGCGGACAACAGCAAAAGCATCGCGGTCAATTTCAGGGTTTTGTTCATTTTTCAGCCTTTCAAACAAAAAATTTTCAAATATCATAGCCGTCTTTGGCTTTTTGGTAAAGCAATAAAATAAGATGATTGACAGTCCGCGCCCAATAGGGTTAAGTATGATGTTTCTTACTTTATTATATAAAAGGGGATTGAAATGATTGGCTCTTTGATGCGTAAAGTCTTTGGCAGCGCGAACGAACGCTACGTCAAGGGATTAAGAAAAACCGTCGCGAAAATCAACGCGCTGGAACCGGAAATCGCTCCCCTTTCGGACGAAGAATTGAAAGCCCGCACGCCCATGCTGAAAAAACGCTTGGCGGACGGTGAAACGCTGGACGACATTCTGCCCGACGCGTTCGCCACAATCCGCGAAGCCGCCAAACGCACCATAGGACAGCGGCATTTCGACGTCCAGCTTATCGGCGGCATTGTTTTGCACCGCGGACAAATCGCGGAAATGCGCACGGGCGAAGGCAAAACGCTGGTCGCGACGCTGGCAGTTTATCTGAACGCGCTGACGGGCAAAGGCGTCCACGTCGTTACCGTCAACGACTATCTGGCAAAACGCGACTCCGACTGGATGGGACAGATTTACCGCTTTTTGGGGCTGAGCGTCGGCGCAATCGTCCACGGCTTGACGGACGAAGAACGCCGCGAAGCCTACGCTTGCGACATCACTTACGGCACGAACAACGAATTCGGCTTTGACTACCTGCGCGACAACATGAAGTATTCCATCGACGAAATGGTGCAGCGTCCGTTCAACTTCGCCATCGTTGACGAAGTGGACTCCATTTTAATCGACGAAGCGCGCACGCCGCTGATTATTTCGGGTCAAGCCGAAGATTCGTCTGAAAAATACATCCAAATCGACAAACTGATTCCCATGCTGCGCCCCGAACATTACGAAAAGGACGAAAAACAGCGCACGGTGTCCCTGACGGAATCGGGCACGCTTTACATGGAAGAACTGCTGCAGGAAGCGGGCTTGATTCAGGGCGCGATGTACGACGCAATCAACACGCCGGTTATTCACTATGTCGACCAAGCGTTGAAAGCGCACAAGCTGTTCCAGCGCGACGTCGATTACATCGTCCGCAACGGACAGGTCGTCATCATCGACGAATTCACGGGGCGCATGATGGAGGGACGCCGCTATTCCGACGGCTTGCACCAAGCTTTGGAAGCCAAGGAACACGTCAAAATCCAGCCCGAAAACCAGACACTGGCGTCGATTACGTTCCAGAACTATTTCCGCCTGTATCCGAAACTGGCGGGCATGACGGGTACGGCGATGACCGAAGCGGCGGAATTCGGCGAAATCTACAACTTGGACGTTATCGACATTCCGACAAACCGCCCCGTCATCCGCATCGACTATCAGGACGAGATTTATTGGAAAGAGGAACAAAAGCTTTCCGCCGTCATCAAATTGATTCAGGAATGCCACGACCGTCAGCAGCCCGTTCTGGTCGGCACGACGTCGATTGAAAAATCGGAACAGCTGGCGGAACGCCTGAAAAAAGAAACCAAGCTGAAGTTCAACGTTTTGAACGCGCGCCACCACGAACAGGAAGCGTACATCATCGCTCAAGCGGGCATGCCGGGCGCGATTACGATTGCGACGAACATGGCGGGACGCGGCACGGACATTCAGCTGGGCGGCAACCTCGATATGCGCGTGGCGCAGGAACTGGCGGACGTCACCGACCCCGCCGAACGCGAAAAACGCATCGAGGAAATCAAGCGCGAAATCGAAACGGGCAAGGAAATCGCCATGAAAGCGGGCGGTTTGTTCGTCATCGGCACGGAACGCCACGAAAGCCGCCGCATCGACAACCAGCTGCGCGGACGTTCGGGACGTCAGGGCGACCCCGGCGCGTCCAAATTCTTCCTGTGTCTGCAGGACGACCTGTTGCGCATTTTCGGCGCGGACAGAATCGAAAAATTCTTGAAACCGCTGGGCGGACTGGAGGAAACGGACGTCATTTCCAGTCCGTGGATTTCCAGAACTTTGCAAAAATCGCAGGAAAAGGTCGAAGCCCGCAACTTCGACATCCGCAAAAACCTGCTGAAATACGACAACGTCATGAACGACCAGCGCAAAGTCATTTACGAACAGCGCAAAGAGCTGATGATGGCGGACACCATTTCCGACACGGTTGAGGACATGCGCGCCGAAGTCGTCAACGCGATTACGGCGACCTACACGCCCGAAGACATGGCGGCGGAAGACTGGAACGTCGCGGGATTGAAGGAAGAGCTGGATCGCACGATGGCACTGAATCTGCCCGTCGATTCTTGGATTGAAGAGGGACTTGGCACCGAAGCGATTACCGATAAAATCATGCGGGCGGCGAATGAAAAAATGGCGCGCAAGCGGCAGGATTTCGGCGACGAGCTGATTAACATGCTGGAAAAGAACATCACTTTGCAGGTGCTGGATCAGCTGTGGAAAGAACATTTGCAGGTGCTGGAATACATGCGCCACACGATTGTTCTGCGCGCTTACGGACAAAAAGACCCCTTGAACGAATACAAGAAAGAGGCTTTCTACCTGTTCAGTTCCATGATTGGCAACATGCGCGAACAGGTAACGCGGTTTTTGATGCATGTCGAGCTTGCCCCCGAAACGGTGGAAGCGATAGCCGAACGCCGCCGTCAGCAGCAGGAAACGACCGAATTGCACGAAGAACCGGCGGACGCTTTCGGCAACCGCCCGCAGCAGGAAACGGAACAGCTGGAAAACAGCCCGTTCCGCTATACCAAAGCCGACGAAATCGACCCGAAAGATCCGTCGACTTGGGGAAAAGTGTCGCGCAACGCCCCCTGCCCGTGCGGTTCGGGAAAGAAATACAAACATTGCCACGGCGCATTGAATTAACTACTTTAACGCCCTCTTTTCAGAGGGCGTTTTTGTTGCCGTTCAAATCGACGCGCGCGCACAAATCAAAAAATTTCAAAGCAATGCAGCAATTCTTTAAGCGGCGATAAAATCAAGCAGCGACAATACTTGTCGCTGCTTAATAAAAAACATCAATGTTCGCTTTTTTTTACCGATACACCCACGTTATCGACGCCAGTCCGTCGATTTCGCCCGTAGCGGTCAGGTTTTTGCACGCCTCGACCGCTTTTGCCAAAGGAATCGGCAAATCGCCGTGCTTCGTTGTTGTAAACACGTTCAGCCCGTCCGACGCATAAGTCATACTGTTTTGACTGCCCTGCGCCGATCCTTTGACGACGACGGCGACCAGTCCCGATGTCGCGTTGCCCCAATCGTTCATCGCCAAGCGGGTGCACGCGTCGCGCGTCAAGCTGTTGTAAGTAATCGAAAAATAATGCGCGTTGTTCGGCAATCCCAACAAAATCGTCCCGCTGAATGCGTTTGTCGGCGCGGCGCATTCCTCGTCGGCGCATTGTTCACTGTTCAAAATGCCCAGCGTGTACGCGGTTTTGGTGTCCAGCCCTGCATAGGACCGTTTCCCCGCGTAAACCGATCGGATGTTTGTCACCATGCGTTGAACTTCATCGGTGATTTTGGTGATTTTGTATTTCGACATCGCCGACGAAAACCCCGCTATGCCGCCCACCGTCAAAACGCCGATAATCGCCAGAACACCCAGCATTTCGATAATCGAACGCCCGCTTTGCGCAGAATTGGAATTAATCATGCCGCTCTCCTTTTTCAGCTTGTTTCGTCAATTCGCACAGGAAATAGTAGTGCTTTCCGTTAAACTTTGCAACCTCATCCATAGCCAGCTGGGTGCAGTTCCACAAATAATCCTGCACGGCAATATCTTGATTGTCCGCCCAGAAAATTTTGTCCATCAGCACATACAGCTTTTTGTCCTTGACGGCGTCCTGCGCCGCCTGCTCCATTTTGCCGTATCTGTTCATATTCCAGTCGGGTATGATCTTGTGAATGGAGTATGTAACCGCCCGCACATGCGGGTTGTCGCGCAGGATTTCCGCCGCCGCATACGCGGGAAAATCGCCTTTCAGCCACAGCGCGGCGTTTTCGGGCAGTTTGACGCGGCTGTGAACAACATCCAACGCGGTCAGCCTGCCCCACGGGTCTGTAACAAACGGCACGGCAAAGAAAGAATACAAAACAATCACCATTGCCGAATACGGAACAACCGTTTTGAAATTCAATTCGGGATGCGCTTTCCAAAAACAAAACGCGGCATACGGCATCAAAACACCGACGACGATTTCGACGGGAATCAAAAACCGCGCGTTAAACGACACCGCTTCCCATACGGCAAAGCCGACAACCGCGTACACGCCCGCAAACAGTATGCGGGGATTGAGGTGTTTGCGATACGCCACCAAAGCAATCACCCCGACCACAGCCGCAACGGCAAAGCGCGGATCCACCGTTATCTGATGCGTTGCAAATTTGTATTGCATTGCCATCAAAAACGGGGCGAACACCCTGTCCCAAGCCGTTTTGCCGTACAAATGCAAATCGTCGACATAATTGTGTTCGGGAAAGTACGGTGATTTGAAAATTCCGTTCCAAAACGGAAAAAACGGATTGCCGTACAGATTCCACAACTTGACCATCCAAAAACCGTCGACGATCAAAAATCCGACAAGCCCGCCCAATGAAAACAGCGTTATGCTTTTCAGCGGCTTGTCCAATGTTTTCCAAAACAAAATCAGCGTCAAGCCCGTCGAAACACAGTAAATCGAAGCGGTCAGCTTGAATCCCGCCGCCGCGCCCAGCAACAGCCCCGCGGCGAAAAAGCGTTTTTTGTCCCTTAACAGCAGGTAAAACGCCGTCAATTCCAAAACCGCCAATTCGATTTCATGGGTTGACGTGCCCATTTGAAACCATGTTACCGTCCCCGTCGCGCAAATCAGAACGGCAAGCGCCGAAAACACTTTGCCCGCCGTTGTTTTCAAATCGAAAAAGAGGGCGGCGATTTTAAACGCGACATACATCAGCGCGCCGAACCACAACCCTTGAATAAAGAAATAAACGGAAACGTGATGCTTGAGCAGCGTCATCAGCGCATAGATTTCGGCATCCAGCAGCGGATTGTAAAACGTAGGAATCGACGCGGGCGCAACATCCACGCCCAGCCGATTGTTCCAAAACGCAAAGCCGTTATAGTAATGGTACTGGAAAAAATCGTAAAGCAGTTCGAACTTCATACAGGCGGACAGCACCCCGCCAGCCAGCAAAAACAACAAAAACACACTTGCGGGTTTGATTTTTCTCGTCATTTTACCGTTCTTTGCATAAAAGGGTGGAGGCATACGTGTCTTTTAACGGCAAGATTTGGCAATTTTTGTTATTCAAAGCAATCAAATGCGCCGCCAAATGTGTTTGAACGAAAACGGTATACACGGCGGGCGCGTTTTCCACCGTTTTATCCGCCGCCGCTTTCATCGCGCCGTAATCCGTCATGCGCCAATCTTTTCGTTCGTCAAAACCGTTCAATTTTTGCACCAGTTTGACGGACGGATTTTGTTCCGCCAATCGGGTCGCCGCAAACAACGGCGATTTTTCGGCTATCAGAATGACGGCGTTTTCATCCAAAGCAATCTTTTGCGCAAAAAAGTTGATTTGATTCGCAAATCCCCAGCCGTCGCCGAACGCCGTCGCCGCCAGAAAACCGTACAGAACAACGCTTCCTATGCCGTAAAACACCGCCGTTTCGGCATTCAATTCGGGATGCGCTTTCCAAAAACAAAACGCGGCATACGGCATCAAAACACCGACGACGATTTCGACGGGAATCAAAAACCGCGCGTTAAACGACACCGCTTCCCATACGGCAAAGCCGACAACCGCGTACACGCCCGCAAACAGTATGCGGGGATTGAGGTGTTTGCGATACGCCACCAAAGCAATCACCCCGACCACAGCCGCAACGGCAAAGCGCGGATCCACCGTTATCTGATGCGTTGCAAATTTGTATTGCATTGCCATCAAAAACGGGGCGAACACCCTGTCCCAAGCCGTTTTGCCGTACAAATGCAAATCGTCGACATAATTGTGTTCGGGAAAGTACGGTGATTTGAAAATTCCGTTCCAAAACGGAAAAAACGGATTGCCGTACAGATTCCACAACTTGACCATCCAAAAACCGTCGACGATCAAAAATCCGACAAGCCCGCCCAATGAAAACAGCGTTATGCTTTTCAGCGGCTTGTCCAATGTTTTCCAAAACAAAATCAGCGTCAAGCCCGTCGAAACACAGTAAATCGAAGCGGTCAGCTTGAATCCCGCCGCCGCGCCCAGCAACAGCCCCGCGGCGAAAAAGCGTTTTTTGTCCTTCAGTAGCAGGTAAAAAGCCGTCAATTCCAAAACCGCCACTTCGACTTCATGGGTCGCCGTCCCCATTTGAAACCACGTTGCCGAACCCGTCGCGCAAACCGCAACGGCGATTGCGGCGAACACTTTGCCCGCCGTCGTCGTCAAATCGAAAAAAAGGGCGGCGATTTTGGACGCAACGTACATCAGCGCGCCGAACCACAGCCCTTGGATAAAGTAATACACCCCTTGCGGCAAGGCGTGCATTTTATACATAACGGCATCCAGCAACGGGTTGTAAAACGTCGGAATGGCGGCGGGGGCGACGTCCGCGCCCAAACGATCGTTCCAGAACGCAAAGCCGTTGTAATAATGATATTGAACGAAGTCCACCGTCAGTTCATAGCGCGTCAGCCATGCCAGCACCCCGCCCGCCAGTAAAAACAGACAAAACGGCACCGCTTTGCGCAGCAGAGTTTTTTCAGCCATTTACTTAACCTGCAAAATACCGCCGTCGACGACAATCCGCCGTTCGTTTTCAATGTCCATCAGGCTGTACCCGACGACTTCGACGGTGCAGTGCGAACACAGATTCGCGATGTAGCCGTTCGGTTCCAGCGTTGTTTTAAACTTGCCGTCCGCCGTTTTGACCAGCAGTTCGTAACGTTCGGCATCCGTGTTTTTGATGTCCGCGGCGTTGACCGAAGCCGTCCACAACAAAGCCGCTGCAAAAAAAATTATTTTTTTCATTTCTTTTCCGCTCAATTCGGATAGTATTCCATTAACTTTTCATTAAACACCAAAGGACGTTTTTATGTCAACCGAAAGTCTTGTTTTCAAACGCGAATTTTACCCCGAAGCATCCGATTCCGACTGGTACGACTGGCGCTGGCAAATCAAAAACCGTTTGACGAAAGCGGAGGATTTTTCCCGCTTTATGGCTTTGACCGACGAAGAAAAACAAGCCATGAGCAACGCTTTCCCCGTCGCTGTCACGCCCTATTACGCTTCGGTTGCCGCCCGTTCCCCCGCCGTTCGCCGCACCGTGTTGCCGTCGCTGGCGGAAATGACGGAATCCGCAGGCGAAAACGACGATCCTTTGGGTGAAGAACCGTGCATGGTCACCCCCGGCTTGGTTCACCGCTATCCCGACCGCGTTTTGTTTCTGACGACCGAATTTTGTTCCAATTACTGCCGCTACTGCACGCGGTCACGTCTGGTCGGACGGCTGAAAGAAAAAAACGGCTTGTCCCCCGTTCGCAAATCGATGTGGGAACAGGCGTTCGCGTATATCCGCAACCATCCCGAAGTGCGCGACGTGCTGATTTCGGGCGGCGATCCGCTGACCATGCCCGATTCCGCTTTGGATTATCTGTTGGCGAACCTGCGCGCGATTCCGAGCGTTGAAATGATTCGCATCGGTTCGAAAACGCCCGCCGTCCTGCCCATGCGCTTTACGAAATCTTTGCTGAACACGATTAAAAAATATCATCCCGTGTTTTTCAGCCTGCACTTCACGCACCCCGACGAAATGACGGCGGAAACGAACGAAGCGTGCGACAAAATCGCAGACGCGGGCATTCCGACGGGTTCGCAAACCGTGCTGCTGCGCGGCGTGAACGACAACGCGGACACGCTGAAATCGCTGATGCACAAGCTTTTGAAAGTCCGCGTCCGTCCCTATTACCTGTTCCAATGCGACCCCGTCAAAGGTTCGATGCATTTCCGCGTTCCCGTCAAAAAAGGGTTGGAAATCATTGACGCTTTGCGCGGCTACACGACGGGATACGCCGTGCCGACATACGCCATCGACATTCCGGGGGGCGGCGGCAAAATCGTCCTGACGCCCGACCATGTGGCGGGGCGCGACGGCGACTTTCTGCTGTTGAAAAACTTTGAAGGAAAGCTGTACCGCTATCCCGACTACGAAACGCCCTAAGCAGTCATATAGTCGCGCAACAGCTTTAACAGCAGTTCCATATCTTCGTCAGTTCCGATGGTGATTCGCAGGGCGTCGGGCAAGCCGTAAGAGGCGACTTTGCGCACGATAACGCCGTTTTCCTGCAGGTATTTGTCGGCGTTTTCAGCCGTTTTGCCCGTATGCGGAAAATGCACCAAAACAAAGTTCGCAACCGACGGCGTCATCGTCAAGCCCAGCTTTTCGAATTCATGCGGCAGGCGCGCCAGCCATTTCGCGTTGTGGTCAAAGCATTTTTTGACAAACGCCGTATCCTTGACCGCCGCAACGCCCGCGATTTGGGCGGCTTTGTTGACGTTGAACGGACCGCGCACACGGTTCAAAACGTCTGTGATTTCCTTTGACGCGTACGACCAGCCCAAGCGGATTCCGCCCAAGGCGTAAATTTTCGAAAACGTGCGCAGCATCACAACGTTCGGGAATTCGTCAACCAAATCCTCGCCCGCCGTATAGTCTTCGCGCCCCGCGAATTCGGCATAGGCGGCGTCCAGCACAATCATCACGTTTGACGGCGCTTCGCGGCACAGCTTGCGCATTTCGTCGCGAGGAACATAAGTCCCCGTCGGATTGCCGGGGTTGGCGATGAATACGATTTTCGTTTCGGGGGTGATTGCTTTAATCACCGCGTCGACATCGACTTTGAAATCCTTTTCGGGAACGACTGTCGCGTCCGCTCCGCATCCGACGGCGTACAGACGGTACATCAAAAAAGCGTACTGCGTGATGACGATTTTATCCCCCGCGTTCAGATAAGCATGACAAAGCAATCCGATAAGCTCGTCAGAACCCGAGCCGCAAACAATCCTGTCCGCGTCCAATCCGTGCGCCGCACCGATTGCCCGCCGCAGTTCGACGCTGCCCCCGTCGGGATAGCGGAACAGGGATTCCGCCCCCTGTCTGACGGCTTCGACAACCGTCGGGTTCGTGCCGAACGCGCCTTCGTTTGACGACAGTTTGACGACTTTGGCTTTGCCCTTGACGGACGACGCGCCGCCGACATAAGGGGTCAAAGTCATAATGCTTTGATGAGCGGGTACGGGTAATTTCGACATCATTTTCATCCTTTACAGCAACGGAGTCGGAAAACCGCCGATGACGCGCGTCATGGTGATTTTGCCATCTTCCTTTTTCACGACGGCGGTCAAACGGGCGTCGTCGGATTCCAAGAAACCTTCCACTTCGAACAAATAGGCTTTGCGGGTCATATCGGGCGAAAAAGAATCGTAAATCGCGTTGGTGGCGACGCCGCCCGCTTTCAAAACCAAATCCAGCGTGCCCAAACTGATGCTTCCGTCCGTTTCGACAACCAGCAAAGTGCGGTCGTCGCCCGACGATTCAAACGGCACTTTGCCCAAGGCGAACACAATGCGCCCGTTGTCCGCCGCCCCCGTCATCGGCAGTTTGGCGAACACGGCGACGGCGCGGCGGCGTTCCTGCGCCAAAGCGTACCACCAGCAGCTTTGATCGTCCTGCAGGGACAAAACGGCGAAATCCGCCTCGCCCTGCGTCAATTCTTTCAGCACCAGATTGACCGATTTGCACGGCAGCAAAGCCGCTGTCGATCCGAAATAAGCGCGCGTCAGCTCCAAATTCCCCATGCCGCGTTCGGGCATAAAAACCGCCACCGTCATCGGCGCCTGCAAAGCGGTGCACGCGCCGATAATCTCGCGCCACAAACGGATGATGAAATCCTTGCCCAAATCGCCTTTGTGGTTTTGCAGCAGTCTGCGCAGGATTTGTATTTCGCGCACGGGACGAAAGACTTGCTTTTCCCCCGATTCCGCTTTGACCCGCCCGACGCGTTCCGCCAATTCGGCGCGGCGCATCACCAGCGCGTGCAAGGCATCGTCCGTTTCGTCGATTTCCCGCCGCAAATCCTGCAAAGTTTCCGTCATTTAAAATAACCCTTTATTTTTTATGAAACCGTTTGTATCTTCTTTTAACACTTTCAAAGGTAAAAAAGAATGCAGAAAATCACTTCCGACGATTTTTTAAGCTTGGTTTCCTACAACGCCGCGGGACTGGTTCCCGTCGTCGCCCAGCAGTTCGACACGCGCGAAGTGCTGATGATGGCGTGGATGAACGAAGCCGCGCTGAAAGAAACGATTGCCGCAAAACGGATGTGTTATTTTTCGCGGTCGCGTCAAACCCTGTGGCGCAAGGGCGAAACGTCGGGACATATTCAAGTGCTGAAAGAATTGCGGATTGATTGCGACGGCGACACTTTATTGGCGCTGGTCGACCAGACGGGCGCGGCGTGCCACACGGGAAACCGCACCTGTTTTTATCGCGGACTTTGAACTGAAAGGATACGGCTATGGCGGATGTTTTGGAAGCGGCGCGCACGGGCGACGCAAACGAAATCAAAGCGGCTTTGGCAGAGGGCGGCAATCCGAACGTCTGCGACAAGCTGGGAACGACGCCGCTGATGCTTGCCGCAATCCTTGACGCGGATTTGTCGGCGTCCGCCGCCCTTATTCAGGCGGGCGCAAAAATCGACACGCCGCAAAACGACGGCATGACCGCGCTGTTTTTCGCCGCCGCAAAAGCCAGAAGCACCGCGCTTGTCAATTTATTGCTGTCCCAAGGGGCGAACATCAACATCCGCGACAAACGGGGAATAACGCCGCTGATGTTTGCCGCTTCGCTGAACCCCGAACCCGCGATTATCGAAATGCTGCTGGAAGCGGGGGCGGAGCTGAACGCGCGCGACAAAGATGGATTGTCGGCTTTGTTGTGGGCGGCAAAAAGCAATCCGAATCCCGCCGTTGCGGCTTTGCTGATTGACAGCGGCGCGGACATTCGCCAGCGCGAGGAAAAATTCGGCGCAACGCCTTTGATGACGGCGGCGAAAGAAAACCGCAATCCGCAAATGATTTCGGTTTTGCTGACCATGGGCGCGAAAGTCAACCGCGCGACGGTCAACGGCTTTACGCCGCTGATGCTGGCGGCGGGCAAAAATCCGAACGCCGCGGTGACCGAAGCCCTTTTGACAGGCGGCGCGGACGTTTCGATGAAAACGCTGGACGGTCGCACGGCGCTGATGTTTGCGGCGCAAAACGCGGTTGACGCAAGCGTCGTCGCCTCTTTGCTGAGATACGGCGCCGATGTGAACGCCGCGGACAAGCACGGAACAACACCGTTGATGGCGGCGGTCGTCGAAAACAGCAACGCGCTTGTAACGGAAGCTTTGCTGAAAGGCGGCGCGAACCTTGCCGTCCGCGACAAAGTGCTGAACGCGTCGCCCGCCATGTGGGCGGCGGCGAAAAATCCGAACCCGCTGGTGCTGGAGGCTTTGTTCAAATACGGCGCAAACCCGTTCGAAACCATGGACGACGGCAAAACGCTGCTGATTGCCGCGGCGTCAAGCAACGACAATCCCGCGGTCGCAGGCTTTTTGCTGGAAAAAGGACTGAATCCCAAACAAGCCGACAAATACAACGCCACCGCCGCGGATTACGCCCGCAACAACCCCGCTTTGTTCAACACTGACGTTTACTGGCGGCTGCTGGGCTGAACGAATTTTGCCATATTGTACGGATACAACGTCGGGCAATTCCCGTCGTTTTGTCCCGCTTTGAACGATTCCAAACACGCAACGCCCTGCAAACGGTCGGCTTTGATGCGGGAAAACGTGCCCGAATCGAAGTGCGCGCTGTATCCCAAAGCAACCACAATCGCCGCCGTGAAAAACGCTTTGCGCATCGGATACAGCAACATCATCAGCGCGGGAATGCATATCATCACGCTTTCGGCGTGACGATGCATCAGCGCGTCGCCGAAACGGTTGCGGGCAATTCCCGCCGCCGACAGTAGCGAACCGAACACGACGGCGTACAAAGCCATTCTGTTTCTGTCGTCCGTATCCGAATTTTTGCAAAACAGCAAAATCAACGGCGCGAACATCAGACAAAACAAAAGCAAATGAACAATCGAAAAACGGTCGAATCCCGTAAAATACGCCGAAAAAAGGTTGACGAACCCATAGCCGAATTCCGTTGAATACAGGCTGACCTTCGCCCCCGCGCCGACGGGAGCGTAGCCGATGAAAAACACGGCAAAAACGGCGGCAAAACAAGGAATCGCCTGTTTTTTGCCTGTCCCGTCGGCCATCAGCGCCGCCGCCGCGACGCCCAAAGCGAAAACAATGTTCATCGACAGGCACGACAACAGCAAAAACAGCAGGCAAAGCCCCTTGTTTTTCCCTGTTTCGGGACGCAAAAAAGCAAACTCCGCCGCCAGCAAAGCGAACAAAATCATCAAATGAAACTGCGACGAAAATCCCCACAGCAGATTGACGGCGTTCATATCGGAAAACAGCGGCGCAAACAGCAACGGCAAAAACCACTTGTCCCCCGCGGCTTTGCGTACCACGCGCCAAAGTTCGAAAACCGTCAGCACATACAAGGCATACGACGTATAAATCCACGTCAAAGGCGTGCCGAAGCCCATCAAAATTTTGGTGAACACAATACGGTGTTCGTTATACGTCTGCCAATAAAAAGCGGCGCTTTGACCCGCTTTCAAAGCGGCGTAAAACGGCACTTCGTCCCAATACGCGACGTTGACGGCGCATCGGAACACCGCGGCGGAACACCAAACGAAAGCCGTCGCCAAAACAGCCCAAGCCCCATACTTTTTCATTTTTTCTCCTTTGCGTTCATCCTATCCGAAAACGGCTGCCGCAAAAACGAAAAAAATCCGCGCTTTCGCTTTTTTTTATCTTTTCGTAAGAATTCGCTGATATGGTAAAGTAAAAATATAAACTGTCGCGGGGGTTCCCAAGGTGTCCAAATCATCGGCTTTATTGAAAAAAACGTTATTGACGGCGGCTATCGCGGGCGTTACGGCGTCCTGCGGATCGTTTTATCCGTCGCCGTTCGAACAAACGACGATTATCACACCGAAAGCACCGTCTTCCGTTATTATTTGTCGGTCCGCCCAATGTGCGCCCGCCCGAACGAATATGACGCGCGAATTCATGTACAACAGCCTGTACAACCTGTTCGACAACAACTTGGATTCCCAAATCATGCTGTGCGAAGCCGACCCCGCGACGCGGACATGTTTTGAAAACTATCTGCAATTCCAAATCAAAGCGGGCGTCACTCCTGCCACAGTCGTCATCGACGCGGCGAAACTGCTGGACGTCCGTTTAAACAAAGTGGATCAAACCGTCAACATTGCGCTGGACTACAATATGCATTACAACGCCATCCGTCCGCAATGCCGCGCGTCGAACAACGCTTTGTTCGTCAAATCGCCCGATTACGTTTTGATGGAAGATACGGGATACCGCTGTAAATTCACGACCGTTTCGACGTCGATGATTTCAACCGTTTTCGCAATCGATTACGTCAATCTGGACTACGGCGAAATCGGCGCCAGCTACTCCATCGGCGTTTCGGGGGCGGCTTACGGCGGCGGCACGGGGTATGTGATGATGCGTTTCCAGAAAAACGCCCTGCCTTCGAATCCCAAAAAATTCGTCCTGCCCAAAGCAGAACCGACCGAACCCGCCATGCCCGTCAACCAGCAGGGCAGCGTCCGCGAAGAATACGGCGTCAAAAACAACACGGGCAAAAAACTGTCCCCCGGACAGTACAAAGTCAGCCCAATCCCCTTGAAATAACGAAAAGCCCGCAACAGCGGGCTTTTTTATAACTCAATGCGGATAAGCGGCGCGTTTCAAACGGTCGTTGATTGCCAATCCCAGCCCTTGCGTCGGTATCGGCATCACAGCGATGCCCGTGTATTTCTTGTCGTCCAGCAAACGCATATACGCGAACAGATGCGCCGCCGCTTCCCTCAAATCCCCCGACGGGCTAAGGTTCAGCGTCGCGTTTTTCGCCGCGCCGAAAGCCAAAAACGCCTCGCCCGCTTCGGGTTTTTCGGCGTTCAATCGAACGGGCAGACGCGGCGCGTAGTGCGACAGCATTTGCCCCGGCGACCGCGGCGCGTTCGGATCGGCTTCGGGACGGCGCAAAGGCTTTTTCAAAACGTCCTCGATGTCCTCGACGGCGACTCCGCCCGCGCGCAGCAAAGCGGGGGAATCCGTCGTCACGTCGACAATCGTCGATTCCACCCCGACGGCGCACGCTCCGCCGTCCAAAATCAAGGAGATTCTGTCGCCCAAGCCCTGCGCGACGTGTTCCGCCGTCGTCGGACTGACCGTCCCCGAAATGTTCGCGCTGGGGGCGGCGACGGGACGACCGAACGCTTTGAGCATCTTTTGCGCGCCCGCGTGAACGGGAAAGCGCACGCCGACCGTGTCCAATCCCGCGCAAACCAAGTGCGAAATCGGGCAATTTTCCGACCGCTTCATCACCATGGTCAGCGGTCCGGGCAAAAAGCTTTCCGCCAGTTTTTTGGCAACGGGCGTCATCACGGCAAAGCGTTCAATCCACGCCAAATCGGCGATGTGCGCAATCAAAGGGTTGAACTGCGGGCGGCCTTTGGTTTCGAAAATCGACGCGACCGCCAAATCGTTCGCCGCGTCCGCGCCCAATCCGTACACCGTTTCGGTCGGGAAAGCGACCAGTTCGCCCTTGTCCAGCAATTCCGCCGCCAAAGCCGCGCTTGCGTCATCCACTTGTTTAATCAATGCTTTCATATCAATACCATTTCAACCGCTTGAAAATCAGCGCCAGAATAAAGCCGACCGTAATCAGCGACACGACCGCGAACGTAAAGCCCGTCATATTCTGCCCCGGAATTCCGCCGACGTTCATGCCGAACAGCCCCGTTACAAAGTTCAGCGGGATGAAAATCGCCGCCAAAACGGACAGCGTGTTCATATTTTGCTGTGTCTGTTCGCGGACTTGGTTCGCCAGTTCGTCGATGTTAATCATCGCGCGTTCGCGCAAACTGTCGATGTCTTCGATAATCCTCAGCATGCGGTTGGCGTTTTCGTGCAAAAAGAATCGGTCTTTGCCGCTCATCCACGACAGCATTTGACGGGACACGCCCTCCATAGCGTCGCGCTGGGGCGCCAGATAACGCCGCATCTCGGTCAGATTGCGTCGGATTTCGGACAGGCGGGGCATCAGTTCTTCGTCCTCGATTTCATCCAGAATTTCATCCTCGGCGCGGTCGATGTAATTTTCGATGTCGGACACGGCTTCGACAATCTTGTCCAGCGTCAGCGAACAAATCTCGTCCAGCATTTCGCCCGCGTCGCGCGGCCCCGCTCCGATGGCCAAATGCTGTTTGATTTCCCACATAAAGCCCATCGGGTCTTCGCGCAGGGTAATCAGGCGTTTCTTTTCCTCCCACATGCGCAGGGAAATCATATCGTCGGGTTCTTCGCCGACGTTCAGGTTGATGGCGCGCAAAAACAGCATCAGATTGTCGCCGAACGACATGCAGCGGGGACGGTCTTCCTCGTCGTCAAGCAAAGAATCCAGCACCAAAGACTGAATGCCGCTTTTTTCCAGCATGTAGTCTTTGGTTTCCTGCGCCGACGAATCGAAATGCAGCCATAAAAAGCCGTCTTCCTCTTTCCATTGTTCGACTTCGTCCATGCTTAAAGGGGTCGCGCCGCCCCGCCCGTCCAGCAGCAAAGCGAAAACCAGCCCTTTTTTGGGCGCGTCGGGCATTCTGATTTGCAGTTCCGTCGTCATTTATCATCCTCCGAAGATACAAACGTTGTATCAAAAAAAGGCGGGCTTTGCACGTCTTTTACGCCAAAACCGTTCCGATTTCAAAAACAAAACTTTGTTGTGCTTGCTTTCATCGGGCGCGGGCGTGTATGCTGTAAGAAAGATTCTTTGATAACAACAGGTTGAAAAAATGGATATTCTCTTTAAAAAGACCGAAATTTCAAGCGACGGCATTCTGATTGTCGGCGTTTACGAAAACATCACGCTGTCCAAAACGGCAAAGAAAATCGACGCCGTCATGAACGGCGGCGTTACCCGTTCGCTGAAGCGCAACGGCTTTTACGGCAAGTTCGGCGAAACGTACTGCTTTACCGCGCTGAACAACCTGCCCGTCAAGCGGCTGTTGTGCGTCGGCTTGGGCAAAAAGGAAAAGCTGAGCGACGTGGCGGCGAAAAAAATCGGCGCGTATGCCGCGAACGCCGTTTTGACCGCGGGTGAAGCCGCCGTCGCGTTTGCCGTCGACGATTTGCCCGCCGCGCCCGTCGGCTTCGGCGCAAAAATCGCGTCCTACCGCTTTACCAAGTACAAAACGGAAATCGACAATCCCGTAACGGTCAAGGAATTTTTCATTCTGACCGAACAAGCGCAAACGGCGCAAAACCAATACGACGCTTATTTTGCTTTGGCAAAAGGCATTCACACGGCGCGCGATTTGGTCAACGAACCCGCCAACGTCATGACGCCCGAAGCGTTTGCCAAACGCGCGGACGAACTGCAGAAATACGGGCTTCAGACCGAAATCTACAATGAAAAGCAGCTGCGCGACAAAGGATTCAATATGATGCTGGGCGTGGCGCAGGGTTCAATCAACCCGCCGCGCATGGTTGTCGTGCAATGGCGCGGCAAACCCGAAGACAAGGAAACCCACGCCGTTTTGGTCGGCAAAGGCGTTTGCTTCGATTCGGGCGGTTTAAGCTTGAAGCCCGCCAAAGGCATGGAAGACATGAAAGAAGACCTTGCCGGCGCGGCAACCGTTCTGGGAACTTTGCAGGCGCTTGCAATGCGCAAGGCGAAGGTCAACGTCGCGGGCGTCATGGGCATGGTTGAAAACATCCCGTCGGCAAAGGCGCAAAAACCCGGCGACATCGTCAAATCGCTGAAAGGCATCACCGTCGAAGTCGTCAACACCGACGCCGAGGGACGCTTGGTTTTGGGCGACGCGCTGTGGTATGCGCAGGAACGCTTCAAAGCCCCCGTTTTGATTGACTTGGCGACCCTGACGGGCGCGATTGTCGTGGCTTTGGGAACGGAATTCGCGGGATTGTTCTCGAACGACGAATCGCTTGAAAAATCTTTGATTTCCGCCGCAAAAGAAAGCGGAGAAAAACTGTGGGCGATGCCCGTCGACGACAGCTACGACAGCCAAATCGTTTCCGACATCGCCGACATCCGCAACACGTCGACGGTCGGACGCGAAGGCGGCGCATGCACGGCGGCGGCGTTCTTGAAACGCTTTGTTCTGCCCGACGTCAAATGGGCGCATTTGGACATTGCGGGCGTCGCTTTGCAGCAAAAGGCGACCTTGATGTGCCCGAAGGGCGGATCGGGTTTCGGCGTTCAGCTGCTTGACCGCTACATCCGCGACAATTTGGAAAAACAACAGGAGGACTCCCATGTCTAAAAAAGATAAAAAAGCCGAAGAAAAAAAGGCGTCCAAAGCCGAAAAAATGTCCGAAAAACGCGATATGATTTTGGATACTCTGGATGATTTGAGCGATTTCTGCATGGACAACATCCTGACGCTGAAACCCATGTTGGAGGAAGCCGACGACGCCGTTGCCGAAAAAATCGAAGAGCGCATTTTCAAGTTCGGATCGCTGATTGAAGTGCTGAACACCGTCGCCGAATTGGCTCAAGGCGGCAAAATCGACGACGAATAACGGGAATTTTCCTTTTATCGGGGAAAAATCCGTGCTATTGTAACAAACAGTGGAAAACTTTAAAGAAAGGTCGTCAGAATGAAACGTATCTTTTTAATCCCCCTTATCGGTTTCTTGACGCTGTCACAGGCGCAAGCCGCCGACAGCGCGATTTTCAACGATTCCGAATCGTTCGTTGTCGCGCGTTCTTATAAATTGGGCGACGGTCAAGGCGCTTTGGATATTGCGCCGACCATCCCCGGTCAGCAAAAAGAAACGCCGACCTGCAAAGGCGACGATTGCGATATTCCGGGGTATTGCGATACCGCCGCGGATTGCGATCAGAACGAATACTGCACCACGTTGCATGTTTGCAAAAACCTGTGCGAAAAGGGCAAAACCTATGACGGCGTCGTTTGCGAAACCCTGCCGACCACACCGTCATGCGCGATTGAAACCAGCGGTCATGTATCGTATTGCGCCTGCACGTCGACATCCTGCGGTCCCGCTTGGAAATGTTCGATGATCGGCGTTCGCTATCAATGCGAAATGTGCCCCGCGGGCGAAAAATGCAACTGCCCCGACGGCAAGATTTCCAACGGCAAGGGCGAATGCGTCGTTTGCAACACCAGCGACACCTGCGCCTGGAACCAGTATTGTTCCGCACCGGGAACGACGGCTTCGGCTTGCAAGGAAGTTTCCTGCCCCGCGGGTCAATACGTCGAAAACCACGCCTGCCACAGCTGTTCCGCCGCGATGCCGGGATGCAAATCCTGCTCGTCGTCCAAAAAGTGCGACATTTGTGAAATCGCGTACAATTTGCGCGCCGACAAATCGGGGTGCGAACTGAAAACCTGCACGGACGGAAAAGTGCTGAACTACACCACGGGTGAATGCGTCGCCTGCCCCGACGGAGCGACTTCGTGCGAAAGCAATCCCGACGGCGGCGATCCCATTGCCACGGAATGCGAGGACGGCAAAACGCTGGTGAACGGCGTATGCGTCGATGACGACAAAGACGCGGACTGCCGCCGCATTTGCGGAAACGACGGTTTCTACTACGACCGTCCGGGTGCAAAGCTGGACGGCAAAGAACGCGTCTGCACCAGATACCCGCTGTCCTGCGGCTACGGTTGTACCAAAGGCTGGGATATTGACTATTTGGTCAACGGCACCGTTTACACCTGCCAGACCGCCATTCAGGAAGAAGCAGAAGAGGACAAGGACGCCGATTGCCGCCGCATTTGCGGAAACGACGGCTTCTATTACGACCGTCCGGGTGCTAAGCTGAACGGCAAGGAACGCGTCTGCACCAGATACCCGCTGTCCTGCGGCTATGGCTGCACCACGGGCTGGGACATCGACTATTTGGTCAACGGCACCGTTTACACCTGTCAGACCGCACGTCAGACGGGCGATTCTTCGGGCGATTCGGAGGATAAGGACGCCGATTGCCGCCGCATCTGCGGAAACGACGGCTTCTACTACGACCGTCCGGGCAATCTGAAAGGCGGCAAGGAACGCGTCTGCACCAGATACCCGCTGTCCTGCGGCTACGGTTGCACCACGGGCTGGGACATCAGAACGCTGGTCAACGGCACGCTGTACACCTGCCAGACGGCTCAGCAGACGGCGCCTAAAGAAGACAAGGACGCCGACTGCCGCCGCATCTGCGGAAACGACGGCTTCTATTACGACCGTCCGGGCGACCTGAAAGGCGGCAAGGAACGCGTCTGCACCAGATACCCGCTGTCCTGCGGCTACGGTTGCACCACGGGCTGGGACATCAGAACGCTGGTCAACGGCACGCTGTACACCTGCCAGACGGCTCAGCAGACGGCGCCTAAAGAAGACAAGGACGCCGACTGCCGCCGCATCTGCGGAAACGACGGCTTCTATTACGACCGTCCGGGCGACCTGAAAGGCGGCAAGGAACGCGTCTGCACCAGATACCCGCTGTCCTGCGGCTACGGCTGCACCACGGGCTGGGACATCAGAACGCTGGTCAACGGTACGCTGTACACCTGCCAGACGGCGCAGCAAACGCAATCCTCCAACTCCAAAGCCTGCACGGGTTCGCCCAGCAAAGGCGACGGCGGAGAATGCGAAAAGGCTTGCGGCAAGGGCTTCGGCGAACTGCGCAGCGGCGACAAGCTGAACGGCAAGGAACGCGTCTGCACCAAGTACCCGAAAGCCGGCGGCTACGGTTGCACCACGGGCTGGGACATCAAATACTTGGTGGACGGGCTTCATACCTGCCAGACCGCTATTATGAGCGATACCAAAGTCCGCGATTGACGCTTTGATTTAACGACGAACAGCCCGCTTTGACAGCGGGCTGTTTTGTAATTTGCAAAACAAATTCGAACGGGATATTCTGTCGGAAAAGGAGTTTTTTATGCTTTCCGCCGTTTTACCCTACCGCCCGCCGTATCAATGGGACAGCGTATTGCGTTTTTTGGCATCGCGCGCATTGCCGAACATCGAAACAATCGACAACGGCGTTTATTCCCGCTGTGTTTTCCTAAACGGCGTTCAGGGACGGATTCGGGTCGAAAACGATTCGTCGAAAAGCGTTTTGCGGATTGCGGCGACCGAAAGTCTATCCCCCGTTTTGCCCGACGTTTTAAACCGTTTGCGGCTGATGTTCGATTTGAACAACGACCCCGCAACCGTTTTCAAAAAGCTGAACTTTTTAAACGGCATCAAAGACGGCGCGTGTGTTATCGGCACGCGTTCCGTCGGTTGTTTCGATGCGTTCGAAACCGCCGTCAGAACCGTTTTGGGACAGCAAATCACGGTCAAAGCCGCTCAAACTTTGGCGGCGCGGTTTATTGCGGCGCTCGGCAAACCGATTGAAACGGGTTTTGCTTTTCCGTCCCCTGAAAAAATCGCCGCCCTGCCCGAACAAGCTTTAATCGATTTGGGCATTATGCCGACACGCGCCAAAGCGATTTCGGCGATTGCTTCAGGGCTTTGCAAACACACGCTTGACCTGTCGCCCACCGCCAATCCCGAAACGGAGCTTCCGAAGCTGCTTGCTTTGCCCGGGGTGGGACCATGGACGGCAAACTATTTGGCAATCAGAACAATGCGTGCGCCCGACGCTTTTCTGGATTCGGATTTCGGCGTCAAGAAAGCCCTTGCCCCTTTGACGCCCAAAGAAATCAAAGCGCTGAAAGACAGATGCCGCCCGTTCGGCAGTTATGCAACCTTTAACTTGTGGAACAGTCTATGACTTATTTTAAAACCGTTCTGCCCTCGCCCGTCGGGGAAATTCTGTTGACAAGCGACGGCGACAATTTGACGGGATTGTGGATAAAAGGGCAATCCCCCGACAAAACGGCAAACAACGCCGAATCGAATGCCGCTTTGCCCGTGTTTGCGAATGCCAAAGATTGGCTTGACCGTTATTTCACGGGACAAAAGACAAGCCCCGACGAATTGCCTTTAAAACCGACGGGAAACGCTTTCCGCCAGCGAGTTTGGGCGATTTTGCGCGCAATTCCCTATGGAGGAACGACGACCTACGGCGCAATCGCGCGGCAAATCGAATCCGAAACGGGAAACAGAATGTCGGCGCAGGCGGTCGGCGGCGCGGTCGGACACAATCCGATAGCCATTGTCATTCCGTGCCACCGCGTTTTGGGCGCAAACGGCAAGCTGACAGGCTATGCGGGCGGTCTTCATCTGAAAACCGCCCTGCTGAAAATCGAAAAAATCCTTTAGCTGTTTTGCTTGGTCTCAACCAGCTTGATTTTCGGGTAATCTTCCTTGGTTTTGTTCAAATGCCACGCGTTGCGCGCCAAAAACACCCATTCCCCGTCGTGGTCGGTTGCCATCGCCGCTTTGTTTGCATCGACAAAAGCTTTCAAATCCGCAGGATTTTCCGCCTGAATCCAGCGCGCCGTGTACAGCGTCGTCGGTTCGAAAATGACGGGAATTTCGTATTCCGTGCGGATTCGGTCGGCTAAAACATCGAATTGCAGACTGCCGACGACACCGACAATCCAATCCGTGCCGATTTGCGGTTTGAACACGCTCGCCCCGCCCTCTTCGGCGATTTCCTGCAAAGCCTTGCCCAAATGCTTGGCTTTCAGCGGGTCGGCACAGCGCACTTTTTGCAACAGTTCGGGCGCAAAGCTGGGAATTCCCGTAAAGGTCAGCGGTTCGCCTTCGGTCAGCGCGTCGCCGATGCGCAGATTGCCGTGATTCGGAATGCCGATGATGTCCCCCGGCAAAGCTTCCTCCGCCAGTTCGCGTTCCTGCGCCAAAAACATAATCGGATTGTGCATGGGCAGATATTTGCCGCTGCGGACGTGCAATAACTTCATCCCGCGTTGAAAATGCCCCGAACACAAACGCACGAAAGCAATGCGGTCGCGGTGTTTCGGGTCCATGTTGGCTTGGATTTTGAACACAAAGCCCGTAACCTTGTCCTCGGCGGGGTCGATTTTGCGTCCGACGGCAGGCTGAGGACGCGGCGACGGCGCATATTTGACCAGCCCGTCAATCAGTTGGCGAACGCCGAAGTTGTTGATTGCGCTGCCGAAAAACACGGGCGTCATGGACCCCTCCAAATACGCCTTTTCATCAAATTCGGGACAAAGCCCGCGCACCATTTCAACACCCGCGCGCAGATTTTCCACCGCATCGGCGGGCAGCATCGCGTCCAATTTCGGGTCGTCCAAGCCGTTGCAGACTTCGCCCTCCTGCGTCGCGCCGCGCTCCATCAAAGCCAAGCGGTCGTTCAGCAAATCGTAGCACCCTTTGAAATCGCGTCCCGACCCGATGGGCCAGCTGACGGGGGCTACGTCCAAAGCCAGAGTCTGTTCGATTTCTTCCAACAACGCAAACGGGTCTTGCGCGTCGCGGTCCATTTTGTTGATGAACGTGATAATCGGCACATCGCGCAGACGGCAAACTTCGAACAGCTTGCGGGTGCGGTCTTCGATGCCTTTGGCGGCGTCAATGACCATAACGGCGGAATCGACGGCGGTCAAAACGCGGTAGGTGTCTTCGGAAAAGTCTTCGTGCCCCGGCGTGTCCAACAGGTTGAACGTGCACCCCGCGTATTCGTAAGTCATCACGGACGACGCGACGGAAATCCCGCGTTCCCGTTCGACTTTCATCCAGTCGGAACGCGCGCGGCGCTGTTCCCCGCGGGCTTTCACCGCACCCGCCATTTGAATGGCGCCCCCGAACAGCAGCAGCTTTTCCGTCAAAGTCGTTTTACCCGCGTCGGGGTGGGAAATAATCGCAAACGTGCGCCGATGCGCCGTCTGTTCCGATAAAAAAGACATTTTCGTTCCTTACAAATTTTTCTTTTTGGTCACAATGCCCAAAGAAATCACGGTCTTCAAGCCGTCTTCGACGCTCATATCCAGCGGAACGACATCCTTTTGCGGCACCATAATCAAGTATCCCGATGTCGGGTTCGGCGTCGTCGGCACATAAACGGTGACCAAATCGTCCTTGTCCAAAGCCTGCGCGACGTCCTCAGGCGTATCGGCGGTGACAAAAGCGATTGTCCACGCGTCTTTGTGCGGAAATTCGACCATAACCACCTGACGGAACGCGTTCGATTTTTGCGAAAAAACCGTTTCGAACAACTGCTTGAACGTCGAATAAATGCCAGACACAAAAGGCATTTTTTCCCACATCCGTTCCCAGACGCGCACCAGCAAACGCCCCAAATATCCCGTTGTGAACGCACCGATGACTATCATCACGGCAACGACCAGCACAACCCCCGCGCCGGGAATCGCAAACGGCAGATATTGTTCGGGATTGTATTCGTCGGGAATCAGATAACGGACTTTGTTATCAATGAAACCGACCAGCAAAACCGCCAAATAAATCGTCAGCGCGGGGGGAGCCGTCACCAGCAGTCCCGTCAGAAAATAATTCCGCATCCGCGTCATAAAAGCGGGCTTGACGGCATCCTTTGCATTTTTTTTGGTCGGTTCAGCCATAATTTTACGCCAGCTCCAAAATGCCTTTGTCAATGGCTTTCAGCATGACAGCGATGTCGCGCCAGCCGGGAACGGGCTTCCCGTCATCCTGAAACAAATCCACGCCTTTGCGGAAACAGTATTCGTACACGTCTTCGGGTTCGGCGTCCAGCACTTCGTCCCACAACGATTCCATGTCGGGATTCGAATAATCGGGAACGTCGCCGAAAATACCGTAAAGCACGGTTTCGCGGTCATCCGCATACAGCAAAGCCGACAAAGGATCGGCGGATTTGGCGGCATCGTTTTGCAACGCCTGTTTTTCCGCTTCGCTCGGCAAATAAGAGGCGGCGCGAATCAGGTTTTCTTCCGTATATTTGTTAGACAAGGCGGTAATCCTTTCATAAAACAAACAGCAAGCTGTTTGACAATTTCAGATAGGTTAGCAAATTTTCATCGGGTCAATCAAGAAAATCTTTCACCGAAAAGCCCTTAAAAAATCAAACAAATCAGTTTGTTGCAAAAAAGGGGAAAAGGCTTGCCACCTTTTCCCCTTTTGATGAAAAACGTCTGCTTATCTGGTCTGGGCGCGACGAGCCAGAGCCGCTTTGACAGCCGAGTTTTCCTGAGATTTCGTCCTTTCCGCGGACTGGAAGCGGAAGTATTTGTTCAAATCCTTGAAGCCGCCTTCCAAAGTGACCATGTGGTCTTTGTACTGCTGACCCAGTTTCGGATCGTCCTTGGACAATTTCGCCAACACTTCCAAATGACCTTTGGAACCGATTTTGTATCCGGCGTTGTCGTTGATTTTGCCGTACATTTCCTGAACCGCGTCGGTGACTTCCGAACCCTCTTTCTGCCAAGCGAAGTGGCAACCCAGGCGAACCGCGCCGCCGTCGGATTTGATGCTGTCGCCGACCATGACGGTTTCGGACGCTTTCGCACCGTGCGTATCCATAATGGACTGCATAACGTCCATATTGGGTTTCCAAACGTTACCTTCGTTCATCACCAGCTTGTCGCCCAGTTTGGCAACCAGCGCGTCGCGGTATCCGTCGTAACGACCGCCCGTCACCTGCAGGGGAGCTTTTTTGAACTGAACCTTGCCGTCAACATTTTCCGTCGTTCCGTCGGCACGGCAAACCAAGCCGTCCAGCAAATCCAAGGGGAAGTTCATGTCAGCCATACGGGCGACCGCACCCGAAGCGGGCGAATCGGTATACAGAACGAACTTCGCACCCGCGGCTTTGGCTTTGCGCACCGTGGCGATGACGCCTTCGTACATTTTGTTGCCTTCATGGTACTGTTTGGCAACGTCGTGGCAGATTTTCGCGTCGGCTCTTTCCAAGCGTTTGCGTTCTTCGGCGGATTTGCCTTCGTAGCTCAATTCCGGCGTTTCTTTGATGATGTCCGGGAAGTTGTGGAAACGGGCATAGCCTTCCGAATTTTCGCGGATGCTGTCGTACAGTTTATCCTTTTCCATGCCGCGGCTTTTTGCCAATTCTTCGACACCTTTGTCCCACGCCATGCCCCAGTTGTTGAAGTAGTCGGAGATGGTGTTGTCGATGTCGCTGACAATCAATTTTACGGGTTTCTTTTCGTCGCTCATAAGAACCTCTCTTTTAAAAACGGTTATCTTTAAATCCAGTTATACCGAAATCGTTTTCCGTTTGCAAGCCTTTTTTGTCTATTTTCGGATTTTTTTGCAATTTCGGGTAAAAAACGCGGCTTTTTCTGAAAAAGTTTTACTTCGTTTTTCCGCATTTTGCAAGGGATTGTTTCGTTTTAACGGCTTTTTCCGTCCGCCCCGCCCCGAAACGGCGCGCAGTAGACAAAAGCGTTCGATTCTTTCTTGAATTCCGAAACGTTTCGGGGTACAAGCGTCAAAAACGAAAGGATTTTCCCATGGCGGACATCGACTCTTTGTTACAGATTATGGAAAAACTGCGCGACCCCGAAACGGGCTGTCCGTGGGACAAAACCCAAACGCCCGAAAGCATTTCGCCCTATACGCTGGAGGAAGCTTACGAAGTTTACGACGCCGTCGAAAAAAACGATGCAGCCCAGCTGAAAGAGGAATTGGGCGATTTACTGCTTCACATCGTTTTTTACGCCCAAATGGCAAAAGAAAAAGGGCTGTTCGATTTCCAAGACGTCGTCGACGGCATCAATGCCAAGATGATTCGCCGTCATCCGCACATTTTCGGCAAAGAAACCGCCCAGCCCGACTGGGAAAAAATGAAAGAAATCGAACGACGCGAACATCGTCAAGACGGCGTTTTGTCGGGCATTGCGGATGCGCTGCCGCAGACGATTCGCGCATTCAAAATCCAATCCCGCGCCGCCCGCGTCGGTTTCGACTGGGCGGCTCCGCTGCTTATCGTCGACAAAATTTACGAAGAAGTGAGCGAGCTTAAAGCCGAAATCGTCCAGCCGACGCACGACAAGGAACGGCTGGACGAAATGGGCGACGTTTTGTTTGTCTGCGTCAATCTGGCGCGCAAACTGCAAATCAACCCCGAACAGGCGTTGAAACACGCCAACGAAAAATTCATGCGCCGCTTCGGGCACATTGAACAGCGGTTAAAGGAAATGGGCAAGCCGTTCGAAAGCACGTCGCTGGAGGAAATGGAAAACCTCTGGGTCGAAGCCAAACATTTGGAACACAAAAAATCCGCTTAATTGTCCCACAGGTTGGTCATCAGCTGTTCCGTGCGGATTCTTTTTCCCGTGCCGAACTGTCCGTTTTTGACAAAGCTGTACGTCAGCCCGACGATTTGGTCGTCCGTCAGCAAAAACGGATTGATTCGCCCCATCGCCAGAAAATCCGCTTTAGCCGTCTTGTCGCGCGCATCCGACACGCGCAGAATGCCGTCGTTGTCGCCGTTCAGCCACGGGCAAACGCCTTTGCCGTCCTCCTTGCCCGCCATGATGACGGCGAATTCTTTGGTCATTCGCGGCACTTGCGTCAAAGCGTATTCGGGAATCAGCAATTTGTTCATTTTGCCGAATACCCACGGGAACCATTTTTTCTTGCAGTATTTTTTCAGCTGACCGTACCCGCGCGCGCCGACGGCGACAAAGACACTGCGCCCGACTTTTTCCGCCCAATCGGGATTTCCCGCCAAAGCGCAGCGCAAAATCATCCCGCCGATTCCCGTCGCGACGAAATTCAACTGTTCGATGTCGGAACGGCGGTTTAAAAAGTCGTTCAGCGCCACAATCGTCCGCATGATGTCAAAGCGTTTCATCGGATAGGAAAAGTCCATCACTTCGTAATCGTCGGCAAAGCGGCGCGCCATTTTTTCGAATCCCGCCGTTCCCTGATACAATCCGTGCAGAAAAACGACGGCTTTTTTCGGCGGCTGAGGAATTTCCCAGTCGTTGACGAATTTCATCAGCGCCTGATAAC
>CAVCSV010000001.1:53960-102459 GCA_963604715.1 Limosilactobacillus gorillae
TTGAACTTTCCCGCCGCGCGGCGGATTCGGAACGGGTCAAGCAAACGGCAGCGTTTCGTCCAGATGCATTCCTGAATCCGCCATCCCGCGTAGGAATACCTGTCAACCCACCAAAACAGCCCGCCGCATGTGAAAAAAGAAACATTCATTCCGTCAGCCTTTCGTTCTTTTCATACTAAAGGATAACCGCAAAAAAAAGCAAGTGTGCCGCTTTACTTTTTTTTGTGAAAGTGGCACTCTGCCGTTTATGAAAAAAATAGAACTGTTTACCGACGGCGCATGCAGCGGCAACCCCGGCTTGGGCGGCTGGGGGGCGGTTTTGCGATTCCGCGGCGTCGAAAAGGAAGTCTGCGGCGCCGAAGAAGCCACCACCAACAACCGCATGGAACTGAAAGCCGTCATCGAAAGTTTGAAGCTTTTAAAAGAACCCTGCGAAGTCGATTTGACGACGGACAGCCAGTATGTGATGAAGGGCGCGACCGAATGGATGCCGCAATGGGTCAAAAACAGCTGGCGCACCGCGGACAAAAAGCCCGTCAAAAACAGCGATTTATGGCAGGAAGTCTTTCACCTGCAACGCACGCACAAAATCCGTTGGCATTGGGTCAAAGGACACGCGGGACACCCCGAAAACGAACGGTGCGACGAATTGGCGCGAAACGCCATTGCGGACTTGCGCGAACGGCTGAGTTAAAAAACTACGGAACGCACTTTCTTAAAACCGTCATGCGCGCGCCGCCGCAATCCAAGCACGCCGAACCGTCGGACGTACATTCTTTGCAATAGGGAATCGCTTCGTCGCAGCGCAGACAGCGCGTCCCTTTCAAAAAGAATCCGTCGCCGCATTCTTCGCACTGTTTGGAACCCTCTTTCATTCCGAATCCGCTGTTGCAGATACGGCAAACCCCGCCGTTGCCGCATCGGCGGCAGTTGGCCGAACACGGCTTGCAGTCGTCGCCGTCCAGATATTGCCCTTCGGGGCAAAACTTCGGCAGACACCTTGTTTTGTCGGGCGTAAAGCCGACAGGGCAACGTTCGCACAGACCGCTGTCCATATTCAGATATTCGTCATCGGGGCATCTTAACGGAACACACGCCCCCGCGTTTGGAATATAATATTTGTCGCATACCGTACAGCCGTCCTTTGTACACGAATAACAGTTCGGGAATTTTTCAAAGCAGGAAACACAATCGTTGCCGTCCAGATATTCACTGCGCTTGCAGCTGATAGGCAAACACTTGTCGCCCGATTTCGACAACAGCGTCCCCACGGCGCATTCTTCGCACGCCGTTCCCAATTCGGAACATTTTGTACAGTCGGAAATGGTATCGGCACACGGTTTGCACATGACAATATCGCGGAAAAAACCTTCGGGACATTCGACTTTGACGCATGTTCCGTCTTTGCTTCTGTATCCTTCGGCTTCATTGCAGACGTCGCATTGATTTGCCGACGAACATTCCAAACATCCCTTCGGACAGGATTTGCATCCCGTTCCATCGTTGAAAAAGCCCGCCTCGCACGGAAGTTTGACGCACTTCCCGTCGCCGTTTCGTTTCCAAGCGGCGCCGCATACGCATTTTCCGTCAACAATCTCTCGCCCCTCGCCCGAACAAAGCGTGCAGGTTCGCTCGTCCGAACAAGCTTGGCAGTTTTCCAGCACGTCGGCACATTTGGCGCATTCTTCGCCCGTCAGGTATTCGTCTGCGGCGCAAACAATCGGTTTGCAGCCGCCGTCGGACTGTTTGGCGAAACCGAAGCGGCATTCGTCGCATTGTTCGCCGTCCGCCGTGCAAACGCCGCATCCCGTCCCGAATCGGGCTTCGCAGGATTTGCACGCATTGCCGTCCGCGTAATGGAATTCGGCGCATGTTTTGCATGTTTTGTCGTCGTCGCAAACAGCGCATCCGTCCAAACACGGCAAACAGGCGTTGCCCCGCATGTACGTTCCCGCTTCACACTTCAAATCGGAACATGCGGCATCAAACGTCCCCGCATGGCTGCAAACTTTTCCGCTTTTGCCGCAATCGTCGGCGGTCATGCAGCGCACGCACGCGCCTTTGCCGTTTGTGACGTAATCGGGCGGACAGTTGCAGTTCTGTCCCGCGCCGCACACGGCACACCCGCCCTTGCCGTCCGCGGCGTATCCCGCGGGACAGCGGCAGCTTTGCCCCTGCGCGTCTTCGTACCCGCGCGGGCAAGGTTCGCATTTCGTTTTGGAACAGACATTTCCGGGCGCGCACGACCCTTCGCGGCAGCCGCAATACGCGCTTTTGCCGTCCGAGGCTTCATAACATTCCGGCGTTTCGCCGTCGCAGATTTTGCCGTCAATCGTCACGCCGTTTTTGCACAATTTGACGCAAACGCCGTTTTTGCAAAACTCGGCGTTCAGACAGTCGTCATCCGCCGAACAGCCGTAGCCGCACAATCCCGTTTGAGATTGGCACACTTTGCCGTCAAGACACGGCATTTGCGATTCGCGGCAGTCGTCGACGCACTTTCCCTCTTCGCAAACCTGTCCGACGGGACAAGTCACACCCTCGCAACTTTTCGTTTGCGCACGACAATCGCAACAAAAGCAAAGAACAAAAAACAGAGCGGCTGAAAACGTTTTCACACAAAAATCCTTTACGGTTTGGCGGCTTCGGTTTTGATGCGTTCCACCATGGCGAAAAAGCCGTTGCGCCGCGTCGGGCTTAAATGCGCGTCCAGTCCCAGTTTGGCAAACACGGCCGCGACGTCGGTTGCCAAAATCTCCCGCACCGTTTTGCCTGACAGAATAATTTGCAAAACGGCAATCAATCCGCGGACGATGTGAGCGTCGCTTTCCCCTTCGAACGTCAAAACGTCGCCGTCGCGGTGCGTTTTCAGCCAGACTTGGCTCATACAGCCGTCAACCTTGGTATCGGCGTTTTTGTCGGCTTCAGGCATCGGAGGCAACGCGTTTCCCAGTTCGATTAAGTACGAATAGCGCGATTCCCAGTCTTCCAAAAACGAAAAGTTTTCAATCAGTTCCGCCAAATCCATTTCAACGCCCTCTTTGTTTTGTTACCTTCAGCAGCTTCAACGCCGTGTTTTTCAAAGCTTTTTTCACGCCGCCCTGCTTGATTTTATCCTGCGCGCACGGCAACAAAGGCGCGGGATACGATTCCAGCCCTTTTCTGTTGGACGGGCGTTCGTGATACACGGGAATCGATTCGACGGACGGTTCGGGTTGACCGCCGCACGCCTTGACCGCCGCGACATGCGCGTTAATCCAGTATTTTGTGGAACGCGACACACCGCAAAAAACAGATTCTTTGAGCACTCCGACATCCGCCGAAAAATACGGTTTGCTGTCAAAAGTGCAAATTCTGGCAACGCTTTGCGCGGAATCGACGACCTTCAGCGATTTTGGGTCGGTGTCCAAATTCAATCCCATCGACAGCGGATTCGCAATGAAGTTCTGTTCGTAGCGCATTTTCAGCCGTTCGCTGAAAAACCACCCCAGCACCGCCCCCGTCATGGCGTCCTTGACTTTGTCGCCCGTCGGGGATTCTTTTTTGGCGTTTTGGTAGCCTTTGAAAATTTCGGGGGCTTGGTGCGCGACGGCAACGGCGGGACTTAAATCGCCCTGTTCGTACAGCTGGTCGCAAACCAGCATGGAATAAGCGACGGCATCGCCCTCCATCAGCCGTTTTTCGACCAAAGCCGACGCGATTGTTTTCGTCGGGTCATAGCCTTTAATCGCGCCGTTTTCGATTTGTTCGGCATGGCGTGCTTCGTGCGCCAGCGTCGACACCAGCTTGTCCTTTGAAAAACGGGTGTCCAGCACAATCAGCTTGTTGTCGCCGTCGCAAGCGCCGAACGCGCCCTCCAGATATTCGTCTTTGAGGACATAGCCCGCTTTGGAGGCTTTTTCCAAAACAGCGCGCCCCGCTTCCGATTTCGCCGTGCGGTTAATCAACGCTGTAATCGTTCTGCGCGCTTTTTTCGACCCCTTGATGTCGAACGGCGTTTCCAAATCCTGCCGCAAATCGGCGGAATCGTCCTTGTTGCCCACGTTTTTCAGCAACGAATTCAAGAATCCCATAATCGGCGCTCCTTATGTTACCCTTTGGATGACAGAAATAACACAGCCACGCGGAAAAGTGAAGTCTTTCAGACAAAAATCATCATTTTTTTCGAAAAACGGAAAGCCCCCGCGGCGACGTTCCGCAAGGGCTTTCGGGCAAAGCGTTTTCAGGCTTCCAAAATTCCCAGACGCTGAGCCGTTACAACGGCTTTTGTGCGGTTTTCGACGTGCAGATGCCGCAACAAAGCGTTGATGTGCAGTTTGACGGTCGCTTCGGACACGCTCATTTCGTATGCGATTTGTTTGTTCGACAATCCGTTGCTGAGGTGCTGCAAAACCTCGCTTTGGCGGAAAGTCAGATTTTTGCCGTCGGGCAGCGTGTGCGACAGAATGCGCCCTTCCCCGTGGGCGCGTTTGCGCATGCCGTTCAGCACGGCGGGCGGGACATAAACATTGCCGTCCATAATCAGGCGCAACGCGTTGATAATCAGCGAATCGTTGGACGTTTTCGGAATATATCCCGCCGCCTGCAAATCGAAAGCGTCCAAAATATCGCGCTGTTCTTCGCTGTCGCTCAGCATGACGACGCGCGCCTGCGCAAACATTTCCTTGACGGCTTTGAATCCCTCTTTCCAATCCGTCCCCAAAATGTCGCGGTCGACAAAGACAATATCGAACGCCGCATGTTTGTCCCCCAACGCTTTTACGGCGGCGAAATCCGCAACTTCCTGCAATTCGGTTAAAACGTCGAAACGCTGAAGCTGGCTGCTGAATCCTTCTCGGAATAACGTGTGACTGTCTGCATTTAAAACTTTCATTGTTTTTACCCCTTCTGTTTTTTCGGACACAACGATTAGCGCCCTTACGTCTTAAAGCGTATGCGGATTCGGGAAAAAATAACAGATGTCTAAAGGATTTCATCCTTGGGATGTAGTCCTTTCGGGGTATGGCGTGAAAATTTTATTTTCCGACGGCGGAACAGGTTTTCGCGATTAAATCCGCATCGGCGTTTCCTATCGCTTTGCCGTTTAAGAAAACGCGCCCGTCTTGAACCTGCACGGCGGCGGCGGGAATTTCGCCGTACTTCAGCAGAGATTCTTGAAAGCCGTAATCCCGCCGCAAATCCACGCGCACCGGCAAATCGAAATCCGTCGGCGCATCGATTTTGTAACCGCCGTTCAAATCGGCGGGAACAACCGCCTTGCCCGTCGTCGACACGCCCGCGGCATAAGCAGCAAGCTTTACACAGTCGGCGGCTGAAACCGCCACCGTTTCGGCGGACAGCGGTTTTGTCAGCAACAGCAACGCGGCAACGGCAAGGCGTTTCATCACACGCGAACCAGATGCACGTCGACCATCGGACGGCGGCCGCACGATTCCATTACGACTTTGCGCACGCAGGATTTCACCGTGTCAACGACCGTTTTGTCGTCCAATCGGGCTTCGGGCGGCATTTTTTCCATCGCCGCTTTTATCGCTTCGTCCATTTGAGCGAATTCGGGGCTGTCCTGTTCCATCAGTCCGACCGCCGAAAACTGCGCCTGCCCCAAAACCGTTCCGCTTTTATCCAAAACGACCGTGGCAACGACGCTCCCGTCCTCTATCATGCGGCGGCGCTGGCGCAAAACGCCCGAATTGACGGGGATGATTTTCTTGCCGTCAATCGCCATCACGCCCGTTTTGACTTCGCCGACGACTTCCGCGGGTTCGGGGGCAAGGCGCAGCACGTCGCCGTCTTTAATCAAGCAGACCTGTTTGACGCCGCATTCTTTCGCCAAATCGGCGTGTTCGAACAAATGCGCTGTTTCACCGTGAACGGGAACGGCGATTTCGGGCTGAATGAACGAATAAAGCTTTTTCATATCCTTTTTGCCCGAATGCCCCGAAACGTGCACCAAAGCGTCCTTGGTCGTCACCAGCTGAACGCCCCGCGCCAGCAAACGGTTCTGCAAGTTCGCAATCGCCTGTTCGTTGCCCGGAATGACGCGCGACGAAAACACGACGACGTCATCTTTGTTCAGCCGCACTGTGCCGACGCCGTAGGACAGGTTGTTCATCGCCGAACGCGGTTCGCCCTGACAGCCCGTGCAGACGTAAACGACTTCGGACGGGTGGTAAGCCGACGCTTCCTCGTCGGTCAAAAACACGTTGATTCCGCGGAAATAGCCTGCCGCCCTGCCCGCGCCTTCGACGCGCCACAGCGACCGCCCCATCAGGCAGACTTCGCGTCCGTTTTTCGCCGCGGCGTAGGCAATGCTTTCCAGCCGCCCGACATTCGAGGCAAAGCACGTCACGACCAGTCCGCGCCCTTTGGCTTTGGCGAACACGTCCACCAAAGAATCGCGCACTTCGGTTTCGGTGGGAACGTCCTCTTCGACAAACACGTTCGTCGAATCGCCGACCAGTGCCAAAACGTGTTCTTTTTTCAATTCTTTCAAAGCGTTGTAGTCAGGCGCTTTGCCGACAATCGGGTCTTCGTCGAAACGCCAGTCGCCCGTGTGGAAAACGGAACCGTAAGGCGTTTTAATCAAAAGCGATGTCGCTTCAGGAATCGAATGGTTCATCGGAACCAGCTCGATTTCGAAAGGTTTCAAGTCGATATAGTCGCCCTCGTTGACGATTTCGACGGGCGCGCGCCCCAGCAGTCCCGCCTCGTCCAGTCGAGTTTCCAGCATTTCCGCCGCAAAAGGCGTCGCGTAAATCGGGCATTTCAAATCGCGCCACAACAGCCCGACCGCGCCGATGTGGTCTTCGTGCGCGTGGGTGATAATCAGCGCCTTGATTTTCGGCGCAATCGAAGCGGCAAACGACGCGTCGGGAATCAGCATATCCACCCCCGGCAGCCTGTCACCCGCGAATCCGACGCCGCAGTCGACGGCAATCCATTTGTCGTCGCACGCGTACAATCCGAAGTTCATGCCGATTTCGCCAACCCCGCCCAGCGGGACGAAAAACAATCCCTGTTTCGGAACGTCGATATATTGAGGTGTTTCTGTTTCCATAACCTTACTTCTTTCCCTGTTCGCCGAAAAACACGTCGCCGGCGGTGATTCGCATAATTTGTTGTCCGCACTTTAACAGCAACACGCCGTCATTATCAAGCCCGTAAAAAGTTCCCTGCGTTTTCCCCGTCGGCAGATTGACCGTTATCGGCTGCCCCAAGCCGTACGCCCTTTGCCGCCAGTTGTCCAAAACGGCTGAAAACGGCTGTTTTTCCAATGCTTCGAAGCGTTCAATCAAGCGTGAAAGCACTTCCCGCGGGGTTGTGTCGACGCCCTCGTTTGCCAAAGACGTCACGGGATACAGCAGATTTTCCGCCTCGACGGGCAGCAGATTCACGCCGATTCCGACAACCAGCCTGTTTTTTCCGTCGGTTTCCAGCAAAATGCCTGACACTTTTTTGCCGTCAATCAGCAAATCGTTCGGCCACTTGCATTGCGGCTTCAGTCCGAAGCTTTCCAAAGTTTGCGCCAAAGCCGCCGCCGACAGAAAGCTGTAATTTCCCGCCGCCGCCAAGCTGTCCAAACGGACGCAAAACGAAACGTACAGGTTGCCCGCGGGGCTTAACCATTTGCGTCCCAAACGCCCGTGTCCGCCCGTCTGCGTTTTCGCGCAAACCGCGACATGGTCGGCGTTTTCGGGCAAAGCTTTGGCATCTTCGTTCGTGCTTTGAGTCGAATCCTTAAAAATTACTTCCATTTCATCCCACCGTTTGTTCAATCAAATGCCCCAAGCCGCCCAAAAAGAACGGCAAAAACACGGATGTTGCCGCGCTGAGCATAATGGCAAGCTTCATCGGTTCGGGCGCGGGACTGAGTTCGTCCGACGGGTCGAAGAAATACATCTGCCGCACCGTTTTCAAAAACACATACGCGGGCAGGATGTTGCCGATTGCCAGCAAAACGACGACAACCGCCGCGCCGCTTTCGAATCCCGCTTTCCATACCGCGAAATACGCCCAGAACCCCGCCAAAGGCGGCAGTCCCAACAGTCCCAAAAACACCAGAGAAAACAGCGCGCCCCGTTCGGCGTTCGCGCGTCCCTGCCCTTTCAGGGTTTTCAACTCTTCGCTCAAATCCCCGCCGACGCGCAAGGACAGCATCACCGCAAACAGTCCCGTCAGCAAAACGGTGTTGATGCCGATAAACAGCACGAACGCCGCAAAGCCGCCCGTCGCCACCGCCGCAACCGCGATTCCGTTCGTCATCACGACGGCGTAAGCGGCAAACCGTTTGATGTTCGTTTGCACCAGCAGTCCCAGCGCCCCGCCGTACACCGACAAAACGGCGACGGTTTCTAAAACGGGCTTCCAATAAAAGCCGATGTCCCCGAACGGCACGACAACCACGCGGGCAAAGGCAGACAAAACGGCAAGCCTGACCGTCGTTCCGTAAAAAGCGGTTACGGGCGCGGGCGCGCCTTCGTACACGTCGGGCAGTCCCAAATGAAACGGAGCCAATCCAGCTTTGATGAAAAATCCCGCCGCCACAAACGACACGCCGAACAGCAAAACGGGCATGGACGCGCTTTTGTCAGCCTCTGCAATTCGGGCAAAGTCCGCCGTTCCCAAACAGGTGTAAATCACGGATACGCCGAACAAAAACAATCCCGACGCGGTCAGCGCCGCCACAACGGCTTTGATGCCCGCCTCGGTCGACCGTTCGCCGTGGCGTTTGTATGCGGTCAGGAACGTCAGCGGCGTTTGCATGGCTTCCAATCCCAAAAACAGCGTCAAAAAGCCGTTTGCCGATACGGCAAGCATCATTCCCGCAACGGAAAAAGCTATCAACGCCGCATATTCTCCGCGTGAAAAGCGTTTGTACGTCAGCCAGTCCGCGCCGAATGCGACGGAAAATGCCGCGGAAACCAGTAAAATCATTTTGATTGTCACGGCAAACGCATCCGAAACGAACAATCCGTTTTCAAACGACAAAGTTTGTCCTTTCAGCGACAACACGGCGGCAAACGCCAGCGTCAGCCCCGTCAAAACAATCCGCGCGGCTTTGCGGGGCGACGATTGGGACACCAACGCAATCAGCGCGGCAATCAAAACAATCAGTTCGGGCAAAATCGGTTTGAAAAGCATGGGCGTCATCCTTGTTCGAACAGCGGGTCGACGGCGGCGGCAATCAAGCGGAACATCGACGACGGCGTCAGCGCCAGATACAAAAACACCGCGCCCAGCAAAACGGCGGCAGTGCGTTCCCTTTTTCCCAAATCGCTGCCGGCAACGGGCGTTTCACCCGCTCCGCCGAACAAAAAGCGGCTGAAATGTTTGAAAAACGCGCCGTACAGCAGCATAACCGCCGCCAACCCCAAAGCGGCAAACGCTTTGTTTTGGGCAAAGGCGGCTTGGAATATCAAAAACTGCCCCGTAAAGGCGGGCATCGGCGGAAACGCCAGCAAAGCCAGACAGGACAGGAAAAACACCGCCCCCAGATACGGAAACACGGACAAAACGCCGACAATATTTCGGGCGTATCCGACCCGCTGCCACAGCGCGCCGCACGCCAGTAAAAACGCCGCCATGGACACGGCTTGCGCCGCCGACAGGAACAGCATGCCGCGCACCGATTCGGGCGTCAGGCAAAACAGCCCCAAAGCCAGCAGTCCCGTTTGCGTCAAGTGAGCGAATCCCGCGATAAAACGGATGTCTTCCTGCACGGTCGCCACCAAAGCCCCGTACAAAGCGGTCGCCAGCGCCCAACAGCACAAATACGGCAAAGCGGGTTCGATTTCCGCCCCCGAAATGGGAATCACAAACCGCACGAAAGCGTAAAAAATCAGCTTTGAATACACGCCCGAAATCAGCACGCCCGCGGCGGCGGGGGCTTCGGCAAGCGAATCGGTCAGCCAGAAATGGAACGGAAACAGCGGGGCTTTGAACGCCATCGCGCCCACGAACAGCCCGAAAATCAGCTTGCGGCAAAGCGGCGTGAACGCGGCGGTTTCGACAATATCAAAATCGGACGACCCCGCCTGATGATACAGCATGAACACGCCCGTCAGCAAAAACACCGAACCGATAATCGCAAACAGCCCGAACCGATACGGCGTCACGGCGCGTCGTTCCACGCCCCACAGCGCAATCAGCAAAAACAAAGGAATGACGGCGGCTTCGAATGCGGCGTAAAACAAAAACAAATCGCGGGCGCACACGGCGGTCAGCAAAAACGATTCGGCAATCAAAGTCAGAAACATATATTCGCGCACCATGGTTTTGACGTTTTTGCGGCTGATGAACACGGACAACAGAGTCAAAAACGAAATCAACACCACAAAAAACAGCGTCAAAGCGTCCATGCCGACGCGCATGCTGACTTTAAAGGTCGGCATATCGACGAACACGGCGGAAAACACATCGTTTTTGTGCGCGCCGAAAAACGCCCACGCAGTCAGCGCCGTCAAAAATACGCATCCCGAAATCAGCATCGACACGGCGTAAGCGTTGCCCGCCGTCCTTTGTTCGTCGCCGCGGATGAACAGCAAAAACAGCGCGCCCAGCAAAGGCATCGCCAGCATGATGAAAATCAGGGAAAAATGCGGCATCCGTTTATCCTTTCATCACGATTAAAGCGGTTATCAGCAAAAACAATCCGACCGAAACCGCCGTAAAGAAAGCGGAAATCCGCCCGTTTTGACGGTTTTGAACGCTTTGGGCGATTTTCTGAACGGCGCGCGGGAACTTTTCCAGCCAAACCTCCGTTCCGACGGAAAACCACAAAACCCTTGCAAACGACAGGCACGGACGAACAATCAGCGCTTGATACACGGGCGCAAACGACAGGATGTCGACAAACTTTTCGGCTTTTTTGCCGAACGGCTGTTCGTTTTTGCGCCGCTTGAAATACAGCAGTCCAAAGCACAATCCGCTGCACCCGACCAGCGACAAAGCCAAAACCGCCAGCGTTTTGGAACGCGGCAGGTTTTCCAAAACGGATTGTTCAAAGATTTTTTCCTGACACAGCGCCGCAATCAAAACGACTGCGACGGGAATCAGCAATCCCGCGCCAACGGGGCGCAGTTCGTCCACGGCGGACAGCATCATGCGGCGCGGCGCGAAAAAAACGTCGTACAGCATCCGCGCAAACGCCCACGCCAGCCCGAACGACAAAACGGCAAAGCCCAAAGCAAAACCGAAGTTGCCTTTGACGTACAAAGCGGCGTACAAATCCTGCCAGACGCCGAACGTGCCGACGGCGGGAAAGCCGACGCAGCACAGGCTCAGCAAGCCCATAATCCAGAACAAAGCGGGCAGACGCGCGCCCAATCCCCCCATGCGGGTAATGTTTTCCTGCGCGCGCAAAGCGTAAATAACCGTTCCCGCCGCCAAAACCAGCCCCGACATCGGCAGCATCAGCGCAATATACGCGCAAAATCCCGCATCCCTGCCCGCCAATCCGAACACGGTCAGCACCAGCCCGAACTGGCTGGACAGCATTCCCGTCAACACGTTTTTGAAGTCGTCGCGGCACAGCGCGGCGGCAATTCCCGACGCGGCGGTCAAAGCCCCGACGGCGCACAGTATAATCCGCACCGTCTTGAAATCGGCAAAAAACGCATACGCGTTGTACAAAGCGTAAATCCCCAGTCCGCCCAAAGCCGCCGTTGCGGCAAAAGCCAAAACGGGCACGCACATTTCAGCCGTTTCCGTCAGCGGCAAAGGCGACGCGAACAGCATCAGCTTGACGCTCAACCCGATTAAAACCAATACGGCAAACACCGTCGCCTGTTCAGGTGTGAACGCGACGCTGTCGACGGGAACGAACGGAGGCACGAAAAAACTGCCCGTTTTGCTCATCAGTATATAAAACGCGCAAAACAGCGGGATGTCGCTCAACACATGGCTGACAAAGAACCGATTGCCCGCCCGCCTGACGGATTGGCGTTCGAAAAACAACAGCAGCAGCAGATACGCAAACAGGACGGACAGCTCCCACCCCGCGAAAAACTGGAAAAAGTTGTCCGACCCGATGCAGGTTAGGACGCAGAATGCCAACGCGCACAAAAACATCGTAAAGCGGTTGATTTTTTCGGGCTGCAAATAACTTTTGGCGAAAACAAGGCTTAGCAAAGCGGTGAACAAAACAAAGCTTGCCAGCACCAATTCCGTGCGCGTAAAGGAAAATCCCCATTCGTATTCCACGCCGTTCAGCGTCAAAAACGGCAGGATTTTACGGGCATAGATTTTGCCTTGAAACACGTTTTTCAAGCTCATCACGCCGACGCGCGCGAACGCCCCCGCCAAGCAGGCAAACCCTATGGCAAAAACGGGAATTTTCCGCTTCAGGCAGGCGGCGAAAAACAAAACGGCGGCGGCAATGACGGGAAGAAACAAAAAAAACATTTGTCAGCCTTTCATTTTGTCCATTCGCTGCACGTCCAAATGCTTGTGACGGCGGAAATACAGCAAAAACAAACACAAACAGGCGCTTGTCTGAACGCCCGTCAGGCAGACCGTCAAAAAAGCGAACACGACGCCCGTCGAATCATGGGACAGCGCGCCGCTTGACGCAAAGTTGAACACCGCCCCCAAAAACACCGACTGCAAAGCCAGCACTTGGCGCATCAAATCGCCTTTGTGCCGCAAAACGCCCCACAGTCCGAACAGCACCAAAACAAAACCCGCCGTCAAAATCACGGAAACGTCGATTTTCATTTTCCGCCTCTTTCAGCCGCCGTCAGCGTCGCGATGCCCGCCAGACACGACAAAACGATTGTTCCGAACACTGCCGCGCACAGTCCGCAGGACGCGTACAGCGTCCCCCCGAAAAACGGAAAAGCGGCGGAAGTGTCCTCCGTCGTCCAATCGGGTTTGAAGAACAGCCAACCCGCTTCCGCCGCCGCCAAAACAAAAAACAGCAACAGCGTTTTTGCGGATTCGGGCGGCGTTTTTTCCCCGTTGAAAGCGTCAAAAACAATCAGCGCGAAAATCAAAAAAGCCAGCAAAGCCGCCGATGTCGCCGCCGTCAAGGCAAAACCCGCAAACGACGCGTTCAGTCCCGCCAAAAAGCCCGCGGCGGCAACCGCCGCTTGGATTTGGAAAAAAACAGCATACAACAGCGACCGCACGGCAACCGACAAAAACGCCGACACCGCAATCAATCCCGAAAAAACGCAAAATTCGATTACGGACATTCCTTTTCCCCTTTTCCGACGGACAACGCCCCGTTGGGGCAGGCTTCGACGCACAGGGCGCACTGCGCGCATTTTTCGGCGTCAAGCTTGAATTTTTCGACGCGCCAGCCGTTTTCCGCCTTGACGGTCGAAACAACAATCGCTTTGGCGGGGCATGCGCGGACGCACAGCTTGCACCCGACGCATTTCGCGGCATCGTATTCGGGGACGGCGGATTGTTCGGGCAAAACGGCGTGCAGTCTTTGCAAAGTGCCAAAACCCGCGGCGTACTTGACCGCGACAAACAGCGATTTCAACACGTCGAAAGTCATCCCGCCCCTCTTTCCGCCGCCAGCACAAACGCCGCAGTCGCAAACAGCCATGCAACGGTAAACGGCAGGACGGTTTTAAAACTTGCCCGCATCAGCAATTCGGTTTTGGCATCGGACAGCGCCGCTTTCATAATCGTCAAAGCGAAAACAACCGCTCCCGTTTTCAATACCCAGCCCCATACGGACGCCGCGCCGCCCAAAAACAAAATCACCCCGAACGCCGACAGCAGCAGCTCCAAAACGGCTTCGGCGGTTTTCATCATCCAATACGGCACGCCGCCGTATTCGGCATAAATTCCGGAAGCCAGCCCCCGCGCCGCTTTGGGCGAATTGAACGGCGTCTGCACGACCGTCATCGCCGCATACGGCAGGTACAGCAAAAACAGCGGAAAATGCGGCGCAATGAACCACAGCCCGCTTTGAGCCGCCATAATTTCACGCACATCCGTACTGCCCGCCGAAACCGAAACGGCGCAAACGATAAAGCCCAAAATCAGCTGAGCGGGCAAAATCTGACCAATCATCCGCACCGCGCCGAAAAAAGCGAACCTTGATTGACAGCCCCATGCGCCCAAAACAAAAGCATAAGCGCAAAACGACGCGGCAAACAACAGATACAGCGCCCCGAACGGCGTTTCGAAACCTATTCCGACGGTCAGGAAAAAGCAGAAAAACACCGCCAGCGTCAACGCCGCCGCGGGGGCTGTCAAATAAACGGATTTTTGTGCGTCCGACGGAACAAAGGGTTCCTTGAACACCGCTTTGACGGCATCGGCGAAAAACGCGAAAGCTTTGCGCGGCGGACGCATTTGAAGCCGCGCGGTCAGACGTTCTTCGAAAATCCGCAGCAAAATCGCGGCGGCAACAAACAAAGCGGCGTACGGCACGGCTTTGCCGCACACCTTCGCCAACGGGGAAAAACCGTTCAAAAAAGCCGCGGCTTCCGATAAAAATCCGTTCATAGCGTCCGCCTTTCGCGCCTGAGCGCCCGCATTCTTGCCGAGTTTTTGCAAACCGCATCGGGACTTTGTTCAAAAATCCGCACAACATCCCCCGACAGTTCGCCCCGTTCCCCGAAAGCTTCATCGGGGGCGGCGGCGATTTCGCCCCGCTTGTAAAAAATCACGTTCTCCCCCGATAATGCGTCGCGCACGGCATTCAAATCGTCGTAAGGCAACGGCATCGTCCCCGCGTATTCCGACAAAGCGCGCAGAATTTTCCAGTCTTCGCGCGCCTGACCGAACGGAGGCAACGCGGGCGCGGTCGATTTGGCGATTCCTTGCGCGTCCACAAACGTCGCATGCTTTTCCGTCGGCGCGACACCGGGCAAAATCACATCCGCCGCACGCGCCGCCCTTGACGCGTAAAATCCCTGATACACAACGAACGCGCCGCCCAAATCCGCTTTGGATACAGAATCGTCGTCCAGCAAATACACAAAATCGAACTTGCCGTCCGCGATTTCGGGACGCAGAGGTTTTTCAGAAATCAATCCCAACTCCGCCGCCCCGACAAAAGCCGTGCTGTCCGACACAAAGTTATAGCCGTTCCAATCGCCGCGGATGACGTTTTTTTGTTTGCAGAAACGATAAATCGCTTCGAACGCCGACGCCGCGTCCTGTCTGTTCGCAACGCCCGCCCCGACAATCATCATCGGATTTTTCGCCGAATCGAACAGCGTTTCCGTTTCAAGCGCACTCAAATCGGAAATTTCCTTTCGCGGCATCGGGTTTTGACGAATCGCAAAATCAATTGCGGGCAGAACTTCGCTCAAATCAACCCCGATTGTCAGCAAAGCGTCCGCTTCCTTGATTCGGGCAAACGGAGTGTTGAACAAGTGGAACTGACGGCTGTTTTTGTCAAAGAATTCCGTCCCCGTCCGCGCGTCGACGGCATGCGATTCGAACGCCGCCAGCAAATCGCGCAAAGCCAGCATGCTTTCGCCGTCGGCGAATTTTCCGACAAGCGCCGCCGCCTTTTGCGGGGAAACGGTTTTCAGCTTGTCGGCAACCGCCGTCAAAGCTTCCGCCCACGAACATTCTTTCAGCACGCCGTTTTCGCGCACATACGGACGGTCAAGGCGGTTGATTCGCAGTCCGTCGAACGAAAAGCGCGCCGTGTCCGAAATCGGCGTTTCCGAAGCGGGCGTTATGCGCACGATTTCACCCGCCGCCGTTTCGATTTCAATGTCCGCCAACGCCGCGTCCGATACGTCGACGCTTTGAATTTTCTCCGTTTCCCAAGCTCTAATCAGTTTTTTTTGCGTCTTGTCGGTCAATGCCGCCGCGGGACAAATATCAATCAGCGTCCCCGACAGCGGCGACGAAACGGGCTTTGAAATCGGCAGAGTGTCCGCTTCTTCACCCAAAGCCCGCACAAATTCGGCACAGCGGCCGCAACGGATGCACCGTTCGGAATGACGCTCAATCAACAGTCCCAAGTCGACCACATCCTTTTCGACGGGCATTGTTTTGATTTTCGGCTGCCAGCGCGCGCACAGGTCTTGTATTTCGCACGCTCCCGCTTTGGGGCATGTCAGACAGTCGACGCTGTGCCGTTTCAGCAAATCGGACAGCTGTTCGCGCGGATTGCCGTCGGTGTCGATTAAAGGTTTGCTCATCGGTCGACCTCCGTCATCAAAACGCCCAACGACGACACTATCGGGCGAATGTCGACCAAATCCGCCCCGACGGCGATTTGCGCCAACGCCTGCATCGCAGGAAAACCCGCCGAACGGATATGACAGCGGTACGGAACGGGCGTACCGTCGCCCTGCAAATACACGCCCGTTTCCCCGAACGGCGTTTCAACCGCCGCATACACGCCGCCCGCGGGCAAAGGCAAACCTTTCACCACGTTTTCGAAATGTGTGCTTACCCCCGTCAGCGTTGTTGTTTCGGGGCGTTTGAAAGCATTGACATCGCCCTCCGCGAATTGCGGCAACAGTTGCGCAATCAACTTCAAAGAATGTTCAATCCCGTCCATTCTGGTTTTGTATCGGGCATGGCAATCGCCGTCTTTCGAAACGGGAATTGCAACGTCGACATCGGCGTAGACGTCATACGGTTCGTCCGACCGCACATCGCGTTTGATGCCGCTCGCCCGCGCGTTGTCGCCCGTCAATCCCGCCGTTAGTGCGTCGTCCGCGCCGATAACGCCGATTCCTTTTGTTCTGGAGCGGAATATGCCGTTGTCGACAAGGCTTTTCAGTTCGTCCAGCACAGGCGGCATTTCCGACGCCCACCCCGCCGCATCGTCCGCAAAGCCGTCCGCCAAATCGCCCGCCACTCCGCCGACGCGGAAATAAGAGCCGAACGGAAAGCGCACGATTTTGCGGCACAGCGCAATCGCCCGCGCGGCGGCTTGAGCGGCTATCGCCCCCGCGGTCGCGTTGCCCGTGTCGCGCGCCAAATTGCCCGTCATGGTCAGCAAAGCGGACACCCGCGCGATTTCGCTCAGCAGCGTGCGGATTTGTTTGGCGCGTTTGGGAACTTCGACGCCCGCCAGCTTTTCAGCCGCCAAAACAAAAGCGTAACCACCCGCGAACGGCACGGTTCGGCACAGCTTGTCGCACCAGACCAAAGCCTGCGTCACATTGACGCTTTCCAGCATTTTTTCGATTCCGCGGTGACAAAAGCCGATGTGCGAATCCAGCCGCACGACCTTTTCCCCGTCCAGCTGCGCGACCAAGCGGCACAGTCCCAATCCTGTTGCGGGTTCGGGCGCGATATTCACGAAAGAGGTTTCCGCGACGTCCGTCATTCGTCCTCCCCCGCCAAATTCAAGGCTATCGGGTTTCTTTGCGGTTCAGGCAACTTTTCCGCGACAACAAAACGTTCGCTTTCGGCATCGTAAAACAGCCTGTTTTTCCCCGCTTTGGGAAAATCCTTGCGCATCGGGAAGCCGCCGACGGCTTCGTCAATCAGCAATCGGCGCAAATCGGGATGGTTTTCGAACGAAACGCCGAACATTTCGCGAATCTCGCGTTCGTACCAAACGGCATTGGGAAACACGGTGCCCAGCGACGACACCGCCACATCCCGCGCGGTTTGCACTTTCAGACAAATCCGCCGATTCAGCATCGGGGACGTCAGGAGGTACAGCAAAGAAAACTCCTCCGCCCGCCGCGGATAATGCACGGCGGTTATATCCGTCAGCTGAGCAAAGCGGCACGCCGCGTCGTCGCGCAAAAAGGACGCCACCCGCGTCAAAGCCGCCCTTAAAACCGTCAAAGTCAACGTGCCGAAAGCGGTTTCCCGCCCGACAATGTCCTGTTTGGCAAAATGAACGGAAACATACTGTCCGAAATCGTCCAAGCGTTCCATTTACCGCCTCTTTTCTTTCAAACGGGCAAGAGCCGAAGCAAAATCGGCGGCGGTCGGCGGACAGCCTTTGACAAAGCAATCGACGGGAACGACGTCCGCCAGTTTGACGACGGCATAGGAATCGGCGAACAATCCCCCGTTCAAAGCGCAGTTCCCGACCCCGACGACGGCTTTGGGTTCCAGCATCATATCGTAAATACGGCGCACCACGGGCGCGGCTTTGAAAGAAAACGCCCCCGCAACGACCAAAACGTCGGCTTGGCGCGGATTGAAGCAAACGGGCATTCCCGCCCGCAGCAAAGCGCTTTCCCCCGCACAGCATCCCAGCGGCAAAGGCATAGCGACGCCCGCGTTTTTTTGCGCCCAATCGGACAGTTTTTCCAAAGAAGCGGCAAAAAAGTTCACTTCCATTCGAACGTCCCTTTTTTCACGGCGCACCAAAATCCGATTCCGACCTGCACCGCAAACAGCGCGGCGACGAAAAATCCGCCCCAGCCCGCAAGGCGGACATTCAAAGCCCATGCCGCCAAAAACAAAAAAGCGATCTCCAACAGCACGAACGCCAGCACCGCCAAAGCCAAACGCATCGGAAAACGGCGGCGAACCGACGACAACAGGTAAAATCCGCCCGCATATCCGTCCGACGCGGCGGGACGGCGGCTTTTCCGCCCGAACAAAAACGGCAAAACGGCAACCGCGCCGACAATAATCGTCAGCGTCAGAAAAAGAATCAAAAAGCAAAAATACGCGTGCGAGCTCTGTTCCATGGGAAAAGCTTTACACCAAACCCGCGTTTAATTCAACGTCAATCGGATTTATTGCGGCAGCGCGGGCAGATTTTCGGGCGACAAAGGCAATTTTTTAACGACTCTGACGGGGACTTCGTATTCACGCATCAGTTCGCCGCCCTCGAATTCGACAATCAGCACGGATTCGGCATGCGCCAAGGGCGCGCGGGCGTCGGGGTGGATAAAGTCCAGCGTAATGGAAAACCCCTGCTGTCTGTACAGCAAAGCGTGCTTTCCGCCGTCGTAAACGATTTGCGGGTGGTCGGGTTCGCCTGCGCGGGCGCGAATGGAAATCAGCAAATCCCCCGCCCCGTTCTGCAATATGTCGTAAAAACCTTCCTGCTCCGGTCCCGTTTGATGTTCGACCATGGAAAACCTCTTTATCAAACCCTTTTTGCGCATCGGCGCACATTATTCTTTTACACCGTTTGCGCCCGAATTCAAAGCAAAACATCCCGTTTTTTGACACACCCGAAGCGTCTTTCCCCGAAATCGCGCAAAGGCACTCTTCTTTCACTACCCAATTTTAGCCAGAAAAGCAACTTTTTTTATTAAATTTTGCAATAATTTATTTTTTTCGCCCCGAAAGGACGGATTTTTCGTTTTTGCTTGAAGCGGGGGCTTTTTTTATGGTATTCACCCTACACCATATATTTAGCTTGAGGGACTGAAAGAAAGTGACCGAAAAAACCGAAAACAAAACAGCCGCTCTGCCGAAAATCACGGCGGAAATGATTGCTGAAAAAATCGAACGTCTGATGAAATACACCCTGTGCAAACAGGTGCGCGAAGCGTCAAAGGAAGACCTGTTCACGGCTTTGGCTTTGGCGGTGCGCGAAATCGCCGTCGACCGCATGTACGAAACGGCGAACAGATACGCCCATGCCAACCCCAAACGCATTTATTACCTGTCGGTTGAATACCTGCTGGGGCGTTCTTTGGTGAACAATCTGGACAATCTGGGCATTCACGATTTGCTGGATCAGGTCAAACTGGACAATCCGATTCCCCTGCGCGACGTCATCGACTGCGAATACGATCCGGCGCTTGGCAACGGCGGTTTGGGCCGTTTGGCGGCGTGCTTCATCGATTCGATGGCGACGCTGGGACTGCCGGGATACGGCTACGGCTTGAACTATCAGTTCGGTTTGTTCAAACAAGTCTTTGAAAACGGCTATCAAAAAGAAATGGCGGATTCGTGGCTGGACCGTTCGTCGCCGTGGCAGATTGAACGCGCCGACCGCATTTGCCATGTTCCCGTGTACGGCCGTTTGGTTTACGAAGACGTGAACGGCGAACACCGCGCCCATTGGGTCGACACCGAAACTTTGGTCGGCGTTCCCTACGATATGCCGATTGTCGGCTTCGGCGGCAAAACGGTGAACTATCTGCGTCTGTTTTCGGCGCGGTCGTCCAGCGAACTGGACATCAAAACCTTTAACGACGGCGGCTATATCAAAGCGGTCGAAAAGAAAATCAAATCCGAAACGATTTCCAAAGTGCTCTATCCGTCCGACGCGGTCGAAGCGGGCAAGGAACTGCGCCTGCTGCAGCAGTATTTCTTTGTTTCCTGCGCTTTGAGCGACATTATGCGCCGTTTCTTGGAAACGAACACGGATTTGCGCGATTTTCCGAAAAAAGCGGCGATTCAGCTGAACGACACGCACCCCACTTTGGCGATTCCCGAATTGATGCGCCTGCTGATGGACGTCCACGGCTTGGATTGGGACACGGCTTGGGAAATCACGGAAAAGACGATGGGCTACACGAACCACACCCTGTTGCCCGAAGCGTTGGAACGCTGGTCGGTCAAGCTGTTGGAAAAGGTTTGCCCGCGCCACTTGGCGATTATCTACGACATCAACGACCACTTGATGAAAAAAGTCGCGGCGAAATACCCCGGCGACAACGGCAAGCTGTCCCGCATGTCCATCATCGAAGAAGGCGACGTCAAGAAAGTCCGCATGGGCAACTTGGCGATTGTCGGTTCGCATTCGATTAACGGCGTGGCGGCGATTCACTCGGAACTGGTCAAGAAAAATCTGGCTCCCGACTTTTATGAAATGTGGCCCGAACGCTTCAACAACAAAACGAACGGCATCACGCCGCGCCGCTGGCTGTTGAGCGCGAACCCCGAACTGGCGGACTTGATTTCGTCGAAAATCGGACGCGAATGGATTACGCACCTTGACCAGCTGGTCAAAATCGCGCCGTATGCGACGGATTCCGATTTCGTGCGTTCGTTCTTCCGCATCAAAAAGGACAACAAGGAAAAACTGGCGAAAATCATTCTGAACGCGACGGGCAACATCGTCGACACGGATTCGCTGTTCGACGTTCAGGTCAAACGCATTCACGAATACAAACGCCAGCTGCTGAACGCGCTGAACATCATCTACAACTACCTGCAGATTACCGAAGACGGTTTGGCTCTGTCTTCGCCCCGCACGTTCATTCTGGGCGGAAAAGCCGCGCCGTCGTACGACTTTGCGAAGCTGACAATCAAGCTGTTCAACAACCTGTCCAAAGTCATCAACAACGACCCGCGCGTCAAAGACCAGATGAAAGTCGTCTTCATCCCCGATTACAAGGTGTCGATTGCGGAACGCGTATTCCCCGCCGCCGACGTGTCGGAACAGATTTCGACCGCGGGCTTTGAAGCTTCGGGCACGGGCAACATGAAGTTCATGCTGAACGGCGCTTTGACGGTCGGCACGCTGGACGGCGCGAACGTCGAAATCCGCGACGAAGTCGGACCCGAAAACTTCTACCTGTTCGGTCTGACGACGCCCGAAGTCAAGAAGATTCACGACGAACATTCGCACAACCCGTGGGAACTGTACAATTCCGACACGCGCATTCGCCGCATCATGGACGCGCTGAATTCGGATATGTTCTGCCCCGGCGAACCGGGAATCTTCCAGCCCGTTTTCAACAACATCATGGGCGCGGATTACTACCTGCTGCTGGCGGACATCGGTTCGTACATCGACACGCAGGCGCAAGTTGCCAAAGACTTCCTGAACAAAGCGTCTTGGGGCAAGAAGGCGATTTTGAACGTCGCGCATTCGGGCAAATTTTCGTCCGACCGCACGATTGCCGAATACGCCAAGGACATCTGGGACGTCAAACCCGTTTTGTAAAACCTTTAAAATCGAAACAGCCCGCCGAAACGCGGGCTGTTTTTTTGAACACACGCGGAAATCTCCGTTTTCCGGCGCAAATCCGCCGCAAAAGAAAAGCGTTTCTTTCCTGTCAAAAATCATTGCAAAACCGCCCGTTTTCGGTTATACAGGCTTTGGAGTCGAAGGCACGGCGATTCCAATGCCTTTTATCGTGCAGACCTTCGGATACAACCGAATGGCAAGTAAAGTCTTAAAGGAAGTTTTTTAATGGCAACAAAAAATACAGCCGCCGAAATCCCGGCTATGAAAGAAAACTTTGCCGAACTGTTCAACGAAATGTTCGGTGAAGACAAAGGATTGGAAGGTTCCGTCGTCAAAGGAACCATCGTCGCTTTGTCCGACGATTACGCGACAATCGACGTCGGTTTGAAATCCGAAGGCCGCATCGCGCGCCGCGAATTCGGCTTCAACGCCGAAATGAAAGTCGGCGATCAGGTCGACGTGTTCATCGACCGCTATGAAGACAAAGACGGCATGGTCGTCCTGTCCCGCGAAAAAGCCCGCCGCGAAGAAGCTTGGAACGAACTGGAAAAAGCCCAGGCCAACGGCGAACGCGTTACCGGCGTTATCTTCGGTCGCGTCAAAGGCGGCTTTACGGTCGATTTGTCGGGCGCCATCGCGTTCCTGCCGGGTTCGCAGGTTGACATCCGCCCCGTCCGCGACGTCGGACCTTTGATGGGCACTCCGCAGCCGTTCCAGATTTTGAAAATGGACCGCGCCCGCGGCAATATCGTTGTTTCCCGCCGCGCCGTTTTGGAAGAAACCCGCGTCGAACAGCGTTCCGAACTGATTAAAAACCTGTCCGAAGGTCAGATTTTGGACGGCGTTGTCAAAAACATCACCGACTACGGCGCATTCATCGACTTGGGCGGCGTTGACGGCTTGCTGCACGTGACCGACATCGCTTGGAAACGCATCAACCACCCGTCCGAAGCGTTGACCATCGGTCAGCCCGTCAAAGTCCAGATTATCCGCTTCAACCCCGAAACCCAGCGTATTTCTTTGGGCATGAAACAGTTGGAAGCCGATCCTTGGGCGAACGTCGAACAGAAATACCCCGTCGGAACGAAACTGATGGGTCGCGTGACCAACATCACCGACTACGGCGCGTTCATTGAACTGGAACAGGGCGTTGAAGGTCTGGTTCACGTTTCCGAAATGAGCTGGACGAAGAAAAACACCCACCCGGGCAAAATCATCTCCACCTCGCAGGAAGTCGAAGTTCAGGTTCTGGAAGTCGACCCGCAGAAACGCCGCATTTCTTTGGGCTTGAAACAGTGCATGCCCAATCCGTGGGCGGCTTTTGCCGAAAAACACCCCGTCGGTTCCGTGATTGAAGGCGAAATCCGCAACATCACCGAATTCGGTCTGTTCGTCGGCTTGGACGGCGACATCGACGGCATGGTCCACCTGTCCGACCTGTCTTGGGACAAGAGCGGCGAAGAAGCCGTCAAAGACTACAAGAAAGGCGACGTCATCAAAGCCAAAGTGTTGGATGTCGATGTCGAAAAAGAACGCATTTCTTTGGGCGTCAAACAGCTGAGCGCCGACCCGTTTGAAGGCGTCGCGCAGGATGTCAAGAAAGGTGCCGTTGTCACCGCCGTTGTTACCGCGGTTGCCGAAACGGGCGTCGAAGTCGATCTGAACGGACTGAAAGGCTTTATCCGTAAAGCCGACCTGTCCCGCGACCGCTCCGAACAGCGTCCGGAACGCTTTGCCGTCGGCGACAAGGTTGACGCGAAAGTCACCTCGATTGACGCCAAGACCCGCAAAGTGTCCCTGTCCATCAAAGCGCGCGAAATCGACGAAGAAAAAGAAGCTTTGTCGGAATTCGGTTCGACCGATTCGGGTGCTTCTTTGGGCGACATCTTGGGTGCCGCTATCGCGAAAAAAGAAGCCGAAAAGAAATAATTTCGGTTTACCCTTAACGAAAAAGCCCGCAGTTTTGCGGGCTTTTTTTTGTCGTAAACTCTCCTTTGAGAAAAAAGACGGGGCATGCCTCTGGTTGCCGACCTGTCGCGATGATTTTTTTAGCCTCATCAAAGCATTTTTTCTCTTGACTTAGAGTGAACTCTAAATTGTAAACTTTTGCGCAGTTGCTTCAATTAAAGGAGATTTTTCCATGAACAGACGCGGTTTTTTGATGTCCGCCTTGGCGGCGTTCGCTTTTACCGCTTTGCCCAAATTGACCATTGCCGAAAACCTGTCCGTTTCCGAAGAGGTGCGCCGCAAAGTCAATCCGAAAAACAAGCTGGGCTTCGGCTTTATGCGTCTGCCGCTGAAAAACCCCGCCGACCAGACGTCCATCGACTATGAAACGCTGAACAAAATGGTCGACACCTTTTTGGAACGCGGCTTCACCTATTTCGATACGGCGTGGATGTACATGGGATACGAAAGCGAAATCGCTTTGCGCAAATCGCTGGTCGAACGCCACCCGCGCGACAAATTCACCGTCGCCAGCAAACTGCCCGCGGGCTATCTGAAAAGCGCGGAAGACCGCGAAACCATTTTCAACAAACAGTTGGAAAAAACGGGTTTGGAATACTTTGACTATTATTTGGTTCACAACGTCAACGCGACGACTTTGGACAACGTGAACAAATACGACTGCTTCGGTTTTATCGCGCAAAAGAAAAAAGAGGGCAAAATCAAAAACATCGGCTTTTCGTTCCATGACAAGGCTGATTTGCTGGAAGAAGTCCTAAAAGCCCACCCCGAAGTCGATTTCGTCCAGCTGCAAATCAACTATATCGATTGGGACAACGCAAGCATCCAGTCGCGCAAATGCTACGAAGTCGCGCAAAAATACAACAAGCCCGTGGTTGTCATGGAACCTGTCAAAGGCGGGTCTTTGGCGGTCGTTCCGCCCGAAGTCGAAAAAGTGTTCAAAGACGCCGAACCGAATATGTCTGTCGCGTCGTGGGCAATCCGCTATGCGGCGTCCCTGCCCGGCGTGATGATGGTTTTAAGCGGCATGAGCACTATGGACCAGCTGTTGGACAACACGTCCTACATGCAGAACTTCAAACCGCTGGACGACGAGGAAAAGCACACCGTCGAAAAAGCCATTCGCACTTTGCACGCCGCGATTTCGATTCCGTGCACGGCTTGCCGCTACTGCGTCGAATTCTGCCCGATGAAGATTGCGATTCCCGATTATTTCGCTTTGTTCAACGCCGAAAAGCAGGAACGTTCGGACAAACCGTTCAACGCCCAGCGCGTTTACTACGCGAACCTGACGAAATCGCACGGCAAAGCGTCCAGCTGCCTCAGCTGTCATTTGTGCGAACAGCATTGCCCGCAGCACATCGAAATCAGCAAGTGGATGAAAGAAGTCGCGAAGACTTTTGAATCTTAATAAGGAATCTGCCATGCCCGATACGTTCAAAGAGCTGGGATACGCCAAAACGGACATGACCCGCGCGCAAAGGACGGGAACACCCGAAGCGATTTTCGGCGCAGGCAAGACGAACGAACAGCTGGTCGGCATTTTCAACGCTTTTCTGTCGGACAACCGCGCCGTGTTCGCGACGCGCTGTTCGGCGGAACAAGCCGCCTTTGTCAAAGCGGCGGGACTGCCCGTTTCATACGACGAAACGTCGCGGATTTTGTCGCTGGTCAAAGGGGAAAAGCCGCATTTGGGCGGACGCATCGCCGTTTGCACCGCGGGTACGGCGGATCTTCCCGTCGCCGAGGAAGCCGCCCAAACAGCCGAGTTTCTGGGCGCGACCGTCGACCGCTTTTTTGATGTCGGGGTGGCTGGGATTCACCGCTTGTTCGCCAAAATCGACGAGATTCGCCAAGCCGACGCCGTTATCGCCGTTGCGGGCATGGAGGGGGCTTTGGCGGGTGTTGTCGCGGGACTGGTGGCTGTTCCTGTCATCGCCGTTCCGACGTCGGTCGGCTACGGCGCGTCGTTTCACGGCTTGTCGGCTTTGCTGACCATGCTCAATTCATGCGCCGAAGGCGTCAGCGTCGTCAACATCGACAACGGATTCGGAGCGGCGGTCACGACTTGCCGCATTGTCAAAGGAAAACATCATGACTGAATATCTGTACTTGGAGGGTGCCTGCGGCATCAGCGGCGACATGACCGTCGCGGCTTTGCTGGATTTGGGGGCAAGCAAGGAAAAGCTCGCCGCCGTGTTGGACAGCCTGCATCTGGACGGGTTCGACTGGCGTGTCGAACGGAAAAACTCCTACAGCATTGCGGGATTGGATTTCGACGTTCACCTGCACGCCCATGAACACGCGCACGAGGAGGAATATCACTCTCATCATCACCACTCCCACGAACACCGCCATTTAAGTGACGTGTACGCGATTATCGACCGCGGGGAAATGACAGACAGCGCGCGTCAAACAGCCAAGAAAATCTTTGAAATCGTCGCCGAAGCCGAAGCCAAAGCCCACAGCTGTCCTGTTGACGAAGTCCACTTTCACGAAGTCGGCGCAATCGATTCCATTGTCGACATTATCGCCATTGCCGTTTTGGTCGACGATTTGGGCGTCAAGGACGTGATTGTCGACGGATTGAACGAGGGACGCGGTTTCATCATGTGTCAGCACGGCTCTTTGCCCGTTCCCGTCCCCGCCGTTTTGAACATCGCCGCCGCGCACGGCATCGCTTTGCGCCCGACAGACACGAACGGGGAGATGGTTACGCCGACGGGAATCGCCGCCGCCGCCGCTTTGCGCACGCGCGACACTCTGCCCGCTTCGTACAAGGTTTTGAAAACAGGTATCGGCTTGGGCAAGCGCGATTTCGGACGCGCGAATTTTTTGCGCGCAATGATTATTGAAGATTCCGACACGGACGGAAAGCTTTACGTCATCGAAACGAACATCGACGATTCCACCGCCGAAGAATTGGGCATGACCATGGAAAAACTGTTTCAAGCGGGCGCATATGACGTTCATTTCGAACCGTGCTTTATGAAGAAAAACCGTCCCGCGTACATGTTGCGGGCGATTGTTCCCGAAAAGCTCCTCACCGCGGCGGAAGACATCATTTTCGCCAACACGACGACCATCGGACTGCGCAAATACGCGGTCGAACGCCGCTGTATGGAGCGCGACATCCGCCCCGTCGCGATTTCGGCGGGAACGGTGCTGGTCAAAAAGTGCTGGACGGGCGACATCGTGCGCTATAATCCCGAATACGAAAGCGTCAAAGCGTTAAGCGAACAAACGGGCATCCCGTTCCGCAAACTTTACGACGAAGCGCGCAAAACGGCAGAGGAACGGGACAATGCTTGACCGTTTGAAACAACGGCTTGCCCCTTTGACGGATGGCGGAATCGCGCTGGCGTTTTCGGGCGGGGTCGACAGTTCGCTTTTGCTGGCGGTGTTGGCGGATATGGCGGCGGAAAAGCCGTTCAAATTCGCCGCGTTGACCATGCAAACGGTGCTTCAATCCCCCGCCGAAGCCGAACAGGCGGCGGCGTTCGCCAAAAAATTCGGGGTGGAGCATCGCGTTTTTACGTTCAACCCGTTCGCGATCGAAGCCGTCCGATTCAACCATATCGACCGCTGTTACCATTGCAAAAAGGCGGTGTTCGCGCAGTTTGCCGATTACGCAGAGGCACACGGTTTGAGCCATATCATCGACGGCACGAACGGCGACGATTCGCACGTTTACCGCCCCGGACGCAAAGCGCTGAAAGAAATGGGCGTTCTGTCCCCCTTGTCCGAGTTTTCCAAATCGGAAATCCGCGCGCTGTCGGCGCAGCTGGGATTGTCCACGGCATCAAAGCCAGCCGCCCCGTGCTTGGCAACGCGCTTTCCGTACAATACGGAACTGACGGACGAAAAAATCGCGCGCGCGGCACAGGGCGAAGCGGCATTGAAAGCAATGTTCCCCGACGTTGGAAACATCCGCCTGCGCGTTCACGGCGATTTGGCGCGGCTTGAAGTGCCGCAAACCGCTTTTCCCGCCGCGGTTGAAAAAGCGGGGGAAATCGCAAACACTTTGAAAAACATCGGATTTGATTATGTCACGCTGGATTTGGAAGGTTTCCGTTCCGGCAGTTTCGACATCGGATTGAAAGGATAAACGCATGACAACGACTTTATCGGCTTTGGGAATTACGGCGCTGTTGACGGCGGTCATTCATACGATTATGGGACCCGACCATTATTTGCCGTTTGTCGCAATCGGTAAAATCCGCGGCTACAGCCTGAAAAAAACGCTGGCGCTGACGTTCGCGTGCGGCGTCGCGATTATCTGCGGGTTGTAAGAAAGGGCGGAACAATGAAAGCTTTGAAGTATGTGCGCTTTGTCATTGCATTGATTGTCTTGGGCGCTGTTGCTTTGCTGTTTTCGGGCAAAGATTACCCCGTTAAAATCCTTGACGTTCAATTCACCGCCGCTTTGCAAAGGGCGGTTTTGGACGGCACGGTGTTTGCCGCCTGCCTGTTCGCGGGCGTCGTCGTTTTGACGCTGTTGTTCGGCAGAATCTACTGTTCGACGCTGTGTCCCCTCGGATTGGCGCAAGAGCTGTTCGGCATGCTGTTCCGCCGCAAAATTCCCGTGCGCAAAAGCAATCCGTTCAAATACGTCCTTGCCGCTTTGGTGTTCGGCGTTTTAATCGGCGGTTCGGCGGCGGTCGTGCGCTGTATCGACCCCTACACCCTGTTCGGTTCGGCGGCAAGCGGCGCTTATCTCGGCATCGGGGCGGCGGTCGTTCTGGCGCTGTTCGTCGCGTTCGGCAAGCGTTTTTTCTGCGTCCACATCTGCCCCGTCGGGGCGGTGCTGGGCTTGATTGCCAAACATTCGGTTTTCCAAGTCGGCATCGACAACCGCAAATGCGTTTCCTGCGGACTGTGCGCCGCGAAATGCCCGACGGGCAGCATCGACTTTAAAAACAAAAAAGTCGACAACGAAACCTGCATCAAATGCTTTGATTGCATGGGCGCGTGCCGCCGCGGCGGGATTCGGTTCGGCAGGATTCCCGCCTATCCGCTGGCGATGAACGAAAGCCGCCGCAAAATGCTGCTGGGCGGCGCGGGATTGGCGGCTTTCGCCGTTCTGGCGTTTAAAAGCGGCGCGGTTGTAAGCAAAAAAATCGCCGCCAAAGTCAAAAACGTCATCGTCCCCGCAGGCGCGCGCGACGCGCAAAGATTCGCGAACCGCTGCCTGAACTGCAATCTGTGCGTTCAAAACTGCCCGATGAAGATTTTGAAAAAAGCCGATTCGGCTTATCCCGCCGTGCATATTGACTTGACGGACGGCTTTTGCGCGTTCGACTGCCGCAAATGCGGCGACGTCTGCCCGTCGGGCGCGATTCGCCGTTTGAGCCTGTCCGACAAACAGCGCACCCAAATCGGATTGGCAAGCGTCGACGAATCGAAATGCGTCAAATGCGGACTGTGCGTGATGAAATGCCCGAAACACGCGGTTAAAAAGGAACGGTTCGAGGACTTTCCCCGCTTCGATTCCGACCTTTGCATCGGATGCGGCGCGTGCAAAGCCGCCTGCCCCGTCAAGGCGATAACCGTGCAACCCGTTGAAGAACAAAGGCTTTTATCCCGATAAAGCGCCCCTTGCAAAAAATCGATAAAAAATTCAAACGATTGATTGACTTTTGATTTTTTTATGATAAAGTGGCGGCGTTTCGTAAAACAAAAGGACAGCTTTTCAATGCCCACGGATTCAAAAGAACGTTTGTTGGAAAAGGCAACCGCCGTTTTCGCCGACAAGGGGTACACGGAAACTTCGACCCGTGAAATCGCCCGCGCCGCCGACGTGAACATTTCCGCAATCGCTTATTATTTCGGGGGCAAACAGGGGCTGTACCGCGCCGTTTTGGAAAACATCGTTCACGGTGTCAGGGCGGCGGTCGACGAAACAATCGAATCGGCTGTTGCGGTGTTGAGCGACGAAAAATCGACCCCCAAACAAGCGGAAACGGCTTTGTGCGGCATTTTGAAATCATTGGGCGAACTGCTGTATTCCACACAGCTTCCCGACGAAGCGGTCACCGTGTTTCTGCACGAATACGCCAACCCCGGCGAAGCGTTTTCGACCTTGTACGAAGGATTGATTTTCCCGATTCACAAGATTTTCGCGGACTTGATTGTCAAGGCGACCGCCGCGTCGGACAAAGCGACGATAGAGGAAATCACCCTCTACACGTTCCCGCTGTTCGCGTCGCTGTTTTCGTTCAAGGTTCGCAAGCAAACCGTGCTGAAGCACGTCAAATGGACGGATTACGGGGAAAAGGAAATCGACAAGCTGATTTCCCTGATGATTAAACAAACGCGTTCGATTATCTCCCTCTACAAAAAGGAAAACCAAGCCGATGGCTAACACCACTTCGAAAATTTTTGCGCTGGCTCTGACGGGCGTTTGCGCATCCACATCCGCCAACGCCGCAGGTTGGCAGCTGAGCGATTACAGCGTCGCGGGATTGGGCAGAGCATACGCGGGCGGCGGTGTCGTCGGCGACGATTATTCCGCTTTGGCATACAACCCCGCAGGTATGATTTTGGGCGGTTCGGGCGTTCAGGCGGGCGTTTCCGTCATTGCTTTGCACGCGGATGTAACGGGAACGTACAAAGGTCAGCATGATTCGACCAACGTCGACGTTACGACAGCCGTTCCGAATTTCTTTGCGCAATACAAAGTCAACGACCGCGTAGCCGTCGGTTTCGGCGTTTACGTCCCGTTCGGTCTGGCGATTGAATACCCCAAGGATTGGATCGGCACGGATCACGGCATCGATTCCGAATTGGCGGTGATTGACTATTCGACCGCCGTCGCCGTCAAAGCGACCGACAAGCTGTCTTTGGGCTTGGGTATTTTCGCGCGCAACGCGAATGTCGATTTGACATCATCCTATGCCAATACGTTCGAAAATGAATTCGACTTGGAAGACTGGGGATGGGGTCTGCATGTCGGCGCAATGTACGAATTCACGAAAAACACCCGTTTGGGCGTTTCGTACCGCTCCCGTTCGCAGCATCAAATCAAAGGCGATTTTGACGCTCTTAAAAATTCAGGTCTTCCCGTCGTAAGCGGTCGATTCGACGCTACATTGCCGATGGACGCGCCCGAACAGGTGCAGTTGTCGGGCTATCACAAGCTGAACGATAAAATCGGTTTAAGCGCGGGTGCCAAATGGACGCGTTGGACACGTTTTAACGCGCTGACCATTCATACCACTCATCCTACAACTCAAGTCGAAGTTGCTCAGCGTTGGAAAAACGCTTGGAATGTCAGCGTCGGTATGGATTACACCTATTCCGAAAACTGGACGTTCCGCACGGGTATCGGTTTTGACGAAAGCCCTGTTCCCAATTCGCACGAACGCACGACCGCGATTGCCGACAACGACCGTTGGGAAATCGCGCTGGGTGCCAGCTACAAAAAAAGTGCGTGGACGTTCGATATGGGATACATGTTCCTGTATCTGCCGCACTATTCGGTGCATAATGATCGCCACAACCTGAATAATGTCGGTTCGGTCGATCCGATTGATGCCCGTTATCACACAACAGCCCATGTATTGGGTTTACAAGTTCAGTATTCCTTTGACGCAACCCCCTAATTGCGTCCTCCAACCCCTTAAAGGAATCTGAAAGCCGCCGCCTTTTCCCCTATAGGCGGCGGTTCTGTTTTGTCAATGTCCGTATTTCAGCATTGCGACACCCGCGACAATCAGCAAAACGCCCAATCCGCGCATCAGCGTCAATCCGTCGTTGAAAAACAGCACGCCGATTAAAAATGTGCATCCCGTTCCGATTCCCGTCCAAACCGCGTATGCCGTGCCGATGGGAATTTCCTTTTGCGCCAGATACAAAAACACGCCGCTCAACACCATAGCGACACCCGCGAACACCAGCCATGCGATTTTGTGCGCCGTCGTGTCCGCCAGCTTCATCCCCAAAGGCCAGCCGACTTCGAACGCGGCGGCTATTACCAAATTCAACCAAGCCATTTTTCATCCTTTCACAAACATAAAAAAAACACCGCATTTTCCGTCTTCAAAGGCCTAACGGCGGAAAATATGGTGTTTGTCAATTCCACCCGGCGGCGGAACAAAAGCACAGTATCAGCCCGCCGAAAGTTTGTCAACTGTGGATAAACTTTATAACCTTATGATTTTACGCGGGCTTTTTTTCTTTGTTTTGAAAAAACAGCTTTGAGAACGCCGATTCTTTCTGTATCCTTGAATCCTAAGGACACAACAGGACGGGAGGAAGCCATGGAATTGAACGTACTTTTGGCTGTCGGCGGCGCGTTGCTGCTGATGAGCGTTTTCGCCAACAAAATTTCCAGCAATTTGGGGATTCCGTCTTTGCTGATTTTCCTTGCCGTCGGGATGCTGGCGGGGTCGGACGGCGCGGGATTTCATTTCAATTCCGCCCAAACGGCAAACGACATCGGAACGGTCGCTTTGGCGTTCATCCTGTTTTCGGGCGGGCTGGAAACCGAATGGAAATCCGTCAAACCCGTTTTGGCGCGCGGCACGGTGCTGTCCACCGTCGGGGTGGTGCTGACGGCGGGATTTATGTTCCTGTTCAGCTATTACCTGCTGCATTTGGGAATGACGATGTCGCTGTTAATCAGCGTGATTGTGTCGTCAACCGACGCGCCCGCCGTGTTTACGATTTTGCGTTCCAACAATCTGTATTTGAAAAACGACCGCATGAAATCCGTTTTGGAATTCGAATCGGGCAGCAACGACCCGATGGCGGTGATTTTGTCCGTCGTCGCGATTTCCATGCTGACGGGCGGCGATGTCAACGTCGCATCGGCTTTGACCAATCTGGTTTTACAGCTGACTTTGGGAATCGCCTGCGGCTTTGTGTTCGGCAAGCTTGCCCTTTTGATGCTGAAAAAATGGTCGTTCGTGTATCAAGGACTGTATCCCGTGTTCGGCGTGGCGGTCGTGTGTCTGGTGTTCGGGCTGACGCAAATCCTCAAAGGAAACGGCTATCTGGCTTTGTATACGGCGGGGATTATCATGGGCAACGCGTCCTATCCGTACCGCAATCCGTTCATTCAGTTCCAGTCGGCTTTGGCGTGGGTACTGCAAATCGCAATGTTCCTGACTCTGGGACTGCTGGTCAACCCCAGCGAATTAAAGTCCGTGTTCTGGCAAAGCTTGGACGCGACGGTGTGTCTGGTGTTCTTCGCGCGTCCTTTGGCGGTGTTCCTGTGCCTGATTAAAAGCGAATACACCCGCAACGAAAAGATTTTCGTCAGCTGGGCGGGATTGAAAGGCTCCGTGCCGATTATTCTGGCGACGTATCCGCTGATGGCGGGCATCGAAAACGCGGGTTATCTGTTCAACCTGATTTTCTTTATGGTGATTATTTCGGTGCTGTTCCAAGGGCGTTCTTTGGCGGGACTTGCCAAGCTGCTGGACCTCAGTCAGGACGAAGACCCCGCCGCCAAACCGCAATCCGAAAAATCGACGTGATAGACCAGCCACGGCAGCGGCATGGGATAAACGGGCTTGATGCCGCACGGCAAATCCGTTCCGCGCACCAGCCGCGCCGTGAATTCGTTTCTGGCATTGGAATACAGTCCGAATTGCCGCCGCCCGCGCCAGTCGAAACTGAGCACGTTCGGTCTGCCGAACTGCGCCGCGTACAGGGCGATGGTGCGCACCTGATGCTTTTTCAGCAAATAAACGACATTGTCCGCGTTTTGGTCGTGAAGCATATAATACCCGTCCGCAATGCCTTCGACGTTGCGGTGGTACGGCGTGCCGACAACGGGGGTTTGCGTCATCCAAAACGTTTCGGGACCGTAGTTCGATTCGACCAGCAATGCCCCTTGTTTCGGGGACAAAGCGGGCTTCAGCAAGGCGGGCGAAGCCGTCATTCCCCCGTTCAGCACACGAAAAACGGAGCGATAGTTGAGGCTTAAAAACACAGCCCCGACGATATACAGTGCAATCAGTGCCTTTGCCGAATCCGCCGCGCCTTTTTCCCTGAACCGAATCTGTCCCGCAATCGCGACGGGAAAAAACGCAAAAACGGCGGACAGCCGCGAATACCGCAAAGCCGTGCAGGACAATCCCGCAAAAATCAGCAAAGGCAACAAAGTCAGCGCCAGCGCTTTGCGTTCGAACGCGTCGGCTTTTTTAAACGACGCCGCGCCGCACGCCAACGCCGCCAACGCCGCCGTTTCAACCAGCAAAAACACCGTGCGGTTCGAAAAAGCGGACTTCAATTCGTTGATTGAATTCGCCCACACGGCTTTAATCAACGGCGGAAACCACGGCGCGAAAACCGCGTCCCGCCCAAACACCGCCAAAACAGCGGCAAAAGAAACGGCACTTGCCAACGCAACGGCAATCAAGCGGACTTTCCAATCCGTACTGCGGATACGGGCGCATCCGTAAAACGAAACGGCGCTGAACGCCATAACGGCGGCGAACAAAAACGACATTCTGCCGTTGTCGGGGGAAAAGAATCCCTCAAACGGCGGATTCAGAATCAAAAACGCCAGCGTCCCGACCGTCAGCGACACCGTAAAATCAACGGCGGGACGCAAGCTTTCGCGGTTGAAAACCCACAACAGGACAACGGGCAGTATCAGCGCATACGCGACGGCGCCCCCCTCCACCGACGTCCACACGCCCAAAGCGGCGAACATTCCCGCCCGTCGTGCGGCTTTGACGTCGCCCGACAGCGCGCGGATGACGCCCCCGACGGTCAAAACGGCAAACAGCGCCGTCAAAGCGTGATGATCGGGCTTTGACAGAATGAACGTTTCCGTCGACGCGGGCATCAACAGAAAAAACACCATGCCGAACAATCTGAAAAACGGCGAAGCGACGGGTTTCAGCGCCCACACAGCCGCCGCCGCGGTCAGCATGCCGACAATCCCTTGAAAGACGCATCCGCCCCAGAACACCGCGCTTTTCAGCGGCATAAACAGCATCAAAGGGGCGGCACACAGTCCCCACACAACGTCCGTTATGCGCGTAAAATGCAGAACTTCGCCGAAAGGGTAGTTCGAATGCATGTACGGCGCTTCAGCCCATGTTTTCGATTGAATCAAATCCAGCAGGCGAATGGCGTGCGTGTAGTTGTCCGTATCGGGATAACGGTCGATTAAAACAGGCATGACCGCCGCTTGGGTCATCAGAAAAAACAGCGCGGCAAGCAGATATTCGTGCTTTTTGTAAAAATTCAGCATCAGCCGCAACCGCCGACCGTGATTTTGGAAATGCGCACAGACGGCTGACCGACGCCGACAGGAACCATTTGCCCGCCTTTGCCGCACGACCCGATGCCGTTGTCCAGACACGAATCGTTCGCCACCATGTCAATCGCGTTCATCACCTCGATTCCGCTGCCGATAAGGGTTGCGTCCTTAATCGGCGCGGTCAGTTTGCCGTTTTCAATCAAGTACGCTTCGGCGGAGGTGAACACGAATTTTCCCGACGTGATGTCGACCTGCCCGCCGTGGAACGTTTTGGCGAACACGCCTTTTTTGACCGAAGCAATCAGTTCGGCGGGGTCTTTGTCGCCGTCGGTCATAAAAGTGTTCGTCATGCGCACCTGCGGCACGCAGGAATAGGATTCGCGCCGACCGTTGCCCGTCGGGGCGCGGTTCATCAGCCGCGCGTTCATGCGGTCAAGCATATAGTTTTTCAAAATGCCGTCTTCGACCAAAACGGTGCGTTCGGACGGCGTTCCTTCGTCATCGATGCCGATTGAGCCGCGGCGGTCGGGAATCGTGCCGTCGTCCACAATCGTAATGCCCTTGGCGGTAACCTGTTCGCCCAGTTTGCCCGTAAAAACGGACGTGCCTTTGCGGTTGAAGTCGCCCTCCAGCCCGTGACCGACCGCTTCGTGCAGCAAAACGCCGCACCAGCCCGCGCTTAAAACAACGGGCAGTTCGCCCGCGGGGGCGGGAACGGAGTCCAAATTCAGCAAAGCTTCGCGCATCGCTTCGTCCGCCATGTTTTGCCAAATTTCGGGCGCGGTCAGGCGGTCGTACAAATACCGTCCGCCGCCGCCGAACGAACCGCTTTCCATACGGTCGCCCGATTTCGCCACGACGCTGATGCGCAGACTGACCATCGGGCGGATGTCGGAAGCTTCGCGCCCGTTCGCGCCGATGATGTGCACAACCTGCCATTCGGCGGACAAAGACGCGGAAACCTGCACGATGCGCGGGTCTTTGGCGCGGGTGTAAGCGTCAATTTCCTGCATCAGCGCGACTTTTTTGTCAAAGGACAGTCCGTTCAGCGGATTTTCGTCCGTATACAGTTTGACCGCGGGCTTGACGGGCGGCAGATACAGCGTCCCCGCATATCCCTGCTTTATCGGGGAAACGGCGGCGGCGGCGTTTTTCAAAGCGGTTTCGGAAATGTCGTTCGAAATGGCGTGCGCGAACGTTTCGCCGACCATGGCGCGCAGTCCGAACCCCGTCGACGCGTTGAACGCCGTGCTTTTGATGCGTCCGTCGTCCAGCGTGATATGTTCGCTTAAACAATGTTCCAAAAACAAATCCCCGTCGTCGCATCCCGCTAAAGCGTTTTGCACGGTCTTGACGGCAAAATCGCGGTCGATTTTATCAAAGAACAAAGAATCGGAGACGTTTTTTCGAATCATTTTAACTTTCCTTTTTGGACTGTTTCGAATATATATAATTCAGAATGTTTAAAAAATAAAGCCAAGACAGGAGGTCTTTGATGTTTCCTTTGCTGGGATTGTTGGTTGTCGTCGGCAGCGTCGCGGGCGGTTTTCTGTGGGGCGGCGGACATTTTTCCGTATTGTGGCAGCCGGGGGAATTCTTAATCATCGGCGGCGCGGCGTTCGGGTCGTTTCTGATTGCAAACCCGCCCGGCGTCGTCATCGGCACGCTGAAAACCCTGCCCCGCATCTTTGCCAAACCCCGCTATGACAAAAAAAGCTATACCGAAGCTTTGGCGATGATGTATTCGTTTTTCAAGCTGGGAAAATCAAAGGGCAACATGGCGCTTGAACCCCATATCGAAGCCCCCGCGAACAGCGATATTTTCAAACGTTTTCCCTTGATTACGAAAAACGCGGAAGCGATGGACTTTATGTGCGGCTATTTGCGGCTGCTGACGTTCGGGTCGCCCGAACCGCACGAAATCGAATCCGTCATCGACGCGGAACTGGAGGGTATCGAACACGAAAAGACCGCCTTTTCCGACGCTTTGAACCGTGTGGCGGACGCGACGCCGGGGCTGGGCATCGTGGCGGCGGTGCTGGGCGTGATTCACACCATGGGCGCGATTACCGAACCGCCCGAAGTGCTGGGCGAATTGATTGGCGCGGCTTTGGTCGGAACGTTTTTCGGCGTGCTGACGGCATACGGCTTTATCGCGCCTTTGGCGTCCGCGGTCGCAAACGTGATGAATCCCGAACAGGAGTATCTGAACGTGATTAAGGCGGGACTGATGGGACATATCGAGGGATACGCCCCGCAGGTATCGGTCGAATTCGCGCGCAAAACTTTGCCGCCCGACGTCCGCCCGTCCTTTGCCGAAGTCGAAAAAATCTGCGCGGAGCTGTAATCATGGCGGACAAGCAGGGACGCACAATCGTTATCAAACGGATTAAAAAAGGCGGGCACGGTCACCACGGCGGCGCGTGGAAAGTGGCGTATGCGGACTTTGTGACCGCGATGATGGCGTTTTTTTTGCTGATGTGGCTGCTGCAAACGGCGTCGCAGGAACAAAAGGAAGCGATTTCCTATTACTTTACAACGGGTTCCAGCGGAAAAGGCGCGGGCGAATCCATTGTCACAGGCGGCATGGAAAGCCTTGAAACCGTGGAAAAGCCCTATGCGATGCCTTTTGTCGGCTTTGACGGGTCAAGCGAGTTTCCCGATTTTTCCGAACCGCGCGAAGTGCTGGTCAAAAAGGAAAAGGAAGCGTTCGACCGTGTGCGCATCGCATTGGAAGAAGCGATGATGTCCGATGCCGATTTATTGGAACTGCACGACAGTTTGGTCGTCGGCGAAATCAAGGACGGCTTGCAAATTCAGCTGATTGACCAGCTGAACAAGCCGATTTTCGAAAGCGGCACGGCGAAAATGACGCCGAACGGCGCGCGGCTGTCCAAACTGCTGGCGCGGGTGCTGCGGCAGATGCCCAACGAAATGCTTATCGAAGGTCACACGGATTCCGTTCCCTACGCTTCCAAAAACACGGCTTACACAAACTGGGAACTGTCGTCCGACCGCGCTTCGGCGGTGCGGCGCATGCTGGTCGCCCAAGGCGTTTCGCCCGACAGAATCGGCGGCGTAACGGGACGGGCGGCGACTCAGCCCTATTTGACCGAAGACCCGAAAGCCCCGCAAAACAGACGGATTGTCATTGTTTTGAAATCGGCGTATCCCGCGGAACAAAAATAGCGTTTTTGTTAAATAAATGTTTTTTTCGCGGAATTTTCATATAAACTGTTTGCAACAATATGATTCGTCATATTTTTTCGTTTTGATTTAAGAGAGGTTTTCCATGCAAAAACTTGACAAGCAATTCCACATTCATTGCGTCGAAGGCGATGTCGGTCGTTATGTCATCCTGCCGGGCGATCCGGGACGCTGCGAATCGATTGCTAAACTGTTCGACAATCCGCACCATGTTGCGCAAAACCGCGAATACAACGTCTACACGGGCACCCTGCTGGGTGAAAAAGTGTCCGTCTGCTCGACGGGCATCGGCGGTCCGTCCGCGTCAATCGCAATGGAAGAATTGCACAACATCGGCGCCGACACGTTCATCCGCACGGGAACCTGCGGCGGCATCGATTTGGACGTTCAGTCGGGCGACATCGTCGTCGCGACGGGCGCAATCCGTTTTGAACACACGTCGCAGGAATACGCCCCGATTGAATACCCCGCGGTTGCCAATCTGGACATTACGATTGCTTTGCGTCAGGCGGCTTTGGCTATGGGCAAAACGACGCACACGGGCGTTGTCCAATGCAAAGACGCGTTCTACGGTCAGCACAGCCCCGCGAAAATGCCCGTTTCCTATGAATTGCTGCAGAAATGGGAAGCGTGGAAACGCTTGGGCGTCAAAGCCAGCGAAATGGAATCCGCCGCTTTGTTCGTCGTCGCCGACGCGCTGAAATGCCGTTGCGGTTCGTGTTTCCACGTCATTTGGAACCAGGAACGCGAAGCCGCGGGACTGGACCAGAAAATGTCCGAAGACACGTCCGCGTCCGTCCGCGTTGCCGTCGATGCGCTGAAAATCATCATCGAACAGGACCGCGCCGCGAAAAAATAAAGCGGAACTTTTCGGGAAAAAGGCTGATTGAAAAATCAGCCTTTTTTCGTTATCAGCACTTTTGCCTTGCCGTAAAAACGCGTGTCCTCGACGACATATCCGTCGGGCAGAACGTCCTGTTCCGTTTTTTCGACCTCTATCACGCCAATCGTTTTTTCGTCCAGCCAGCCCTTTTGTTCCAATTCAATCAAAGCGGGCGCAATCAGCCCCTTGTTGTACGGCGGGTCCATAAACAGCAAATCGACGGGATGCGGGGCTTTCGGCAAAGCCAAAACATCGCCGTACAGCACGACGGACGCGTTTTTCAGCCCTTGCGTGTTTTTGCGCCAGCATTGGCGGGCGGCGTCGTCTTTTTCGGCGGCGAACAGCGCGCACGCCCCGCGCGACACGGCTTCAATCCCCAGCGCCCCCGTTCCCGCGAACGCGTCAAAGACCGTCAATTCATCCCACCGCTTTCCCGCTTTGATTAAACGGCTGCCGATAATGTTAAAAACGGATTCCCGCGCCCTGTCCGAAGTGGGGCGCGTCGTCAATCCGTCGGGAGCTGCCAACAGTTTTCCGCGATATGTTCCGCCGACGATTCTCATTTTTCAAAACTCCGTAAAAATCCGTTGACAAAAATGACAAAAAAAAGTAATTTTGTCAACGAAGCTTATTTCCAAAGGGGATTTCCTATGGTTAAATCATTAAAAGAATTTTGCGAAAACGGTTCGTGCGAACTGATGCCCAGCGGCGCGCAAGCGGAAAAAAACGACAACAAACGCCGCGCCATCGGATTCGGCCGTGAAAACGAAACGATTGAACGTTCCGCCGAATCGATTTTGCTGGAAACGCTGGGAAAACGCCGCGCTATCGGATTCGGTCGCGAAAACGAAACGATTGACAACGGTCCGTCGGGCAGGGAAACCGCCGTCGGATTCGGTCGTGAAAACGAACCCGCCGCTCAGCCGTCCAAACCGAAAACGAAAATCGGTTTTCAGCAAATCGCCCAATCCCGCGATTGGAGCAGATAAAAGTTTCCTTTCTCCCGAAACTTTAAAGGGGCTTCATCCGAAGTCCCTTTTTTTATCGTTTAAGCGAATCGACAACCGCCTGCATATCGGGCGGCAAAGGAATCTCAAACCGCATTTCCCGATTCGTTTTCGGGTGGATAAAGCTCATCTTGTAGGAATGAAGCGCCTGACGGTCGAACAGGTACGCCGCGCGGATAGATTCGTTTTGCGCCGCGCCTTTGGGCGGTCTGCCGTACACTTTGTCGCCGATTAAGGGGTGTCCGATTGACGTCATATGAACGCGGACTTGATGCGTACGCCCCGTTTTCAGTGAACATTCGACCAAGCTCAATAATCCGCCCGCCAAAATTTCGACAACGCGGTAATGCGTTTCCGCGCGCTTGCCGCCCGACTTTAAAACCGCCATTTTCTTTCTGTCCGACGAACTGCGCCCGATTTGCGTTTCAATCACGCCGCTCAACGGATTCGGCACGCCCCACACCAAAGCCAGATAGCACCGCTCCAAACTGTGAACAGCAAATTGTTCCGACAGCTTTTGATGCGCCGAATCGTTTTTGGCGATAACCAGCAAGCCGCTGGTTTCCTTGTCCAGCCGATGCACAATCCCCGGACGCGCAACCCCGCCGATGCCCGACAGGCTGTCTTTGCAATGCGCCAGAAGCGCGTTGACCAGCGTTCCGTCATAGTTGCCCGCCGCGGGATGAACGACCATTCCCGCCGCTTTGTTCAGCACCAGAATATCCGAATCTTCGTACACGACATCCAGCGGGATGTTCTGCGCTTGCGGCACAGCGGGCGCGGGCGCGGGAACGGCGATTTCGAAAACGTCCCCCGCCGTTACTTTTTTGTCGGCGGCGGACAATGGCACGCCGTTTTGGCAAACGCAACCTTGCTCTATCAAAGCCGCCAGCCGACTGCGGGACAACTCGGTCGCTTCCGCCAGCCATTTGTCGGCGCGGCTTCCCGCTTTTTCGGCAGGCACGGGCGGCGTTTGAATCAAATTTTCGTTGCTTTGGTCGTCAAAATCTTCAATCATAAAAACAGTTTTACCATATCGGGGGAAAGAATGAACAAGATTTTGTTTTTAAAAGGCTTGATTTCCGTATTGACGCTGTTGATTTTTCTGGCTTTGGGCGGAATCGTGTACGCTCTGGTCAACTATAAAACTACGCCGAAGCTGATTCCCCGTTCCAAAAAGCCCGCCGCCGTGCAGACCGTCCAAGCCCCCGCCGTTCCGCTTGCCGCCGATTCGGATTTATATCTGAACCAAAGCAAAGACGCCGTTTTGAAATCGGTTGATTCGTGCGGGGAAAATCTGATTTGCGTCAGCGTGTCCGACGCGTTTGCGGGCGACAAAATCGCCGTTGTCGACGCGGCGAACAAAACGGTGCTGTATTGGATTTCTATCCGCGAACAATCGCGTCAGTAAAGATTTTTTCCAAGTAGGAATAATCCGAATACTTGCCGTCCGACGCTTTGACCAAGGCGCGGCGCACGTAATCCGCGCTGTCTTTCAACAGCTGTTTATCCATCGGAAAATCGTGCTTTGCGGCAAATTGCGTGGCAAAAGTGATAACGGTGCGCGTGTTGCCTTCGCGGAACGGATGCGCCTGCCACAGCGCGGCGATTTCATGGGCGAACAGTTCCGCCGTTTCTTCGATGCTGGCGTTTTTCCACGGCGTCCTGCGCAGCTGAGCGGTGATTTCCTCCACATCCCGCGCGATGTCTTCGGGCGCGTCGTAACGCACCGTGTCGCCGCCCAAAACTTCCTCGCCCTTGACAATCGGCACGGTTCGCAAAGTCCCCGCCCAATCGTACAAATCGCCGAAAATATAGGCGTGAAGCTTTTGCAGATACTTTAAATCGAACCGCGCCCGATAGGCGAGCTTGTCAATATCCAGCAATTTGATGTAAGTGATGTCGCATTCCGCTTTTTGCAGTTCGTCCTCGTCCTTGATGTTCAGCAGATTGCGCAGAACGGGAACGTCATCGAACAGATACGGGTCGTCGGAACTCAAGACGCGCGTTTCCGATAACGGTTCAGCGTCGCCGTCAAAACGTCGGCGATTTCCATTTTGCCCTCGACATAGCGGCGAACAAGGTGTTGCGTTTCCCGCGTGGGTTCGGGCGCGTCCAGCATGGACAGCCCCAAAGCGTCGTTGGCGATTTTTTCGCGTTGAACCCGTGTGGTTTTGGAAACGGTGTAATGTTTGACCATTAAAAATCCTTTCGCTACAAAAGACGTGTCATTATATCGCAAACAAGGTAAAAAATCCACTTTTCTTTGCCGCTTTTCCCGCCTATTCTGTCCGATTGAAAGGAGATGGGCATGACAACGGTTTTAAGCATTTTCGTCGGCGGCGGAACGGGCGCGGTTCTGCGCTGGTTTTTAAGCTCTAAAATCGGCGGGCATTGGGGGATTTTCACCGTCAACGTTTTGGGCGCGTTCCTTATCGGGCTTGCCGTCGGGTATTTTTCGCACAAAGCCGACCTGCGCCCCGAAATCCGCAGCTTTGTCGTCACGGGATTTTTGGGTGGATTTACAACCTTTTCAACCTATTTGCTGGATTTTTCAAACTTGGTCGGCGCGGGCAAAACGGGCGAAGCGTTTTTGTATCTGGCGGGTTCCGTTATGATTGGCTTGGCGGCGTTGTTTGCGGGGATGCAGGCAGCTTAGACGCTTTCATTTCCCATTTTCCTGCGTCGTTCTGCGCCCAATAGTACGCTTCAAAGCCCGCCGCAACGACGGCTTTCCAAAACACGCGCGCCGCCGCGACCGCTTCGTCGCTGTGTCCGTCAAAGATGTTCAAACAGCGCTCGAATCCCTTGATTTCATCAACCGTTCCGCCGTCGGTCAACATTACGACCTGCGCATTGTTTGCGTTGCCGTCGTTTGACGCAATCAGAACAGGCTGCTCCGTTTCGAATCCCTCGCCCGCAACGCCGTGCGGCAGCCACGAATCGGAACGGTACGTCCACAGCAAAGAATCCAAAAACGCCGCCCGCTCGACAATCGTTTTTACCAGTAAACGCTTTCCCGTTCCTGCCACGCGTTCGGCTAGCACGGGAACCACTTTATCCAAAGTCGTCGTTTGCAGGTGGTAAAAATCGACGCGCATCAATCCTCCGCCGCGGCAAATTTGACAACGACAAAGAAACGTTCCCCGCCCCTGTCAATCAAAACAAACGCCGTGTCCAACGCCATTTCCGCCGTTTCCGCCGCCCATTGCGCCACCGCGTCGGCGGATTTCACGGGCTTTTTATCCAATTCGACAATCACGTCGCCCGCTTTAATGCCCTTTTGCGCGGCATCGGATTTCGGGGAAACCGCCGTTACCAAAATACCCGACACGTTTTTTGAAATGCCGTTTTTTCGGCGAATGTCGGGAGTAACTTCCGTTCCCGCAATTCCCAACAAGGGCAAGGGGAAACTGTCAGCCGCTTCGGGGGAACGCACGGTTTTGGGTTCGTCTTTCAGCTCCATCAGCACAATCGGCGCCGTGATTTTCTGCCCGTTGCGGATGATCCCCAGCCGCGCCGTACTGCCGACTGGCGCAAACGCCGCCATTTTCGGCAAATCGCGCATGGACGGCACTTCCCGCCCGTTAAAGGAAACGATGACATCGCCCTTTTTCACCGTCGTTTTCGGATTTTCGACATCGGACACATACGCGCCGTACACTTTGGACAGCTTCAGCGTTTTCGCCAGTTCCGGGGACACGCTTTGCACTTTCAAACCCAATCGTCCGCGGCGCACAACGCCGTCTTTGATTAAAGAATCGGCAATCGCCTTGACCATTTTCGACGGCGCGGCGAAAGCAATGCCGACACTGCCGCCCGACGGGGAAAAAATCGCCGTGTTCACGCCGATAAGTTCGCCTTTGACATTAAACAAAGGTCCGCCCGAATTGCCGCGGTTGATTGCCGCGTCGGTCTGGATGAAATCGTCATAAGGTCCGACTTGAATGTCGCGGGAACGCGCGGAAACAATGCCCGACGTTACCGTGTTGCCCAATCCGAACGGGTTGCCGATGGCAAGCACCGCGTCGCCGATGCGCGCCGTGTCGGAATCCCCGATTTTGACGGGTTTCAATCCCTGCGGGTTGTCGGCTTTCAACAAAGCGATGTCCGTTTTGGCGTCCCTGCCCGCGACTTTGGCGGAAACAACCGAACCGTCGTTCAGCGTTACCCGCACGTCGTCCAAAGCTTCGACCACATGCGCGCTGGTCAGAATATGCCCTTTGTCGTCGTAAACAAAGCCCGACCCCAGCAAAATCGATTTTTGCGAATCAAAGCCGCCGTCGCGGTAGTGTTCGGAAAAAAATTGCTCGAACGGCGAACCGCGCAAAGCTTTGACCATATCGGGCGTTTTTCCGTCCGTTTTGACAGAGGACACGCTGACGACGGACGGCAGCAATCCCTCGACCGTATCGGCGAATGAAACGGGTTCGGCATTTACGGGAACAACGAACAGCGACAATCCCAAAAACAGCAGAAAACGCAACGGGTTATCTCCTTATCATGACAATCCAAATCACGCCGATTGCGGCAACGACCAGCCCCGCTTTGCGCAAAGCGTCGGGCGCCAGCTCCGCCAGTTCGCGCATCATGGCTTGCGCTTTTTCGGGCGCAAGGGCGTAAAACAGCCCCTCCATCACGAACACCAAAGCAAACGCCTGCGCCAAATCCCGCATGGGTTATTTTTTCACCCCCGCGGGCAGAGCTTTAAAAAATTTGAAAAATTCCGAATCGGGCGACAAAACCATTGCCGTTTTGCCGTCGGTCATCGAATTTTTGTACGCTTCCAACGAACGGTAAAAAGCGTAAAAATCCTTGTCCCGCGCGGACGCTTTCGCCCAGATGTGCGCCGCCTGCTTGTCGCCCTGCCCCTGGATGATTTGCGCCTGTTTCTGCGCCTCCGCCAAGATTTTCACGCGGTCGCGGTCGGCTTCGGCTCTGATTTTCTGGTTCATCTGCTGCCCCTGTGCGCGGAATTCTTTGGCTTCGCGTTCGCGTTCGGAGCGCATGCGCGCATAAACCGCTTGCGATGTTTCGTCGGGCAAATCGGCGCGGCGGATGCGCAAGTCGATGACCTGCACGCCAAACGCCTTGGCTTTGGCATCCACTTCGTCGCGAATTTGCGCCATAATTTCGGTGCGCCGCGGGGACAGAACCGTTTTCATGTCGTGTTTGCCCAGCACGTCGCGCAAAGACGAAACGCTTGCGTCGCTCAAACGGGAATGCGCCATTTCCTCGGTCTGCAAAGCTTGGTAGAACAACAGCGGATTGACGATTTTAAAGCGCAGCAGCGTATCGACGACAATGCGTTTTTTGTCCGCCAGCAAAACCTCTTTGGCGGGCGGGTCAAGGCTGAGCAAGCGGTTGTCGTACATCACCAAACGCTGAATAAACGGCACTTTGACGTGCAGTCCCGGTTCTTGAACAACCCGCTTCGGGTCGCCGAACTGAATGACAATCGCCTGTCCCGTCTGCGGCACGATAAACAGCGAATCCAACAGAGCAACCAGCACGATTCCCAAAATCACGAACAATCCGATTTTCTTTTCCCGCTTCATTTGGATTCTCCCGCTTTCTTTTTGGTCAGTTCGTTCAAAGGCAGATACGGCACGACGCCGTTTTTGCCGTCCATCACGACTTTGTCCACCGTTCCGTACACCGATTCCATCGTTTCCAGATACAAACGGCGGGCGACAACCTCTTTCGCCGCCAGATATTCGTCCAGCACCGCGTTAAAGCGCGACGCTTCACCCGTCGCCGTATCGACGACGCGGGCTTTGTACGCTTCGGCGGCGTTGATGATGCGCGACGCTTCGCCGTGCGCGCGGGGCAGAATGTCGTTGCGGTACGCTTCGGCTTCGTTGCTCAAGCGTTCCTTGTCGGCCTTGGCGCGCTGAACGTCGTTGAACGCGTCGATAACCTGCGCGGGAGCGTCCGCTTTCGTCAGCTGAACGGAAGTAACCGCCACGCCCGCCTGATATTCGTCCAGCAGCCGCTGAAGCGTTTTTTCTGCGCGTTCCTGCACGCCCTTGCGGTCGTCGGCGATGATTTCCATAATCGGGGTTACACCGATGGCGTCGCGCATCGCGCTTTCCGCCGCCAAGCGAATCGTCGCTTCGGGATTGCGGATGTTGAACAAAAAGTCCTTGGCGTTTTTGACTTTCCATGTCACGGTAAAGTTGACTTCGACGATATTTTCGTCGCCCGTCAAAGCGATGTTTTCGGAACGCACGTCAATGGAACTGCCGTTTTGTCTGCGGCGCGGCGATTCGGAACGGAAGCCGATTTCGATGCGGTTTTCGCGCGACACATCCGGAGTCAAAACCGTTTCAATCGGATACGGCAAGTGGTAATGCAAGCCCGAAGCCGTCGTATACGCGTATTTGCCGAAACGCAAGACAACGCCCTGTTCCTGCGGCTGAACCTGATAAAATCCCGTCAAGCTCCACAAAACGATCAGCACCGCGCCAATCAGCCAAAAGCTCGGCTTGTATGGCTGTTTCGCGCCGCCGCCGTTCATCATTCTGCGGACTTTGTCCTGACTTTTTTTCAGTAGAAATTCGATTTCGTCCGCGGATTGGCGGTTGCCCGACCACGGATTTTTGTCATCGTCCGAATTATTGCCCCACGGGTTGTTGTTGTCGTTCATTTTCAGTCTTCCTTAATGCCCAAAACGGCTTTCAGTTCGTTCCATTCGCCTTTCAGCAAACCGCTGTTTTCGCGGGTGACTTTTTCGCCCGAAAGCATGCGGCGCACAACGTCCAGTCCCGTTTTGGACAGGTGCGTCCCGCCCAAAGCGTGTTCTTCGAACGCTTCGGTCGCCAAAGGAACCCATTTGCGGCAGATGTCCAAAATCACGTTGGCGTAGTCGCGGATTTCTTTCTGCGCGTGCGATTCGGCACGCAAGCCCAAGAAATGGAACAAGTTGTGCAAATCCGTTTTCCAATACCATTGCGTATAAACGCTGACGGGCAGATTCATGCGCGCCAGTTCGCGCGCCAAGCCCAGACGATTTTCGTCCTTGCGCGTGCCGTCGGGATTTTCGTTCAGCATGTATTCGTAATCGTCGTAGCACTTCAGCGCGTCGGCTTTCAAAATGTCGAAAACTTTCTGCGCTTCGTCCATAGACAGAACCGCACCGCGCCCTTGGTGGTTTTCGGTCGACTGCGCCGCCATGTCTTCGAACTTCGGAAAATAGAATTCGCGGTCCAGAATGGAATAGCGCGCCGAATACTCGTTGATGCTGGCGGTGCGGTGACGAACCCAATGGCGGGCGACGAAAATCGGCAGCTTGACATGCAGTTTGATTTCGCACATCTCAAACGGCGACGTGTGGCGGTGCCGCATCAAATAGTTGATTAAGCCCTTGTCCTGCGACGTCTGCTTTGTCCCGCGCCCGTAAGACACGCGCGCCGCCTGCACAATCGCCGAATCGTCGCCCATATAGTCGACGACACGGACAAATCCGTGATTCAAAACGGGAAAAGGTTTGTAAAGAATATCCTCCAGCGCGGGAACGGTCGGACGCTTTGTCTGAAAAGACTGGGCGGTCAAATCGTCGATTTCGCGCTGCTGGTCTGCGGTCAGTTCCATAATATCGGCTCCGTTAAACAAATTTCGGACAGTTTAGAACACCCGCCGCCAAGACGCAACTTTTTAATGCTCGACCAATTCTCCATGCTTAATTTCATCGGTTTGAATCAAATCGGCGATTATTTTTTGATAGAGCCTGATATCGGCGTAATCCAGCTCTTTGCCCCTTCGGTCTTTCAGCCATTTTTGCACGGACTGATACCCGCCGATGAAATGTATGTACAGCTTTCGTCAACATCTAAAAATCAAGAGAGTATGTTCCATCTGCATACTTCTTAAACGTGACGTATGTTTTTCCGTATTTTTCCAACATTTGTTTTGTCACAAATGTTCCCAATGGAACGCCTAATTTATGCCTAATCCATCTTCCAAGAATAGCATTTGATTCTGCTGTATGAAGTGCTTTATTGTTTGCTTGAGCCATTCTCATATGGAAAATCCCCGCATCTTTCGTAACAACTCTAAAAAGAGGGCAATTCTTATCCTCTGGATTTATCCTGTCAGGGAAAAAACCGCTTCTTCTATCTTTGCTGTTATAGGGAATATACGCCTGATCTTTGTCGCGTTTTGTTCCATTAGGTCTTATCCCCCAGTTTATGCCGGAACCATAACCGACTTTACCGTCAGCCGTCAAAAGGGATACGTTTAATACTCCGTTAGGAACAGGCGATTTTGTGGAATAATACGCATAATCCTTGCTATCAGGATCATCATATTCTTCTGGCATTCTTATCGTATTCCTTAACGCATCTCGTTCTTGAATTGTATAATCCAAACAATCGACAGTATCTTCTAAAAGCGTTTCAAAATAATTCGCTCCCATCACAGGATTACAA
>CAVCSV010000002.1:0-46498 GCA_963604715.1 Limosilactobacillus gorillae
ATTCTCTTTAATAAAGCCAGATAAATATGGAAATATTACACTCTTGGCAGGGAAAACTTCAGATGGTGTGAGCTATTCTGAATTCCACTTCGGAGCAGGAGAATCTAGCATAATTAAAATGATTGTGGGGATAGAAAATGCGCCCGCACAGAGCCTCATTTTGATTGAAGAAATAGAAAATGGCTTACATCCTGTAGCAACACAGCGCCTTGTAGAATACCTTATAGATGCTGCGGACAGAAAACATATTCAAGTTATATTTACAACTCACTCCGAGTATGCAATAGCTCCATTACCCACAAATGCAGTATGGGCTGCCTTAGATGGAAATGCCATACAAGGAAAATTAGATATAAAGTCTTTACGCACAATTACAGGGGAGATTAACTCAAAACTTGTCATTTATGTAGAAGACGAATTTGCTAAAATGTGGGTAAGTTCTATGTTAAGATCTGATACAAAAATAGCGATTGATGCAATTGAAATTTACGCTATGAATGGTGATGCAACAGCCGTATCCACAAGCAAACATCATAACGCAGATCCTAGCACAAAAACAAGGTCGATTTGTATCATTGACGGTGACTCTAAACAACAAGAAAATGAGGAAGAATGCATCTTTCGATTGCCAGGGGAAATGCCGGAATTGTATATATTTGATAAAATTTGTGATGTTATCGAAAAAAATTCTGCGCGTTTAGCGATGCGTTGTATGAGAAAATATGACGACGCTGATATTGTAAAAAATACAATAATTGATATAGGAAAAACGAATAGAGATCCACATTTATTATTCAGTCAAATAGGGGAACACATTGGATTCATAAATGAAAATGTCGTTAGAGAAGCATTTTTATCAACATGGTCAGAGATTTATGCGGAAGATGTTAGTCTTTTTCTTGAAAAAATATACCGTTTTTTGCCATTATTTGGAAATAACGAGTAAAATGCATTTTGCGCGAGGATTTGCAATTCGTCGAATCGGACAAAGCATGCGTGTATTGCGGCGCGACCGAAAACCTGACCACGGAACACATCATTCCCAAAAGCCTGTGCATCAATGACCGTTGCGCGACGTGCGACAAAATCCAAGGTATCCACAACAGCGTTTACGCCTGCAAACATTGCAACAGCGCGAAACACGACATGGGGCTTTACACGTTTTTCAACAAACTGAATGGGACTGAGCATGATTCCGACTTGATTCCGCCCCTGTTGGAAAAGAAATATCTGAAACTGATGTGGTGCTGCCACAAATGCGCGGGGACGCTGGACGCCGCCGATCTGAACGGCGATGGTCAACTGAACGTGCTGGACATCGACGCGATTATTGACCGCTTCCGATTGCGGGGCAAGATTGCTTTTCCATAAAAGTTTTCATTGACAAATCGGAAAAACTGGCGCAAAAAGAGTGAGCCGACGGAGAGGTGGCAGAGTGGTCGAATGCGGCAGACTCGAAATCTGTTGAGGGGCTTAGCTCCTCCGGGGGTTCGAATCCCCCCCTCTCCGCCATTTTGCAAAAGAACCCTTTGTTTTCAATGGGTTCTTTTTGTTTATATAATTAGCCAATCGGCGTGTCGGGAGCAAAGCCCGTCCGACGTTATTGATTTTGAAATCAACCGCAAAATCCAGAAAAACTGGGCAAAGAAAATACAAGTGACAGCAAAAAGGGATGCCTTTCGACATCCCTTTTTTCAGAGCAGATAATTTTTCAGCGCGAACGGTTCATCGCCTTTGCGATGACGGCGGCGTTTTGACGCGCTTTTTTCTTTTCGGGGCTGATGTAAACCATATCGTCCGACCACGGGATGATGACTTTTTTCTTGTCGCCCGTCTGCATGTTCTGCACCTGCGGGTCCATGACTTTGTGGTGCAAGTCGTCGTGTTCCTTAATCGGCATCAGGATAAAGTTGGAAAATTCATTCTGACCGCCGCCGTGAATCGGGTGTTTGTGGTGAACGTTGTAACCGTTCGGGTTCGTTCCTTTTTTGACCTGTTTAATGTCTTTGTCGGACATGCCCATCGCGCGCAGTTCGGCTTCGTGATTGCGTCCCAGTTCTTTCAAAAACTCAACGCGGATTTTGGCGAATTGGGCGCGTTTGCGCTTGCGCACCTGAAGGGGCGGAACTTCCCAATCGACTTCTTTGAGCGTAAAGCCGTGGATTTCCGTAAAGTTGAACTTGCCGCGTTCGGCGTCCAAGCGTTCCTGCGACTTGGGTTCCTTTTGATGCGGGCGTTTCTTTTTTTCGTGGATGTATTTGTATTCAGCCATGGGAGTTGTCCTTTCCTATCTGCTCTGAGCGATGCGCTGCGCCAAAAGCGCGTTTTGAATTTGCCGTTCGGGCGGGATAAAGACGCTGCCCTGCGGCATCGGCATTCTGACCGTGCGGGTTTCGCCGTCTTTGAGCGCGCGAACCTGCACATCGGAAACTTTGTGAAAATCGGTATGGTACGGGTCGTTTTGAATCAAAATGAAGTTCGAAAACTCGTTTTTTCCGCCGCCGCCCAGCGGATGTTTGTGATGCACATTCCAGCCTGCGGGGGCTTTGCCTTTGCTCATTAACGCAATCTGTCCGTCGGACAAGCCCGCGCGGCGCAGCAAAGGCGCGGATTTTTCCGCCAAATCGCGCAAAAAAGCCGAGCGCATCGGCGTAAATTCGCGGCGTTTCGCTTTGACTTCCTTTTTCGAAGCGGCGGTGTAAACCATTTCCGTCAAAGGAACGCCGTGTACCGAATCGGGCAGTTTCGCTTCCTGCGCCTGGCGTTCGCGTTCCTTTTGCGCGGCGCGTTCGGCGCGGCGGGCTTCGCGTTCGGCTTTGGTCAAAGTATGTTGAACAAGCTCCGTCATCTCAGCGTCCCCGATGTTTGCTTAAAAAGGATTTGACGTAAGCGTCGGCGGTTTTGACGTCCCGCATAAACGGCGCGTCCTGTTTTTTGTCCTGATAGGACTGCCCTTTCGCGCCGTAGGATTTGCCGCCGCGTTTTGCGTCGCGTTCCAGATGTTTGAATTGCTGCGGCGGCACATAAACCGATTCCGACGGATTCGGAATGACGATTTGACGCGTTTCGCCGCGTTTCATGCCCTGCACCTGCGGGTTAATCAGGTGATAGTGAATCATATCGTGATAAGGGGCGCGCTTTATCAGCAGCAAGTTCGAAAAATCGTTCGTTCCGCCGCCGTACACCGACAATTTGTGATGCGTGTTCCAGCCGTTCGGGGTTTTGCCCTTTTCCATCAGTTTGATGTCTTTGCGCGTAATGCCCGCGGCGCGCAGTTGCTTGTATTGCGTTTGCGCCAGATGTTTCAAAAACGCGGCGCGCGCTTTGGTCGCGAATTCGTAGCGCACGGCTTCCTGCCGTTTTTTGGTCGGAACGGTAAAAGTCACCGTTTCGCACGGCATTCCCAGAAAAGTTTTCGGCGCGGGGGCGTTCAAATGCTTGCGTTCCGAAGCGGCGCGCCGTTTGCGGCGGACGCGTTTTTCGTGAACGTATTTGTAAGTTTCAAGGTTTTCCATTTGAATATCCCCTGTGTCTTTGTTAAAAGGAAGTATAACACACCGAACGGGAAGCGCAAGCTTTTTGACAAAAATTTTATTTTTGGCAAGAATTTTGCCTTTTTAGGATAAAAATGCAGAAAAACGAAACAAAATCAATAGCCTGTCAAGGATGTGCGGGGGCTTTTTCGCATCTGGCGGCGCAATCGGTTTTTCCGACGGCGGAAATTGTTTTTTATCCGACGTTCAAGCAGGCTTTGGATGCCGTCGCGCAAGGGGATGCGGATGCCGCCGTCGTGCCCGTCGAAAACTCGTCGGCGGGCAGAGTCGCCGACATGCACAGGCTTTTGCCGCAGGCGAATTTGTTTGTAACGGGGGAAAAGTTCATTCCCGTCCGCCATTGTTTGCTGGGAACGGCGGACGCTTGTCCGTCCGACGTGAAGACGGTTTTGTCGCATCCGCAGGCGTTGGCGCAATGCCGTGAAAATTTGACAAAAAAAGGCTTTGCCGCCCAAGCCGCCGCCAACACCGCCGAAGCTGCAAAAACGGTTGCCGAACGGGGGGACAAAACGCTTGCCGCGCTGGCATCGTCCGCCGCCGCCGATTTGTACGGACTGAAAATCCTTGAAACGGATATGCAGGATTTCGATTTGAACACGACGCGGTTTTGGGTGTTGGAACGCGCGCCCCGCAAGCCCGATACGAAACATCCGATAACGTCGCTGATTTTCAAAGTCAAAAACGTTCCCGCCGTGCTGTACAAATGTTTGGGCGGGTTTGCGACGAACGGCATCAACCTGCTGCGCATCGAAAGCTTTGTCGACGCGAACCGCTTTTTCGCCAACGCCGCGTTTTTGGTCGACGTCGCCGCCGATGCCGAAGACAAAGCGTTTCAATCGGCGATGGGCGAGCTTGCCTTTTTTTCGGACGAAATCAAAATTTTGGGAACTTACGCCGCCGATGCCGCGCGGCTGAACGGATTGAACGGACAATGAAAAAAATCGCTTTTGTTTTGGCGTTGATGCTGTCGGGAAACGCTTTTGCCGACGAAAACTTTTATACCCGTTTCGACATGGCGTACACCGACGGTGTCGAAGACGGCGTAAAAGACGGCTTTTCGTGGCAGACGGGCTTCGGCTGGAAATGGTTCGGCGCGCTTCGAACGGAAATGGTGTTCGGATACACGCGCAACGATTTGGGCGAAACGCTGAACGGCGAAGCTTTGCACGGCAGGGTGTCGTCCAAAGCCGTTTTCGCCAATGCGGCGTGGGACATCTTTTCCGCGTATGGCATAACGCCGTATGTCATGGCGGGAATCGGCGTTTCGAAAAACAAGATTCAGGAAACCCGAATCGGCGCGGTTGCCGTTCCGAAATCACGCCATACTTCTTTTCCGTGGCAAACAGGGGCGGGAATCGGATTTTTACTGCCGAATCGGTTGACATTGGACGTCGGTTACGTCTATACAAATCTCGGTCGATTCGATTGGGACGTTCTGCCCGACAAAGACGTCCGCCTGCAGCGCCTGTCCGTCGGATTGAGATACGATTTTTAAAGGAATAAAGCCGTGCTGCCCGATTTTCTGTTTACGCTGTTTCTGCATCAGCCGCTGTGGATTTGGCTGATGTTTTTGGCGATTGTCGTCGCCATTTTGTTTCTGGATTTGGGCGTTCTGGAAAAAGGGGCGCAGGAAATCGGCGCGAAAAAAAGCCTTGCGCTGTTTTTGACGTATGCGGGCATCGCCTGTTTGTTCGGCGGGTGGCTGTATTGGTATTTCGGCAAACAGATGGCGACCGATTTCATAATGGGCTACGTCGTCGAAATGGGACTGTCCATCGACAACGTGTTCGTTATCGGACTGGTCTTTACCTATCTGAACATTCCGCGCAACCAGCAGCACCGCGTTTTGTTCTGGGGCATTTTGGGCGCGGTGATTCTGCGCGGCGTCGTGATTGTCGTCGGGGCGGAAATCATCGACAAATACGACCCCGTATTGCTGATTTTCGGCGTGTTTTTGATTTATTCGGGTTTGAAGACTTTGATTTCCGACGAACCGGGCATCAATCTGTCGGACAGCCGTTTGTTGCGCGCGTTCCGCCGCTATTTGCGCGTTACTCCCGAACTGCGCGGGGAGCATTTCTTTGTGCGCGAACGAAACGAAAAAGGCAAAATGCAATGGTATGCAACGCCGCTGTTTCTGGCACTGTTGCTGATTGAGTTCGGCGACGCCGTGTTCGCCTGCGACAGCGTGCCCGCCGTTTTGGCGGTATCCCATGAAACGTTCGCCGTTTACGCCAGCGACATTTTCGCCGTTTTGGGACTGCGCGCTTTGTATTTCCTGCTGTCCGCCGCTTTGCACCGCTTTTCGTACATGCAGCCCGCGTGTGCGGTTTTGCTGGTCGTCATCGGGCTGAAAATCTTTGTCAACGAATTTTTCTGCAAAGTCGACGACGTGTGGTCTTTGGTGGTCACCTTCGCTTTGCTGGGCGGCGGGATTTTGTTTTCCCTGTTTAAAAAAGCCGAAGAAGAGGAAGCCATCGAAAAAGGCGGCTCCCCCTCTTGAAAGGCATAGACTTTCGTCTTATCTGATTTTGTGTGAACACTTCGTTTGAGAAAGGATTGGAGTTCGTGCAAATCAAAAAGATGACGGCGGACGACCTTGCCAAATTGGGTGTCAATTCCATCGCTTACATCAAAAAGCGCTTGGTCGCCGACAAAAGCCTGTGGTATATCTATGCCGCCGAAGGAACCGAATTGGCGTACACCGACAACGAAAACGCCGCGATTTCCTTGGTCGTCGACAACGAATTGATACCGGTGAGCGTCCATTGAACACAACAAACCTCTGCCCCGTATGCGGCAAAACTTTGCAGCTCTGCGTCTGTTCGGACGCCGAGCCGTTTGACAACAAGCATTTCGTCCTGATTTTACAGCATCCGCAGGAACAGGACAAAGACCTCGGCACGGCGAAAATCATCTGCCAAAGGCTGAAAAATTCGCAGTTGGAAATCGCGCTGTCGCGTCCGTCTTTGGCGGCTATTTTGAAACGTCCCGCCGATCCGAAAAAATGGGGCGTGCTGTATTTGGGCGCGCAAAACGAAACGCCGACCGCTTCGGGGCTGTACGCTTTGAGCAGAAAGGGCAATCTGCTGCCGAACACGGCGGAAATCCTTGATTCGCTGGAGGGCATCATCCTGCTGGACGGGTCGTGGAGCCAAGCCAAAGCTTTGTGGTGGCGCAATCCGTGGCTGTTGAAAACGCAACGTCTGCTGTTGGTTCCCGAAAAACGGTCGCTGTACGGCAAACTGCGCAAAGAACCGCGCAAGGAAAGCGTTTCCACGCTGGAAGCGACGGCGCAATGCTTGAATTACCTGGGCGAAGACAGCGCCATTGCCGACGGATTGCTGGAATCGTTCGCGGAACTGCTGGAAAAATACAAGCTGTTGCGCGGAAGCAAAAAATAGACAAAATTTTCTTTCTTTGTCAAAACAACCGTGCTAAACTCCTTGTCAAACAAAACAAGGAGTTTTTCCATGGAAGACAAATACGTTCACGCCAAACGCAAACGCCCGAACGCGGGAAACGGTCTTAACTTTCTGTCCGAACAGGTCAAGGCGCAAGCGGCGCAGGGCAAATTCGCCTTTGACAAAATCAACGGCTTTACGCTGACCGAAGTCGAATACAAAATGCCGCCCAAGCAGACGCGCGTCAACCGCCGCGACGAATTCAAACGCGAAGTGCGCCCCAAATTTTTGAAATATCTGGCGGCGAACCACGAAGCCGAACTGCGCGCCATCGGCATTGACGATGCGGGATTGGAGCAAATGCGCAAAGGACGCAGCGTCAACGGCTACAACGTGCATCACATGCACCCGATTGCGGGCGGCGGGAAAAACGATTTCTCGAACTTGATTTTAATGCCGATTCCGCCGCATGACGAACTGCATCACTTGGTCATCGACCCGCAAATCAAAGACAAAAAAGTGCAGAACGGCATCAAAATCAAAATTCCGATGTGCAGCGACAACGTTTGGAAGCGTCCCGCCAACAAATACGAACGGCTGAACACGACGGTCAACGCCGCCGTGTTGGCGAAACAAATGCAGGGCGGACGATAAAAAGCCTTGCCGAACGGTTTGGCTTTGGCTAAACTGTCAGCAACGTTTTAACCGTTTTGGGAATTGCAAAATGATTGAAGATATTATCAAAAAACTGTCCGTCCCCGAAGAAGGCGCAATGATTGTCCGCCCCGCGTCCAGCAAAGATTTGGCGCAGTGCCAGAAAGACATGGCTGAAATCGGGCTGCACCCGATTCCGCAGGGCTACATCGACTTTTTGCGCGAAGTCAACGGCTTTGCGTGGAACGGCATCGAATTTTACAGCACCGACAACGTCACCGACCCCGAAAGCAACTATACGCTGATTGACATTGTCACGGCGAACGAAGATTTCGCGGACTACAACGAAGAATTGGCTTCGTGCGTTCTGCTGGGGCGCGCCGACGACGATTTGTACGTCTACAACACCGACAACGAAAAATACGAAGTGCTGGATTTCACGGGACATGACGTGATGGAAGACTATGACGCTTTCGACGCTTTGTTCGAAGCCGTCGTAGAACCCCGCATGCTGTAAAAAGCCGTGCTGGTTTCCGAATTCCATTTCGATTTGCCGAAAGAACGGATTGCCGACCGACCCGCGGAACCCCGCGAGTCGGCGAAGCTGTTACACGTTACAGCGCCAGACAGGTTCGAAGATTTGCACATTGCGGATTTGCCCGATGTGTTCCGTCCGTCGGATTTGCTGGTTTTCAACGATACGAAAGTCATTCCCGCGCGCCTGTTCGGCAAACGCGGCGACGCTTCGGTCGAAGCGACTTTGTTCAAATCGGTCGGTTTGACGACGTGGGAAGCTTTGGTCAAAAACGCGCGCCGTCTGCATCCCGACGACATCGTCTCGTTTTATCCGCCCTTGAATCCCGAAGCCGAACCTTTGCGGGCGAAAGTCATCGGACGCGGCGAATCGGGAACGGTGATTCTGGAATTTCTGACCGAAGCGGCAACGCTGTTTGCGACGCTGGAAAAATACGGCGTAATGCCCTTGCCGCCCTACATTCACCGCAAACAAACCGAATACGGCGAAGACAAGGCGAACTACCAAACCGTTTACGCCAAAAATCCGGGGGCTGTCGCCGCGCCGACGGCGGGGTTGCACTTTACGAAAGCCTTGTTGCAAAAAATCGCGGACAAGGGCATTGAAAGCGTCAAAGTAACGCTTCATGTCGGCGGCGGAACGTTCCTGCCCGTCAAGGTCGACGATACCAAAGACCACGTCATGCATGCGGAATACGGCGTCATTACGCCCGAAACGGCGGACATCATCAACTCCGCCCGCAAAAACGGACGGCGTATTGTCGCCATCGGCACAACGGCTTTGCGTTTGCTGGAAAGCGCGGCGGATGACGACCGCGTCATTCATCCGTTCCATCAAGAAACGTCGATTTTCATCACGCCGGGGTATCGGTTCAAAGGAATCGATGCGTTGTTTACGAACTTTCATTTGCCGTCTTCGACTTTGTTTATGCTGGTGTGCGCTTTTTGCGGAACGGAATGTATGAAAAACGCCTATAAACACGCGATTGAAAACAAATACAGGTTCTTTTCCTACGGCGATGCGTGTTTTTTGGAAAAGTAAATCATCTTCTATATTGATTTTACTTTAAAAGTATTCTATACATTCGGCTACGGTTTAATAAGGAGTTATAACAATGGCTGAACAATTCACCAATGAAGATTTGCTGGCATTTACAACGGAAATCGTTTCTTCGCACGTTTCGAACAATACGCTGTCCGCCGAAGATTTGCCCGCTTTGATTAAAAACGTTTACAAAGCGTTGGCTTCCGTCAATGCCGAAGAACGGCCCGTCGAAAAAAAGCTTTGCCCCGCCGTCGCTATTGAAAAATCCGTTTTCCCCGATTACATCGTTTGCTTGGAAGACGGCAAAAAGCTGAAAATGCTGAAACGCCACTTGAAAACGGCGTACAACATGACGCCCGACGAATACCGCGCCCGCTGGAATTTGCCCGCGGATTATCCTTTGGTTGCGCCGAATTACGCCGAACGCCGTTCGGAATGGGCAAGGAAAATCGGTTTGGGCAACCGCCGCAAAAAAGGCTGATTTCAAAATCAAAGAAAGGGGCAACAGCCCCTTTCTTTTTTTATGAAGAATACTTTTGTTTCAGCCCATTGCTTTCGTAATTTGTTCCTGCATTGCGAACGTGCCCATAACCGACCACGCGATAACGCCCGAAACCATCAGCGTCGCAACCGTGTTCAGCAACGCCGCGCGCTGTTCAATGCTGGAAATACTGGTTTCCAGCCATTCGTTCGCCATCTGGTCCAATGCGGCTTGGAAGTTGTCCATTTCGGAATAAATGCGCAAATCGCCGATGATTTCCTTGTCGGGGAATCCCAAACCCGTTTTGTTCAGCGCTTCGCCGATGTTGTCGCCGTTGTTGACGTACACCAAAGCGGTATCGATACGGTGCAGCAGATACGGGCTGGCATCGTGGCGCAAGGAACGCAAAGCCTGCGACACGGGCGTCCCCGCGCGCACCAGAGCCGCCATTGCCAGCATCCATGTCACGCCGACGAAGATTCGATACAGCGACCACGGCGGCAGGTTGTCGACCAAAGCGCGGGTTTTGCCTTTCCACCGTCCCAAAGTCAGATAAATCAATATAAACACGGTCGGCAGGAAAGCGAATGCCGCCACCCAGTTTTTCTGAATCCACACGGACACGGCAACCAAGTCTTTCGCCGTACCCGTCCAGCGCGCGTTCGGGGCGGCGTTCATCATCGGCGGCACCATGTACGCGCCGATGGCGTAAATAATCAAAACCGTCATCATGGACAGGAACATAGGATACGAAATCGCGCCGACCAACGGTCCCGTCATGCGGCTGGTGCCTTCGGTCACTTTAATCAGGTTTTCCAATGCGCCTTCCAAGTGCGAAACGTCGCCGACGGACAGCATCAAACGTTCGCGGGCGGGCGCCCAGCCTTCCAAAGCCACGGAAAACGGATGACCGTTTTGCAAAGCGCGCGACCAGTACAAAATCGCCAAAGCCATCGGTTCGTCGGGATTTTTGCCGTCGTTTGTCATAATGTTGCGGATTCGGTCCAGCGCGTCCATCAACGAAAAACGGTTGTGAAGCAGGGAAATCAGCTTGCGGTAAATCTTCAAACGCGTTTTGCCGCTCATCCGGCAGACAATCATCGCGTAATAGCGGTTAATCTCGGCAAGGGAAAATTTGCTTTTCGCCATGTTCCGTTTCCTTTCTCAATAAATCGGTCTTTCGTCCAGCAAGCCGCACCAGCGTTCGACTTCTTCGGCGTCAATCAATCCGTTCAGCATGCGTTCGATGGCGCAGTCTTTCATCGTTCTGCCGCCCAAATCGCCCGTCCAATAGTCAATCGCTTTTTTGGTTTCGCCTTTGACCAGCAAATCCAAAAACGTCGCGTCGGGCATCAGAATTTCACCGACGACGGCACGTCCTTTGACGCCGCGCCCCTGACATTCGGGGCAACCTTCGCCTTTCAAAAACGCTTGTTCCATTCCGAAATCGCCGTATGCTTTGCGCAAACGCTTGACCGTCGGGTGGTCGGGCTTTTGCGAAACGGGAATGCGGCAATGCGGACAAACACGGCGGAACAAACGCTGCGACACCATGCCCTTCATAATTTCGGGGTCGATAAGCTTGAACGGTTCGACGCCCATATCGCGCAAACGCATCACAACCGCGGGCGAACTGTTTGCATGCAAAGTCGTCCAAACGCCGTGTCCCGACAGCGCGCCTTTGAAAGCCAGCTGCGCCGCGGACAAAGTACGGACTTCGCCAATCATCAGCATATCGGGGTCGGAACGCAAAGACGCGGCAAGCGCTTTTGTGAATTCCTGTTCTTTCAAAGCTTCCGTATTCGCATTGGTCACGGGCATTTGGCGCGCGCCCGGAATCGGGTATTCGGGAGGGTCCTCCACGGTAATCAGGTTCAGTTCGTAGTTGCGTTCCTGAAGCAGCGAAATCATATTGCGCTGCAACGTCGTCGATTTGCCCGATCCTGTCGGTCCCGCCACAATGATAATGCCGATAGGCACGGCGCGCAGGCGGTAAAACATATCGGCTTCGCGCTGCGTATAGCCCAAAGCCATCAAATCGCCCGCGTTGTCGGGATCGTCGTCCGCATACAGCAAACGCATGACCAGATAGCGCGTCCCGAACGCAATCGGGTTGAATTGCAGACGCACGCCCAAAACGTTGCGGGGCAGGCGCAGCTTGCCGCCCGAACCGCGCAAAGGCGTATCGCCGACTTTTTGCGCCGCCTGATATTCGTTTTGCGCATAGTTCGCATCCGAAATGTCCGAGGACGCAAACGCCGCGCGCACGAACGCTTCGCCCCAGTCTTTGTCTTTTTCGATTTCGACCTGCATCATGCCGTTTGTACGGAACATGACTTGCGTTTTATGCGTGCCGACGACGACGTGAATATCGGACACTTTGACGGAAGCGGCGCGGGACAGTACGGTGACGTAGTCCTGTTGCATCTGCAACTGTTCAAGGTCCGCCGCGCTGCCCGTTTCCTCCACCTCGTCGGGAGCGGGCGCATCCTTTGCCGCGCGGTCGTAAATCGCTTTAATCAGGTTGGCGGGAACGTATTCAGCTTTGTTGACGGGCAGTTTTTTCTTGCGCGCCAGAACTTCGAAGCTGAGCACGCGCCCGTCGAATTTGTGTTCCGCGCTGACCATAAAGCGCCCGTTCGTAAACAAAGCCAGCAGTCCGCGCGTGTCGTCCTTGACGGGAAACGCGCCCGTGGGTGCCGTAATGCATTCGTTTCCTGCGCTGAAAAGCTCCGCCAATATCTCGGAGCTTTTTTTCGGCGCGCCCGTTTTGGGAGCTTCCGCCGCTCCGCTTTTCGACGCAGACGAACCCGGGGCTGTTTTTGCGGGCAAAGGCATACTCAATCCCTCCGTAAACACTCAAACAGGGGACGAACGCCCCTGTTTGTCACAATAGCTCAGCGTGCCAGACTTGCCGCCGACAAGCGCGGACGTTTGCCCACCCGGCGTGGCGCCGTCGGGGCTTTGACCGTTATCGGGGCATTCAGCGCCTGATCCGCGGAATTGTCCTCCTCCGCCGCGGGGGCGGGCGCGTGTTCTTCCGTATTGACCAAGCCCGCGGACGGGAAGCCGACCATTTCCTTCAGCTTGCCGTATTCCAGCAGAACATAGTCTTTGTTGATGTCGACAACGGTGTGTCCCGTCGGCAGAATGGTTGCTTTTTTGACAAAGAATGTCGTTTTGTTTTCCTTGGACACCAATTTCGCAATCAAGCTGCCCGCCGTGCCGCGGATTTCCGAAACGGCGTACAAAGTCGACGCGGGTTTTTGTTTTTTCAGATTGGCATCGTCATCCTTGTCCGAAGTCGCCTGCGTCAAAGCCTGTCCCGCTTTTTTCTTGTTCAGCAAATCTTCGCCGCCCGCCGTCAGCGTATGCGACACCAGCGAAGACGGAGAACGTTTGATGCGGGGCGGACGCGTCGCCGCAATCAAGGTCGGTTTCAAATTGTTCAAACGAACGATGGAAGCCGCTTCGTATTTCTTTTTCAGTTCGGCGCGTTCGGCTTCTTTTTGTTTTTCCAGCTCTTCCTCTTTTCTTTTGCGTTCGGCTTCCTCATCCTTCATTTTCTGGATGCGGCGGTCTTCTTCGCGTTTCAAAGCGGCTTCGATTTGTTTCTGGCGGATTTCGGCGCGCTGTTTGCGTTCCAAAGCTTCCTGCCGTTTCAAATCCTGCGCCAATTCCCATTCCAAACGGGCTTGGGTCATTTTTTCGCGGCGTTCGATTTCGTTGAACAGCATTTGTCTGTTGTTGGCTTTCAGCGCATCAATTTCGGCGCGCAATCCTTCGCGCTTCAACTGCAAAGCCAGCGAATTGTTTTCGCGTTCCATTTCAGCCATTTCACGGAAGATGTCGCTGGACATTTTTCCCAACACCTGATCGCTGGGCGTTCCCGACAATCCCGCCGCTTTTCCGGGGGCGGGCGCGTTAAAGTCCAAAGACGGCGCACCGTTCGGCGCGGGAATGTCCGCAGGGGCGGGGATGTCCAAATCCGTGTTGTCCGTCGGTTCGGGCAAGGCGGGGTCGGGTGCCGCGGGGGCGGGAATATCCAAAGACGGCACTTCGGGCGCGCTGTCCGCAGGGGCTATGTCGGGCAACGCGGGAATGTCCGCGGGCGCGGCGGCGTCAACGGGAGCGGGAGCTTCCGCAGGCACAGGGGCGGGCGCAACCGCATCGGCGGCGGGAGCCGAAGTTTCCGCAGGCGCGGGCGCGGCGGCTTGCGGCGCATCGCCCAAAAAAGCGTCGTCGAACAAATCCTGCGCGTTCGCATTCGAAAGTGCGACACCTGAAATCGCCAGCGCCGCAGACCATAATTTTGTTTTAAATACTCGGTTCATAGATTTGTCCCTCATAGCTCCAACTGCCGTTCTCTATATTGTACTCCAATTTTTGCATTTCCAAAGCGGGAAATTGATTGAAGACGGCAAGCCAGTCACTCATCGGCAAATCCGATGTGAAGCTGAACAGCAGCTTGTTGTAAGTTTTGACGATGGATTTCGGTTCTTCGCCGCTTCGTCTGGGCAGCGGAACGGTAACACGGGTCGCGTCGTTCGTCAGCGATACGTTTTGTTGTGTCGCTTGGAAAATATTGGTCCATTCCTCGCGCATTTCGTCAACCGTGTATTTCGGATTTTCGGCATGAACCGACAAATCCCCCAGCGACAGACTGACGACGGCGGACGTGCCCGCGTCCGACAGCATGTAATCGAAACCGGGCATGCCGTATTCTTCGAATGCGCGCTTCAGAATCCCCAAATGCCCCCATTTCATGGTCCAATCGGTCGACAGCCCCGACGCCGTGCATTGAATATTGCCCAAATCCCAGCCGGGGACAATCATGTATTTCAGCTGCATGACGCCCGCCTGACACCTGTTCAGGAAATCTTCGGTTACAACCAGTTTTTCCCACGGTTTGACTTCGACAACCTGCGGCAGCGGCTCTTCTTCGATTTCCAGCGGCTTTAACGGCGCCAACGGTCGAAACGTCTTTTTCGGCGTAGGCGCGAACATCCCCGATATAAGCTTGTATCCGACAATCAGAATCAACAGCGCGGCAACGCCGATGATGATTTTCTGTTTCTGCTGCTGCGCCTTGTCGATGCGCATCAGTTTCGAACCGCGGGGTTCTTTCAGAATGTCGAACAGGTCGACTTCTTCCGTTCCTTCGATTTCCCAGCTGGCGGGCGCGATTTTCCGTCCCCAGTCGGGCACCGCCATCATCGCGTAATACGCGCGCTTGGCGTCTTCTTCGTTCAGATACAGGAAATCTTCTTCGGACAGAATCAAGTCGTTGCGGACGGCGATGAACCACCAGCCCTCATCGACTTCAAACACGGCGACGGATGACGATTTATCCGAAAAAATTTCGGCAATCGCGGCGGCGGCGGACGGCATGCCGACCTTGTGACCTTCCACGGAATTGCCGATGCCGTATTGCGGCGAAGTCCCTTGGCGGACGCAGAACAAATCCGCGCCCTCCATGACGTTTTCGACGGTTTCCTTGACTTCGGGATACGGGTCGTTCGTATCCTGCAACGGCTGCCAGAACAAGCTCACGGCATACGTCGTGTCGTTGACGGTCATCGTCGCGCCCCAAGGGGGATCGCCGTCTTCGTCCGTTGCCGCGGGCGCGGCGGATTCGGACGAAGCCTGTTCTTCCAGTTCGTCCAAATCGTCTACGGAAAGTTCTTCTTCTTCATCAGCCATTATTCATGCTCCGCGATTAAAAGCTGTTCATGCGCGTTTCGGGAACCAGCGGAGAAATCAGCACTTCGGGGGTCAGCAAAATGACCATGACGTTTCTGCTTTTATCCGCCGATTTCGAAAACGACGTGATGTCTTTTGTATTGTTGGAGTTCGTTCTGACTTCCTCAAACCCTGTCAAAACCAGCGTCGCGCCCGAAGTCATGGCGACTTCCTGCACGAAACCGCGCGTTTTCAAAACAGGCAGCTGAATCGACGTTCTGGAAGTTCCTTCACCGAAAGTCTTTTCATCCATGGAGTCCTTGTCGGTCAGCGTCATCGTGAACATCAGCAGCATCCGCCCGTGGTCCAGCAGACGCGGCAGGATTTCCATCGTAAAGCCGTAGTTGATTTTCGCAGGCGTGACGGAAATGGACGTCGAATCGGAGCTGACGGTCGTTTCGGATTTTTCGATGTAGGATTCGTTGGTCGAAACCTGAACGGGCGCGATTTTGTTGTTCATCGTAATCACGGACGCGCTGGTGACCAAGGATGCCGTTCCCTGCGTGGACAACGCTTCCATCAAAATCGAGCCGCTTTCGATATGTCCGTGTTTGTTGGGGTTGACAATGCCGATGTTCAGCGAACCGGACGTGCCGCTGGTCTGCGACGACGGTGAAGTCAGCGTCGTGGAAATGCCGCTGCCCGACTTTTTGCTGACAAAATTCAGCACGGATGTCAGGTTCAGCCCCACGCTGGATTCGTCGGACAATGTAACGTTCAGCACTTTGACGGCGATGGCGACTTGACGCGACAGCTTTTCGTTCATGCTGTTGATGTACTGCGCCACGCGTTGCAATGTGTACGGAGGAGCGGTCACCGTCAGCGTCCCGTTCGCGGGAATGACGTTCAGCGTCGCTCCGCCCGGCAGCATCGCGGTAATCGCCGATTCGATTTGCGCCCACAAATCCAGCGAAATCGACGAAGACATCGACGCGGATGTCGTGCCGCCCGCTTCACCCGACGCCGTCCCCGCGATGTTCGCGTTCAGCTGGGTTTGAACAGGCAGAGCGTAAATCGTAAACACGCGCGTTTCCTGTTTGTAGAACGTAATGACGCCGTTTTTGTAACGCCACCACAACGCGAAACGCGAAACGATTTGGTCAAGCAGTCCGCTCAATTTTCCCGAATAGGCGGGCATGTACAGATTGGTGTCGGTGTTGGTCGCCGCCCCTTGCGTCGCATCGCCTTCCTGTCCTTGGGTGGCGTTTTTGACTTCATCCAAAATCATATCGTCGACACGGACGGTAATTCCCGTCAGCGCGGTGATTTGTTCGGAAACCTGCAACAGCGAAACGGGCGTCGTGCTGACCAAAGTGATGCCTTCGTCCGTTTCGTAGCGCGCGGGCAGAGGGTCGCCCTGATTGCCGCGGACGCTTTGACTGCCCAGCCAAATGTCGTCTTTGACCGAAATGGTGTCCAGACTGTACATGTCGGCGGGCGCGACGGGTTCGTCCAAAACGGTTTGAATCTTGTCCAAAGTGCGGTCGGTGTGTTTGGTGACCGTCGTCAGCAGACGGCAGGAGGACGTCAGCCCCGCCATCGACAGGCAAAGCGCTATCGCTGTAAATTTACTGTTAATCCGCATTTTCGTCCTCCACGGTCGTAATCAGCAACACACGGTTGCCCTTGTAAAAAGTTCCCCACGGGGCGGGTCTGGCGCGGGCGAACGAACGAATCAGCGCCGAAGCCACGTCCATAAAACGCCCGCGGAACATGGCGCCCGCTTCCAAAATATATTCGCGGTCTGTGTTCCAAATCACGCGCCAGCCCGCTTTATCGCCCCATTCGGTCAGCAGTCCGCGAACCGAACTGCCTTCGGTGGCGAGCCAGTCTTCCACGGGGTCTTCGGGGTCGTAAACGTCATCCCCCGAACCCGCGCCGTTTGCGGCGTTCGAAGCCGTGCTGCCGTTCGCGGCGGCGTTCAAGCTGCCCGACAGGTTCGACCCCGCGTTCGCCGAAAAGCCGCTGTCGCCGGCATCCGCCGAGCTGTCATAGCTGTACAGCCCGTTTGCGCCGGCGGACGGAGCCGTCGCCGCCAAATCTTCGCCGCGGTAACCGCCTCTGTTCTGCATGACATCGGGCGGAGTGCGCTGTCCGAATTGTCCCCCCGCAACGGGAGCCGTAAAATCGGGCGCCGAAGAAACGGTCCCTGCGGAAACGCCGGGCCATTCATCGTCTTCCGAAATAAACTGAGTGCACGCATTCAGCACCAAAACGGCGGCAAACGCGCCGAATATGCCGATTTTTGTCAAAGGATGCGTCATAAGATTTTCTCCAAACTTTGAAATAAGGACAACACACTTCTATTGAAGTATGATTAAAGCATTAAATTCTTTAAAAAATCCTTTATAAACGGATTGACGCTTGGATTTTCTTGCGCTTCCCGCGAAGGGAAGCTTCACCATTTTCGATAGTAAAGCGTTTCTTTTGTACCATCCAAAGATGTCGTGTATTCCGTTACGCCCTCTTCGGGAACGTCAAAAATGCGCAGGATAATGGTGTGCGGAGAGCGGTTTGTCATAAACGGCACGATTTGCGCATCGTTAACGCCGACGCCGACCAGCGTGCTGCGGATAAGTGCAAACCGTTTTTCCTGCAAGGCAATGTTTTCGTTGCTCATGCGGACTTCGATGGCGCGCTGGATGTCTTTTTTGACGCGCAAGCCGAACGCTTTTATCCACTTGACGGACTGCGCCGACATTTCCGCGCCGTCGGGTTTGAACGTCAAACGGATTTCGGACGGCATGATTTCCTGTTCTTTGTCCTTGTCCGCCGTTTTGGCGGGGGAGATCACTTCTTTCAAAACGACGGTCTTTGCTTCCGCCGCGGCGGGTTCGGGGGCGGGCGCTTCCTCTTTTTTGTCATCGGAAAGCGGAACGGCGCCGCCGATGGTCGGCATGGATTCGTCGGCGGAGGGAGAATTGAAAATCGAAAACAATTTGTTGACCAGTGACGGGTCGGCGGCTTTTTGCCCGTCGGCGGCGGGCGTCGCCGTTTGCGTCGCGGCGGGAATAATCGGAGCGGCGGCGGGTGTTGCCGTTGCAGCGGGGGCGGGAGCGGTCGCTGTCGGGTTTTGCGCGGAAACGGGCGCGGGCGTTCCTGCGGACGTCCCCAGCGGCAGCAAAACGGGATTGGCTATCGCTTCGGGTTTTTCCTCTTTGCCGACGGTGCGGACGGGAGCCGACGAAATTTCGTTCTTTTCGGCGGGTTCATCCTTTTTTTCGGGCTGTTCCGTTTCCTCGGCGGCAACGCGGAACGCTTTTGCCGTTTCCGCGGGACGCGAATCGCCGATAGCCCAAACGGACGGCGAATCGGATTGGGACAAACTGGTCCATACGGCGGCTTCCTTGCGGTCAAGCCAATTCAACGACTTGTCCGATTCGGCGGGCATATCGATTTTTTTCGCCCGACCGTTTTTGTAAATGACTTTTGCTTGGGGGGCTTCCGCGGCGGAAGACTGCGCTTTTACCGCGGCGGGTTCTTCCTTTTTGACCGCGCCGTCTTTCACCGCCAGAGCGTTGGACGATTTCCCGCCGACTTTGGCGACTTTCCACGGACTTTTCGGCAGCAGATTGCTTTGCGCGATTTGTTCTTTGGTCAAAAACGGCGATGCGGGAACGGAGGCAGGCTCTTTTGCGGCGGCTTGAACAACGGGCGCGGGCGCTTCCGTTTTTTGGACGGCGGTGGCAGTTTCTTTCACCGGTTCGGGTGTTGATTTCGCTTCAACGGTATCCGTTTCGTGAACGGCGGCGGCGGCGACTTTGCCCGAACCGTCCATAAAGGAGGCGTTTGCCTGTTCCCGCTTGATTTGTTCGCGCAAAGCCGCAATGTCTATCCAGCGTTCAGCCGTTTCGGTTTTGACGGCGGCGGAGACTTTGATGGGCGACGGTTTCGTTTCGGCGGGTTTTGCAACGGCGGCAGGCTTGGCGGCGACGGGCGCGGGCGGCGGTTCGACCGCTTTTGTGGGCGCGGGAACGTCGGCTTGAGCAACGACGGCTTCGTCTTCCGTCAGCAAATCCTGCGAATCCAAAAACAGCTTGTCGGACGAATCCAGCACGTCTTTGCCCTCCGCCATCAGCGTATCCAGCGAAATCGGCAAAGAATCGGCGTCGGGAACGGTTTCCTCGGCGGGCATCGGCTTAACAACGGCGGGTTCAGGCTTCGGCCGGATGACGGGCGGGCGTTTGTAAACGGGTAAAGGCGCCGCCGAAACGCGGGCGACGACCGTTTCCTTTTTTTCAGCCGCGGGCTTGAAAAAAGCCGCGGGAATGACGTTTTCGGATTCCTCTAATATTATACGGGACGCCGTTTTGTGTTCTTTTTCGGCGGACAAGGGCTGAACGTCGACATACGTTTGGATAAATTCATCGCGGGAAACCGCGCTGCGGTGGTTTTTCAAAACATAAAACGAAAACTTGCACAGCCCCATTACCAGCAAAAAGCAGGCGGACATAAAAATCGCCGTTCCCGCGGTCAGCGGCATTTTCTTTTTGTTTTCGGGGGCTTTATCCAAAGATTCTGTCATAGTCGGCTGTCTTGTTGTCAAAGATATTTTGTTAAAGTGTAGTCGTAAAGTCCTTAACTATCGGTAAAGATTGCCTTGATTTCTTTATAGACGGGCTTTAAGAGGTTGAAAAGGAAAATGTCAGAATTGTTAAACTTTTTTTGCGACCGCGTCTTAATTTAAAAAAATAGTTTAAAATCAATATGTTGTTCGAATTTTGGCGGGCGTTTTTTTAAGTAGACTTTTCAAACGGTTTTTCTTATTCTGAAAGTATAAGGATTTAAGCTTAAACAAGGAGAATCATCATGAAACTTTTATATTTGGCTCTTGCCGTCCTGTTGGCGTCCTCCACGGACAGTGCCGCTGCCGTTTTCGATACGGTTACGAAAAAAGGTGAAGACCTGTTCCGCAACGTTAAAACGATTGTTTTCGTCGTCGGCGGTTTCGGTCTGGTCGGTTTGGCGGTCGGTGCGATTTTCGGTACCGTCAAATGGAAATGGTTTGCGTCTTTGGCGATTGGTTTGGCAATCTTGGCGGTTGCGGGTGCTATCGTTCAGTACGTCACCAACAAAACGCCGGACTTCCAGGACAGCCTGACCTAATCGGCAAACATTCAAAATACGAAAAAGTTGCCGCGGATTCGTCTGCGGCAATTTTTTTATCGAAAGCCTTTATTTATTCGAACAAAGCTTTTATAATCCAAGAAAGGATTTGTTTATTTTTTTCCGCTAAGCTTTCCGCAGAAAGGATTGCCCGTATGAGAGAACCGATTTTAAAAGCGATTGCGATGCCGCCCCGTTTGTTCTGGGCGCCGTTTTTGCCTGCGGCGGCGAATCTGGCGGTGCAGTTCCCCATGATGTTCATCGGACTGGGCGTTTTCAATATGAACCCGCTGATTTTCATCTTTCCGATTGTCATCGCGCACGGCGTTTTGGCGATTTACGGCGCAAAAGAACCCCATTTGTCCGCCATGTTCAAATCTTACGGACCTTTTGCCCACGGGTCGGTCAATATTTACAAAAGCAAAGGAATGAAGCTTGCTCCCTGATAGTATATTTACGGTCTTTGTTCAAAGTTTGGGAACAGGCGAAGTTCTGGTCAGCCTGCTGGGCATTGTCGCCGCCGCCGCGTTTGCGGGATTGCTGGCGACAAAGCTGGGCGAAATCATTTTGCCCCGCCCGAAGGAAACGCAGGTTGCCGATTTCCTGCCGTTCGAACGGCTGAAGGAAGACGGTACGACAATCGAATGCCACGACGGCACATTGTTGCGTGTTTTTTCCATCAAAGGCATGGATTTGGCTTTGGTTCAGCCCGAAGTGCGCGAAGCCATGCTGGAAGCGCGCAAAAGCTTCATCGATTCCATGGGCGATTTGAACGTCGTCGCGCGCATTATCACGATTCGCGAACTGGTTCCGCTGGGTGACGAAGTGCGCCACGAAAACAAGTTGCTGGCGATGATTTCCGACCAATGGGACCACAACCTGAACCGCGTATTCAGAAACAGGCACTATATCATTCTGTCCGTCAAGGAACGCAAGAATCATTTGCGCGATTTGAATCAGGCGGCGCAGGCTTTGACCGCCGTTTTGGACGCGTATGAACCGACCGCTTTGTTTGAAACCAAAGAAAGCGATTTGGATTTAAGCCCCTTTACGTTTTTTGCGCGCCTGTGTTCCCCGATTTCGACGCCCCGTCCTCGTGTCGGTTCGCTGGAGGGCGCGGAACTGAAATCCATGCTGACCGCCGACTACATCCACTTTACGGGCGACGAGGGTGTGATTCGCTTTTTCACGGGTGAAAGCGAACTGCTGTGTATCGTCATGGGACTGCGTTCCCCCGGCGACTACATGGACGAACAGATGCTGTCTGATTTGCTGGCGATTGACGTCGAAATCACAATGCTTCACAACGTTATGCCGATTCCCAAGGTCAAAGCGCTGGCGGTTTTGATGCAGCAGCAGCGCATGGCGCGCGTCACCAGCTTTTCCGGTTCGACCGTCGACCAGTACGACGAAGCGATTGAAATGCTGGATTCGACGGACAGTTCGACGCAGACTTTGTGCCATTACGCTTTGACGATGTTTGTTTACGGCACGTCCAAAGAAGAACTGGAATTCGGACAAATGGAGGTCGAACGCATTTGCCGTTTGTACGGCGTCACCCCTGTCCGCGAAGGCTGGGTTGCGCAGGCGGCGTTCTTTTCGCAATTTCCGACTTACGACGTTTATCCGCGCACTTATTCGTTTATGTCGCGCGCGGTTGCGACGGCGATTAACCTTGAAAAAGCGACGGAAGGCAACGAAAACAGCGACTGGGGCAAGGGGCCGATTACGATTTTCCGCACCGTCAGCGGCACGGCGTACAGGTGGCAGTTCCACGTTACGGCGGCGGCGAACGCGGTGGCTCACTGCATTCTGCTGGGTTCCACCGGTCAAGGTAAAACGACTTTGCTGGCGTTTTTGGCGGGACAAGCCATGCGTCACAGCGATTTGCGCGTTTACTTCTTCGACCGTCACCGCGGTGTCGAAGTTTTCTGCCGCGCGATTCAAGGGGCTTACGTCAACTTTGACGGCGACAAGGATTCGACTTCCATGAATCCGTTTTCGTGCAAGGACGTTCCCGAAAACCGCGCGTTCCTGCGCCGCTGGCTGAAAGCGATTACCATGGTCGACGACGCCGTTTCAGAAAAGGAAATCGCCCGCGCCGTTACGACCGCTTTCGACTATTTGCGTCCCGAAGAACGCACGCTGAAAAACCTGCACAAAAGCTGTTTTTCGCCGACGGGGGCGATGCGCCGCGAGCTGTTCCGCTGGGTCAACGATCAGCAGTACGGGCTGATTTTCAACTCGCCGAACGATACGCTGGATTTGACGGCGCACTTTATCGCGTTCGACTTTACCCATATTTTCGAAGACGAAGTGCTGGCGCCTGCGGTCATCAGCTACATCATGCAGCGTATTCACAGCGTATCGGGTCAAACGGGCGACCCCAGCCTGATTATGATTGACGAAACCGCGCCTATGCTGAAACACCCGATGTTCCGCGACCAGTTCGTCATCGGCTTGCAGGAAGGGCGTAAAAAACGCCAAGCGTATCTGTGCGCGTTCCAACAGCCGAACATCGTCGATTCGCTGGGCATGGGCGAAGTGATTCGCGGTCAATGCCAAACGGTGATTTTCTTCCGCAACCCGCAAGGGATGGAGGAAGACTACGAAAACTGGCGTTTGACGCCGCATGAACGCGATTTCGTGTTCGGACGCGCGTTCAAGGAATTGAAGTACGCCATTCTGGTATCGCGTCCCGCGGTGGGCGAATCCGTGATTCTGGACGTCAACTTGGGCGGCTTGGGACCGTTTTTGAAACTGTATTCTTCGGGGCGCAAGCACGTTTTGCTCGCCGAACAGCTGATGAAGGAATACGGACCCGAAGCGTTCGTCGAAAAATACTTGGAAGTGGCTTGATTTTCTGTCGAAATACGGCAAAGCGGGCGATTTTGCCCGCTTTGTCTTATTTTTGTCATAATTGCCACAATAAAAACCATTGTTTTGCCACAATTCTATGTTTAAACTAAGAGTATAGAAAGAGGATTTCCCTATCCAAGAGGAGGCTTTTATGAAAAGTTTATCATTCACCGGATTTACGGCGACGGTTGCGGCGGGATTGCTGCTGAATGTCGGAACGGCAAAAGCCATCGGCATTCCCGTTTTGGATGCTTCCATGGTTTTCCAGACGTTGGAAAACGTTATGCAGCACACCGCGGAAAACAATTTGGTCGACGGTCAGAAAAAAGAGGGCGTCAAACACTTGCAGGCGATGGGCAACGTCCGCAGTCTGGACGGATTGAAAAGCTACATATCGGGCGTCGCGATGGAAAAAGTCGGCGCTCAGTTCAAAGTGCCCAAGGAATTGTCCAAAGTCGGATTGACCGAAGACGTTATGAAAGACCCGACGAAGTTGCGTGATTATCTGGACGATATGCACAAAAAAATCGAAGCGGGCAACTTCAGCGCCGAACAGCGCACGGCTTGTCTGATGGCGCAAACGAAATTGCAAGAGGAATTGACCACGTCGGGCATGACGCAGTCCATGTCGTTCCTGCAAAAATCGACGGACGGTCAAAGTATGAAACAAGCCAAAGAAGCCACCTCTTCCGCAACGGATCAGATGCAGCAGATGGGCGCGAACAACGTTTTGCAGCAAATGATGTATGCCCAGCAGCTGAAAACGACGACTTTGGAAGCAAACCGCATGGCATCCACCGCCGCCACAACTTTGTGCGACTGACGGTGCCGTGAAAAAGAGGGAGAAAAAGCATGATTAGAAAGTATACCATTCTTGCTTCCGTCTTTGCCGTGTTGGGTTTCTCGTCGCCGGTTCAGGCTCAGACAGTCAAAGACGCCGCGATGAACGTTCAATCCTTGCTGGACAAGCTGTCGGAGATGCGTTCCAAATTGAAGCAGGCGCAGTCTTCGCTGAACATCGAAACGATGACGGGCAACGCCATCGGTCAATTCGGCAACATCACGGGGGCAATCGCCGATCCGAAGCAAAAAGCGTCCGCGCAGGAACTGGCTTTGCAGGTTTTGCCGGACGATGTGGCCAAGATGACGGACGAACCCGAAAAAGCCTCTGAATGGTTTCGCGACAAAATGCACCCCAAAAAAGGCGCATCGATTGAGGAAGTTCAGGAAACCCGTAAAAAAGCCGACGAATTTCAATATGTTTTGGCGGCAACGTCTTACGGTAAAGCCGTCGCGGCGCGCAAAAAGCTGGATACCGCGATGAAAGGCATTGAAAAACTGCGTCAGGACGCCGAAAACGCAAAAACGGAATCGGATTTGAACGACCAAATCAACAAATTGGGACTGCTGAAATTCGATCAGGTCGAACTGACTCAGGTTTTGAAAGCAACAACGCTGCAATCCGAAAACTTCAACAAGACGCGTGTTTCCGAAATCAACGAAAACATTCAGCAACAGCAGTAAAGGAGCAGGGCTATGTTAAAAAAACAGCTTATTTTAACGGGATGTTTGACCGCCGCCCTGTTTGCGCCGATGACCGCCAACGCTTGGTCCACCATTGACGTAACCAAAGCCACGGGACTGGTCAGCGCTTTGGCAAGCCGCTATCAGCCGATTGCCACGACTTTGGAACGCATCGAACAGGTCAAGGAAACCAAAGCCAACATCGACGCCGCCGCCAAAGGCGTTATGTCGGGCGATTTGAAATCGGCGGGAAAAACGGCGGCGTCGCTGACCAAAAACGAAACCTTTGTCAACATGCCCGATCTGCCTTTTGAAAAAGAAGCGCAAAACGGCGCAACGGCGAAAGAAGTGTCCGACATTGTATGGGATACTTATTTCGTTCCCGCCGGCACGGAACCCGATCAGGATCAAATCAAAAAGAAACGCATCGCGCGCCGCAAACTGTGGGCGAAAGTGCAGATGGTTTTCAAAACAAAATCCATGTACTTTGCTTCGACAGCGGACGATCGCGCCAAAAAACGGATGGAACAGGTCAAAAAAGCGCAGGAGAACGTCAAAACCGTTCAAGACGCCGTCAACGCGGGAACGTTGCTGGTGATGTCGCGCAATTTTGAAATGCTCAATCAGGTTTCGCTGCTGGCGACCCAATCGATGCAGGATACCGTTATCCGTATGAACAAAACCCCGTATGCGCGTTATTCCAAACCCGAACCGCCCAAGTTTGACAAGGAAGTCGTCAAGGAAATGGGTGATTTGAAAGTAAAGGACGAAGCCGATGTTGATTTGCAGTAAAATGAAAAATACGGTTATGACGGTGGCGTTGGCGTTCGCGATGATACCGTCCGCCGCTTCGGCGTGCAATCCTGTCAACCCGATTTGTCTGTTCAAACAGTTGCTGAAAACGACGCCGGGGCTGCCCGTTGTCGACCCTGTTTCCATTCCCGCCATCATTCCGCACGTCCCCGCGGCGCTGCTGAAAGAAGGTCAGGAAAAGGCGAAAGAACTGATAGACAAACAGCTGCAGCAAACGCGTTCGGTGGACAAACCCGCCGACGTCAAAATGGACAAGATGCCGTCGATGGACGAAGTCGCTTTGGCGAAAGGGCAGGAATTCCCCGCTTTGGAAGGGTTCCCCGCTTTTGATTCCGAAGACCCGATGGAAATCGCGAAAGCCATCGAAGTTCTGTATCTGCGTCCCGGCTGGCAGGAAGGCGACAAAGCTCCGCTGACGACATACGACCAGTCTTTGATGGCGTACTACCGTCAGCAGTTCCAGCTGAACAACATTGTCGAAGCCGTCGGAACGTATGCGGTTTTGGAAGCCAAAATCAAAGCTTTGATGGCAACCGCCGAAAGCGTTCAGAAAAAATTGGACGAAGCGGACGATTTGAACAAAGCCCAGCGCGCGAACTTTGAAGCGCAGTTGCTGGAATATCAACTGCAAATCGTTTACAACCAGCTGCTGGCAACTCAGCTGCAAATGACGTCCGTTTCCCAGCTGTCCGCGATGCGTCCCATTTTGAACGCGCCTGTTTTGGGCAAAATGTAAGGAGAACCGAAAATGAAACCTTCATTGAAAAAAACATTGTTGACATTCACGATTTTGTCGGCGGGGGTGTTTGTTTCGGCTCCGTCCGTTCAAGCGGCGTCGTATGCCAAAACGGAAGCCAAACCCGTCGCCGTCAACAAGGATTTGGAACAGTACAAACTGCTGAACCAAGCCAAAGACGAACTGAACACCGCGATTGCCATTCACAGCGCGGCGGCGACGATGGAAAGCAACAAAAGCAGCTTGCAGAAACAGCGTGAAAACATCGAACGCTATGACGAAATCAAAAACCGTTTGGAACAAAACGTTCAATGCAACAAATCTTCGCTGAACAAACATTTTTCGAACGGCGACACGATTTGGACGAACGTTTCCGCTTGGGCGGAAGACAGCGCGGAACGTCTGCTGGCGAAAGCGTCGAATTCCCTGAAAACGGATTCCGAATCCGATGCCGAACTGGCGGCTTTGGAAAAAAGAGCCGCCGCGGGCGATATTTCCGAAACGGGTGAAAACTTTAAAACGCCCGCGGTTTCGACGACGGATTCCAACGACAATCTGGCGGATTTGTCCGCGTATGCGAAAGTCCGCTGGGACATCGGCGACCGCGTGCTGAAAGATTTGTACGCCAATCCCGAAAAATGGGGTTCCGTGAAAAAACGCTTTACGATGTGGAAAGACCAGCGCGAAAGCTACAACGCTTATCTGAAAAGCAAGTACGAACGCATGGCGGCGGCATACAACACGTCCAAAGCCAGTTTGCCCGTTTACCCGCAGTTGTCGGAAAGCGACAGCGGCAATCCCGCGGATTACTACAGCGGCAAAATTCCCGAAACGAAAGTCGCGTCGTCCTATTCGGGTTCGACGCCCGACGCCCGCTGGTGCGGCAAGGGCAACACTTGCGTTCGCGTGAACAAAGGCACCCTGTTCGCACAGCATACCGCTTATGTCGCCGCGCTGAAAGGGTTGTCTTTGAAACTGGGACATTCGACGCCCGACATGTCCGCGCCGTATGTGCCGTCCGCTCCGCTGCCGCCGTGGCGCGAAGCTTCCTATATCGTAGGGGTTGAACCGAATTTGGATTCGTCGGATTTGCGCGATTCGCTGCCCGAACCGTGGGTGCGCATTGTTGACAATCCCGCGCTGTTTTCCAAAAACGGCGAACTGGCGAACATTGCCGAAAAATCGGGCGGTTCGATTCGCTTCCGCGCCGACGCTTACGATGCGGAAACGGGCGAAATCAAGCAGGATAAAAACGGCAATCCGATGATTCCGATGCCTTTGATGGTCAACCGCATCAGCGCGTATCTGACGCTGAAAGACGCTTTGGAACGTCAGGAACCGCTGAAAGACAACGCGAAAGCCGCCATCAAGGAAAAGAACGAAGATTTGATAGCGACGTTTGCCAAACTGGGATACACCGTCGAAAACCCTGATGAATTCGATTTGGCGAACGAAGCCGATTATCAAAAAGCGATGGCGAAAATGGCTGAACTGCAAAAAGACAAAACCGAAGCGGCTAAAGCCAAAATCGCCGCTTTACGTCAGCAGTACGCGGGCAAAATCCTGCCGTCCGTCAAAGAAATGATTGACGAGGAAAACAAAACCATCGACGCTTTGAACAAAGACGCGGATTTCTTGGTCGACATCGACCGCGACAACGCGCCCGACATTGACGCGCTGATTAAAAACAAAGTCGCGGACAATGTGGCGAATGCGACGTACAAAGCCAACATGGCAAGCGATGCGGACGAAGCCAACGCCGTTCCGGCCGTCGGGTGCCCCGTTTTGTAAAAACACTTTTCGGAAATCAGGCGCGCCGAGCAGTCGACGCGCCTTTTTTGTTGCGAATGCTTGAGCTTCTTTTAAAAATGGAATATATAAAAAGAACGTTTGACATTATCGGAGTATTCGCCATGAAACTGCTGTTTTCCGCTTTGTTGTTGACCGTTTTGACCGCTTTTTCCGCCCATGCCGACGGATTGAAAGCCAAAACAGACATTCCTTTGACCGACGGCGTCAGCTTTAACTACACCTTTGTCGAAAAACCCAAAGTCGGCGACGTGATTATGAAAATCAAACTGTCGCAGCCCGCCGATTCCATTCAGGCGTTTGCCGAATACGATATGCCGTCAATGCGCGGTCATCACGCGTCGGGCAAAGTCGCGTTCAAACGCAACCGCGCAGGCGACTTCGTTTTGCCGATTCACTTTGCCATGCCCGGCGATTGGGAAATCAAGCTGACCTTTGAACAGGACGGCAAAGAATTATTCGCGGGCGCGGTCGAACTGGATATTTGATGAAACGCCTTGCCGCCGCATCGGTGCTGTTGCCGTTTGCCGCGAACGCCGCCGATTTGCTGTATTTCGAGGCTCAAGGCATTGCCGGCTGGTCGTCCGTCGAAAACAAGGCGGTCTACCATTCGGCAAGCAAGCACGACGTTATGCAAAAAAACTCTATCGGCTTCGACGGACTGCATAAATTTTCGGGGCAATCGGGCGATTGGGCAAGCGCGGCTTTGCAAATGCGTTTGGCATACAACGATTCCGACCATGACTTTACGCCGCAGGTTTACAACGCGTGGTTCAAAGTCAAAACCCGCGCGGGCGACGTGTGGGCGGGACATAACAGAATAGCGTTCGGGCTGGCGTCCTATTGGGACACGCACGCCGATTTATTGGGCGATATGCCGATGCAAGGCGTCGGATTCGACCGCGATTGGGGGGCGGGGTGGTCGCTGGACACGGCGGACGGCAATATCTCCGCTTCGGTAACGACGGGGTCGGGCATGCCGCTTCGGACTTACGGCAACAAAGTTTTTGCCGCCCGCGCCGCCAAAGGCGTTCTGAACTACGACAATTACACGGCGGGGCTGTCCGTCATGACGGGCAAGACATTGGACACCATGGGGTACAAAATTATGAACCGTTCCCCGAAAAACCAATGGTTGATTGGCTTTGACGGCGCGCTGAACCGCGACAATCTGGAACACAAGGCGGAACTTGACGCGGGGAGATACGACGGCGAACCGTTTTACGCGGCTTTGTACCGTCTGACCGTCAAATGGGACGCCGAAGAACGCCTTGCGACCGAAGCGCAGGCGGCTTATGTCAATAAAGCAAAAACAGAAAACTATACGGCGGGCGGCGCGGTCGCTTACAAGCTGACGGGCGATTTGACGGCGCGAATAATGGTTCAGCACCGTTCGGAAAACGCCGAAAACGTTTATTTGGGACAGCTTTACTGGTATTTCCCGATGTAAGGAGGACAACATGATAAAGCTTTTATTCGTTTTAATGTTGCTCGGCGGGCGCGCGTTTGCCGCCGTCGGGTGCGATTTGAACGACCCCGACCGCGATGTCAAGCGTCTGTTTCCCGACAGCACGGGCTATAAAACCGAATATCTGTCCGTCGAAAAGGTCGGCGGAGAACCGCTTTATCAAAAAATGGAAGCCGCCCTTGGCGACAAATTCAGCGGCATTTACGAAAAAATCGATGTGCCGTACACGGTTTACACCGTTTTAAAGGACGGCGCGCCCATCGGCTTTATCCACGGCGTTAACCAAAAGGGCAAATACGGCGGCATGCAGGTCGTTCTGGCGTTGGATACAAAGGGCGTGATTCAAGCTTTTTATTTCCAAAAACTGACGTCGAAACAGGCGGCGGCTTTGCGTTCGCCCGATTTCGGCAATCAGTTCAAAGGATTGTCCTTGCGCGATTTTGCAAATTACGATGTGATGAACCACGCTTTTCCGCCCGAATCCAAAGCGGCGAAAATCAAAAACCCGACCGCCGAAACGGATGATTTTTACGCCGCTTTGCGCGGAACGAAAAAAAATCTGATTTTAATGGACAACTTTGTTTTCAAAGCGGAGGGCAAACAATGAACCTGCTGACTTTGGCGTTTAAAAACTTGGAACGGCGCAAATTGCGCACCGCCTTTACAATCGTCGGAATCGCCCTGTCGTCGTGGGTGCTGGTGACGTTGCTGGGCTTTAACCAAGGCTACAAAAACGCGCTGAACCGCGACATCGAAGGCATGGGATTTCAAATCGTTCTGACCGCCAAAGGCTGTCCCTATGAAGCGGCGACTTTGATGCTGAAAGGCGGAACGGGACTGCGCTATATGCCCGAATCGCTGTATCCCGAAATCAAAAACGCGCCCGAAGTCGCCCAAACAACGCCGATGATTATGCATGCGGAATTCGACCCGTACAAAGGCGAAAACGGCGGAACGACCGTCTTTTTGGGCATTGACGCGGCAACCTATCCCGCGATGAAGCCCTACTTCAAGTTTTTAAGCGGCGGGTGGTTTTCCGCCCCGAACGCGCGGGAAATCGTCATGGGCTACGAAGCCGCCGAACTGGAACAGCGCGAAGTCGGCGACGCTTATCTGCTGCCGGGAAGCGAACAGGAATTTACGGTCGCGGGCATTTTGCAGCGTACTGGAACGCAGGACGACGGCATGATTTTTCTGCCGCTTCAAACTTTGCAGGAAACTTTCAACAAAAAGGGCGTTCTGACCATGATAGGCATCCGCCTGAAAAACGACGTGAATACGGCGGATTTCGAGGAACAGCTCTATAAAATCCCCGATGTGCAGGTCGTTTCCATGGCGCAGGTGCGCAACACGATTGTATCGCTGGTGACCAGCGCCAAAATTATCGTGATGTCAGTGGCGGCGATTGCGTTTTTGATTGCGGTGTTTGGCGTTTTAAACACCGTTTTGATGTCCGTGTTCGAACGCTATCAGGAAATCGGCATTCTGAAGAGTATGGGCGCGCTGCCCAAGCATATCTTTATGCTGATTTGGACGGAAACCGTGCTGTTGTGCGCGTCGGGCAGCTTGGCGGGCATTGCGTTTTCCTATCTGTTTGCCAATGTTTCCGAACGCTTGATTCGGGCGTTTCTGCCCTTTGCGCCGCACGGAAATTTGATTGAATTGACGCCGAACCTGCTTGCCTTTTCATTTTTGGCAATCACGCTGACGGGAATTTTCGGCGGATTGCTGCCCGCAATCAAAGCCGCGAAAATCCGCCCGCTGGAAGCGATTAGGAGCGAAAACGCATGATTATCACCGCAGAACACTTGTCCAAAATCTACCGCCGCGGAAACGAAGACGTCAAAGCGTTGAACGACGTTTCCCTGCAAATCGAACGGGGCGAAACGGTCGCCGTCGTGGGACCCAGCGGGTCGGGGAAAACGACTCTGGTCAACATCTTGGGGTGTCTGGACAATCCGACGGCGGGAACTTTGACCGTTGACGGCACAACGATTTTCAAGGACGGCAACACGCTTTCCGAAAAAAAGCTGACGCTGATTCGGCGCAAACTGTTCGGGTATGTGTTTCAAAAATTCTTTTTGATTCCGACGCTGACGGTGCGGGAAAACATTATGTTGCCGTCCGTGTTCGACGCGGATTTCGCGGCGGACGAAAAACGCGTTGCCGCGCTGGCGGAAATGTTGGGCGTGGCGCATCGACTGAACCACTTGCCCGCCGAACTGTCGGGCGGGGAAATGCAGCGCGTCGCGATTGCGCGCGCTTTAATCGGCAAGCCGCAAGTCCTTATCGCCGACGAACCGACGGGCAATCTGGATTCCAAACGCACCGAGGAAATCAAAGAACTGCTGTTGAGTTTGAACAAGCACGAAAATTTGACGATTGTCGTCGTAACGCACAACCTTGAATTCGCCAAAAGCGCGGGCAGGGTTTTGACCATTTCGGACGGAGAATTGAAAGCATAAAAAGAGCGGGGCATTCCCCGCTTTTTTATTGGTCGGGTTCGCGGAACAAAGGCTTGCCCTGATACATGCGGGCGGCTTGCGATTCCATCAGCGTTCCCAACGCGATTTGACGGTCGCGGATGCAAATCCTCAACTGGTCGGCGACGGTCGGGTCGGGGTTGGCGAACACAAAGCGCACCTCGGGGAACATCGTTTTGATGCCCTGCAATTTCTGGTGAACCACGCCCAAAATGCCGCGTCCCAGCAAATCCGCCGCCAATTCTTCGCTTAAATCCGAAGACATGGCGTATTTGATAACCGAATTCAGCGCGTCTTCAACGCTGTTGGCGTGAATGGTCGACAAAACCAAGTGTCCCGAAGTCGCGGCGCGCAAAATTTGGCTGGCGGCGTCGGGCGTGCGGATTTCACCGACCAAGATATAGCGCGGACGGCAACGCAAGGCGGATTTCAGCGATTCGCCCCAGTCGTTGTTGTCGGGTTCGGTTTGTTTGCACAACCCCAAACCGCCGCGTTTGGACTGGTAAATCCCGTCCAGCGGCATTTCGGGGGGGTCTTCAATCGTATAGGCAAAGCCGCCTTCGCGTTCCAAATACTTGCGCATCAGGCACGAAATCGACGTCGTTTTGCCCGCGCCCGTCGGACCGCCCCACAGAATCAATCCCGATTCGCGGTTTAGGGAAATCAAGTGGTTCGTTACAGCTTCGGGCAATCCCAATCGCGCCACGTCGGGCGTTTTGCGCGGCATGCGGCGGGCGGAGTAATGAATCCCCGTCAGCGTCGATACGCGTTCGACGCGGTACATCGTCGATCCGTATGCCATGGAATAGCTGGAACGACCGTTGTACGCCTTTTCCAAAGCGTCGTGGAATTCCTGCGCATCGTCGACCTCCAGCTGTTTCAAGCCGAAACGCGTTTCGCCGTCGTGAACATAAATAATCCGTTCGGGCGTGAAATAAATGTCGGAAAAAAGCTGTTCGTCGATTTTAGCCATGGTTGAATCCCAAAAATCCTATTCTTCCCACTATAAACGCTTTAAACGATTGTTGCAAGAACGTTCATGCCTTTTTGGCTTTCACGGCGCAAAAAACGAACAAAACGGCGCAAATCAGCTCTATCGCGGGGGCGGCGGGCGCGTCGAAAACAACGGAAGCGGCTATGCCCGCAATACTGCACAGCACCCCCGCCGCCGCGGCCTTCACAGCCATTTGTTCGGGCGTTTTCGAAACAAAGCGGGCGGCGCACGCGGGGATGACCAGCAAAGCGGAAACCAGCAACAGTCCTGTTGTTTTGAACGCGACGGCGACAAACAAAGCCGTCGTCGTCATAAACACTCTGTTTTGGAAAACGACGTTGACGCCCGCGCTTTGCGCAATATCGGGGGAAACCGCGCAAAAGACTTGTTTTTTCCAGTTTTTCAGCAGCAAAGCGCCGCAAACGGCGCCGCCGACGCCCGTAAACAGCAAATCGCCGTTTGAAACGGACAAAACGTCGCCGAACAGATACCCCACCAAATCCGCGCGGAAATCGGGCATATACGCCAGTCCGACCAATCCCGCGCACAAAGCGGTCTGCCCGATAATCAGCAAATACAAATCGATGCCCAGCACCGTTTTTTGCGGAATTTCAATCAAGAGCAACGCCAAAACGCAAACCAGCAAAGCGACGGCAAGGTTCGGCGATACGCCCAAAGCCGCGCCCAAAACGATTCCCGACAGCGCCGCGTGGGACAGCGTGTCCCCGAAATACGCCGTTCTGCGCCAAATCATCAGACTGCCGACAAATCCCGCCAGCACCGCGGTTGCCGCCGCCGCTGTCAAAGCGCGCAAAACAAACGGTTCAATCATGGCGGATGCTCCCGTCCGGTAAATGCGTATGGTCGTGATGATGTCTGTAAAGCATCGTATACGGCGTCAATTCCGCAACATCCTGCGGTTTCCCCGAACAGCAGACATGGCGGTTCAGGCAAACGACCTTGTCCGTTTTCGCCATCACGACGTATAAATCGTGCGACACCATCAAAACCGCACAGCCGCGTTCCTTGTTCAAACGCTCTATCAGCCCGTAAAGCGCTTCTTCGCCCGACGGATCCAGCCCTTGCGCGGGTTCGTCCAGCACCAGCACATCGGGATTTTGCAGCAAAGCGCGCGCCAGCAAAACCCTTTGCGTTTCCCCGCCCGACAGCGGATGAATCGAACGGTCGGCAAGCTTTTCCGCCCCCGTCTGCGCCAAAGCCGTCGCAATATCGCCGTCCGAATACGCTTTTTCCAAAGTCATAAAGCGGCGCACGGTCAGCGGAATTGTCGCGGGAATGTTCAGTTTTTGCGGAACGTAGCCGATTTTCAGTCCGCTTTTTTTGACGACTTCGCCCGCCGTCGGGGCAAGGATGCCCAGCACGATTTTCAGCAGAGTCGTTTTTCCCGCGCCGTTCGGTCCGATAAGCGTTACGATTTTACCCGCGGGAATGGTAAAGGATACGTCTTCCAAAACCGTCAAACCGTCTTTGGAATAACCGATGCTTTTCAATTCGATTAAGTCCATCATCGAAACCCTTTGTTGCTTTTTTAAGGGATTCATACTACAAATTCCGTTGAAAAGGGGGAAATTTTTTATGTTTTTTCGTTTGGTGTTTCTTGCCGTTTTGTTAAACGTTTGTTCGGTTCAAGCCGCTCCGCCCGCCGTTTTGGCGTCGATTGCGCCGCTGCATTCCGTTGTCGCGGCTGTCGCGGACGGCGTTTTCGTTCCCGATTTGCTGCTGTCCCCCGCGGTATCCGTGCACGATTATTCTTTGAAACCGTCGGATTTGCGGAAAATCGCCCAAGCCGACATCGTTTTTTACGGCGGCAAAACGCTGGAAGGCTTTTTGCAAAAAGCCGTTGAAACAACGGGCGTTTCCGCCGTTTCGTTTTTGCAGGCGAACGATAATCCGCATTTCTGGCTGTCGCCCGCGAAAATGGCGCAAGCCGCAAAAACAATCGCCGGCAAACTGGCGGAGCTTGACGCCGAAAACGCCGAAACATACCGCGCGAACGCCGAACGGTTCGTCCGAACGGCAAACGCCCTGACAGCCGAAGGACGGCAAGCCTTAGCCCCCGAACGGCACAAGCCTTTCGTTGTGTTTCATGACGCTTACCGCGAATTCGAACAGGAATTCGGGTTGCGGGACATCGGCGCGGTTACGGTTGACGCTCACCGCGCTTCGGGGGCGGCGCATTTGATTTCCCTGCGCAAGGAAATGCGGCAAAAGGGCAAAGTTTGCCTGTTTTCTGAACCGCAGCTGAACGCCGAACGGCTGGACGTCGTACGCGAAGGGCTGAATGTCGTTGACGGCGTCCTTGACCCGCTGGGGGCGGAAATCGAAACGGGCAAAGATTTTTATCCCCGTTTGATTCGGAATTTGATAAGCTCGTTCAAACAATGTCTGCAACAGGTGTAAGATTTCGATGCGCTTTCTGATTTTTTTGATGTGCCTTGCCGTTTTTCCCGCCCGTGCGGTCGATTTGGCGGAAAAGACGCGCTTTCCAGCCGCCGCGGGACTGTACTATCCCGCCAACCCCGACGACATGAAAAAACAAACGCGGGATTTGCTGGCGGCGGCGCAGGGACGCTTTCGTTTCGACGGAACGAAAATCCCCAAAGCGATTATCGTTCCGCATAATCCGCTGACCACCGAATCGGGGCGAATCGCCGCGGCGGGATATGCGGCGCTGATGCCGCTGAAGCCTTTTGTCCGCCGCGTCGTCGTCATTGCCGAACCGCAGCACGGGCGGTATTTCGGCATATCCCTTTCGTCCGCAAAATACTGGGCGATGCCGTCGGGACAAAAGTTCGAAACCGACGGGACTTTGACGGAAAAGCTCAGAAAAATTCAGGGCTTCGATTTCGACGACGTCGCTTTCGAAGCCGAAGAAGCCATTGAAGCGCAACTGCCGTTCATTGCCGCGGTGTTTCGTCCCGACATTAAAATCCTGCCGATACTGGTTGACGACGCGGGCGTCGACCAAGTGGCGGATTTGATTGACTTGGTATGGGGTTCGCTGGACACCGCCGTTATTATCGCGTCCAATATGTCCAAAGGAACGGCGGCTGAAAAAATCAAAGTCAAAGACGCTCAAACCGCCCGCATTTTGGAAAAAAAGGAGGATGTCGCCCTTAAAAAAGACAGATTGTCCGCCCCCCGACCCGTCGAGGGACTGCTGGCGTATTTGCGCGAAACGGGGGGAACCGTCGAAAGAATCGATATGCGTGTCGGCGGAAACCTGTTGTCCGACGGATTGACGGGATACGGCGCGTTCGGCGTGTACGAAACCGCTTCGGCGGCGCAAACCAGCAAAGAGGAAACGGAAAGCCTGTTGCGTTCCCACCAAAACGATTTGCTGCGTATTGCGGCGCAATCCGTCGTATCGGGCTTTGAACGCGGCAGGGCTTTGCGCGTTCGTCCCGCCCGCTATCCCGAAGAATTGCGGCAAAAGGGCGCAACGTTCGTCAGCATTTACTATAACGGCGCTTTGCGCGGCAGCGCGGGTTCGGCGGAAGCGACGCGTTCGATTATCGACGACATCGCCGAAAACGCGTATCAGGCGGCGTTCAACGATTTCCGTTTCAATCCCTTGACGCCCGAAGAGCTGAAAGACGCCGAAATTTCCGTTTCGCTGCTGACGCGCAGAACACGCATCAAATTTTCCGACGAAGCCGATTTACTAACGCAAATCCGCCCGAAAACGGACGGTTTGGTTGTGCGCGAACGCGCCAACACGGCTTTGTTTTTGCCGCAAATTTGGGAATCTTTTCCGTCGCCGAAAGAGTTTTTGGCGCATTTGAAACGCAAAGCGGGGCTGTCGTCCGACTACAAATCGCCGACGCTGAAAGTGTACCGCTTCGAAGTCATCGATATTTCAAGCGGCGATTTGGAAGATCCCGCTTCCGTTTGGAGGGCGAAATGACAAAAGTTTTATGGGTTGTCGCGGGGGCTTTGGTCGACAAAGACGGACGCGTTTTGCTGACGGAACGTCCCGCGGGAAAAAATCTGGCAGGATTCTGGGAATTCCCCGGCGGAAAAATCGAACAGGGAGAAACGCCGCGCGAAGCTTTGACACGGGAACTGAACGAAGAGCTGGGCATCCTTGTCAATCCGCAAACGCTGATTCCGTGCACGTTCGCGTCTTACGACTATCCCGAATTCCATTTGGCGATGCCTTTGTTCGTCTGCCGCGAATGGACAGGCGATATTTCGGGCAAAGAGGGGCAGAATTTCGTTTGGACGGATTGGCGCGAAACGCCGCCGCTGGCGCCCGCCGACACCGATTTGGCAAAAGTTTTGCGGATTTTCTTAAAAAACTTTTGATTCAAAAACGTTGACGCTTTAGTATAGGGGCAAATAAATTATCGGACATACGGTTATGAGTTCTGAGTTTAAGAAAAAAATTCCCAATTATTTGACGTTTATGCGGATTCTGGTCATTCCGTTCGTTGTCGCCTCTTTTTCGTTCCCCGGCATTTTGTGGGCGTGGGTCGGATGCGGACTGTTCGTTCTGGCATCCGTAACGGACTGGTTCGACGGTTATCTGGCGCGCAAATTCAAAAGTACGTCCAGTCTGGGGCGCGTGCTGGATCCGATTGCGGACAAACTGCTGGTTTCGGCAACGCTGTTGATGATGGCGGCGTATGACCGACTGGGATACACGGGCATTTTTCCCGCCGTGATTATCCTGTGCCGCGAAGTGCTGGTTTCGGGACTGCGCGAATATCTGGCGGGCATCCAAGTCGGACTGCCTGTAACGCGTTTGGCGAAATGGAAAACGGGAATTCAGATGACGGCGATTCCGATGCTGATGGTTGCGGATTATTCGCCGTGGTTCTGTTATTTCGGCGAAATCGGCGAAGTGCTGATTTGGATTGCCGCCGTTCTGACCATGATTACGGGTTACGATTACCTGCGGTCGGGACTGAAGCATCTGGATTGAACGTCCCCTTTATGAAAAAGCCCCGAATTTTCGGGGCTTTTTTGATGAAAAGTCAAAGTTCCGTCAGTTTTTTCATTGTGAAATATTCAGCCAAGCTCAAAACGCCGAACAGAATCAAATAAGCCCCCAGCAGTACGGAAATCGTTACCGCTCCGACAACGGGATGCGCCGCGACCAACAATCCGAACGCAATTCCCAAAATTCCGTTTGTCAGCGTCCATTTCCACGACGAAAAGCCCGCGTCTTTCATTTCAAAAGCAAACGCCGTTTGAATTACGCCGGCGCTCAGCGCCCAAAACGCCAGAATTATCGGCAAAGACAGCGCGGTTATTCCCAAATGCGTTATCAATATCAGCCCGACGGCAATGTCCAGCAGTCCCAGCGCCAGCCACGCCCCCGAACGGGTTTGAACAAACGAATACACATAGCCGATTCCGCCGGTCAAAAACACAATGCCCAAATACAAAGCCATGGCAAGCAAGACCGAATCGGGATTAAAGCATGTCGCTATTCCCGCGATTATTGCCAAAACACCGAAAATCGGCAAACTTTTTCCGATTTTCACTTTACCGTTTTCAAAAACAACCATTGAAAAGCTCCTTGAAAAAAATTCCATACCGCACAGGTATTTATGACCCTTTTGTGAACTTTTCAAGACGCCGTATTGTCTGTTTTTCTTTTTTTTGTTACACTATGTTTACATAGACAAAAAAGGGAGGCTTCCCATGACCGACAACAGCAAAACCGTCGATTCCGACCAACTGATGAATGACGTTGTTTCCGACTACGAGCGACGCATCGCCGCAATACAGCAGGCAAAACAATCAATGGGGCGCGACGCCGCCGTTTCCCGCTTTGTTCCGTCCTGCAAAAGCAACACGGGCTTTTATTGTTTGGGAACCTATACGCAGTCTTTGAATTCGGCTTTGGGCAAAAACGGCATTGCGTCGGCTTCGGGCGGACTGATGCAGTTTACAAACGCCGAACGCGGGCAGTTCAACTCCGCGGCGTGGGGCAGTCCTCAAATTTCGTGCCCCGCCGCAATCAATTACTTCGAATCCCATAAAAACAAGGAATTGAAATCATGCGGCAAAAGCTTGAAAGACATGCCGAAAGGAACGACGCTGGGACAAATGCTTGCGAAAGGTTACAAAGACGGCTCGATTCCCAAAGGGTCTTTGGTGCTGGTGCAAAGCGCGGGCAATACCAGCACGGGCATGCACGCCGTTATGTTTGTCGGGCTGAACGACAAGGGCGAACCGCTGTTTTCCAGCGCGAACCCCGAAAAAATACGCCAAACCGTGCCGAAATGGGCGAACCAGACCGCCAATCCGAACAAATCCCGCGATTTGGATTGCTACGTCGTCAATATGAAAAAAGCGATGGAAGTCAAACTGCCGCAGGTGCAAAATCAAGCCGCGAAAAAACAGGACTCCGTCAAAACGGCGGCAGCTCCGTCAAACGGAATAAAAATCGAAGCGGCGCGGCAAGATACCGTCAAACCCGCCGGCGGATTCAGATTTGAACCCGTTCAGCGCAAACCGAACGCTCCGTCCCAACCCGCAAGCGGCAGCGGCGGATTCAAACTGGAAAAGATTGCTTCCAACGCCTCTGCGGGATTGGGCTTCTTAAAACAAGCCGTCGAAAACGCCGCCGACAAAATCGGCGATTTGACGGCGACCGTTTCGGACAAACTGCGGCATGCGTGGCGCAACGAAATCCGTTTCCGCGCAAAGTCCCGTTGTGACAACAAAGCGATGAAACTGCTGGCGCAAAGGTCCGCGGAACAGAACGACTCCGCTTCCCGTCCGATGAACCTGATGAAAACGCTGATGCGCCATACGGCACCGCTGACGGCACAGCGCACGTCGGACAGACAAAGCCTGTCCGAAAAGATGCAACAGTCGCCCGCGTTGAACCGCGCCATCATGAACAAACTGAATTCCCGCGCATAAGGGGCTTTCAAAATGGAAAACACCGCCGATAAAATTATGGAAGACACCATTGCCGATTACGAACGGCGGATTGTTGCCATTCAAAAAGCCAAACAAACGCAAGGGCGCGCCGCCGCAGTCGCGCAATATGTTCCGTCGTGCAAAGGCAACGACAACCTGTATTGTCTGGGGGCGTACACCAATTCGCTGGGCGCGGCGATGAACAAGAACGGCGTTTCTCCGCGCGAAAGCGGTCTGATGCAAGCCACCGCCGCCGAAAAAGGAAACTATCAGGCGGAAAAGTGGGGCAGTCCGCAAATTTCGTGTCCGGGGGCGACAAACTATTTCGAAACCAATAAAAACGCGGATTTGAAAGCTTGCGGCAAAAGCCTGAAAGATATGCCGAAAGGAACGACGCTGGGGGAAATGCTTGCCCAAGGATACAAAGACGGCTCGATTCCGAAAGGCTCTTTGGTTATGCTCAGAAGCGACGGCAACACGTCGGGAACTGGGATGCACGCCGCGATGTTTGTCGGTCTGAACGACAAAGGCGAACCGCTGTTTTCCAGCGCAAACCCCGAAATGATTCGCCAGCCGATGCCGAAATGGTCCAATCAATCCGCCGCCGACGGAAAATCGCGCGACACGGATTGCTATGTCGTCAATACGAAAAAAGCTTTGGAAGCCAAAGTTCCCGAAACCCGCCAACCGCAAAAAGCGCAAACGCAGGAACAAACGCGGGCGCACGCGTCGCTTGGTGTTGCCAGCCGTAAAAAGGGCGGGCTTGGCAAAGTCGGCGGTTCCGTTGTGTTTCCCTCTTTTTCATTCGGACGGAAAAAAGATAACGACAATTCCGCCGACGGCAATCAATCCAAAAAGCGGGGCGGATTTTCTTCGGGACGCGTCGCGGCGGCGCAAGGCAATGTCGGAAGAATCGGCTCGGCGCACGTCGGGCAACGCAAGAAAGTCGCCGTGCTCGGCAAAACGAACAATTCGCCGATTTCCGTCAACGGCGTTATCGATACGCTGAAAGACGCGGCAAAGGACATTTCCGACAAACTGCGCGAAACCGTTTCGAATATCGGCGGACGCCGCGAAGTGCGCAACGAAATCCGCGCGCGGGCAAAGACCCGCTGTGCGCTCAAAACCGTCAAGCGGGTTCGGCAAAAGAAAGCCGTGCTGGCAAAGGGCAATGTCGCCGCCCGCGCTCAGGTCAAGAAAACAAACTTGATGAAAACGCTGATGCGCAACACCGCGCCGACGCAAACCGCCCGCACGTCGAACCGTCAAAGCATGACGCAGAAAATGGAAACTTCGCCCGCTTTGAAAAAAGCTATGCTGGGGCGGCGTTATTCGCGCTGACGTCCGTTTTCGGGTATCTGCGGCGGATGATGCCGTAAGCGACCGCCAAAACAACGGTTGTTACCGCCCATGAAACGGGATACGACAAAAACAGATGCGTAAACGTGTGGTACTTGGGAATTTGGAACAGCGTCGCTATCCAAACCAAACGCAGTCCGCACGCACCCGCCAAAGCGATGACGGCGGGAACGAACGACGAGCCAAGCCCGCGCAAAGCTCCTGTCATAATATCCATCCACCCGCACAGCACATACGGCACGCCGACCATTTTCAGACGAACCAATCCTGCTTCTATCGCCGCCGCATCGCTGGTGTAAATGCCCAGCAAAGCCGTTCCGAACAAAACGGCGACGGTTCCCAAAACGATGCCGATAACCGTGCCGCAGCCCAAGGCGCACAGCGTGATTTTATTGATGCGGGCGTATCTTTTCGCGCCGATGTTGCGGCTGATGAAAGTCGTCGCCGTCGGCTGAAAAGCGTTCATGCTTATCCAAATAAAGCAATCGACGTTTTGCGACGCCGCCGTTCCCGCCATATATACGGGACCGAACGAATTGACGGCGGATTGAATCACCATGTTCGACAGGCTGAACACGACGCTTTGAAATCCCGCGGGAATGCCCAGTTTCAAAATGCTCAGCACAATTTCGGGATTCAAACGGATTTGGTTAAAAAAGATTTTCGACGAATCCTTGCGTCGCGCCAAAGAAATCAAAACCAAAGTCATGGCAAGCGTTTGGGCAATCACGGTGGCGGTTGCGACGCCCGCGACGTCCATATTGAAACAAACCACGAAAATCAAATTCAAAATGACGTTTGTGATGCCCGCCGCAATCAAAAACATCAGCGGTTTTTTGGTTTCGCCGTTCGCGTATAGAATCGCCGCGCCGAAGTTGTAAACAGCCGTCGGAATCATGCCGAAAAAGTAAATCTTGGTATACAGAACGGACAGCGGCAACACGCTTTCGGGCGTTTGCATCAGTACCAAAATCCGCGCGGAATATACAACGCCGATTGTCGCCGAAAACATTCCCGCCAGCACGCCCAAAGCCAGCGAAGTATGAACGACACGGCGCAGACGTTTGTAGTTTTTCGCGCCCAAGCAGCGGGAAGCCAAAACGTTCGTGCCGATGCTCATTCCGATAAAAAAGTTTGTCAGCAAGCTGACCAAAGCGACCGTTGACCCGACCGCCGCCAAAGAATGCGTCGACCCGAAATTGCCCAAAACGGCAATATCGGACGCGTTGAACAGCAGCTGCAAAACGCTTGCCGCCATCAAAGGAATGGCAAACCGCAGCATTGACGGCAACAGCGCGCCGTCCGTCATATCGATTTCGGATTTGGTCATGGGCATTCTCCGTTTCCGTATAAACAGAAACCCGCGGAAATCAACGTTTCCGCGGGTTTTAGTGGCGCGCCCAGGAGAATTCGAATCCCCAGCCTTCTGATCCGTAGTCAGATGCTCTATCCAGTTGAGCTATGGGCGCTTAAGCAAGAATGTATATACGCCTTTCGTTATCGGGATGCAAGAGTTTTTTTTAAAAAATTTGCATTTTTGATAAAAATCCTTGCAAAAGGGCGGGATGTCTGTACATTCTAAAGGTGTCCGCGTGTTTCAAACTCGGCGGATAAAGAAAATCGCGCAATTTTCTTACTCTATTTTAAGGTACTTGAAACCATGGTTATGTTGAAAAGATTCTCCCTTTTGGTCGCGCTGTTGCCCGCATTCGGCTGTGCGACTTCCGATAAAAACGCCGCGGACGATTATTTTGCAGACGACTACGCGCTTGCCGCTCCCGCGGAAAAAGCCAAACCCGCCGAACGCGCCAAACCGCGCGCCGAAAAACCCGCCCCCGCGGCGGAATCGACCGTCGGGCAGGATGACCGTTTCGGCTATTCGACCGCCGAATCCAAAACGTCCGCCGTCAGCGAAACCGTTTCCAAAGTCGAAAGCAGCGTTGCGGAACTGAAACAAGCTTTGCGCCAAAACAAGGAAACTTTCAAAAACTTGAAAGGACAAAGCGCCGAAAAAGCCGCCCGATATTACGAAATCGCCGCGCACATCAACGCGCGTCTGCAAATCGGGACGACTCCGGGCAACCCCGAACTGACCGAAATGTGGAAACAGGCGTCCGCCGCTTTGACCGAAATGGGCGACAAAGTGCAGGAAATGAAGATTTTAAGCGGGGAAGTCAACAAACAGTCCGCGCAAATCAACGCGTTGCTGGGCAACATCGCCAAAACGTTCACCGTTCCCGGCGCGCTGGAATCCGATCATGAGCGCCTGAAAGATTTGGAGGACGAAACGAATCTGACTTTAATCGGTCAAAACCGTCTGGCTTCCGAATTGACGGCGCAGGTCGACCGTCAGATGCAGGCGTTCAAAAACGAAAGCGCTCAGGTTGCCGCGCTTGCCGTCGCCATCCGCAACGGCAAACCGTACGGAGCGGAAGCCGCCGCGCCCGTGTCGCTGAGCCGTCCGACCGCCGAAGAACCCGCTTCCGCCGTTCCGACCGCCAAAATCGCGGGACGCCGTCCGCTGATGACGATTCGTTTCGACCGCGCCGACGTGGCTTACGAACAGCCGCTGTACCGCGCCGTCAAAGCCGCTTTGGACAAACGCCCGAACACGGATTTCGAATTGGTCGCCGTATCGTCCGCCAAAGCCGGAAACGAAGCGGAAGCTCTGGAAAAAGTTCAAACCGTCCGCGACACGTTGACGGCGATGGGACTGCCCGACGACCGCGTTTTTGTATCCAAAACGACAAGCGCCGCCGCAAAATCGGCGGAAGTCCAGCTGTTTTTGAAATAAACCTCATTCTTCCGAAAGGGTGACCTTTCGGAAGATTTTTTATAAGGGGGCTTGCCGTTGGCAATAACGACCATTCCCACAGAAGCGGAATATCCCTTTTTGAAAATGCTGAATCGTTTGCAGGCTTCGGCAAAGGGCGTTGTCGTTCTGTATTTGAAGCTGTCCGCCTTGTCCCCCGTCAACAAAATGCCGCAAAAGATTAAAGCTTTTGCGGAACAGGTGCAGGACGGCGCGGCAAAAACGGGACAAGCCGCCGCGTTCGTCCTGTCCAATCAAGACATTGCTTTCATTTTGAAAAATCAGCCGAATGACGCTTTGGACGACATTGTCAGGCAAATGCGGCGGACGTTTCAGGGCGACCGCGCTTTGTACGATTCCAAAATCGATTTGGCGCATTCCTATTCTTTGGAACGCGATTTCGCCGCCGTCAAAGCGGTGGCGGAACAGCGCGAAGCCGAACGCAAGCGAATGGAAAAATCGGCGGAACCTGCCCAAGCCGTTCCTTTGGCGCCCGAACATTTGGACGCCATTTTGCGAAACATCCAAGGATTCAACATTCTGCGCCTGATTCGCAGACAGGAAGCGATTCAGCTGGGGGCGGACGGTTTTTCGGGGCTGTTTTTGGAATACTTCACATCGACAATCGACTTGAAAAAAGCCATCGCGCCCGATGTGGACGTTCTGTCGAACCGCTGGTTGTTCCAGTATTTAAGCGAAACGCTGGACAAACGCATGCTGGGCATCAGCGAGGAGCTTTTTGCGCACACGTCCAAAAAGCTGTCGCTGAATTTGAACATATCGACGCTGTTTTCGCCGATGTTCGAAAATTTTTTGGCGCAAATGCCCGAACATTTGAAAGCCGTCGTCGAAGTCCGCTTGATGGACGTTATGCAAAATACCCGCCGCTTTATGACGGCGCGCGACCTGCTGCATGAAACGGGCAACGAGATTTTAATCGACGGATTGACGCCCGACACGTTCGATTTCGTCGATATGAACCTGTTTGAACCCGACTTTGTCAAATTGAATTGGCCGTTCAAGGGCTTGACCGCGCAGGACGAAGCGTCGTTGGAAACAATGACGAAAACGTTCCCTGTCGAAAAAGTGATTCTGATGCGGGTGGAAAACGAAGAATCGCTGAAATGGGGATTGACCCACGGCATCAACAAATTTCAGGGATACTTCATCGATTCCCTGTCGGCGGCGGCGTGCCGCAACGGCTGCGCCTATCGCGCGGAATGCGCGTCGCTGGCGCAGTGCGTCGCCTGCAAAGCCCGCATTTCGGGGGCGGTGCGCGCCAAATGTCTGGACCGCAAGCGCATTGACCGTTCGTTCGAGGACAATTTAAGGGGATAGCCATGATTGCGCAGGAAGAACAATTCCGCATTTATCTGCACGCGCCGCTGAAAGCGGGGCTGCCGCTGTCCGTTTTGCAGCTGAAGCTGTCGGCTTTGGATGCTTTTTCACGCACGGACAACACGCTGGCGACCTTGATTCGAAATTTCAACGAAGCTTTGCATCCCGACGGAAAAGCGTTCGGATTCCGCAACGACGACATTTTCATCGTCTATTCGCCCAAGGTCAACGACAACCAAATCAAGGCGCTGTTGATTAAAACGGGATTGTATTTTTCGGCGGATCCGAAAATCGAAAATCCCGAGTCGCTGCAAAGGACTTTTTCCCTGCCCGACGACCGCGACGCGTTGAATTACGAAACATCGCGCATTGAAGCCGCGCCGCCCGTCCGCGCGGATGTTACGGCAAGCAAAATCGCCGCCCGCAAACGTTTCATTGTTCCGCCGTCCGCCGCGGATCAGGGTAAAAAACAGCTGACGCCGGCGGAATTGGCGCGCATCAGCAAGGCTTTGGCGAATACGGACTTTTCCAATATGATTCGCCGCCAATTCGTCTGCGTCGTTCTGGACGACATCGCGCCGTCCCCGATGTTTGAGGAAGTCTTTGTTTCCATTGCGGATTTGGGGGAAACGATTATGCCGAACGTGTCGCTGACCGCGACTCCGTGGCTGTTTCAGGATTTGACGGAAACGCTGGACAAGCGTGTTCTGACGACGGTTTCCCGTCATGACGACGGGGCTTTTTACCGCGATTTTTCGCTGAATCTGAACGTGTCGTCCATTTTGTCCGACGACTTTAAATCTTTTGACGGCGGAATCCGTGAAAATATGAAAGCTTCCGTCGTTTTGGAACTGCAGCCGATTGATATTTTCAGCGATTT
>CAVCSV010000002.1:46508-85535 GCA_963604715.1 Limosilactobacillus gorillae
TTCCATGTACGTCAAAGCGCGCGATTTTGCCCAAAGTTTGGGCTACAAAATCTGCATTGACGGCGTGTCCGCGCTGAATCTGCCGTTTATCGACCGCGAAAAACTGGGGGCGGACTTTGTCAAGCTGACGTGGCAGCCCGACTTGCCCGATTTGCTGGTGCAGGACGGAACGCTGAAAGACAAAATCCTGTCCATCGGATCGAACCGCACGATTCTGTGCCGAGTCGACGACGAAAAAGCGTTGAATTTCGCCAAAGAATCCCAAATCACCCTGTTGCAGGGACGCTACATTCAGCATTTGCTGAGCGCTTCGCCGCGCCGTCCCGTCTGACGGAGAAACACAGATGAACTATCAAATTTTCGGCGACGACATGCAGTATGTCGATTTTACTTTGCAATCGGGGGAAACCGTGCTGGGCGAACCCGGCGCGATGATGTGCAAGGATTCCGGAATCCGAATGGAAGCAACGCTGGGCACGGGGAAAAGTCAGGGCTTTTTCAAAAAACTGTTCGGTGCTGGCAAACGTGTTTTGACGGGCGAAAATATGTTTTTGACGGGATTTGAAAACACCGCCCGAATTCCGCAGAGAATCGCTTTTTCCGCCCCGTACCCCGGAAAAGTCGTGCCGCTGGATTTGACGCGGCTGAACGGGGAAATCGTCTGCCAGAAAGACAGCTTTCTGTGCGCGGCGGGCGAAATCGACATCGGCGTTTATTTTCAAAAGAAAGTGCTGACCGCTTTGTTCGGCGGCGCGGGCTTTATCATGCAGCGTCTGCACGGAAACGGAGTCGTATTCGTCAACGCGGGCGGAACGGTCAAGGAAATCGATTTGCGGCCGATGCAGCGAATCCAAGCCGACGCGGGCTGTCTGGTCGGATTTCAGCCGTCCGTCGGCTTTGAAATCGTCGGGGCGGGCAATTTGAAAACGCAAATTCTGGGCGGCGAAGGGCTGTTTTTGGCAAACCTGACGGGGCCTGGAAAAGTATGGTTGCAATCGTTGCCGTTTTCGCGTTTGGCGGCGCGGTTTTTGCGTACGCCCGCCTTTCAGCGGCGGATTCAGGGCGCGCGGGCTTGAATTTTTGCAAAAAATGCAAATATAGGCTTGACAAATCGCCGAATATCTGGCTATAAAAGGCATCCTTTGTAGGCGGAAACGCCTTTGTTATAGATTTTGAATGGTGGAAAAAATGTTCGCAGTTATTAAGACAGGCGGCAAGCAGTACAAAGTCGCAAAAGACGACACGATTGTTGTTGAAAAGCTCAACGCAGAAATCGGTTCTACTGTGACATTTGACAATGTGCTTGCCCTCGACGAAAAAATCGGAACGCCGACGATTGCCGGTGCCAAAGTTTCCGCGAAGGTTATCAAGCAGACCCGCGACGACACGGTTATCGTGTTCAAAAAGAAACGCCGTCAGGGTTATCGCCGTAAAAACGGTCATCGTCAGTATATCTCGATTGTCAAGATTACCGACATCGCTGAATAAGAAAAGGGAGAGTATTCCATGGCACACAAGAAAGCAGGCGGCAGCACCAGAAACGGACGCGACTCCGAAGGACGTCGCTTGGGTTTGAAAAAATCCGGCGGTCAGGCTGTTATCCCGGGAAACATCATTGTTCGTCAGCGCGGCACGAAATACCGCACGGGTGAAAATGTCGGTTTGGGTCGCGATCACACGATTTTTGCGACTGCCGAAGGTCGTGTCGAATTCACGCGCAAAGCGGGCGACAAAGTTTACGTTTCCGTTGTGAAGTAAGCGCGTTAAAAGGCTTTTATTTCAAAGGGGAGTGGTCTATTCACCATTCCCCTTTTGTCGTACGAAAGAGGGGGCTTTTATGAAATTCCTTGACCAAGCGAAAATTTATTTGAAATCGGGTGACGGCGGCAACGGGTGTTGTGCTTTCCGGCGCGAAAAGTATATCGAATTCGGCGGTCCGAACGGCGGAAACGGCGGACGCGGTGGCGATGTCATTTTCGAAGCCGTGCCGAATCTGAACACGCTGATTGATTTTCGCTATCGCCAGCATTTCAAAGCCGAACGCGGTCACCACGGCGAAGGCAGCGACTGCACGGGCGCGAAAGGGCAGAATTTGATTATCAAAGTCCCCGTCGGCACGGAAATCGTTGCCGAAGACGGGGAAACAATCATCAAAGACATGATGATTCCCTACGAACGCTTCACGATTGCCAAAGGCGGCGACGGCGGATTCGGCAACGCGGCGTACAAAACGTCGACGAATCAAGCTCCCCGTCGCGCCGACCCCGGTTGGCCGGGCGAAGAAATGTGGGTGTGGCTGCGGCTGAAAATGATTGCCGACGTCGGGCTTGTCGGCTTTCCGAACGCGGGAAAATCGACGTTTTTGGCGGCTGTCAGCGGGGCGAAACCCAAAATCGCAGACTATCCGTTTACGACCTTGCACCCGAATTTGGGCATTGCGCGAATCGACGACGACGAAATGCTGATAGCCGATATTCCGGGACTGATTGAGGGCGCGCACGAGGGCGTCGGTCTGGGCGACCGTTTCCTGCGCCACGTCGAACGTTGCGCCGTGTTGCTGCACTTGGTTGACGGGACGGAGGAAGACGTTGCGGGACGCTACAAAGCGATTCGCAAGGAACTGAAGCTTTATTCCAAAACCCTTGCCGCCAAGCATGAAATCGTCGTTTTGAACAAAGTCGACGCTTTGTTGCCCGAGGAAGTCGAAGAAAAAACGAAAGCTTTGCAAAAAGCCGCCCGCCGCAAGCCTTTGCTGATGTCGGGCGTGGCGCGCACGGGAACAAAGGAAGTGTTGCGCAAACTGCTGCCGTATGTTTTGGATTTGCGTCAACAGCGCGACGAATCGGCGATAAAGGGCTTTGACGACAATGACGAATAAGTCGCCGCTGAAAGCTGCCAAGCGCATTGTGCTGAAAATCGGGTCGTCGCTGCTGGTTGACGAATCGACGGGGCGCATCAAAAGCACTTGGCTGAACGCGCTTGCCGACGATATTCTGTCGGCGCGCAAACAGGGGCGCGAAATTGTCGTCGTTACATCGGGCGCGGGCGCGGTCGGGCGCAAAGTTTTGGGGTTGCCGACGGGCAAACTGCCTTTGCCGCAGAAACAGGCGGCGGCGGCGGTCGGACAAATCCGTCTGGCGCGCGCGTATCAGGAAGTTTTGGCGGAACGCGGACTGGACGTCGCGCAGATTTTGCTGACTTTGGACGATTCGGAAAGCCGCACGCGTTATCTGAACGCGGGCAACACGCTGAACACTTTGCTGGAAATCGGCGTTGTTCCTGTCATCAACGAAAACGACACCGTTGCGACGACGGAAATCAAAGTCGGCGACAACGACCGTCTGGCGGCGCGCGTGGCGCAAATGGTCAGCGCGGACACCTTGATTATTTTTTCGGACATTAAAGGGCTTTACACCGCGAATCCGCGCAAAGACCCGAACGCCGTTCTGGTACCCGTGGTCGAAAAAATGACCAAGGAAATCGATGCAATGGCGGACGGCGCGGGGTCGGCGGTCGGCACGGGCGGCATGGCGACGAAACTGCTGGCGGCGCACCTTTGCACTGAAGCGGGATGCACGATGGCGATTGCCTTGGGAACCGAGCTGTATCCGCTGACGCGGTTGGAAAAAACGAACGAATGTACTTGGTTTCTGGCGGATAAAACGCCGCTTTCCGCGCGCAAAAAATGGATTGCGGGCGCGATAAAGCCGCGCGGCACTCTGGTTTTGGACGCGGGCGCGGTCAAAGCTTTGGAACGCGGCAAAAGTCTGCTGCCCGCGGGCATCAAAGCGGTCAAAGGCAGCTTCGCCCACGGCGACGCGGTGACGCTCGAGGATGAAAACGGCGCTTTTCTGGGCAAGGGGCTTGTGTCCTATTCGGCGCAGGAAGCGGCGCTGATTGCGGGCAAACGCACGAACGAAATCGAAGAAATTCTGGGCTATCACGGGTCGGACGAAATCGTCCACCGCGACAACCTGTTTGCGGAAAAAAGGGGATGAACCATGCGTGAAATGGGCTTGAAAGCCAAAGCGGCGGAGCGGATTCTGGCAACCGTGCCGACGGCGCGGAAAAACAAGGCTTTGCTGGCGGCGGCGGACGCGATGGAGCAGGGCGCGGCGGAGCTGCTGGCGGCGAACAAGCGGGACATGGACGCTTTGTCCCCCGAAACGTCGGCGGCGATGCGCGACCGTTTGCTGCTGACCCCCGAACGAATCGCGGGCATAGTGAAGAGCATTCGCGAAATCGCGGCTCTGCCCGACCCCGTGGGGCGGATATTGGCGGAATGGACGCGTCCGAACGGCTTGAAAATCCGCCGGGTCGCCGTTCCTTTGGGCGTTATCGGCGTGATTTACGAAAGCCGCCCGAACGTCACCGCCGACGCGGGGGCTTTGTGTTTCAAATCGGGCAACGCGGTGATTTTGCGCGGCGGTTCGGACAGCTTTCATTCGTCGATGAAAATCACGGAATTTCTGCATGCGGGACTGAAAGCGGCGGGACTGCCCGAAGACTGCATCCAGTCCGTTCCGACGACCGATCGCGCCGCCGTGGGCGAAATGCTGAAGCTGGACGACTGCATCGACGTGATTGTTCCGCGCGGCGGAAAGTCCTTGATTCAGCGCATTACGGACGAAAGCAAAATCCCGCTGTTCAAGCATTTGAACGGCATTTGCCACACTTACGTTCACCAAGCCGCCGATTTGGACAAAGCGCGCAAAGTCGTTTTAAACGCGAAAATGCGCCGCACGGGAACATGCAATTCGACGGAAACGATTTTGGTCGACGAAGCGGTCAAAGCAACGCACTTACCCGCGATTGTTCGGGATTTGCTGGATGCGGGATGCGAAGTGCGCGGCGACGCGACGGTGCAGGCGGTCGATTCGCGCGTCGTTCCCGCGGTTGACGAGGATTGGGACACGGAATATCTTGCCCCGATTGTGTCGATTCGCGTGGTCAAAGACATTGACGAAGCGCTGGAACACATCGCTTTGCACAGCTCGCACCACACCGAATCGATTTTGACCGAGGACAAAGCGGCGGCGGACAAGTTTTTGGCGAACGTCGACAGCGCGGTCGTCATGGTCAACGCGTCGACGCAGTTCTGCGACGGCGGCGAATTCGGCATGGGGGCGGAAATCGGCATAGCGACGGGACGGCTGCATGCGCGCGGTCCGATCGGATTGGAACAACTGACGACATTCAAATATCAGGTGTACGGTGACGGGCAGATTCGAGCGTAAAAAAGTAGGTATTTTGGGCGGGTCGTTCAACCCCGCGCACGACGGGCATTTGTACATCAGCCGCCAAGCGTTGGAGCTGCTGGACTTGGACGAAGTGTGGTGGCTGGTTTCCCCGCAAAACCCGCTGAAGCCGACGGACGGCATGGCGGAATTTTCCCGCCGTTTCGACAGCGCGGTCAAAGTCGCCGCCGCCGAACCCCGCATTGTCGTTTCGGCGATTGAAAACGAATTTCATACCCGCTATACCGCCGACACGATTCGCTGTCTGCGGGAACGTTTCCCCGACATCGCTTTCGTGTGGCTGATGGGGGCGGACAACTTAATCGACTTTCACCGCTGGCAGGAATGGCGTACAATCATGCGTTCCGTGCCGATAGCGGTTTTTGCCCGAAAAACGTATCGGATTCGGGCTTTGCACGGGCGGGCGGCGAACTGCTTCCGCCTGTATCGGGTTCCGTCCGAACGGGCGGCTTTGCTGGCGACCATGCGCGCGCCGGCGTGGACTTTCCTGCCGATTCGGGTGCATCCCGCTTCGGCGACGGAAATCAGAAACAAGGGATTGTTTTAAGGAGATTTGACGATGGCAACGAAAAAAACGGATTCCGCGGAAAAAAAGACCAAACAGACGGTCAAAAAAGCCGTGAAGGAAGCCAAAAAAACGGCGAAAAAGGAAACCGAAAAGAAAGAAATCAAAAAAACGGTCAAAAAAGCCGTTAAAAAGATTCTGAAAGACACCAAAAAACAAGTTAAAAAAGCGGAAAAGGAAAACGCCGCCGCCGTGAAAATGGTGGACTTGATTGAAAAAACGCTGACGGCGGGCAAAGCCGAAGACGTGGTGGTGCTGGACTTGACGGGCAAAACGGCTTTGGCGGATTACCTGGTCGTTGCGACGGGGCGTTCCCCGCGCCATGTCACCGCTTTGGCGGAACAGGTGCAGATGCGCTTGAAAAAAACGGGCGTTCCCGCTCAGCTGGAGGGCGAAGACGTCGGCGATTGGGTGATTGTGGACGCGGGCGACGTGATTGTGCACGTTTTCCACCCCGAAACGCGCGATTTGTACCGCATTGAAGAACTGTGGGGCGGCGAAACCCCGCACCGCGCGAAGTAATGGACATCGTCATTGCCGCCATCGGGCGGATGAAAGCAAGCCCTGAGCTGGAGCTGTTGACGAAATACGTCAAACAGACGCGCTGGAACGTTGTCGTCAGGGAATTCGAGGATAAAAAATCGGGTTCCGTCGACGAACGCAAAAAGCGCGAGGGCGAACTGCTGCTTTCAGCCGTTCCCGACGGCGCGAAAATCGTTGTGCTGGACGAACGGGGCAAGCTGTTAAGCTCCGAATCGTTCGCGCACAAGCTGGGCGCGTGGCAGGACGACGGCGCGCCCGCTGTCGCTTTCCTGATTGGCGGGGCGGACGGGCACGGCGACGAAATGCGCGCCCGCGCCGATTTGCTGCTGGCGTTCGGCACGATGACGTGGCCGCACTTCCTTGCCCGCGTGATGCTGACCGAACAGATTTACCGCGCCAAAACGATTTTGGACGGGCATCCGTACCACCGCGCATAAAATCTTTGCCCCTGTCCGTTTTTAGAGCTGTAAAAAGCTGAAAAATGGATTATATTTTCCGTTAGATTTTTAATTTCAACCAAGGAGGAACGACCGTGTCCGAAGAAATCAAACGTCCCCGTCCCGTCATGCTGTGTATTTTGGACGGGTGGGGTCATCGCGACAGCAAAGAAAACAACGCCATTGAAATGGGCAATACGCCGAACTGGCATGAACTGGTCAAAACCTGCCCGAATACTCTGATTGCCACGTCGGGGCTGGACGTCGGTCTGCCCGCGGGTCAAATGGGCAATTCGGAAGTCGGTCACATGAACATCGGCGCGGGTCGCGTCGTCATGCAGGATTTGCCGAAAATCGACCAAGCCTGCGCGGACGGTTCTTTGGCGAAACGCCCCGCCGTCGTCGATTTGCTTGAAAAGCTGAAAGCGTCCAAAGGCACTTGCCACCTGCTGGGTTTGATGAGCCCCGGCGGCGTTCATTCCCATATGAACCATATCATCGCTTTGGCGAAGATTCTGGACGGCGAAAACATTCCCGTCGCCGTTCATGCTTTTCTGGACGGTCGCGACGTGCCGCCCGATTCGGCTTTGGGCTATGTCAAAGATTTCGAATCCGCCGTCAAAGGCTTGAAAAACGTTCATATCAAAACGGTTTCGGGGCGTTATTACGCGATGGACCGCGACAACCGCTGGGAACGCGTGAAACTGGCGTTCGACGCGATGATGAGCGGCAAAGGCAATCACGCCGATTCCGCCGAAGCCGCGATTGAAGCGTCCTATGCCGAAAAAGTGTTTGACGAATTCGTGATTCCCGCCGTTATCGGCGACTACAAAGGCATGAACGACGGCGACGGCATTTTGTTCGCGAACTTCCGTTCCGACCGCGCCCGCGAAATCATGTACGCGTTGGCGGACAAGCCGTTTGACAAATTCGCCCGCGAAAAAACGGTCGATTTTGCGGCTGTCGTTGGCATGACGCAGTATTCCGCCGATCACGACCGCTTTGTGAAGCCGATTTTCCCGCCCGAACAGCTGAAAAACATTTTCGGCGAAGTCGTTTCCAACGCGGGCATGACACAGCTGCGCATTGCGGAAACCGAAAAATACGCGCACGTCACATTCTTTTTCAACGGCGGCGAAGAACGCTTGTTCAAAGGCGAAGAACGCATTTTGATTCCGTCGCCGAAAGTCGCAACCTATGACTTGAAGCCCGAAATGAGCGCGTTTGAAGTCTGCGACGCTTTGGTCAACGCGATTGATTCGGGCAAATTCGACACGATTATCGTGAACTTTGCGAACGGCGACATGGTTGGTCACACGGGCATTCTGCCTGCCGCCATCAAAGCTGCCGAAGCGGTCGACAAATGCCTCGGCAGACTGGAAGACGCGATTAAACGCGCGGGTGGCGTGATGCTGGTCACCGCCGACCACGGCAACTGCGAACTGATGAAGGACGAAAAGACGGGCGCGCCCTATACCGCGCACACGACGTTCAAAGTTCCCGTCGTTCTGTTCAACGGACCCAAAGGCGCGGCTTTGCGCGACGGCGGGCGTCTGGCGGATTTGGCGCCGACTTTGCTGCAGCTGCTGGGATTGGAACAGCCTGCGGAAATGACGGGCAAATCGCTGTTGAAGTAAGGCTATGACTTTTAAAAAGACGACGATACTGTTTTGCGCGATTCTGTTTGCGGGGAACGTGTCGCCGTCTTTTGTTTACTCTGCGACGGACAAGGCGCAAGCCAAGGCGGAGCTGTCGAAAATCACGTCCGAAATCAAAGCCGCCGAACAAAAGCACAAGGAATTGCGCGAAAAAGCCAAAGCCGCCCGACAGGAAATTCTGGACGTGCGGCGCAAAATGGTGCGCGCGGCGGGGTCGATTCAGGAACAGGAAGAAAGCCTTGACAGGCTGGAGGAAAAACTCCGTGAATTCGAAGCACAGCAAACTTTGATGAAAAACCGTCTGGAAATCCGCAAAGAACAGCGTCTGCGCGTTTTGGCGGCTTTGCAAAATCTGGCGTGGAAACCGACGGAAGCCTTGTTAATTCAGCCTTTGCCGCCGCAGGACACTTTGCGAAGTGCGCTTTTACTGCGCGAAGCCGTGCCGCGGCTGGAGTATTCGACCGAGGGACTGCGCAAGGATTTAATGAAAGTCGCCAGTCTGACGACTGCGATTCGGGCGCAGTACGCGCAAATCAAAACGATGACGCGCAGGCTGGAACAAAAGCGCAAAAATATGGACGAGCTTATCGGCAAAAAATCGCGATTGCAAACGGCGTTCGCCAGCGAAAGCGCGCGCGCAAAATCCAAAGCCGAAAGCTTGGCGAAACAGGCGGGCGATTTGAAAGACCTGCTGGTTCGCTTGGACGAGGAAAGCCGCCGTCAAAAACAGATGCGCCCCGCGCAAAGCGGCGTGCCGACGGGGGCTTTCATGGCGGCAAAAGGGCGGATTCCCTATCCCGTCAAGGGCAATATCATCAAAAAATTCGGCGACATGACCGACGCAGGCAGCGCGTCAAAAGGCATTATCATCCGCACGCGCGCCAACGCGCAGGTAATTTCGCCTTACGACGGTACGGTTTTGTTCGCGGGACCGTTCCGCGGCTACGGTCAGCTGGTCATCATCGAACACGGCGACGGGTATCATACTTTGCTGGCGGGACTGGGGCGGCTGGACACGGCGGTCGGTCAATCGCTGCTGGCGGGCGAACCCGTAGGAATAATGGTAGCGCAAACGCAGCCGACGCTGTATATTGAGTTACGCAAAAACGGTCAGCCGATAAATCCGGCGGGCTTTATGAACCAGAAAAGGGGATGAACTATGAAACGTTTCGCAACGGCATTTTTGGCTTTGGCATTGTTGTCAACGCCCGTTTCCGCCAAAGAAAAGGCGGCGGAACCCGAAAAAAAGGAAGTTTCCAACGACTCGGTCTATAAATATTTAAACGTGTTCAGCGAAACGTTCAAACGCGCGCGCACCGATTATGTCGAAGAAGTCCCCGCCGACAAGCTGATTGAGTACGCCATTAACGGCATGCTGTCGTCGCTTGATCCGCATTCGTCCTATTTGGATGTCGAAACGTTCAAGGAAATGCGCGAACAGACCAAGGGCGAATTCGGCGGCTTGGGCATTGAAGTCACCATGGACAACGGCTGGGTCAAAGTCATTTCCCCGATTGACGACACGCCGGCGTCCAAAGCGGGCATTCAGGCGGGCGATTTCATCACGCACATCGACGGCACGACGGTTTTGGGGCTGACGCTGAACCAAGCGGTCGACAAAATGCGCGGACCTTTGAACTCCAAAGTCAAACTGACCGTGCGGCGCAAGGACAAACCCGCTTTTGACGTTACGTTGGTTCGCGACGCGATTAAAATCCGTTCGGTCAAAACCGAAGACAAAGGAACGGTCGGCTATATCCGCATTTCGTCCTTTTCCGATTCGACGACGGACGACGTGAAGAAAGCGATTGCCAAGATTCAAAAAGACCACCCGAACGATTTGTCGGGCTATGTCATCGATTTGCGCAACAACCCCGGCGGATTGCTGGATCAAGCCGTATCGGTCGCCGATTTGTTTTTGGACGAAGGCGAAATCGTTTCGACCCGTTCGCGCCGCGCGGATGAAATGCAGCGCTACAACGCGTCCAAGGGCGACGAAACAAACGGAATGCCGATTGTCGTTTTGATTAACGAAGGTTCGGCATCGGCGGCGGAAATCGTCGCGGGCGCATTGCAGGACCATAAACGCGCCGTCATTGTCGGCATGCGTTCGTTTGGCAAAGGGTCGGTGCAGACGGTCATTCCCGTTACGGGATTCGGCGCGATTCGTTTGACGACGGCGCGTTACTACACCCCGTCGGGACGGTCGATTCAAGCCAAAGGCATCGAACCCGACATTCAGATTCCCGTTGCGCACGTTGAATATGCGGCGACGCGTTCCGACGATTTTACGGAAGCGTCCCTGCCCAACGCTTTGGCAAAACAGGACGAGCCCAAAGGCAAAAAAGCCAAAAAGGAAAAAGAACCCGATCCGTTTGACGAAAAACCCGCCGCCGAAAAGAAAATCGAGGATTATCAGCTGGACCGCGCCATGGACATCGTCAAAGCGATGGGCATTTACCGCAGTAAATAAGGATTGCCCATGATTTCCCCCGCTTTCGATTCCGACAAAAAAACGGCAAATGCCCGCAGAGCTTTCCGCGCGGTGGCTTTGTTCGCGGCGGCGGCGTTTGTTTTTGCGGCGGCGGGGGTGTATTGGTCGTTTTTCGCAAACACCGTCCCGCAAATCGGCTTTAATTTAAAAACGGCGGAGCGGACAACCTCCCTCATCAATCCTCAGCCGCCCGAAGCAAAACCCGCGCCCGCCGCGGAAACGGGAACCGCCGCTTTGATTAAGGAAATCGAAGAACATAAAAAATCCGTCGATGCGACCGCCGAGTCTTTAAAGCAAAAAATCGGAACGACGGAACCCGAAAATCCCGAAGTTGCCGAACTGCACAAGGAACAGGCGCGGTCGGCGGAACAAAAAATAGCCGAAATCGCCGCTTTGGACAGGGAGCGCGCCGAACAGGAACAAAAACGGCAGGAATTGCCCGCCGTTGTCGCAAAACACGAACAATCGGCAAAAGACGAATTTTCAGCCTATGCGCCGACGCCCGATTCCGCGCCGCAAGCGCCGAAAGCCAAACCCAAGTTTACTTTGCCCGTTTTGAAAACGCCCGATTTGAAATCCGCTTTGACCAAGCCGTCCGCGGGATTTCATCTGCAGAAAAACGGCGAACGTCTGCCTTTGCCCGAACTGGTGCATACGACGCTGGTTGCGTCTTTGCCGAACTTTGCGCTGATTAAGCAAAAAGAATCCAAAGGTGCGCTTCCGCTGACGGCGATTCAGCCTTTGCCGACTTTGCGCAAGGGCGGTCTGCCCGTCAAAGCGTCGAACGGATTGACGCCTTTCAAAGCGTATGCCGCGGGCGTTGCGGAAAAAACCGCCGTGCCGTATATCGCCGTGATGCTGTCGGGATTGGGACGGCGCGGCAATGTAACGGAATCCGCCATCACTTCCGTTCCCGCCGTCGTGTCGATGTCGTTTTCGCCTTATACGCCGCGATTGAAGGAATATGTCGAAAACGCCCGCAAAACGGGGCATGAAACGTTGCTGGATTTGCCGATGCAGCACGGGACATTCCCCGAAACCGACCCCGGTCCGTCGGGGCTGGTCAGCGGACTGCCCGCGCGTGAAAACCACAACCGTTTGCACAAAGTCATGGGGGCGGATGTCGCCTATATCGGATTGGCGGCGCAGAGAAACCAAAACTTTTCGTATTATGCCGCCGCCGAAATGAAAAAATTCGCCGAAGAAATCCATTCCCGCGGGCTGATTTTGATTGCGGGGTCGGATGAAGCCGATATGCCGACTTTCGAAAAAACGATTCGCCCCGATGTGTACATCGCCGATAATCTGTACCGCGCGGCGATTAAATCCCGATTGGAAAAAGGGCTGAATCTGGCAAAACAAAACGGCAGTGCGTTTATCAGAATCGAAGCGTATCCCGTAACAATGGTCGCTTTAATCGAATTTATGCGCTCGCTGGCGCCGACCGAGGAAAATCCCGTTCCGCAAGCGGTCTTTGTACCCGTTTCGTATTATGCTCAACAAATCGCAGAGGCTGAAAAATGAAAAAAGAATACCGCCCGAATGTCGGCTTGATGGTTTTGAATCAGGCGGGGGACGTGTTTACGGCGCACCGTGTCGACACCCGCAAAAAGGGCTGGCAAATGCCGCAGGGCGGAATCGACGACGGCGAAGACCCGTATACCGCCGCATTGCGCGAATTAAAGGAAGAAACAGGCATCAGCTCCGTTTCTTTGATAGCGGAAAGTACGCATTGGTACACTTACGACTTTCCGTCGGATGTGACTTTTGTCAGCGAAAAGAAAAAAAAGTTCGCGGGTCAGACGCAAAAATGGTTTTTGTTTGAATTTACGGGCGACGAATCGGAAATCGACATCAATCAAGACCATGCCGAATTTTGCGAATGGGCATGGACGCCCGCCGAACAAGTCGCCGATATGATTGTCGAATTCAAACGCGACGTTTACGAACGGGTGATTGACGAATTTATGCCGTTTATCGAAGCCGTCCGCGCAGAAGCGAAGAAATAAAAAAAAGCTCTCCGTTCGGAGAGCTTTTTTTTCAGACTTTCACGCTCATCGTGCCCAAAGTATGGCAAGTCGGGCAAACCGTGTGCCATTCGTTGAACGCCGTATGGCATGCCGAACAGAAATACATCGGTTCTGTTTCGGCGACGGCGGCTTTTTCGCCGTATTCCACCGCCGTTTTTTCGTCGCGGTTGGCGGCGGCGACTTCCGCCATCATCAGCAATGCGCGTTTGGAATTCGGTTTGACGGTCAGATATTTTTCCAACAGCCCTTTTGCCTGTCCCCACAGCCGCGCTTTCAAGGATGCGTCCGCCATTGCCAACGCGTTGATTTCCGCGTCTTTGTTTTCATTCAGCAATTCCTGCAAATCGGTAACCGCTTCCAATGCGGGCTTTTCGGGCGTCAAAGCTTGGTACGCTTCGTACACCGCCCAGCACGGCGCGGTTTTCCACAGCTTGCACAGCTGTTTGCGGGCTTTGCGGATTTCGCCCTTTTCGGCATTCAGCGCCGCTGCGTTCAAAACCGCCTGAATCAGCGAATCGTCCGTTTCTTCGGCTTCGAAAATCAATTTTTCCTTTTCGGCGGCATCCGTTGTTTCGGCGGATTGTTCCAGCAAAACGGACGCTTTCAGATGTTTCAGCGTCTTTTTGTCGAACAAATCCATTTTGCGGGCTTTTTCCAGCGTCGCAATCGCTTTGTCCCACTGCTTTTCGTGGACCTGAAGTTCGAACGCTTCGGACACCGTCCACGGCATCGGATTTTTTTCATTCAGCAGTTCTTCGCACGCCTGCAGCGCTTTTTCGGGCGCGCCGTTCAAACGGAACAAACGGATTTTGCCCCGCATGCCCAACAGGCGCGTTTCGGGTGCGTCCGCCAGTTTGCCGTACAGCTCCATCGCTTTTGCGGTGTCGTTTTTCGCTTCCGCCAGCTGAGCGTCGAAAACAAGGGTTTTCGATTCGTCGTCCGCAAATTTTTTGACAATGTCCTTTTGCATTTTTTCAGCCGCGGCAACATCGCCCGCCGCCAAAGCAACCAATCCTTTGCCCAACAGCGTATAGCGGTCGACTTCGCGGCTGACTTTCGCTTTCGCCATTTTTTGCGCGCGCAAATCAGCCCGCGCCCAATAGACGATTTTGTTTTTCAACAGCAACAGCGGTTTTGCCAGAAAAGCGTAAAACACCGCATAGCCGACGACAAAAACACCGATGACGACCGCAACGGACGTCCGCACGCGCCAGCCCAGCCAGTCCATTTGCACAAAACCGGGGTTGTTCGACAGCCATGCCGCGATTAACGCGATAACCGCCAGTAAAACGGCGTTCCAAACAATTCTAATCATCGGTCATTCCCCCTGTTGCGCGTAAATCAGCCCCAAAACCGCCGCCAAAGATTCGTTGACGGCTTTTTTGACATACAGCATTTGTTCCGCGGCGGAAATCCACGGCGTCATTTTTTCGGCGGCGGCGCCTTTCAACGCTTTCAGCTGAATGACGGCAAGGGTCAAATCTCCGCGTTCGACCGCTTTGCCCGCCCGCGCCAAAACGGCTTGGGTCGACAAATCGTCGGCGGGCGCGTCAATGCGGCGGATAACGATTTGTTCGCGCAGTTTGTCCAAAGCGCGGTGGAACCAATCCGTCTTTTGCCCGCTTTTTTCCGTCAACAGCGCCGTGTCGGCGAAAATGTCGTAAGTCTGTTCCAGCGCGGACTGCGTCCAAACGCCTTGTTCCGCAAACGGAGTCAACCGATTCAGTTTGAATTCCAGCGACGGGTTGAACGACGCCAAAGCGCGCGCGGATTGCTGTTCCAAAGTGAACTTTTGTCCGCGGTCGGCGGCTTCGCGCATTTGATACAGCGCCAGCAGCAAAGCCCCCGCCCGTTCTTTTTCGGCGTTGGACGCTTTCAGTTTTTCTTCGGCGGCAAGCATGCGGCTGTTCAAACTGAGCGCAAACGAAGCATCCGCTTTGTTTTTTTCAAGGCTTTCCGTGCGTTCCGTCAATTTGACCAGCAAATCGGACTGTGTTTCGCCCTTTGCCGTCAAACGGCGGACGCTGTCCTCTATCAATCCCGTGTTCGGAACGGATTTGCGAACTTCGGCGATTTCATGGGCGGTATCGCTTTCCAGCAAATCAAGGCGGCTTTCCAACTGATGCAGACGCTGCTGCAAAGCATCGTATTTTGCATCGGCGGACAAAGCCGCGTTGGCATCGGCGGCGGCGACAATCTGTTCGGCATTTTCGAAATCACGCGCGTTTTCCAGCTGTTCCAATCGGGCGTCAATTCCATGCACAACAACGGGAGTCGGCTGAACATCGGCGGCGGGCAAAGGCTCGGCGTTGACGACGGGGCGTTCGTTGTTCAGCAAAGGCAGAACGACGGCTTCGCCCGCGTCGGGGGATTTCAGCATTGCGGCGGCTTCTTTTGCCGTCGTGATGATTTTTTCACGGCTTTCGGGAACGGAAAAAGCGACCGTCAGCGCGGCGACAACCAAAATAAAAGCGATGATTTTTCCCGCGCGCTTTTTTTGGGGCGGGACGGCTGAATTTTCTTCGACCGTTTCGGGGTCTTTGTTTTCCGCGGTTTCGTTGGCGTTTTCGTTGATTTTTTCGGGTTCCATGAAAGCCTCCTTGATTAAATCTACTGGATTTTACCATTTTTTCCGAGTATGGGTAGAATAATTTTATATTCGGGGAAACAAAATGCTTGTTTTAGGAATCGAATCCAGTTGCGACGAAACGGCGGCGGCGGTTGTCGACGAAAACAAAAACCTGCTGTCTTCGGTTGTTTTTTCCCAGCCCGAACACGTTTCGTTCGGCGGCGTCGTACCCGAAATCGCGGCGCGCGCCCATTTGGAAAAAATCACGTCCATCGTGACCGAAACGCTTGCCAAGGCGAATATCGGGTTCAAAGACCTTGACGCCGTGGCGGCTTCGGCGGGACCGGGACTGATTGGCGGCGTGATTGTCGGCGTGATGACCGCCAAAGCGATTGCCGCCGTGCACGACATTCCTTTTATTGCCGTCAATCACTTGGAAGCGCACGCTTTGACCGCCCGTTTGGGGCAAGACGTGCCGTTTCCCTATCTGCTGCTGCTGACTTCGGGCGGGCATTGCCAAATTTTGGTCGCCGAGGGCGTCGGCAAATTCAAGCGACTGGGCGCGACAATCGACGACGCGGCGGGCGAAGCATTCGACAAAGCCGCCAAAATGATGGGATTGGGATACCCCGGCGGTCCGAAAGTCGAGGCATACGCCAAAAACGGCAATCCGAAGCGGTTTGATTTGCCGCGCCCGATGGTCGGCAAAGCGGGATGCGATTTGTCGTTTTCGGGGCTGAAAACGGCGGTGCGCCGCGTGGTCGAATCGTTCGGCGATACCCCGATGACGGAACAAGACAAAGCCGATTTATGCGCCTGTTTCCAAGCCGCCGTTCTGGATTCGCTTTGTTCGCGTCTGAAAAACGGAATCAAGATTTTCAAACGCGACTATCCGCAGGGAACGCATCTGGTCGTTGCGGGCGGCGTTGCGGCGAATCAGGCTTTGCGCGGGGCGTTGGAAAAACTGTCGCAAAAATATAAATTGACGTTTGCCGCGCCGCCGTTGAAACTGTGTACGGACAACGGCGCGATGGTCGCGTGGGCGGGAATGGAACATCACCTGCTGGGACTGTCCGATTCTTTGGATTTCAGCCCCAGACCGCGGTGGCCTTTGGACCCCGCCGCCAAACGATGAACAAGGGAGCTTTTGCAATGAATAAAATCACGGTAATCGGCGCGGGCGCATGGGGAACGGCGTTGGCGCAAACGGCGACGAAAAACGGCGCTTCCGTAACGATTTGGGTGCGCGAACCCGAACTGGTCGCCGCGATTAACGAACAGCACCGCAACACGCTCTATCTGCCCGACGTTTTGCTGAACGAAAACATCACCGCGACAAACGATTTGAACGCCTGCCTGGACGGTGCGGAAGCGGTTTTGCTGACCGTCCCCGCGCAATTTTTGCGGTCGACCTGCAAACAGCTGAGCGCCGTTTGGAAGCAAGGATTGCCCGCCGTCGTGTGCGCCAAAGGCATCGAACAGAAAACGGGCGAACTGATGAGCGAAATGCTTGCCGAAACTTTGCCGCAAGCCCCGCTCGCCCTGCTGTCGGGTCCCACTTTCGCCGAAGAGGTCGCTTTGGAAAAGCCGACGCTGGTCACCCTTGCCTGCGCGGACGAAGCATTGGGCAAAAAACTGGTTGAAACACTCGGCACGTCGACGTTCCGCCCTTATTACACCCCCGACATCGTCAGCGTCCAAATCGGCGGCGCGATTAAAAACGTCATGGCAATCGCCGCGGGCATCGTTGCGGGCAAACAGCTGGGCGACAACGCGCGCGCCGCTTTGATTACGCGCGGTTTGGCGGAAATTTCCAGACTGGCGGTCGCTTTGGGCGGCAACCCGCAAACATTGATGGGCTTGGCGGGCTTGGGCGATTTGGTTTTGACCGCGAACAGCACGCAGTCGCGCAACTTCACCGTCGGACTGGAACTGGGCAAAGGTCGCGCTTTAAAAGATATTCTGGCGGAAAAGAAAACGGTTGCCGAGGGCGTGTTTACCGCCACAGCCGTTTTGGAACGCGCCGCCGCGGTTGGCGTCGAAATGCCGATTTGCGAAGGATTGGCGCGCATTATGAACGACGGCGCAACGGTAGACGACGTTATCGCAACCCTGTTCGCCCGCCCGTTCAAAACGGAATAACTCAGCGCGCTTTCTTCTTTAACGATTTCAACAGTTGAACGACGGAAGAAACGCCGTGTCCCTCCATGGACGGCTTGCGGCGCATGTCGTCCAGAATTCGGGTCGACAGCTTGCGCGTCGAGGAAAACCGCTTCAGTATCGCGGCGGTCGCTTTGCCTAAAGTTTTCTTGATTTTCTGCGCCTTGTCCAATATGCGGATGCCCAAACACGTCATCGCGGGCGAATACACGGGCAACTGCGGCGGCAGGTTCAAATCCGCCTGTTTCAGCGCTTTATAGGTAAAGCACACACAGTTGTTGGACAGGATGTTGTATTTCGGCGGGTTGGTTTTGGCGGCTTCCGCAAACGATTCGATTTTTTTGTATTGCGATTCCGTGATGTGGTAAACCAGCTTGTCGTCATAGGGTTCTTTGGAATCGTCGACAACCGCGCCCGCCACTTTTTTAGAGGAAAAAATCGATCCCATGCGGTCCTTTTCCTCGACGTTTTCATTGCCGACCATCGCACAGACGGCGTGCAGACCGTACACTTTTTCAACGCCGTTTTTGTCCGTGATGCCGAAAAAGACATGCCCGACCGCCGTTCCCAATTCCTCGGGATTGCGGGGCATAATCGCGTGCTTCAAGCGGCGCGGAATCATCAAATCGGGGGATTCGGAATAAATCGTCGCCTTACAATTCTTTTCCATCGGATTCGTCCTCTTTGACCGCGGTCGTAATCGCAAAAGCGTTGTGCAGCGCGTCGATTTTCATTTCGTTGTCCATATCGTCCGACGACAGGATTTCGCCCATCCATTCATAATCGGGGCTTTCCAAAGCGCCGTCGGGCAGCCGCCACAGGAAATCGACCAGCAGCATGACATCCGCTTCGGTTTCAAAACCATGCGCCAACGCGAACTGGCAACCGTCAATCAGCTTGTTTTTCAAAGCGTCGTCATCCAGCTTCGCCGTTTCGTCGGGAAATGTCGTTTTCAAGTACTGCATTCCGCGGTGAATAAAGCGTTCCGCTTCCAATTCTTCTTGTGTAGACATTAAGACACCTTTATTGATTTTGTTGTAGTATGACAGAGATTTCCGGTTTTGGAAAGAATTTTTTGTCTAAAAGGGCGGCGGAAATGAAAACAATCGGCGTAATGACGGGCAATTCTTTGGACGGTGTTGATGCCGTTTTGACCGATTTTTCGGGCGATAAAATCACGGACATTGACGCCGTGTCTTTGCCTTTTCCAACCGGTTTGACGCGCGATTTGCTGACATTCCGCGCTTTTGTCAAGGGCAAAGCCGTTTTTGAATTCGAAAACAGCCCGTTTTTTGCCGATATTCTCGACCGTTATACCGCTTTGGTCGCCGAAGCCGTCAACGCGATAAAACAGCCCGATGTTGTTGCCGTCGGACTGCATGGACAGACGTGCGACCACTGCCCCCCAAGCGTCGCCAACGGGGAAAAGCCGTACACTTTGCAGATTTTCGACGCGCAAAAGCTGGCGGATTTAACGGATATTCCCGTGATTTACGATTTCCGTTCCGACGATATGATGAACGGCGGAGAGGGCGCGCCGCTCGCCCCCGCGCACAATGCGCACATCGCCGCCGATTTGCGGAACAAAGGCTTTGACAGCGTGGCGTTTTGCAACGCGGGCAACACGGGCAACATCGCCGTCATCGCGGGCGATGCGGTACTGGGCTGGGACGTCGGCGCGTTCAACCACTTTGCCGACCAACTGACGCGCGAACACAAGGGCGTTCCGTGCGACAAAGACGGACAATTCGGCAAAACGGGACAACTCCGCCCCGATTTTCTGCAAACGCTGTTTGATGCCGCCGCAATAACGAAATCGGGCGAAAACTTTTACACGCGCAAACCGCCGAAATCGTCCGACCCGTCGTGGTATGTCCTGCCGGATTCGCCCTATCCGTTCGCGGATACGCTGAGAACCGTCGAGTATTTAAGCGCGTACACGTTCTTTCACACGCTGTCCTTTATTCCCGAAACCGTTCCAATGCCGCAGGCTTTTTTGACGTTCGGCGGCGGATGGAAAAATCCGCTGTGCGTTTCGGATTTCAAAGCTTTGCTGAACGGAACGGGTTTTGTTCTGCCCTGCCACCGCGATTTGTTCGCCCAAATCCGCGCGCGCTTCGCCAAACCGCCCGTCTTCGCCCCGTCCGAAAACTACGGCTACAGCGGAACATACATGGAGGCGCGGATTTTCGCCGATGCCGCTTACAGCAAAATCATCGGGCGGCCGTTCACTTTTCCGCAAACGACGGGATGCAAAACCCCGACCGCCGCGGGGATTTTCTGTCTGCCCGAAATCAAACGAAAGTATCCGATTTCCGATTGTTTGAAAACGCCCGACCTTTGGGACAAAAAGGTCAGCCGCGCGGCTAAAGGGCTGTGGTAAAGCTGTATAAATACGCGGCGTTTTTCTTCAGCCAGCGTTCCGCCGCGGCGAATTCGGGATACACGTCCGCCACCGTTTTCCAAAAAGCGGGCGAGTGATTCATTTGCTTCAAATGCGAAACTTCGTGCGCGATGACGTAATCCGCGACATACAGCGGCGCAAATCCCAGCCGCCACGACAGCGATATATGTCCCGCGCGGTTGCAGCTACCCCACCGAGAAAGGGTGTCGCGCACGGCGACTTTTGTCGGCTTGACCTGCAAAGCCGCCGCGATTTCCAATACTTTGGACTGCGCATAAGAACGAAAAGACGATTTTAAAAAATCGGCGACGCGGCGGGGCAGATACTCGCTTTGCCCCGATACCCAAATCACGCCGTCGGACTGCCACACGCCGCGCTTGGCGTTCGGGGAATGATGAAGCACGACGTCTTCGCCCAAAAACGAAAAAGACATGCCGTCGCAAAACACTTTGGGCGCGGGCAAAGCGTTCAGCTGTGCCGCTATCCATCCCGCTTTGCTTTGGGCAAAGCTCATGCCCGTTTTTTCAGCTGTTCGCGAGGGCAAAACCAAAACGGCGCGGCGGTTCATGCGGTCGATTTTCAGCCGCACCCGTTTGGCGCGCGCCGACCGTTCCACGTCGATTTCAAAAGATTCGCCCGCATGCCAGACAATCACAGGTCGTCCCACTCCACAATGTAATCTTGGAACTCCTCTTCGGGTTTCGGCGGAACGGTTCTGCCCGAAGCGGACATTTTCGCGGCGTGCACGCTGGTCGGGTCGCCCGTAATCAGCGGATGCCATTTCGGCAAAGGCTTGCCTTCGTTCAGCAAGCGGTAAGCGCATGTTTTCGGCAGCCAGTAAATGTCTTTGATGTCCTGCGGGCGGATTTGCACGCATTCGGGAACAAAAGCCTGTCTGTTTGCGTAATGGCGGCAGCGGCACGTCACGGGATCAAGCAGTTTGCACGCGATGTTGGTAAAAGCCAGTTCGCCGTCGTCTTCGAACACGACCTTTTCCAAACAGCATTTGCCGCAGCCGTCGCAGACCGATTCCCATTCTTCATGGGTCATCTGCTCCAGCGTCTTTGTTTCCCAAAACGGTTTGTTTTTCATTGTTTCATCGTTCCGCAATGCTTAAAGAATTTTACGCTTTCACCAGCCGCCGTTTGAAAAAGCGGAACGGCTTTTGATAATGACGGATGAATGTGCCGACCAGCAAAACGGCGACGAAAGTGCCTTCGCGGATGCCGTGGATTTGTCCGCAAACCGCCAAAGACAGCGCGACGGACAGAACGACCAGCGACGCGTCAAAGCAGACTTTCAGTTTGCCGAAATTCATTTTCCAGCGCGAGGCAATCGCTTTTATCAATCCTTCCCCCGGCATATAGGTAACGTCGGCTATCAGCTCGAACGAAATGCCTGCCGCCAAAATCGCGCAGCCCGCGATTTGTTCAACCAGACGCAAAGCGTAATTGTGCGGCATGAAAAACGCGGACGCCCACATGCCCACGTCGATAAAAAATCCGAACACCGCCGCGGCGAACAGCTGGGACAGCTGATGCAGTTTGAAGCTTTTTCCCAAAACGAACACTTGCGCGAACACGAACAAAGCGTTGACAAGAACCGTCCACATGCCGAAGCTGAGCGGATAAACAAAAGTCATCGTATAGGGCAGGCTGGAAATCGGGCTGGTTCCCAAATCGGGACGCGTGCTGAGCGCGACGCCGATTCCGCTGATTGCCAGTCCGAACAGACAGCACAGGCATTTTTTCGTCATACTGAAATGATATTTCATCGTTAATCTCCGTTTGCGGTTTTACCGCGCAAGATTCGGAAAAACAAGGCAAAATAATGCTTGCAATCGGAAATTTTTGAACGTATAAAGACAAAGCCCTTGAAAAAGGGAAGCGCGTTTTTCGGGCTTGTATAAGGGCAGCCTTGGAAACGCAGAACCGTTAAAATATACTGTGAAGGAGACGGAAATGCCCAAATTGAAGACAAAAAGTTCGGTCAAAAAACGTTTTGCCCGTACCGGTGCCGGCGGCATCAAACACGGCTACGCCAGCAAGCGTCACCGTTTGATTTCCAAGCCGACGAAAATGAAACGCAAAGCCCGCGGCACGACGTTGTTGCGCGAATGCGATTTCAAAATCGTCGATCGTTTCATGCCCTATAACTAAGTCGGTTGAGGAGATAAGAAAATGGCTCGTGTAAAACGTGGTATGACGGCTCATGTCAAACACAAAAAGATTTTGAAACTTGCGAAAGGTTACCGTGAAAGCAATCACGCCCTGTATCGCGTCGCTTTGGAAAAAGTCGAAAAAGGCTTGCAGTATGCCTATCGCGATCGCCGCAAGAAGAAAAGCAACTTCCGCGCTTTGTGGATTCAGCGTATCAACGCCGGCGTCCGCGAATACGGATTGACCTATTCCAAATTCATCAACGGCTTGAACAAAGCCGGTATTGAAATGGACCGCAAGATTTTGGCCGACTTGGCGATGAACCAGCCCGCCGCTTTTGCGAAAGTCGTCGATTCCGTGAAAGCCGCTTTGAAAGCTTAAGCTTCGGGTTGCCGAAAAACAAAGGGGCGCATTGCGCCCCTTTCGTGTGATAAAGGATTTGTTGAATGAGTGATATGGAAACGCTTCAAGCCGATTTGCTGGCGCAGGTCGAATCCGCCGCCGATTTGGCGCAGCTGGACGCCGTGCGCGTCGCCGTTTTGGGCAAAAAGGGCTTGATTACCGAAAAGATGAAAACCTTGGGCACAATGAGCCCCGACGAACGCAAAGCCGCGGGACAGCTGTTCAACACGCTGAAAACCGCCGTCGCCGACGCGATTGAGGCGAAAAAATCCAAATTGGAAGAAGACGCCATCAACGCCCGTTTGGCGCGCGAAGCCGTGGACATCACGCTGCCCGTCCGTCCCGAAACGCAGGGACGCGTTCACCCGCTGTACCAAACGTATGACGAGGTTGTCGCCATTTTCGGACAAATGGGCTTTGATGTTGCCGAGGGACCCGACATCGAAGACGATTTCCATAACTTCACCGCTTTGAACACGCCGAAAAACCACCCCGCCCGCCAGATGCAGGACACGTTCTATCTGAAAGGCGAGGAAAACGGCGACAAGTTCATCGTGCGCACGCAAACGTCCGCTGTGCAGATCCGCACGATGGAAAAACAAAAACCGCCCGTGCGCGTGATTGTTCCTGGGCGCACCTACCGTTGCGACTACGACGCGACGCACGCGCCGATGTTCCATCAGGTCGAAGGCTTGATTGTCGACACCGAAACCAATATGGCGCACTTGAAAGGCTGTCTGATTGAATTCGTCAAAACGTTTTTCGAACTAGACAAAGTGCCCGTGCGTTTCCGCCCGTCGTTCTTTCCGTTCACGGAGCCGTCGGCGGAAATGGATATCGGCTGTTCGCGCAAAAACGGCGAATTGAAAATCGGCGAAGGCGACGACTGGCTGGAAATTCTGGGCTGCGGCATGGTTCATCCGAACGTTTTGAAGGCGTGCAACATCGACCCCGAAGTTTATCAAGGCTTTGCGTTCGGCATCGGGCTTGACCGTCTGGCAATGCTGAAATACGCGATTCCCGATTTGCGCACGTTCTTTGAATCGGATTTGCGCTGGATTAAACATTACGGGTTTGTTCCTTTGGACATTCCCTCGACGGCGTCGGGATTGAGCATGACGGGAGGAAACAAAAGATGAAATTCACGCTGAGCTGGTTGAAAGATTTTTTGGATACGAACGCGGGCGTTGACGAAATCGCCGAACGTCTGACCGCTATCGGTTTGGAAATCGAGGAAGTCGTCGATCCTTTGGCGGCGGTCAAGGATTTGATTGTCGTCAGCATTGACGAATGCGTCCCGCACCCCGATTCCGACCACTTGCACGTTTTGAAGGTCAACACGGGCAAAGAACTGGTGCAAATCGTGTGCGGCGCGCCGAACGCGCGTGCGGGCATGAAAGGCATTCTGGCGCGTCCGGGGGACTATGTTCCCGCTTTCGGCGACAAATTGAAGGCGGGCAAAATCCGCGGCGTCGAAAGCTTCGGCATGATGTGCGCCGAAGACGAACTGGGTGTCGGTCCCGATCACACGGGCATTATCGAATGTCCCGCGGACGCGGTTGTCGGCGCGTCCATTACGACCGTTTATCCGTCCGATCCCGTGTTTGACGTGTCGATTACGCCGAACCGCGGCGACTGCATGAGCGTTTACGGCATTGCGCGCGATTTGGCGGCGGCTGGCGTTGGAACGCTGAAAACACTGAAGCATAACGTAACGGTTTGCGCTTTCAAAAGTGATGTCAAGCTTTCCAACGAAGCAATCGACATCGGCGCGCCGTTCTTTACCCTGCGTGAAATCCGCGGCGTGAAGAACGCTCCGTCTCCGAAATGGATGCAGGACAGGTTGACGGCGGTCGGCTTGCGCCCGATTTCCGCGCTGGTGGATGTGACCAACTATTTCAACATTACGTTCGGCCGTCCTTTGCACGTTTTCGACGCCGATAAAGTCAAGGGGCAAATCACCGTGCGTTCCGCGCGCGACGGCGAAAAACTGCTGGCTTTGGACGGAAAGGAATACACGCTGAGCGACGGCATGGTCGTCATCGCCGACGAAAACGGCGTCGAATCCATTGCGGGCGTTATGGGCGGCGAAGTGTCGGGATGCACCGAGGAAACCACGCGCGTTTTGCTGGAATCCGCCTATTTCGACCCCGAAAGCATTGCCAAAACGGGGCAGAAGCTGATTTTGACGTCCGATTCGCGCCAGCGTTTCGAACGCGGCATCGACCCCGCTTCGACGATTCCCGTCGGCGCGGACATGGCGGCGCAAATGATTGTGGAGCTGTGCGGCGGCGAATGTTCCGAACTGATTGTAACGGGCAAAGAACCCGAACAGCCCGCCCCGATTGCTTTCGACCCGAAACGCGTCGAAAAGCTGTGCGGCGTTGACGTTCCCGCGAACATTTGCAAGGAAATTCTGGAAAAACTGGGCTGTGTTGTCAAAGAAGACGGCAAAATCTTTTCCGTCGTTCGTCCGACGTGGCGTTCCGACATTTCGGGCGCACACGATTTGGTCGAAGAAGTCCTGCGCATTTACGGCTATGACAAGCTGCCCGAAATCGCTTTGCCGCGCCCGAACGGCGTTCACGGGATTTTGCAGCCCAAACAGCGCCGCGAAATGTCAGTGCGCCGCGCGATGGCGAACCGCGGAGGCTTCCAAACAATCACGTGGTCGTTCATGTCGTCCAAGGACGCCGTGCCGTTCCGCGCCAAAGACGCCGTTTTGATTGCCAATCCGATTAGCGCGGATTTGAACGAAATGCGTCCGAACCTGCTGCCGAATCTGATTGCGGCGGCGCGTTCCAACATTACCAAAGGCACGTTCGACGGCTGTTTGTTTGAAGTCGGACCGCAGTTCTTTGGATTCAAGCCGATGGAACAGGAAACGGTCGCGTGCCAGCTGCGTTTCGGTCAGGCGACTCCGCGGCATTGGGCGGTTGCCCAGCGTCCCGTCGACGTGTTCGACGCGAAAGCCGACGCTTTGGCGGCTTTGGACGCGGCGGAAGCCCCGCAAAGCGTGCAGATTACGCGCGAAGCCCCCGCTTGGTATCACCCCGGACGGTCGGGCGCGGTTAAAATCGGCAAAACGGTTTTGGCGTACTTCGGCGAACTGCATCCCAAGATTTTAAAGGCGATGGACGTCAAAACGACCGTTTGCGCCTGCGAAGTCTTCCTTGACCGTTTGCCGCCCGCGAAAAAGAAAAACGGCAAGGGCGTCAAAACGCTGAAGCTGTCCGCTTTCACGCCGATTTTCCGCGATTTGGCGTTTTTGGTCGACCGCAAAGTCGATGCGGACAAAATCGTGTCCGCCGCCAAAAACACGGACAAGGCGTTGATTACGGATGTTTCGGTCTTCGATTTGTACGAGGGCGAAGCTTTGGGTGACAAAAAGTCGATTGCGATTCAGCTGACGATTCAGCCTGTCGAAAAAACGATGACGGACGAAGAAATCGAAAGCGTCTGCCGCCGTGTCGTCGGCGCGGTCGGCGTCGCGACGGGCGCAACGTTGAGGGGCTGATATGCGTAAACCTTTGTTGAACGGCGCGGTCGTCATGCCTTTGAACGGAGCGGCTCCGAAACAGCTGGTCGTTTACCTGCACGGCATGGGCGGCACGGGCGAATCGAACGCGTGGTTCGTGCGCGAACTGCAAACGGTCATGCCCGATGCGGTCTTTTACGTTCCGGACGGGCTGGAAGCCATGGACGGCAACGAAGAAGCCCGCCAATGGTTTTCGATTCCCGACGGGTTCAAGGATGAATGGCTGACGCTGCACCCCGACGAAATGACGCCCGCCGTTTATGCAAAGTTTTCGCAGATGTACGAAAATTACGACCCCGCGGCGCAAGTTGTTATCGACTATATCCGCGACCGTATGGAATTTCACGGCATCGGCGCGGAAAACACGTTCGTTTTCGGCGTGTCGCAGGGCGCGATGCTGGCTTTGCAGCTGACGGCGGAATGCGACGAACTGGCGAACGTAACCGATGACGGCGATTTGATTCCGTTGGGCGGCGTGATGATTGTCGCGGGCTGTCTGCTGAACGCGGCGGAGGTGGACAGCCACCCGTCGCGCTCCAAACCCGAATTCATTTTGGTTCACGGGTCGGAAGACACGACCGTTCCGTTCGGCGGCTTTGTGCTGGCGGACAAGACTTTGTTCAAAAACGGGCAAAGGACGGTTACCAAAGTTGTTTGGGGACGCGACCACACGTTTTTTGAAAAAGAAGCAATGGGCGAAATCCTGCGGCTGGCAAAGCCGTGGGGCGACAGAACAAAAAGGGGAGGCTGATTATGGCGACGGCAACAGAGGGCGAAGAATACAAACTGCTTCACCAAACGTCTTTTTTGATTAAAGCGGCGCGGATTTTTTCGCTGATTTGGATTTTGGCGGTCATTGCGCCTGCGATATACTTTATCGCGACCTACGGCGAAAACATCAAGGAATTCGCCGTTGTCAAAACGGTCGGCATAGCGAACGGCGTTTTGGCGGAACAGTACGACGCTTTCACGGACAAAGTGCTGAAAAGCGTCGACATCGACAAATACACGGCTCAGCTGAAAATTCCCGAAGTCAAACTGGACACGTCGAAACTGGAAAAACTGACCAAAACGACGGACAAGGCGAAAAAGCTGTCTTCGACTTTGTCAAAGCTGGGCGTCAAAGAAGCCGACAACGTGAACAAAAAAATCACCGAAGCGACGGACACTTTGCAAACGCAGGTGAGCAAAGTCAACAAACAGCTGAAATCGTCGACCGACGAACTGAAAACGGCGCTGAACAAAAACGTGCGCGACGGATTGAAAAAGGAAGTGTCCGCTTTGGCGTCGTCGCAAATGCAAAAACAGCTGGCGCTGAGCGATTCCGCTTATAAAAAGGTGGTCAAAGGCAATTACGGCTTGACGTCCGAACAGGACAGAAAAGCGACGGCAAGCGTTTACAAGGAACTGAAAAAAGGCGGCATTTTCAAAAACGCCGTGCGCAAGGTCGACGCGTACTACACTTACGGTTTCTGGGCGGTTTTGATTGTCGTTCTGGTGCTGCTGCTGATTCCGCCGTTTATCGCGATGAAGCTTGCCAAAAAATTCTCCGCCGTGTTTACGCAATGTCCGTATTGCCACAAGGTCTTTATGACCAAGAAAAACGGCTTGAGCCTGCTGAAACTGATTAAGTTCTGGTAATGACAAAGCATTGGTCGACCGTCGAATACCTGCACGAAACGGTCAAAAACCCGAATATAATCGTCAAAGGCACGCACAGCTATTACAGCAACGCGTGGACGGAAAACTTTGAAGATTACGCCGTGCGGTATTTGTACGGCGACGCGTACAGCTTGGCGCATTGGAAACCGCAATGGGAAATCGACAGGCTTTATATCGGCGATTACGTCTGTATCGGCGGGGAAACCGTGATTGTGATGGGCGGCAACAACACGCACCGCAACGACTGGTTTTCCAACTATCCGTTTATGGATAAAATCGTCGACAGCTATCGGCAAAAAGGCGATACCGTTATCGAAGACGGCGTGTGGATAGGCATGCGCTGTATGATTATGGCGGGCGTTCGTTTGGGCGAAGGTTGCGTCGTCGCGGCGGGAAGCGTTGTGACCAAAGACGTCGAACCGTACACGATTGTCGGCGGCAATCCCGCAAAACCGATAAAAAAACGGTTTTCGGACGATGTGATTCGGGAGTTGCTGGCGTTGAAAATCTACGACCGCCCCGAATCGGAAATCGACGCGATTCACGAAATTTTGTGTTCCGATGATTTGGACGCGCTGAAAAAAGCGTTAAACCGCTGAATCCGTTTTGGCTTTGACGGTCAGAAAGTCGCGCCACGCGGCTTTCTTTTGCGCGGGCGAACGCAGTAAAAAGGCGGGGTGGAACGATGCGAACGCGGGAATCGAAACGTCCCCGTCGCGATAAATCAGCCATCGCCCGCGGGTGCGGGTGATGCCGTCCTTGATGCCGACAAGCGCCGATACCGCACTGCCGCCCAGCAGCAGCAGGACTTTGGGGTGAACCAAAGCGATGTGCCGTTTGATAAACGGGGTCAGCAGGGCGATTTCATCCTCGGATGGCTTGCGGTTGTTGGGCGGACGCCACGATACGACGTTTGAAATGTACACGTTCGTCCTGTCGCGCCCGATTGATTTCAGCATCGAATCCAGCAAATGTCCGCTTGCCCCGACAAAGGGAAGTCCCTTTTTGTCTTCCTCCGCCCCTGGCGCTTCGCCGACAATCATCAAATCGGCGTCGGGATTGCCGTCCGCGAAAACAAGGTTTGCCGCCGTTTGCTTCAGCGCGCAACCGTCAAAGCTTTCCATGGCGACGCGCAGTTCGTCCAAAGTCGCCGCTTTCGCCGCCAGTTCCGCCGTCGCCGCCGATACGGGCGCGGGTGCGGGAGCGGGAACAGGCGCAGACGCAAAAACGGGCGCAGATGCCGTAATTTGCGGGGCGGGCAAAGGTTTTTCGGCGATGTCGGGCTTGTTCAAACGGTTGACAGGGGTTTCGCCGACGATTTCGTCGACCCCCGCCGTCAAATACCATTTCATTGCCGCCAAAGAGGAGTTTCCTGTTTTCATAAAAAGCAAAATACCATATTTTCGCCGAATGTTTGAACTTTTTTGTGACAAAACTTGATTTTTATCGGCAATCAGCCCAAAATAAATCGGTTTTTTGTGGGAAAGAAAAAATGAACCTGCGACTTTTGGCTTTGTCGGCATTGATTTTAACGGCTTGCGCGCCTCAGGCGACCGAAGCCGTTTCGGATTCGTCCGTGCAGACGGCGCAAACGCCGCCCGCCGTCGGATCGTATATGTTGTATTTGCAGGCAAAACAGGACGCCAAGACGGACGATGCCGTCAAATATCTGTCCGCCGCGCTGAAAGAAGACCCCGACAACAAAATGCTGCAAACGGAAATGTTTTCCCTGCTGGCAATCGAGGGGCGGCTGGATGAAGCGTATCCTTATGCCAAAAGGGAATTGAAAAAAGACCCGTCGTCCCTGCTGGCGGCTTTGACGGTTATCGCGTACAATGCCGAAAAAGGGGATTACGCCGCCGCTTTGAAGCAAATCAAAGCCTATCCCGACAAAGGGGACAACGCTTTTTTGTTTCCTTTGCTGGAATTGTGGCTGCAGGCGGGATCGGGCAACCGCAAAAAAGCCGAACAGGCTTTGGAAAAAATCAATCGGACGGGCACGGAAGCGCTGTATATGTTCCATTCCGCCTTGCTGTACGATATGTGGGGCGACACCGACAAAGCGCGCGAGGGGTACGAAAGCCTGCTGAAAGAACCGGGCGGACTGTCTTTGCGCGCGGCGCAGGCATACGGCAATTTTTTGTTGCGCCACGGCAGCGGACGCGAATTTCAGGCGCTGGTTTCCGCTTACCGCAAAGGGGCGAAAGCCTATCCTTTGATTGACGAAATGTTTTTTACGGCGGGCGCGATTGTCGCCAACCGCAAGGTGCCGCTCAGCGTTCCCGATGCCAAAGCGGGACTGGCGGAGGCGTTTTTCGACATATCGGGCAGTCTGGCGGACAAAGGCAGTCCCGAAACGTCGCTGTTTTTCATCCGCTTGGGGCTGTCGCTTGACCCGAAGCTGTCGCTTGCCCGTATTTTGCTGGGCGAAATTCTGGAAAAAATGGGGCGCGACGACGAAGCGTTGAAGCTTTACGCCGCGGAAACGGAAAGCTCGGAAACCTACTTTGCGTCCCGTTTGCGCGCGGCGGAAATTCTGGCGCGGCAGGGAAAAACGGACAAAGCCGAAAAGATGCTGCGCGATTTGGCGGATAAACGTAGCGATTCGCCTTTGCCGTGGATAAAAACGGGCGAAATCGCTTTAAACGGGGAACGTTTTTTGCAAGCCGTGGACGCTTTCGGCGAAGCGCTGAACCGCGTCGGACCGCTGAACCGCAGTCATTGGTCGCTGTTTTACAGCAGGGGCGCCGCTTACGAACGCGCGGGGCAATGGGATAATGCCGAAGCCGATTTGCAAAAGGCGCTGATGCTTGCCCCCGACGAACCGCTGGTTTTGAACTATTTGGGATATTCGTGGCTGGAACGCGGCAAAAACATTCCCGAAGCGTCCGAAATGCTGGAACGCGCGGCGCATTTGGCGCCCAACGACGGCTATATCGCGGACAGCTTGGGCTGGGCGCATTATTTGCAAAAACAGTACGGCAAAGCGGTCAGGATTTTGGAAGCGGCGGTTTCCCTTGAACCGGGCAGCGCGACAATCAACGACCATTTGGGCGATGCGTATTGGCGTACGGGACGCAAGCGCGAAGCGTATTTCCAATGGAACAAAGCGCTTGCCGTCAATGACGACCTGCCGCCTGCCGACAAAGCGCGGCTGGAATCCAAAATCGAAAAGGGATTGGACGCCGTCGGCGACAAAATCGCGGCAAAGCCCAAGAAAAAGGCGAAATAATGTCCGTTTCCGTTAAAGCTCCCGCCAAAGTCAACCTGTATTTGCACGTCACGGGCAAACGCCCTGACGGCTATCATTTGCTGGACAGTCTGTTCGCTTTTGCGGCGGACGGCGATGTGATTACCGTCGAACCCGCCGCGGAATTGAGCTTGGAAATCGTCGGCGCGCCCGATTTGTCGGCGGGCGAGGACAACATCGTCGTCAAGGCGGCGCGCAAACTGGCGGCGGCTTTGGGCGTCGAACCGAACGTCCGCATCGTCTTGGAAAAAAATCTGCCGATAGCGTCTGGAATCGGCGGCGGGTCGACGGACGCGGCGGCGACGCTGAAAGCCTTGCAAACGCTGTGGGGCAAAACGCTTCCCGAAGAAAAACTGCACGCCCTTGCGCTGGAATTGGGGGCGGACGTGCCGTCGTGTTTGGCGGGAAAAGCCGTGCAAGTATCGGGAATCGGCGAAATTTTGACGCCTGCGCCGAAAATTCCCGCTTTGCCCGTCGTTCTGGTCAACCCGAACAAACCCGTTTCGACGCCCGCCGTGTTCAAAACGCGCAAGCCCGTTTTTTCGGAACCGATGCCATTCGCAAACGATTGTGAAGACGTTGACGTTTTCGTCGCCGAATTGAAAAAACGGCACAATGACTTGCAGGATGCGGCGTGCGCCCTTGAACCCGCTGTGGCGGAAGTGCTGAAAAGCCTTGAAAAACAGCCGCTTTGCCTGTTTTTCGCGATGTCGGGCAGCGGCGGAACGTGTTTCGGATTGTTCCGCACGGCAAAAGATGCCGCCGAAGCCCGCGCCGATTTGACGGCGAATCATCCGAATTGGTGGGTCGAACAAACGGCTTTGACGTAAAAATCGCTTGAGTATAGCGCCCCTTTTATGTATAAAGAGGGGTTGATTGTCGTACTCTAACCGCAACCCGATTTGGGAGAAGTGCAAATGTCTAAATCTTATCGTTTTTTATCGTTTTGTCTGCTCGCTTTTGTTTTGTGCCTGAGCGGCTGCTTCGGAAAAAAAGCCGCCGTTGCTCCCGCCGCGCAAAAACAGCACGTTTCCGTTGTCAAAGTCGGTTATCATCCGTACACGGAACGTTTTGATTTCCCCGGTCGCATCGATGCGGTTTCGTCGGTCGATTTGAAAGCGCGCGTTGCGGGCTTTTTGAAAGACCGCCTGTTCGAAGAAGGCAACATCGTTAAAAAAGGTCAGCTGCTGTTCACTTTGGAACGCGAACCGTTCGAAGCGAAGGTCACCGAAGCGAACGCCAATCTGGCAAAAGCGGAAGCCGACGCCAAAAACGCGGATTTAAACTACAAACGCGCTTTGGAACTGCGTAAAAGCGGCAATATCTCGCAAGCGTCCGTCGATACGCGCGAAGCCGAAAACAGCGTTGCGAAAGCGGCTGTTCTGCAGGCGAAAGCCGCGCTGAATCTGGCAAAACTGGATTTGAGCTACACCGATGTCAAAGCTCCGTTCACGGGTAAAATCGGGCTGGCGAATTATTCGGTCGGCGAATATCTGCCGACGAATTCCGTCTTGGCGACTCTGGTCAGCAGCGATCCCATGTATGTTTTGTTCAGCGTTTCGGAACGCGAACTGCTGACTATGCAAAATGCGGGCGTCTTCGGTGCGAACGGCGATTTGTCCGTTTCTTTGATTATGGCGGACGGTTCGGCTTACCGTTACGGCGGTAAAATCAATTTCACGGATGTCACCGTCGGCGAAACGACCGATACGGTCAAACTGCGCGCCGAATTTCCGAACCCGTCGAAACAGCTGGTTGCGGGGCAATTCGTTTCCGTTTTGCTGGAATACGACGCGCCCGTCGAAAAAATTTCGGTTTCTCAGGCGGCTGTGATGTCTTCGCCCACGGGTAAATACGTGTATGTCGTCGACGCGCAGAACAAAGTCGTCAACAAACCGATTGTCATCGGCGGCGAACAGGGCAAAGACTATATCGTCAACGAAGGATTGGAAGCGGGCGACCGCGTTATGATTGAGGGCTTGCAGAAAGTCCGTCCGGGTGTGGAAGTCATTGTCGACGTTCCCGCCGCGAAAACGGCAGAAGCGGCAAAGAAAACCGCCGCCCCCGCCAAGAAATAAGGAATAACGCCCTATGTTTTCCCAGATTTTCATTCGACGTCCGCGTCTTGCCATCGTTGTTTCGCTGGTTATCACCATTGCGGGCTTGATTTCTTTGTACACCATTCCCGTCGCGCAACTGCCCGACGTGGTGCCGCCGTCCGTGTCCGTTTCGGCGACTTACCCCGGCGCGTCCGCGGAAGTGATTGAGCAGACCGTCGCGCAGGTTATCGAATCGCAGGTCAACGGTGTCGACAACATGCTTTATATGGAATCGACCAGCGCGAACGACGGGACGTATTCGCTGTCCGTTACGTTCGCTTTGGGCACCGACCCCGATATGAACACCGTCAACGTGCAGAACCGCATCAACCAGATTTCGACCAAACTGCCGTCCGAAGTGCAGCAGCAGGGCGTTACGGTTAAAAAGAACACGTCGTCGATGCTGATGGCGTTTTCGCTGTATTCTCCCGACCATTCGCGCGAAGCCAGCTTTTTGGCGAACTACATGACCGCGCACGTCAAGGATACTTTGGCGCGTGTTACGGGCGTTGGCGAAGTCAACACGTTCGGCGACATCGACTACAGCATGCGCGTGTGGATTGACCCGCAACGTTTGTCGAACCTCGGTTTGACAAACGACGACGTGATGGCGGCGATTTCCGCGCAGAACATTCAGCCCGCCATCGGGTCGGTCGGCGCGGCTCCCGCTCCGAAAGACCAGCAAATCCAGCTGACTTTGAAAACGTCGGGACGTTTAAGCTCCGCCGAAGAATTCGGCAACATCGTTTTGCGCGCCGACAAAGACGGCGGCACGTTGCGTTTGAAAGACGTTGCAAAAATCGAACTGGGCACGACGTCCTATTCGACGGTCATTCAGTACAACGGCATGGCGGCGTCGGGCGCGATGATTAACCTTGCCCCCGGTGCGAACGCGATGCAGGTTGCCAAAGGCGTCAAAGCCGAACTGGAAAGAATGAAAGCCTTTTTCCCCGACGGCGTCGATTACGTCATTATTTTCGATACGACGGTGTTCATCGAATCGACGGTCGACGAAGTCGTTCACACGATTTTCGAAGCGTTCGTTCTGGTGTTGCTGACGGTGTTCCTGTCTTTGGGAACGTGGCGCGCAACCCTGATTCCCGCGGTTGCCGTTCCCGTGTCCCTGATTGGTACGTTTATTTTCATGGCGCCGTTCGGCATTTCGGCGAACACGATTTCTTTGCTGTCCATCGTGCTGGTTATCGGCATCGTGGTGGACGACGCGATTATGGTCGTGGAAAACGTCGAACGCGTGATTGACGAAGAACCGGATTTGTCGATTCCCGACGCGGTGGCAAAGGCGATGGGGCAGATTACCGCGCCGATTATCGCGATTACGCTGGTTATTCTGTCTGTGTTCGTTCCCGTTATTTTCGTCCCCGGCATTGTCGGTCAGCTGTACAAACAGTTTGCCGTGACCGTGTCGTGCTCGATGATGATTTCGGCGTTGAACGCATTGACTTTGTCGCCCGCTTTGTGCGCGATTCTGCTGCACCGCGAAGAAAAGAAAAAAACAGGGCTTGTCCCGTGGGTCATGCGTCAAATCGACAAAGGGCGCGACGGTTATACGGCCGTTGTCAAAAAACTGGTTCGTCATTCGTCTTTGTCGATTTTGATTATCGCGGCGATTATCGCATGCGCCTGGCAGGTCAACAAAATGACGCCAGCGGGCTTTTTGCCCGATGAAGACCAGGGCATGTTCATGGTCGACATTCAGTTGCCAGAAGGCGCGGCGCAAGATCGCACTTTGGCTGTTCTGCGCGATACTTACAAAATCGTTTCGTCGCATCCCGCGACAGCAAACGTCATGGCGATTGCGGGACACAGCATGATTGGCGGCAACGGTCCGAACTTCGGCATGATGGTCGTCGGTTTGAAGCCCTATGAAGTCCGTCGCGATACGGCTATGCAGGTCGCCGCGATTTTGAATGTGCTTCAGCCTAAATTCAACGGCATTCAAGGCGCGCTGATTCGCGCGTTCAACCTGCCCGCCATTCCCGGCGTCGGCATGGCGAACGGTTTTGACTACCGTTTGCAGAACGCGAGCGGCGAAACGCCCCAACAGATGGAACAAGTAATGTACAAGCTGTTGGCGGCGGCAAACCAAGATCCGCAAATGACCATGGTTTACAGCACGTTCAATACGGCGACGCCGCAGCTGTACGTCGACCTTGACCGCATCAAGGCGCAAATTCTGGGCGTCAACATCAAAGACGTCTTTTCACAGCTGCAATCGACTTTGGGGTATTCGTACATCAACGACTTTACGTTGAACGGACGCATTTACAAAGTCAACATGCAGGGACGGGAAGATTCCCGCAGCAACCAAAACGACGTCGGTCGCCTGTTCGTCCGCAACAACAAAGGCGAAATGGTGCCGTTGCGTTCTTTGCTGTCTATCAAGCCGATTTTGGGACCGCAAACCCTGACGCGCTATAACAATACGCTGACGGTCAAAGTCAACGGTTCCGCCGCGGCGGGGTTCAGTTCGACACAGGCGATGAACGCGATGGAAAAACTGTCTATGCAAGTGTTGCCCAAAGGTTACGCTTACGAATGGACGGGCATGTCGTTGCAGGAAAAAACGGCGGGCGGTCAAACGACGGTCGTGCTGATTTTGGCATTCCTGTTCGCTTACCTGTTCTTGGTCGCTTTGTACGAAAGCTGGATGATTCCCATTCCCGTTTTGCTGTCGGTGTCGGTGGCTTTGCTGGGTGCGATGATCTTCTTGAACGTGTTTGGACTGGTTAATAACGTGTATGCGCAAATCGGCTTCATTCTGTTGATTGCTCAAGCGTCCAAAAACGCGATTTTGATTGTCGAATTCGCAAAAGACCTGCGCGAACAGGGCAAAGACCCCGAAGAAGCGGCGATTGAAGCGGCTCACCTGCGTTTCCGCGCGGTGATGATGACGGCGGTGTCGTTCATTTTGGGCTTGTTGCCTTTGGTGGTTGCGGCGGGCGCGGGCGCAATGGCGCGCCGTTCCGTCGGTACGCCCGTGTTCGGCGGAATGATTTTCGCGACGGCGTTCGGTATTTTCGTTATTCCGATGCTGTTTGTGGTCTTTGTCCGCAGACGCGAAAAGTTCCACAGCAAACGCAACGCCAAGCTGGAGCGGCGGGAACAACAGCGCCTTGCCCGTATGGCAAATCGATAAAATCGAAACAAGCGGTGAGAAATCACCGCTTGTTTTTTTGCATACAGCCCCCCCCCCCCCCGCGTTTTAGGAGGGGTTCAAAATCATACCGACGAAAAAAACGGTCGTACAAAGAAAACGACCGTTTGTTTTGTATATATCAAAGAACATAAACATTTACAACCATATTTTTAAAAAGCTGTGAAATGTGCCCTTTTTGCGCTGACGGCGAAAGGCATGCTCCCCACCAAAACAAACGGTGAATTCCTTTGAGAGGGGAAGGGGAGAAAAAAGGGCATGAACATCGCGTTTATACAGGATTACGCCGATGGAACGGTCGCCGCCCGACAGCGCGCGGCAATCGCCGAATATGCCCGCCGCAACCGCGTCGAAATCGATGAGTGGGCGGACGCGAACCGTTTTTCCCCGGAAATGCTGAACAGCGGGGATATGTTGCTGGTTGAAAAAACGTTCCGTTTGGCAAAAGACATGCGTTCGATAGCGCTTTTGCTGGAAAAGCTGCTTGCCAAAGGCGTCGTGATTTGTTCGTGCGAAGACGGCTTGCGCTTCGGCGGCGTCGACAAATCGTCTGTCGAAATGGCGCGTTTGTTCGGCATTGTCGCCAAAATTGCGGAAGAATTGCGCTCCCGACTGACGAAAGAGGGGCTGGAAAACGCGCAGGCGGCGGGACAGGTTTTGGGGCGACCGCGCGGACGGCGCAACAAACGACTGAAACTGACGGGACGTGCCGAAGAAATCGCGGATTTGCTGCGGCAAGGCTGCTCGCGCAACCGCATATCGCGGTTGATGCACGTCAACCCGCGCACTTTGAACAGTTTTATTCAAAAAAATCCGGATTTGGCGGAGCTGACAGATGCCTAAGATATCGGTTTTGTTTCCGACGTACAACACGCGCGAGGAATACCTGCGCGAAGCGATAGAGAGCGTATTGCGCCAGACGTTTGCGGATTTCGAGTTTATCATTTTGGACGACTGTTCGCCCGATCCGAACGTCGAAGCGGTCGTCAAATCATACGCCGACCCGCGCATTCGATTTTATAAGAACGAACAAAACATGGGCATATCGAGGACGCGCAACAAGCTGATTGAGCTGGCGAGGGGCGAATATCTGGCGGTGATGGACCACGACGACGTGTCTTTGCCCGAACGGTTTGAAAAGGAAGCGGCGTATCTGGACGCCAACCCCGATGTCGGCGTTGTGTCGTGCAAAGCGGAACAGTTCCCGCACGGCGGGCTGACCAAAAATCCCGAAAACGACAAAGACATCAAGCTGGCGATGATGCGCAGCTGTCCGATTACGCATTCGGCGTGCATGATCCGCAAATCGGTTTTGACGGACAACAATATCCGCTACGAAGAAGAATTTTCGCCGTCCGAAGATTACGCGCTGTATGTGCGTCTGATGAAAGTCACGAAGTTCCACAACTTGCCCGAAGTGCTGTTCCGTTACCGCTGGTATGCAGATAACACATCCCATAAACAGCGGGATAAGATGCGCGCGGCGACGTTTGCGCTACAGTCGATTTTAAAAGCGGAAAATCCGGCTTTGTACAACGAATTTCTGCTGCGCGCGACGCATACGGCGCGGGTGCGGCTGTTCGGCTGTGTTCCCGTACTGAAAATCGAAACGCGCGGCTATAAAACCAAAGTCTATCTGTTTGAAAAGATTCTTTTGCTGTCGTTCAAACGCGTTATCAAATTACAGGAGAAGCAATGACGCGGCGTTTGGTTCTGTTTGCTTCTTTCGACAAAGACGGGCTGGTGCGGGATTACGTCGTTTCCTATTTGCGCCGGCTGAAAACCGTTGCGGAGCGTATCGTGTTCGTCGCGGACAATGCCGCGGAGCAAACGGAGCGAGCCAAGCTGAACGGTTTGGCGGACATTGCGATTTTCGAACCGCACGGGGAATACGACTTCGGGTCGTACAAACGCGGGTTGACGGCGGCGCGGGAAAGCGGATTGCTGAATGATTGCGACGAATTGATTTTATGCAACGACAGTTGTTTTGCCGTCGGCGGTTTTGAGCGCGCTTTTGACGAAATGGGCAAACGCGACTGCGATTTTTGGGCGATGACGTCGAACCGCGAGGTTGAACCGCACTTGCAAAGCTATTTTTTGGTGTTCAAGAAACCCGTTTTCGAAAACGCCGCTTTTGCCGCCTTTTTCGACGCGGTGAAAAAACAGAAAAACGTCCGCGATGTCGTGCTGAACTATGAAATCCCTCTGCAGAACGTGCTGGAAAAACAGGGATTCAAAGGGGATGCTTTGCTGCCCGTGAAAACGGAGGGCAACCCGATTATGTACCCGCTGGACATGCTGGACGGCGGCTTTTTGGTCAAACGCAAAGTGTTCGAACTTGCCGGATTTTCCCGTCAGTCCGTTCGAAAAACGCTGGCGCGGATAGAACGGACGGACAAGCAGGCGTTCGCGGACATCACGGATTATTGCGGCACGCCGCGGGCTGTTCTGCGCAAACTCCGCTTCAAATCATTTTGCAGCTTTCTGTTTCGCAAAAAGAAAACCCGCTCCGGCGGCGTTATCGTCAAAATCTGTAAAATCCCTGTTTGGGCAAGCGGTTCTCCGTCAGATTACAGGAGGGGCAATGAAGCTGTTTGAGCGATTATTCTCCTCTCCGATGATAG
>CAVCSV010000003.1:0-34343 GCA_963604715.1 Limosilactobacillus gorillae
TCGAAGCAGATAGAAACACTTACTATAGCAATCTCCGAAGAAGAAAAGAAATTCGCTCGCAAATCCGAACTTTCGAAAATAATTCCGCAAAAAGAAGCTGCTTTAAGGGAAAAAGAAAAGGAAGTTACCTCTTATGACACTGCATTGAAAGTGAACAAAGCATCTTTGAATGAAAAGAGAGCACAGTATGATGCTGGTAAAAAGGGGCTTCGATTTGCCAACAAGGCAGAAGCGGAAAAAGAGGTGCTGATCGCAGAAAAAGCCATAAAAGATATGAAAGAAGCTTTTGACAAAGCTCAAAAAAATTTGGCGGCTTCAAGAGAACGAATAGCTGGATGCAAGGTATCTATCGAAAAACTATCAAAGCAAATTTCTTCCAATTGCATTCCTGATAAGGAGACAGAGACAAAAAAGAAAGAAGCATTAATGGAACGGAAACAAACAGATAATTCCCTTTCAAAGGCGCTTCACGTCCGTATGGAAGCAAACAAAAAGTCATTGGCAAATATTTGTGCCAAAATCGGTGAACTAGAAACTTTGGAAATGCGCTATACATTGATCAGAGCTTTGTCAGATACAGCGAATGGAAACATCGCTGGAAAAGAAAAAGTTATGCTGGAAACCTACATCCAGATGACATATTTTGATCGCATCATTGCACGCGCTAATACACGTTTCATGGTGATGTCCGGGGGACAGTATGAATTGAAACGGCGGGAAGAAGCAGAAAACAATCGTAGTCAGAGCGGTCTGGATTTAGATGTTATTGATCATTACAACGGTACAGAAAGAAGTGTTAAGACCCTTTCGGGAGGCGAATCTTTTAAAGCGTCACTTTCGCTTGCGCTGGGACTCTCGGATGAAATTCAAGCATCTGCCGGTGGCGTAAAGCTCGATACAATGTTTGTCGACGAGGGGTTTGGTTCTCTTGATGAGGAATCCTTGGATCAAGCAATGAAAGCTCTTTCAAGCTTGGTTGACGGCAAGCGTCTTGTGGGTATAATTTCGCATGTTGCTGACTTGAAAAATCGTATTGGCAAGCAGATTATTGTTGTAAAAGAGAAATCAGGCGGAAGCAAAGCAAGTATTGAACTGTGAGATACAGTATTTCCTTGTATCGGAGGCGCACGACACCGGGAAGCAGAAGATCAAGGATGTCTTGCGCCGACATATTGTAAAAACGAAACGGCGTGTTCTCGCTTTTCGCCAACACCATTTCCGTCAAAGCGCGGGCAATCCGCCCGTTTATAGATAAACACATTAAATCTGCGCAAAATATGCGTACATTATGAGGTGTTTTCGCCGCACCGTCAACAGCCGTTATTTCCGTTGACTCGGTCGTTCCTTGGTTGTTTTTCGTTTTTTTACGAATGCGTGGCTTTTTTATAAAAAACGCAGGATGTTTTAAATCAAGTTCATCCTGCGTTTTGTTTGCGACATTACCGCCCTTGAGATTCCTGCGTTTTGGCGACGGCGGCTTGTTTGACGGGCTGTTGCGGTTGAGCCTGCGGTGTTGTGCGCGCCTGCAATGTCTGCATCAGCGGCTGTTTTTCACGCGGCTTTTCAAACGCTTTCATATTCCCGTATGCCTGCATCAGTTTCACCACGCCCGATTTGCCGTCCGGCGTTTTGGCATAATCCGCCAAAGCTTTTGCCCGTATCGGCTTCGCCTGCACCGAGCGGTAGTCCACCCCCGCCAGTTTTACCGCGTTTTTGGACAGTTGAGCCAGCTGCCGTGCTATTTGCGCTTCCTGTTCCGTCGGTTTGTAATAAGTGTCCGATTTGGGCGTTTTCGACGCGCGGAAAGCCAGCCGATCCACCATTTTCAGCAATGCTTCGCCGTTGATTTCCTGTTTCGGTTCGACGGTCTTAGCCGCAGCCGTCAGCTGTTCCATGACTTTGGACGCGATATGGTTTTCGGGCTGTTTTTCGATGGGTTTAGCTTGAGCCGCTTCGGGCGCGGTCTGTTGCTGAGGCGCGGCGGTTTGTGTTTGCGCCTCTTTCAGCCGATTTTCCGCCATGCGCGGGAAGAATTTTTCAAAATCCTTTGCCAAATCTTTGGGCTTTTTCGACGGATCAAGGATAATCATGCCTTTTTTCGCCGATATGATGCCCATTCCCGCACCTTGTTGGAACGCCAAAGTAATTTCCTGTCCCGCCGCGGTCAGTTGTTCGACTTTTTTGCGGTTTGCGGGATTTTTCATCATAATCGCCAGCATTTGCTGCGCTTTTTTATTGCGCTTTTCCGTTTCTTTCTGTCCGATGACCTTTCGGGCTTCGTATTCCTTTTCCTGACCGTATTCCGCCTGATAATGCAGTTTTCCGATTACAGCGCCGTCTTTGTCCGACGATGTCACCAAATCGTATTTTCCGCCGCTGTGCGCCATTTTGGCGGCGCCGAGTTTTTCATCGCCTTTGACGATTTTTTTCAGTTTTTGCGTCGCGGACAAAAATTTCGTTTTGGCTTTGAACATCAACCCCGCCAATCCGCCGCGGGTTCTGTTGTCCGTTATGCCGTATGCCGTTCTGACCCACAAATTTTCGGGATTTTCCGATGTCTTTTCTCCCATTTTTTTCAGTTTGTCTGCCCAGCGGGTGATTGCGCGGGCAACCGTCGGCGTTACATAGTTGAATTCGGGCGAACGCAATTTGCCGTGCAAGCCGACTTCTTTGATTTCATCCAAAGATTCCGTTGTCATGCCGACGGTGTGCGCTTTGAACGCCGCGACATCGTCCAGCTTTTCGCCCTGCATGTTTTTCCCGTATACCCTTTTTTCCCGCTGCTGCAAAAGCGTGCGAACGCTGTCCGAGTATTCGTCGGCTGAAATGGCGTCTTGCTCTTTTGCGTCGGGATGATAGCCTTTCGCATAAGCATTCGCCGTTTCATAGCTTGACGCGTATCCCTCCATTCCCGCAATCATACAGTCCAGTTCCGACTTGCCCGCGTCTTTTGCCGCCGCGTAAGTTTTCAATCCGGGGCAAACCAATTTTTCACTTTCAAACGCTCTTTTTGCTTGAGGGTTTTTATCTTTCATTTCATACAAGTATTGATAATTTGCCGTATCCGCAGCCGCCTCATTGATGCGGTCGTTCAAAATGGCTTCGGACAGCATCATGCCGCTGCGGCGCAGACCATCGCCCCGTTTGAACTGGTACTGATGCTGAAATTCGTGACAGAACACTCCTGCCGCCGTGTATCCCGTTCCCGTTGACGGTGTGATGGAAATAACAAGTCCGCTGCAATAGCCACTGACCTGCATTCCGTCCTCGCCGCCGATTTTGCCGGAATGGTCGCGAATCAAAGTCGGACGGTCTTCCAACGGCAAATCTTTGATTTTTTTCAGCTGAGTCGGGCTTTCGATGACTTTGGACAGGATTTCGCGCAGGGCTTCTTTGTCCTCTTTGTCGCCTTTGACGGGAAAGTAATCGTCCTTGCCGTCGCCGAAGCGCAGGATTTCCTTTGTTTCGTCGTTCGGATCTTTTTCCAGTTTCACCGTTTGGGAATTGGAAACGAACGGCTGTTTTTTACCGCCGAACAAAGATTGCAAAAACGAAGCCATGGCAAACTCCTTTCAGTCCGAAATGATTTTTAAAACATTTTAGACAGAAAACGGGAAAGTAGCAAGCTTAAACGGATGACGCTTTTATGACTTGCGCGTGATGCCCCAATCGTTCAGGACGGATTCGGTGTGTTCGCCCAGCATCGGCGCTTTTTGGTGCACGGGTTTTTCGTCGGCAAAGCTTGACATTTTAATCGGCAAGCCCATGAATTGAACGCCTGCCAAAGCGGGGTCGGCGGAATCAATCAGCATATTGCGCGCCAAAACCTGCGGGTCGTGCGCGACTTCCGCCAAATCCTGCACCAAAGCGACGGGAATGGATGCCGATTCCAACAGCTTTATCCATTCGACGGACGGTTTTTGAATAAAGATTTTCTGCAATTCGACGCCCAGTTCGTCCACATAGTCGTGGCGGGCTTCGGTCGTTGAAAAACGCGGGTCTTGCGCCAATTCGGGCAATCCGATGACGTCGCACAGGCGCACGAACATTTCGTCGCCCGCAATCGCCGCAATCACAAACGGACGGTCGGCGGAGCGGAATTCTTGGAACGGAGCTTCGCTGGGGTGGCGGTTGCCGACGCGTTTCGGGGCTTGCTTGGTTGCCTGATAGCGCATCATCGAACATTCCAGCATCGCGATTTCGCAATCCAGCAAAGCGACGTCCAACAGTTGCCCTTCGCCCGTTTTTTCGCGCTGGTAAAGGGCGGTCGAAATCGCCTGCGCCATAAAGATTCCGCCCAGCAAATCGGTCAGGGACACGCCGACCAAAGTCGGGTCGCCGTCGGGCTGTCCCGTCAAGCTCATAATCCCGCCGCGCGCCTGCGCCAAAATGTCGTAAGCGGGCTTTAAAGCGTCGGGACCCGTTTGTCCGAATCCCGAAATCGACGCGTAAATCAAGCGCGGGAATTCTTTGTGCAGGGTTTCATAGCCCAATCCGAATTTCGCCATCACGCCGGGGCGGAAGTTTTCGACCAGAATGTCGGCTTTGGCAATCAGCTGTTTCAAAACGTCCAAATCGCCTGCGTCTTTCAGGTTCAAAGCGACGCTTTTCTTGCCGCCGTTAATCATTTCGAAATACAGGCTTTTGCCGTTGTAGAACGGGGCGAAGCGGCGCGAATGGTCGCCCGATTTCGGCGCTTCGATTTTCACGACTTCCGCGCCCAAGTTCACCAGCATTTGCGTACAATACGGTCCTGTCAGGACGTGGGTCATGTCAATGACCTTAATCCCTGCCAACGGTTTTGAATTCATTGGAAACACCTGTCAGTTTTTGCGTGTAAAGGGAACGGGTTCGACCGCGGGGCGCGGACTGCGCAACATGCCAATCAAGCGGATGAACGTCGAACGCAACTGCCGTCTGTCGACGACCATATCGACCATGCCGTGTTCGCGCAGGTATTCGGCGCGCTGAAATCCCTTGGGCAACTGAGCGCGAATCGTCTGTTCAATCACGCGCGCGCCCGCAAACCCGATAAGCGCGCCCGGTTCGGAAACCGCAATGTCGCCCAGCATGGCGAACGATGCCGTAACGCCGCCCGTCGTCGGGTCGGTGAACAAAACAAAGTAGGGCAGGCCCTTTTCCTTGAGCTTGCGAATCGCCAAAGTCGTGCGCGCCATTTGCATCAGGGACAAAATGCCTTCCTGCATGCGCGCGCCGCCCGAAGCGGGAACCAAAATCAAAGACGCGTCCTGCAAAATCGCCAGTTCGACCGCCGCGATAATCGCTTCGCCGACCGCCGTTCCCATCGATCCGCCCATAAAAGCGAAATCGAACGCGCCGATGACGACGGGCTGTCCGTCCATCGTGCCCGAAGCGACGACAATGGCGTCGCGCCGCTGTGTTTTCTTGCGGGCGTCTTTCAATCTGTCGGCGTAGTCCTTCAAATCCGAAAATTCCAAAGGATCGTCTTTGGTTTGCGGCAGTTCGATTTCGTTGTATTGTCCGTCGTCGAACAGCATTTCCAGCCGCTGTTTCGGAGTGATGCGCATGTGGTGGTTGCATTGGTTGCAAATAAAACTGTTCTGTTCCAGTTCGCGGTGGTAAATCATCGCGCCGCAATTCGGACATTTTTCCCACAGGTTGTCGGGGATTTCCTTGGTGCCGACCAATCCCTGCAATTTCGGGCGAACGTAATTTGTCAACCAATTCATAATGACACCCTTTCAGTTAATCACGGGACATCAATCTATAACGGATAAGAAAAAAAATCAAACGATTGAATCATCTTTTTTCAAATCGTCGATTTTTTGGGTCAGTTCCCTGATTTTCTTTGCCTGCCGCCAGCGTTCGTTGCGCACTGGGATTGTTTGAATCCAAGTGTACATGCCGCCGAAAATAAAGAACAAAAGCGCAAAAAACAGGACGATAAAGCTTATCGGCAAAGTGATTTCGAACGGGAAAGGCCACAGCGTCAGCGCATACTGCTGTTTGTTCGACACGGCGAACGACACGGTCAAAAACAATACGACGCAGGCAAAAACAAAACGGATAATCTTCATCGTTCGTCGTCCGCGTTCAGCATGTCTTTTAATTTTTTGCCCGCTTTGAAAAACGGAACGTTTTTGGCTTCGACGCTGACCTGTTCGCCCGTGCGCGGATTTCTGCCCGCGCGGGCGTTGCGGCTGCGGACGGAAAACACGCCGAATCCGCGCAGTTCAACGCGGTTGCCGTTTGCCAGCGCCGCGCCGATTTCGTCAAAGACGGTCGAAACAATTTTTTCCGCATCGCTTTGGTACAAGTGCGGATTCAGCTCTGCAATGCGGGCTATCAGTTCGGATTTGGTCATGGGTTTGTCCTCCGATGAAAAATAAGCGTGGCTTTTATAATGCCAAATTCCCCTCCGTTCGTCAATTCAATTCAAAAAATCGAAAAGACACACAATATTTTAAGTGAAATTCAATCAAAAAAGTTATATAAATCTGTTGTTACAAGGATAACCGATTTTTTGGGAGCCAATGCTATGACCGGTGATCAAATCTGGGAATTAATCGCTTTTTTGGCGGCAGTTGTCATTTTCATCCCCATTTTCTACCGTTTCAAGGTCAATCCGCTGCTGGCGTTTATCGCCGCGGGCGTGATTTTGGGACCGCACGGTTTGGGCGTTATCAAGGACATGAAAGTCGCGGACAACGTCGGCGAACTGGGGTTGCTGTTTTTGATGTTTTCCATTGGTCTGGATTTGTCGTTCCACCGCTTTAAGGCGATGCGCGAATACATTTTCGGCTACGGCGCGGCGCAAATGGCGGCGACGGCAATCATTTTCGGCGCGGCGGCGTATCTGCTGCACAAAAACGTCAACGAAGCGATTATCATCGGCGTTGCTTTGGCGATGTCGTCAACGGCGGTCGCTTTGCGTTTGATGCAGGGACGCGGCGAAATGCACTCCCCCGCGGGGCGCGCGACGGTCGGTATTTTGTTGCTGCAGGATTTGGCGGTCATCCCGACCATGGTTCTGCTGCCCCGTATGGCGGCAAATTCGGGCGCATCCGTTTTCGACGATTTGTCGCAGTCTTTCCTGCGCGCCATCGGAGCGATTACTTTAATCATCCTTATCGGTCGCATGGTGATGAAGCCGCTGTTCCGCTTTGTCGCCAGCACCAAAAACCACGAAGCGTTTACTTCGCTGATTTTTTTGGTCTTTCTGGCGACTGCTTGGGCGACCAATATGGCGGGGCTGTCCGTTTCCTTGGGTGCGTTCATCGGCGGCATGCTGATTGCCGAAACCGATTTCGGACACGAAGTCGAAGCGGAAGTCGAATCGTTCAGTTCGCTGCTGTTGGGCATTTTCTTCCTGTCGGTCGGCATGATGATTGACGTGCAGTACGCTTTGTCGCACATTCCGCAGATTTTGCTGCTGACCGCGCTGGTGATGAGCGTCAAGTTCGGCGTTATCTTCCTGTTGGAAAACAGATTGGGCGTATCCAAAGTCGGATCGGCAACGTCGGCTATTTTCCTGTGCCAAGCGGGCGAATTCGGATTTGTCATTTTCAACTTGGCGGCGCAGTCGTACAAGATTTTAAGCCCGACCACGTCCACCCAGCTGCAGGTTGTCGTCGCGCTGTCCATGGCGTTGACCCCGTTCGTCAGCAACTTTGTTTTGAAACAGATTGACAAACGTCAAAGCGCCCTGACGGCGGCAAAAGACGCGGCTTCCAGCATTTCCGACGATCACGAGGAAGAAGATATGGAAGACCACGTTCTGGTCATCGGCTACGGCCGCGTCGGTCAAGCCGCCGCCCGTTTGCTGGCGCGCAACGACGTTCCTCTGTTCGTCATCGACACGGATGTCCAACATATCGAACGCGCCAAAAAGAACGGTCGTCCGTGCCTGTTCGGCAGTGCCGCGAACGAAAAGATTCTGAATGTCGCGAACATCAACAAAGCCAAGTCCGTCTTGATTTGCATCAGCGGTTTGCCGACGGCGATGCGCGTGCTGAAAGCGGTGCGCGAAATCAACCAAAGCATCCCCGTTTTCATCCGCTGCAACGACGATACGCGCTGGACGGAATTGACCAAGCTGGGCGCAACGGGCGTGATTTCCGAAACGCAGGAATGCGGCATCCGTTTGGCGGCGGCGACGATTATCATGCAGGGCGGCGACGAAGTCCGTCTGAAAGAAACGGCGGCTATTCTGCGTCAGGAAAACACGGTCAACCCGCCGTTGCCGACCGCGCCGAGCATTTAACGCGCAACGGGGACGGGATCTTTGGGCTTGACCGATACGGGATTGATGCCCGTATCCCGTCCCAGTTCCTGGATGCGTTCCTGAATGACGCCCAGCCACGGGTCTTCCGCGGATAAAATTTGTTCCAAGTGCCGCCAAAGCGCCAACGCCTTTTGCGGCTCTTTGTTTTGCAGGCGCGCCAATCCCAGAAAGTAAATGGCTTTCGGGTCGTCGGGACGGTAGCGCAGGACGTTTTCCAACGCTTTCTGCGCTTCGCCCAAAATGCGCCCGTTGTGTGCGCGAATCAGCGTTTCCGCCAAAGCGTGCCAGTTGGTGATGTCTTCGGGAATGCCCCAGTCAATCGCGTTGCGGAAAGCGATGACGGCTTGGTCGTACAGGGCGGCGTCGCGGTATGCCGCGCCCAGCTGTTCCCATACCGCGCCGTCGTCGGGGTGCGCGTCCAGATAGCGTTCCAAACGGCGAACCTGCGCCATATCGGCGGGGGATTCCTCGGCTTCCAGCGTGTCGCGGACCGCCAAGGGATAATCGCGCATGACGGGGGTGCCGAACCGTGTGTACAGCACGGGAACCAGAACGGCGAAAATCAGAAACACGAAAACGATGTAGCCGCGTTTGAAGCGGACAAAGCTTTTCTTTTCGCGATGAAAAGACAGAATCGGAAAAATAAACAAGCTGAGCGCGCCGATGGTCAACAGCAGAACGGCAATCAAAAACACGGTCATTGTTTGTCCTCCTTGGCTTTAAACAGGCGGGTGCGGCGGAAAATGTAAAACACCATCGCGCCGAAGCTCAGCAGATTGCAAAACCATACCAGCCGCCGTTCGTTTTCATCCGACGACCCTTGCGGGGCTTCTTCGGGGGAAACCATGTCGCCGTACTGCGCCAAAACCAGATTGACGACCAAATCCTGCGGCTTGCCGTCGTTCAAGTGGCGGCGGATGAACATGCGCAAATCTTTTGCCGTTTCGTCGTCGGCGGATTCGATGTTTTCCTCGGAACAAACCAGACAGCGGATTCTTTCCGCGATTTCCTGCGCTTCGGTTTCGACGGACGCGAAATCGTCGGCGCGGACGGGCAGGGCGGTCAACGCCGCCGCGAACAGAACGCTAAGGATTTTTTTCATTTTGAAGCTCCCGTATCGGCGTAAGCAGATTTTGCAAATAGAATTCTTCGGTCAAAACGCCGCTGATTTCATAGACAACCCGTCCTTTGCCGTCCGTCAGAAAAACGCGCGGAATTTTCCACGCCCGCAGCCCTTTCGTCCATTCGGCGTCGGTGTCGAAAGCGACGGTTTTGAACGGATTCGGCATTTTTTTGAACAGCTTGTCCAACTGTTTCGGTGTGTCGCGGACGGCAATGCCGACGAAAGGAATGTCTTCGCGTTTCGCCAGCTCCGCCAAAATCGGCAGTTCCAGCAGGCACGGCTTGCACCACGAACCGAAAAACACAATCATCACGGGGCGGTCGGGCAGGGTCAAAGCGCCGTTTTCCTTATAAAGCGGTATTTTTGCCTGCGGAATTTCGAACGAACGCGGCACAATGGACGTTTCCGTGCTGAAATCCAATCGAACCAAGTTTAAAAAGTTCGACAGAATCAGCGTTAAAAAGAATAAAACCGCAAAACCGTAAATTTTCATGGCTCACGCTTCCAGCACCAAGTCATTATTCCCAATCCGATGATTATCAGCATCAATCCGTCCCAAACCAGCCGAATCCCCGGATACGTCATGGTTTTGACGGTCAGCTTTTCTTCGTTCAGGTCGATTTTAATCAAAGAAACGGTCGGAAAGTCCGAATGCAGAACGGTCGTCGGGGCTTTGCCGCCGTCGTTTCGGAAAAGGACGCCGCCCGTTTTCGGAATTGCGGAAAAACGGTAATCGGCGGGGACATCCGCTGTTTTTTCGGACAGTTTTTCGGTGCGCAGAACGATGTTTTCCAACTCGATTTCACTTTGAGGGGCGACAACGGCTTCGGTTTCGCGCGCAAACAAAAACGATGTCGAAAACGCCGCGGAAGATGTCAGAAACCCGACGGCGCACAACAGCAACCCGTAATAAAACAGCGGCGTTTTTTTGACGGCTTGTCCCATTTGGGCAAAGCTGTCAATCGTATGAAAGCAAAAAGGCTTTAAGGCGGTGCGCAGTAAAAACAAAGCGGGCAGGCAGTACAAAACCGCGCGGCGTTTTTCGGGGGGCAGGCACAGCGTCAAAATCCCGACGGCGCCCCAGAACGAAGCGGCTCCTTTTGCCGACAGCAAAATCCAGCCCTTTTGAACGGATTTTCGTAAAAAAGCGATGCCGACAAAAACGGAAAACAAGAACAGATGAACGGTAAAAATCCTGCGCAGCAAATCGGGCAGCAGGCGCAGCGGCAAATCGGGAACGAACATAAACAGCGCGGGCAACAGGGCGATTAGTCCGATGCTCAATCCCGCGGACAGGCACGCCGCCGCCGCCAATCCGACGAAGCTTTCCCGCGAAAACAGGGAAAACGCCGCGTCCTGTTCGGATTTTCCCGACAACGCCGCCGCAAAAAACAGCAGAAAGCTCAGCAATCCGAACAATCCGCACGCCGCCGTAACGGGATTCGGAAAATAAACGTCGGAGGCGTTCAGCGAAAACAAACGGTATTCCGCCGCAAAAAAATCGGCGGCAAGAAATCCCGTCAGCGCCATGCCGAAAAAGACAATCCAGCGGGTAAACACGCCCGAAAGCTTTGCGAAATAAAGCAGCAACAGCTGTCCCGCCGCCAAAACGACGGCGGCGGTTTCCAGCGACGCGGCGGGCAGCCAGCCGAAAAATCCCGCTTTGTCCGCCGAAATCAGACGATTGGCGAATTCCAGACCGCCTGCCGTCAGCATCAGCATCAGCGCGGTTTGCGTCGCGCGGATAAGCGGGGCGACGAACGGGCGCGCTTTAGAGGTCATGCATACGGCTTTGACCCAGCCCGTCGTCAGAATGCCGAAAGCGAAAAACAAAGCCGCCCGTTTCAATGTCAGGGGCAGGTTTGCCGCTTCGGCTTTCAGCCCCAACCCCTCCAGCGGCGGATTTTCGATGCGGATAAAGGGATTGGCGGTCGCCGTCATCAAAACCGTCATTAAAAACAACAGTCCGCCGCAGGCGAACAGATACCGCCCGCGTTCCTGATACGTCGGCAAATCCGTTTTGGAAAAATTCATCAAAGCGCACAGCCCCAGCACTGTCAAAAACGCGAAAAAATAACCTTCGCGCGCGGCAAGGATTGCGGGAAACAGCAGGTTCAAAGGCGTTTGCGACGAAAAGTTTTCGAACACGACCGCGACCGAAAAATCCCGCGCGGCGTATCCCGCCGCCAAAACGGCAAAAGACCCCAGCAGCAGGCAGACGCCGAACAACAGTCCGCGGAATCCCAACTTGATGGCGACCGCCGACCCTTTCGACCACAGCGTCGGCATCAGCAAAGCGGTTTGCAGTCCCAAAGCCGCCGCAGCGAATAGCAAAGTGTAATGCGCCAGTTCGATAAACATCTTGTCCCCGCCGAAAATGAAAACACCGCCCCAGTATAATGCCGAAAGTTTAAAAACGATACCCTTTTTTAAAACAGGGAAAATTATGTCTTTCCTTTCTATATAAGGTATGATATTTTTCCCTTATGCAAAAAGTTTGACAAGGAAAACTTTTATGGATACGGCAAACGAAAAAGTGAACTTTACCGCGCTGAAAGCGGGGGATTGCGGGGTCATCGACGCTTTTGAAAAAGGGCAAAGTCCGATGTACCGCAAAAAGCTGCTGGCAATGGGGCTGACGCCGGGGACGGCGTTCAAAGTGTTGCGGGTCGCGCCTTTGGGCGATCCTTTGGAAATTTCAATCCGCGGGTACTCGATTTCTTTGCGTCGGGCTGAAGCCGCGGGAATCATTGTGGTAAAATCATGACGAAGACAGTTGCTTTAATCGGAAATCCGAACTGCGGGAAAACAACCATTTTCAACGCGTTGACGGGTGCGCACCAATACGTCGGCAACTGGCCCGGCGTAACCGTCGAACGCAAATCGGGCTTTTTCGAATACAACGGGCAGAAAATCGAAGTCGTCGATTTGCCCGGGGTGTATTCTTTAAGCGTGATTTCCGCGTCGTCGCAGGACGAACGCATCGCCCGTGATTTCTTGCTGTATCAAAAGCCCGACTGTGTCGTCAACGTGCTGGACGCGGCGAATTTGGAACGCAACCTGTATATGACGGTGCAGCTGTTTGAAATGAAGCTGCCCGTGATTTTGGTGCTGAACATGATGGACGCGGCGGCGGCGGCGCATGTCAAAGTTGACGTGCTGGCTTTGGCGCACGCGTTCCAGTCCCCTGTGATTCCGATGGTGGCTTCGCGTTCGCGCGGCGTAAACGAGCTGAAGCGTCAAATCGCGGAAACAAACGTTCAAATTAACGAAAACTTTGTCATTCCTTATCCGCCCGAAATCGAAAAGGTGCTGGATGAAATGATACCCGAATTGCAGCCTTTGGCGGACAAAAACGGGTGGTCGGCGCGGTGGCTGGCGGCGCATTTGCTGGACGGCGACAATGACGCAAAACTGGTCCCCGATGCTGATTTCGTGCGCAAATACGTTGCGCGGTTTGACGAAGACACCGACACGCTGATAGCGGATGCGCGCTACGGATTGATTAACGGCTTGGCAAAAAAGGTTATCAAGCGCGAAGACCGTCTGTCGCGTTCCCTGTCCGAAAAGCTGGACAAGATCGCTTTGGGCAAGTATACGGGGATTCCGCTGTTTCTGGTCGTGATGTATTTGATGTTCGTCTGGACGATTACCGTCGGCGGGCTGCTTATCGATCCGATTGACGAATTCGGCGAAACGTATCTGGTCGGCGGATTTTCCAATCTGCTGACGTATTTGCATGCGCCCGAAGGGCTGAACATCCTGCTGTCCCAAGGCGTGGGGCGCGGCATCAGCACGGTGGCGACGTTCATTCCGCCCATCGGATTTTTGTTCCTGTTTTTGTCGGTGCTGGAGGATTCCGGCTATATGGCGCGCGGCGCGTTCGTGATGGATAAAATGCTGCGCAGTTTCAACCTGCCCGGAACGGCGTTCGTGCCGATGATTGTGGCGTTCGGCTGCACCGTTCCCGCCGTTATGGGAACGCGTATTCTGTCCAGCATGCGCGACCGTTTGGTGACACTGACCATGACGCCGTTCATGTCCTGCGGGGCGCGGCTTCCCGTTTATGCTTTGTTTGCGACGGCGTTTTTCGCCAAAAGCGGTTCGAACATTGTGTTCTTGCTGTATTTAATAGGGATTGTTGTCGCGATTTGCACGGGACTGATTATGAAAAGGACGCTGTTGAAAGGCGATCCCGTGCCGCTGATTTTGGAAATTCCGCCCTATCATCTGCCGATTTTAAAGAACATTCTGCGCAGCACTTGGGACAGACTGCACGGCTTTATCGTCCGCGCGGGCGTTTTGATTGTGCCGCTGGTTATCGTCTTGAACGTTTTGAACGCCGTCGACATCAAAGGCAACGCCGTTCCCGCCGACGAATCGGTGCTGTCGTCCATCGGCAAAGCGGTGACGCCCGCGTTCCGTCCTTTAGGCATTACCGACGAAAACTGGCCCGCGACGGTCGGACTGTTTACGGGCGTTATGGCGAAAGAAGCCGTCATCGGTTCTTTGGACGCTTTGTATGCGGCGACGGGCGACGGTGAAACGGCGGGCGAGCGGCTGGTCGAATTTTTCGACGGCAAAGTCGGGGCGTTTGCTTATCTGCTGTTTATTCTGATGTATGTGCCGTGTCTGTCGGCTTTGGGCGCAATCGGCAAAGAGTTCGGCGCAAAATGGGTCGGCTTTACCGTATTGTGGACGACGGGACAGGCATACGCGCTGTCGACTTTGTTCTATCAAACTGCTACAATAAGCCGTCACACGGCGTTTTCACTGTACTGGATTGCGGGTGTCGTTGTGTCGGAAATCGCGGTGTATGCTTTATTGCGCTTTTTGGGGAACAAGGGGGAACGGGTATGATTTTGTCGGACATCAAAGCCTATGTGCAGGAACAAAAGCAAGTGTCGCTGAAAGATATTGCCATTCATTTCGACATATCGGAATCGGCGGCGGAGGAAATGGTCGAACATTGGATTCGCAAGGGCAAAATCAAACGCCTGCATCCCGACGGCGCGGCGTGCAACTGCGCATGCGGGCACAAATGTTCGGATTGTCCCGCGCAATGCGGCTTCACCTATCAATGGATTGACGGATAACGCTACGTCGAAAAGCTTTTGACCAGACTGCCGACCAGCATATACCACCCGTCAATCAGCACAAAGAATATCAGCTTGAACGGCAGGGACAGCATGGACGGCGGCAGCATCATCATGCCCATGCTCATCAGCACGGACGCGACGACCATATCGATAATCAAAAACGGAACGTAAATCAAAAATCCGATTTCGAACGCGCGGCGCAGTTCGCTTATCATAAACGCGGGAACCAAGGCGGTCAAAGGCGTGTCTTCGGGCGATTCGACCTGTTGCGCTTTGGTGAAGCCCATGAACAGCTGCAAATCCTTTTCGCGCACGTTTTTCATCATAAATTCGTGAAACGGCTTGACGGTGCGTTCGATTGCCGTTTTGGTTTCGATTTTTTCCTCTATCAGCGGATAAATGCCGTTGTCCCACGCTTTTTCGAACGTCGGCGTCATAATGAAACCCGTCATAAACAAAGCCAGTGAAATCAAGATGATGTTTGCGGGCGTTTGCGACGTGCCCAAAGCCTGCCGCGTAATCGACAGCACAATCGCGATGCGCGTAAAGCTTGTCACCATGACCAGCAGGCTGGGCGCGACGGACAAAACCGTCAGCAGCAAAACCAGCTGGACGATGCGCGCGGTCGACGACCCGCCGTTGTCGCCCAAATCGATGTTGACGCTTTGCGCCATGGCGGGCAAGCCGATACAGCACAGAATAAACGCGATTGAAAGAGCTTTTTTAATCATTGTTCCCCGCTTTTTCGCCATTATCGGGGATAACGGGAAAAGAATCAATCAGCATATTCGTTTCCCCCGTCGCCAACAGATACTCTTTATTGCCGCAACGGAACAGAACCAGTCTGTTTTTCGGGTCGATTTGGCGGGCTTCCAGCAATGAAATCCGTTGTTTTTTCTGTTCCAGCCGTCCCGACAAAATCGGCGAACCGAAGCGTTTGAGCAGCCAGCTGAGCAGCAAAATCAGCCCCAGAACGAAAATCAAACCCATGACGGCGGATAAAAAAGACGCTTCGTGCATTATTGTTCCCCTTTGGTCAAACGGGTGTAGCTTTCGGTCATTTCGGAACGGAACGCGTCGATTTTGGCGGTCAAATCCCGCATGACGGGGGCGAAGCTGGCGCGTTCTTCGGCAGGGGTGGACGCTACTGCCGAACACAGCGATTCCACCATTTTGCGCAAAGCCGCGATGCTGACCAAACGGCCGTCCGTCATCAGCTCCGCCGCCGTGGACAGCAAAGCTTGCGCCTGTTCGGCTTGGGTTAAAATTTTGCGTTGTTCCGTCATGGGTTAAATTGTCCCTGTTGCGCCGAGGCGTTCAATTCGTAAATGTAGGAAAGGATTTCCGCGACGGCGGCGAACGCTTCGGGCGGAATTTCGCTGTCGATGTCGATTGCCGCCAGCATTTCCGCCAAATCGGCGTCTTGTCTGACTTTGACGCCCGACGCGAACGCCATGTCCAAAATCTTTTCCGCAATCGCGCCGTAGCCTGCGGCGGTGACTTTCGGGGCTTTCCCCGATTGTTCGTCGTATTCCAAAGCGGCGGCGACCGTGCGTTTTTGTTTCATGGCGAATCCTTTTCAACGGGGCAAGTGTGACTCCGCAGCCCTTAAAAAATTTTTAAAATTGATTCTTTTTGCGGAGTGTGGCAAATTTGAAAGAAAAAGGAGATGTCGCAATGGATTCCGAATCCCGTCAAAATGTCGCGCGTTTACTGCGTTCCGCCGCCGAAAAGCCCGTCAGCGTCTTTACCGATTTGGACAAAACGTCGTGCTTGGAGGGATGCGCGGAATACGCCGCCGAAAACGAATCCGAAACGGGAAAAACGGGATGCTTTATGCAGCCAGACATCCGCCGCGCGCTGACTTCCCTGCCCGAATCGGGCAGTGCGTACTACATTGTGACGGGCAGGCATTGGAAAGACGTGCGCGTTGACGACGTGACGGGCGAAAAAATCCCCGACGGCGCGTTTTACGATTTGCTGGGCGGCGTCAAAGACTTTGAAAAAGCGGCGGCGGTGGCGGGACACGGGCGTTTGCTGGTCAAAGACGGCAAAACGTCGGTGCTGAGCCGTTCGGAAAACGAAGCGTTCAAGGAACAGAAATTCGAACGCTACATCGGCGAAAACGTTTTGAAGCTGAAGCGGGAAATCTTTAAACGCTGGCCCGAATCGCGCGGGCATATCCTTGCCGAATACAAAAAGCATTTGAGCTATGTCAACGTTGCGGAATACGCGAAACTGAACCCCGAGGCGGGTAGGGAAATGGCGGCTTTCGTCGACAAGGAAATGCGCGCGATGATGACTGCGAAAGACGCGCCCGAAAATCCGAACAACGCGCTGTTCTACACGGTCGAACCCACGGGGTCGATGGAAGTGCGCTCCCGCAATCAGAGCAAGCGCAACGGCGTTGAAAAGTCGGGCTTTTTGGAACAGGCGTACAATCGGGGCGGGGCGGTCGTCGTAATGGGCGACAGCTTCGGCAAAAACGGCACCGACCGCGATATGGTCGAAGCCGTGCGCGATTATTTCCAAGCCAAAGGCGCGGCGGATCGCGTTTTCGTCGTCCACGTTTTGAACGGCGAACAAAACAGGCTGACGGACAAAACGGATTCGTGCTTTCCGACCATAGCGGTCAAAGATCCGAACGAATTGGGACAGCTGATGAAACTGGTGGCTGGACAGTCCAAAACCCGCGCCCGCGCCGAAACCGTGCGCAAACAAACGTTGGCAAATAGACGAGGGCGGTAAGTATTGATGCAGCAACCTAAAAATGAATCTCCAAATACAGAAACGAAAAAAGCAATAGAAGATGCCAGACAGGGAAAGGTCAGTCGTCGTTTTGCATCGGTGGCGGAGTTGTTAAAAAGTTTGGAAATCTAAACCGTTGGACTTTTTTCCTTTAACCCGTTATAATATTTAATCATTCGGATTAAATACGGACGGAGGCGGGTCATGGAAAACACATTGACGACTTTGGTGCGAAAGCTGATTCCCGACGGCGGCTTTATGATGGTGTGGTCGATTGTCGGCATTTTGCTGGCGGTTTATTTGCTGCTGTGCTTTTTGGCGTGGCTGAGCGACAAACAGCGCGACATCATCGCGAAGTACTACCGCCCCAAAAAAGTATTGGATTCGACCGAGGAAAAATTCTTTAAACTGTTGCGCGCGGCGATTCCCGCGGATTGCTATGTCTTTCCGCACGTTTCGATGCGCGCTTTGATTGCGACGAACCATTGGGATTTTTGGGCGCCGTTCAATTTGAAGCGCGTGGACTTTGTGATTTGCAACGCCGCTTTGAATATCGTCTGCGTGGTCGAACTGGAGGGCGAAAATCAGCAAAAACGCCACTTGCGCCGCGAAAAAATGCTGCAAAAAGCGGGCGTGAACATCCTGCGCTATCGTGTTCAAAACAACCCGTCGGTCGAAGAAATGCAAAAAGACATCGCTTTGTTGCTGAAGGAAACGAAAAACTGAAAAATGAAAGGTGACGATGCCCTTTTTCCGTGATAAAAAAGGGCATCGTTTTGTTTTGTTGAAAGGAGCGGGTATGAAGTTTAAAAATTTTTTCGGCGTATGCAGAAGCATCATGTCCCCTAAAACTCAACAAGACGGCGCGTCGTTCTTTAACAACTGTTTATTCGTTCTTTCTTTTTTGGCGATTGTTTTTTTACCCGATATTTGTTTTCGGATTTTTTTGAATCTGCCGATTCATGCTGAAATCACTTTTTTGGCGGGGGCAATCGGATTCGGATTTTTACTGTCGTTTACAAACGGGTATGTCTACGGTTGTTTTGCGGTCGTGATTTTTATTATGCAGGCCGTTCAGCTGAACTATATGGCTTTTTTCGGGGAATCGATTGCTCCCGAAAACATCTTGAACATTGTCAGGGAAGCGCGCGACGTTTTTGACCCTGCATATTTAAAACAGACGTGGTTCGTCGTGCCGCTGCTTGCGGGATTGTTCGGGATAAACATCTGTTTGTTTCGCCGCAAAAAAATGATTAAAATCAAATGGATTTGGATATTGTTGTTTTATTTGGCGGCGCATAAGCCCTACAGGGCATATACGGGAACAAAAGGCGTTTGGTATTTTCAGCCCAGCATATCCAGACCATCGCTGAAAAACAGCATCAGTACATTTTCCTATTTCTTTTTTCAATATTGGCCTAAAGGTTACAAAAACGTCAGCTTGGCATACGCGCCTTACGAAATCAAAACCCGTCCTTCGGAAACGCAAAATATTTTGCTGATTTGGGGCGAAAGCCTGTACGCCCGCCATCTGCCCATGTTCGGCTATGCGCGCGATACGTTTCCGCGTTTGGGAAAACGTTTGAAGACAGAGAAAAATTGGCAATATGCCGCATCGATTTCAGGCGGCATTGCAACGGCGACATCCACTTTGCTGTTTTTCAATACGATTCGCGAACCGGCAAACGCAGCGGAAATCAAAAAACATACGGCAAATTTGTTTAAAATTGCAAAGCAAAACGGCTTTTCGACGTACTACTATTCAAACCAGGAATCCCGTTTGACTATGGGATTGGGCAGCAAATACATCGATTATTCCGAAACAAACGACTCAAAGAAAATTTTCTTTACAAAACACAAAGACGAAGGATTAAACATCCTGTTGCAAGAAATTGATTTCTCGCATGGTAAAAATTTTATTGTGCTGCACATGCGTTCGCCGCATTTGCCGTATGAAAACCGCTATAAAGGCAGGGAAGCTGAGTTTGAAAAGTTTTTACCTACCAAAACATCAAACAGATATGAATACATGGTAAACACTTATGACAACGCTTTGCTGTACACGGATTTTGTCGTGGATAAAATCATTGACACGTTCAACGAAAAATCCAAAGGAACGGCAACCAGTGTGTATTTTGCGGCGGATCACGGACAGCTGTTCGATTACAACGGACATTGGGGGCATAACGATTTGGTCGTCGAACAGGGAATAACGCCGTTTTTTGTGCGCAAAACAAATGCCGGAAATTTGCCGAAAACGATGCCTCATTATGAAATAGGAAAATTGATTCTCGGCGATTTGGGGGCGGAGCTTGTCAACCAGAACGAAGAAGCCGCCGTGTATTATTTACACAGCAACAATATTGATTATCCGTATGATTACATTAAATATAAAATCAATTCAGACGGAACGGCGAAAGAGCTTTTTGTCGGAAATACGGGAACGGATGCAAGCAAAAAAAGGAATTGACATGGAAACGATACAATATCAAACGCACGGCACGTGTTGCCGCATGATTTTGGCGCAAATCGACAACGGCGTTGTCAAGGACGTGCAATTCGCGGGCGGTTGCATGGGCAATCAAGCGGGCATTCGCGCGCTGACACGCGGCATGAAAATCGCGGACGTCATCGAACGGCTGAAAGGCATTGATTGCGGCGGCAAGGGGACAAGCTGTCCCGACCAGCTGGCGCGCGCTTTGCAGGCGTATTTGAACAAGTGATTACGGCAAATCGATTTCACGCGTCAAAAAGTCTTTTTTGACGAACGCGACGATTCCCCGCGGCGTTTTGATTTGCACCCACGGGCTGTCGGGGACGATTCCCGTCAGCCGCACGGGCGTTTTTTCGGGGATGAGCACGATAATTCCGCAATCGACGCACGGGGCTTGATACCCCGGGGTTTGCGGCGCGGTCGTAAAGAAATACAGGCTTTTGTCGTTTTGCGCCAAAGATACGGGCTTTAAGGGAATGTGTTTGTAATCTTTCGGCATAAAATCCGATGCGGCGGGCGGCAGACGGTCGGTGCGGAAACACGGCACGGCAATCCCGACGACGGCAATCAGAAAACCGATTAGCAACGGCAGATACACGCGGACGAAATCGGACGGTTTGACGCGCCAGAAATCGGGTTCTTTCACCGTTGTTTCGGGCAGCGCGTTCAGAAAAATGCAGGTTTTGATTTCCTGTTGCGGCGTTTGGGCGAATTTTTTTGCCTGTTCCCCCATCGCCCTTGCCAAATCGGGATGCTTGCGACTTTGGTACGCTTGCGCGTTCTGCATTAAAATTTCCCAGTTTTTGTCGGGCGGCATTTGCGTAAACTTGTACGCGCTCTTCAGCGTCGACCAAGTATAAGCGGGGCGTTTCAGAAAATCGCCCCAGTTGTGCAGGGATGTTTTCAGCTGTTCTTTGGAGGCGCAGTCGCGGCAGTACACGCCGCCGATGCGTTCGTTTCCGCGCGTGAAAAAGATGTAGCGCGGCTGTTTGGCGGGTTTGCCGCATTTGCAGCATTTAACGAAATCATGGGAAAAAGCCGTTTCCGCGGCGGGTGACGCGTCGTAGGCTTTGCGTTTTTGCGGGTCAAGCAGGACATGGTAGGCTTCGGTCAGCAGCATATAGTTTTCATGCGCTCTATCCCCGTCGGCGACGTCGGGGTGGCACAGTTTGACCTGTTTACGGAACGCGGCTTTGATGTCGTCGTCGGTCGCCGTTTGCGACACCCCCAGAACCGCGTAGTATCCTTTGGAATCCGTCACGCCCATACCCCCGTTTTGGTTTGTTCGGCGGGGGCGAAATCGATGAAATCGTCCGTTTGGCGGACTTTCACCCCGCCCGCATAGGATAGCGCGCCGAGCGTTTGTGTAAAGAGGGACTTTATGCGAGCCTCCGCCCCGTCGGGCAAAACGTTTTGCGTGCGGATGACCAGCGAAAACGTCCTGTTTTGACGGTTGGCAAGCCCCTCCAGCTGAATTCTGCCCAAGCGCGACAAGGTCAAATCTACGACAAAGCGCACGCCGCCGCCCGCTTTTTGCATTGCCGCGCGGCGGTCAAGGTCTTCGGGTGGACGCTGCAAATAAAGCGAAACGGGTTCGACCGCCGTTCCCGTCAAAAACGGAATGTCAAAGCTTTTCCACGGCGTTTCCTGCTTGTCGGCGGCTTTTTTCGGGGTGAATTCGCGTTCCAGCCGCTTCAGCAGAATTTCGCCGCCGTCCGTTTTGCGAATCGCCGCAACGTTTTGTTCGCCCAACCAAGTTTCAAGCGGCACGTTTTTAGCTGCCGCCTTGACATACGACAGCATCAAAGCGGGCAGTTTCGGGCTGATTGAGGGCAGAACGGCTTTGAAATTTTCGAATGCCGCCGTGTCGGTTTTCGACAGCGTTTCGACCGCTTCGCTCAACACCGTCCACACCGTTTTTTCGGCGGGCTGTTCGACGGGGGGCGGAATAACATCAACGATTTTGACCGCGACGGGCGTCAAGGGCGGCAAAGCCACGGTTTCCGTAGGCACAATCACGCCTGATTCGGTCAGCAAAACGGGTTTGGCATCGGGCGCGGGCTTGACAACAATCGCTTTCAACACGCTTTGCGGTTCGAAAACGGGCGGGGTTTTCGGTGCGGCAGAGGGTTTGGCAGACGTTGCGTCAGGCTGAAAAACAGGCGGAGCGGAACGGATGGGGGCGGCTTGGTGTTCCGGCTGAAAGTTCGCTTTTTCGGGCAAAACAGGCGCGATTTCATCGGCGGTTTCGTAGGCGGCGACCGTTTGCGGCGCGGGCGGCAAAGCTTCCGAAACGGCGGGTGTTTCAAGCGGCAAAGGGGGAACCGTCCGCGGCAAAGCAGGCGGTTCGGCGGAAAGCGACGGGGCTTCGTCCTTGGGCAATTCGATGATTTTGACGATTTCATTTTCCGCTTTTCGGGGCAGGGGCGTTGCGGGCGTCGGTTCCGCAGGTGAAACGGCGGGGGCGGGCTGTTTGGCAAAAACGGGAACGGCGTTTTGTTCGGGCGCGATTTCGATTTCAAGCCGTGTCCCCGCAGGGACGGTCTGCGCTTGAACGGGGGCAAGGTCGGGGAACAGCGCCGTGATTTGTTCGGGGATTGTCCGCATGACGACCGCTTCGGTTTTCAGCGGCGTAAAGGGCGCGCGGACGACGGCTTGCTCAATCGGTTCGGCTGGTTTTGCGGCGGGTTTCGCCTCGGTTTTGAAAATCAGCTTCAGCGCCGCCGTTCCTTTTGTTTCGGGCGGCATAACCTTGACCGTCAGCGGCGTTTTTTCCGCAATCGGCGGCAGGTTGACGGGGATTTCGACCGTTTCGTCCGTCGGCAAAGTCAACGTCAGAACGGGAGGTTCGGTCGGATTTTCGGCGGGTGTGACAACGGCAGGCAAAACGGTCGCAAACGGCAGTTCCGACAGGATGTCGGGGGCGTTTGGAATAACGACGATGTTTGCCTGTACCGCTTGCGGCGGCAGGAGAAGTGTCGGAAAAGTGACGGATTCGCTCACTTTATCCCTGTTCTTTGTTCAGCCGCAAAGCAATGGACAGCACGTCTTCGGCGGCTTCGGTGTTCGGATGGCGGTTCAAAATCGACGTTTGGTTGCGAATGGAATCGCGCACCCGCGTATCGCGGCGGATGACGCCCGCCAAAGGCGGCGAAATGCGCAAAAAGCCTTGGCACGCTTTCAGCAAAGTCGTGTACGTCCGTTCGCCTTCGCGCGCGGAATTCGCCGAATTGACCACAATGCGGATGTTGGGCTTTTGCTGTTCCATGCACATCATTTTAATCAGCGCGTAGGCATCCGTCAAAGCCGTCGGTTCGTCCGTGCAGACGACCAGCAAAGTCGCCGCCGCGCCCGCGAACAGGCGGACGGGTTTTTCAACCCCCGCGCCCAAATCGACGATGACGCGGTCGTATCCGCCCGCCAGAACGCGCAAATCGTCGCTGATGGTCTGCAAACAGCTGAACGGAACGTTTGCCAGACTGCCCGACCCCGAACGACCCGCGATAATGTCGAAATTGCCTGCGTCGTAATGCGTTACCGCTTGATTCAAGGTTGCTTTTTTCGCAATGACGCTACCCAAATCGTGCACGGGCATCAGTCCCAGCTGAATATCGATGTTCGCCAATCCCAAATCGCCGTCAAACAGCAGGGTTTTCAATCCCGCTTTGGAAAACGCGTGCGCCAGCGTAATGGAAAACCACGTTTTCCCGACGCCGCCCTTGCCCGAAGCGACCGCAATCATGTTGCGCACCTGCGGACGGGGAAGCTTGCGCGCGGCAAGCGATAAAACCTGTTCTGTTGAGTTTGTCGTATTCATGATTCTGTCCTTTCAGGGTCGGATTCTGCCGACGTTAAAAGCAATCGCGCCAAAGAAACGGCGTTGATGGGGGACAAGCCTTTTGACAGGCTTTGGCTCATGCTGGCTTCGCAAACGCGCAGTCCGCCCGCGTCCGCGGCGGCAAGGATTCCGCCGAAACGCCGCGCCGCGTCCAATCGCGTCGCCAGCAAATAAAGCGCGCCCGCCTGCGCGAACGATTCCGCCGTTTCAGCCGATTCGTCCGCGTCCAATCCCGCGGGCATGACCAAAACGGGCAGGGCGTCCGCCGCTTGGGTGTACGCCGCCAGATAATCCATATCGGCGGGCTGGAACGGGTTGAACGCGGGCATGTCGACAAAAATGATGTCGCATGTTTTTCGCAACGCTCGAATATGGCTTTGCAGATTTTCGGGCGAACGGGCTTTCAGCAGGCTGATGTCCAGAATGTTGGTGAACGCGACCAGCTGTTCCGCCGCGCCCGCCCGCACTGTGTCCGCGCAAATCAATCCGACTTTGCGTCCCGACAGGCACGCGCGCGTCGCCAGTTTGCCCGTGATGACCGTTTTGCCGACCCCCGCCGCGCCCGTCAGCATGAATGCCTGCCCTTTGATGTGTTCGGGCAACGGATGAAACGCGAAAACGGTGTCCAAAGCGGCGGCGAGCGAAACCAGTTCCGTTTTTTTGACGGGTTCTTTGACGTGAACCGAAATTTTTTCGATGACGTTCGCGGGCGTGTTGTGGGATTCCAGAATGCGGCGGACTTTTTCCTGAAAAGCGGATTGCTTCGGTTCGTCGGAAATTTCAAAACCGAAATCCTCGTCCTCTTCCTCTATCGCGGCGGTCAGCCGCACGCCCGCCCCCGCGCCCAAACGCTGGGTCGAAACCAGAATCGCGTTTTCCCCCAGCTCGTGGCGCAGTTGGTCCATGGCTTCGGACATTGTCGGGGCGATGTAGGTTTTCATTTTCATCGGGCGTCAGTCCTTTAGGTTAAATTTGACCCAAAGTGCGGATTTTCGCACGCGGGTGAATCTCGTTCTGCGATATTACCACAGTTGAGGGACGAAAGCGCTCAATAATTGAACGGACATACGGACGAATGCCGGGGCTGGTCAGCAAAACGGGCATTTCCCCGCGGGAAGCCTGCTCTTCGAAGACTTGGCGTACGCGCACGATAAATTTCTGAATTTGCGTCGGCGGCATGGAAAGCTGCTTTTCTTCACCCTGTCCCGACAAAGACTCGGCAAAAGCCTGCTCCCATTCGCCCGACAAAGTGACAATCGGAATCACGCCGTCCGCCCCCGCCGTCATATTGGAAATCTGGCGCGCCAAACGCGAGCGGCAATGTTCGGTAATCAGCATCAGGCTTTGCGTGACGGAGCATGCTTCGGAAATGCCTTCCAAAATCGTGGGCAGGTCGCGAATCGACACGCGTTCGTTCAGCAGGTTTTGCAAAACGCGCTGAACGCCGCCGACCGTAATGCGCTTGGGGATAAGCTCTTCGACCAGTTTCTGCTGGTCTTTGTCCAATTCGTGCAGCAGCTTTTGCGTTTCCGTGTAGCTGAGCAGTTCGGACATATTGCTTTTGACCAGTTCGGTGATGTGCGTCGTGATGATGGTCGGCGAATCGACCACCGTATAGCCGTGGAACATCGCGTCTTCGCGCATGGTCATATCGACCCACATCGCGGGCAGTCCGAACGTCGGTTCTTTGGTTTTTTCGCCCTGCAAAGCGATTTCTTCGCCGCGCGGATCCATGACCAGCAGTTTGTTCGGGCGCAGTTCGCCGCGACCCGCTTCGGTTTCCTTGATGTAAATGACGTAAGTGTTGGGCGACAGGCGCATGTTGTCCTGAATGCGAACGCTGGGCATCACAAAGCCCATTTCCAGCGCCAAAGCCCGACGCAGGGCTTTAATCTGGTCGGTCAGACGGCGGTTCGAATTTTCGTTAATCAAGGACAGCAGACTGTACCCCAATTCCAAGCGCACCAAATCCATTTTCAAAACGCTGGAAATCGGTTCTTCGACAATCGGTGGCGGCGCTTCGGGCTGTTTTTCGCTTTCGATGCGCGCTTCCTCTTCTTTGGCTTTTTCCTGCTGGCGGATAAGCAGCCAAGCGGTCGATCCCGAAATGACGCTTAAAAACAAAAACGGCGCGGCGGGCGTCCCCGGCAGGGTCGCCAGCATAAACGCCAGAAAAGCCGTCATTCCCAGCGATTTCGGATAGTGCGACAGCTGACCGAACAGGACTTTTTCCGTGCCGCCCGAAATGCCCGCTTTGGACACCATGATGCCGGCGGCGACGGAAATAATCAAAGCGGGGATTTGCGAAACCAAGCCGTCGCCGACCGTCAGCCGCATATAGGTATCGGCGGCGCGCATAAACGGCATGCCTTGCTGCAAAACACCGATAAGAATGCCCGCGATGATGTTGATTGCCGTGATGACCAGCCCCGCGATGGCGTCCCCGCGCACGAATTTCGACGCGCCGTCCATTGCGCCATAAAAGCTGGATTCCTGCGACAGTTCGTCGCGGCGTTTGCGGGCTTCTGCTTCGTCAATCAGCCCCGACGACAAATCCGCGTCGATTGCCATTTGTTTGCCGGGCATGGCGTCCAAAGCGAAACGCGCGGCGACTTCCGCGATACGACCCGAACCTTTGGTGATGACCATAAAGTTGACCAGCACCAAAATCGCGAACACGATAACGCCGATGATGAAATTGCCGCTCATGATAAAGCCGCCGAACGCCGCGATGACATGCCCCGCCGCATCGGGACCGCGGTTGCCGTTCGCCAGAATCAAACGCGTCGACGACAGGTTCAGCGCCAGACGGAACAGCGTCGAAATCAGCAAAATCAGCGGAAAAGAGGTAAACTGAATCGGCTTTTCGATGAAAATCGACGTCATCAGCACCAATACCGAAAACGTCAAAGACAAAGCCAAGGCAATATCCAACAGCGTCGGGGCAAGCGGCAGAATCAAAATCACCAGCATGCACACGATGCCCAGCGCCAGCGCGATGTCCGACCTTTTGCCCAGACTGAACAGTCCTTGCTTGATGTCTTGCGCTGACGGCGCGCCGCCGACGGTCAGGGGATTTTTCGCCATGGCTCACCCGTTATCCGAAATCGTTGGGGGCGGGCGGAACGTCGATGCCTTCTTCCATGTATTGTTTGAGCTTGTTGCGCAGGGTGCGGATGGAAATGCCCAGAATGTTCGCCGCATGCGTGCGGTTGCCCAAAGTGTGCTTCAACGTGCTGATAATCAAATCTTTTTCGACATCGGCGACGGTTCTGCCGACCAAAGTGTCCGTTCCCGCGGGGGCTTCGGACGCCGTTTGTTCGATGGGCGGGGTCAGCAGGACGGCTTCCTCGGTGATTTCGCGTCCGGGGGACAGCAGAACCGCGCGGTGAACGGTGTTTTCCAGTTCGCGCACGTTGCCCCGCCAATCGTAAGCCAACAGCATTTCCTGCGTTTTTTTGCCCAACGGTTTGACGGGAATATCGTTCAGTTCCGAATATTTTTTCACAAAGTATTCCGCCAAAGGCAGAATGTCGCCTTTGCGTTCGCGCAAGGGCGGCAAAGCCAAGTTCACAACGTTCAGGCGGAAATACAAATCTTCGCGGAACGTTTTGTTCAGAACTTCCTGCCGCATGTCGCGGTTGGACGTCGCCAGAATGCGCACGTCGACGTCAATCGGCTTTTTGCCGCCGATGCGGTCGATTTGGCGTTCCTGCAGCACGCGCAAAAGCTTTGCCTGCAGCCGAATGTCCATTTCGCTGATTTCGTCCAGCAAAAGCGTGCCGCCGTCGGCTTCTTCGAATTTGCCGATGCGCCGCGACACCGCGCCCGTGAACGCGCCCTTTTCATAGCCGAACAGTTCGGATTCCAGCAGATTTTCGGGAATCGCCGCGCAGTTGACCGCCACAAACGGGGCGGAGGCGCGTTTGGAATTGGCATGAATGAATTTGGCGACGACTTCCTTGCCCGTTCCCGATTCGCCCGTAATCAGGACGCTTGCCGTCGACGGCGCGATTTGCTTCGCCAGCTGCAAGACTTTTTCCATGACGGGATCTTTGTAAACAACGGGGCTGATTTGCATGGAAAACGCCGACAGCACCGCGCCGATAAGCTCCGCGTCGGGCGGCAGGGGGATGTATTCTTTCGCGCCCGCTTTAATCGCTTTGACGGCGGCGCGCGCGTCCTCCGCCACGCCGCAAGCCACGACGGGAACGCAAATCCGTTCGCCGTCCAGCCGTTCCACCAGCGAATAAATGTCCAGCTTGACATCCGCCATAATCAAATCCGCGCCCTGACCGCCGCGCAGCATTTCCAGCGCTTGGTCGACGGTTTCGGCATGCGTGACGGAACCGCCTTTTTGCAAAGCGATTTTGCTTGCCGCCCCGATTTGCCCGTTCATGGATCCGATTAACAGCAGACGCATGGCTTTAATTCCGTTCCGATTTGATGATTTCCGTCATCGTGATGCCCAAACGGTCGTCGATGACAACGACTTCGCCGCGCGCGACCAAACGGTTGTTGACGTAAATGTCAATCGCTTCGCCGACTTTGCGGTCCAGCTGCACCACCGCGCCGCGTCCCAGCTTCAGCAGTTTGTGAACCTGCATGCTGGATTTGCCCAAAACGGCGGATACCTGAACGGGAACGTCGTACACGGCTTCCAATTCGGCGGACGATTTGGGTTTGTCGGGGATTTCTTCGTCAAAACGCGAAGAAGCCATGGACGGCGTCGCGGACACTTCCGCGGAAGCGTTCAAATCATGCAGTTCCAAATCTTCCTTTTCGTCGTCGGAAAAAGATGTTTCATGCGTTTCTTCAGCCATTGGATTTATCCCCTTCGTGATAAAGCTTCAACAATTCTTCGGTTTGTTTCAAAACGTCCTGCGCCGTCCGTTCGACCCCGCCGTGCGCCCATTCGATTTTGCAGTCCCCCGCGGGAAGGCTTTCGTCGCGCACAACGGCGACTTTGCCCGCGAAAGATTCCTGTTTGACAATCTTTGCGATATACGGTTTGACCGCGTCCGCCATGGACGGATTCAGCTTGACCGTAATTTTAGGCTCTTCTTTCAAAAAGTGAAAGTTCTTTTCAAACAGCAGGCGAATTTCGTCCGCGGCATGTTCTTGGCACAGCGTCGGCACAACCTTGCGGCAAACCGCCATGGCAAGCTCGACGGCGGCGGAATACGATTTTTCGGCGGTTTCGACGGCAATCGGCGTCAGCGCCCGCAGCTGTTCCAAAACCAGTTCCAAGCTGTCGGCGGTTTGTTTTTCGATGGACGCCATCGCTTCGTCCCAAGCGGCTTTGTGCCCCTCGGCTTGTCCCTCCAGCTTGCCCTGCGCGAACGCCTGTTGTTTGGCGGAGTCCAGTTCTTCTTGGGAAAAGCCTTTGACGACGATTTGCGGTTCGGGGGGCAAAACAGGGGCGGGCGGCGGTTCGATTTTTTGTTCGGCGGGGGCTTTTGCCGTTTCGGGCAAAACGCCGTCGTCGGGTTCTTGCGGTTCCGAAGCGTCTGCGGAAAGCGGTGATTCTTCCTCTTCTTGTGTCGGGGCTTCTTGTTCCGCGGTTTGTTCTTCGGCTGTTTCCATGCGGGAATTCAGCGTGTCGAGCAGTTGGGAAATCGAAGGAATACCGTCTACGGATTTGACGGTCATATCGACGGGCGCCGAAAACGTGTCGTCTTCGGAATCGTCGAAACGGCGGTCAAACATAAATTTGTATTCCTTTGCCATTCACACGCGACCTTAATAAACCATATCGTCCTGACCGGCGGCCTCGGAAATCGTGATTTCGCCGTTGTTCGCCAAATCTTTCGCGGTTTGAACGATAATCGCCTGCGCTTCGTCCACGCTGCGCAAACGCACTGGACCCAAAGCCTCCATGTCTTCTTTCATCATCTTGCCCGCGCGTTCGGACATGTTGTGGAAGAACAAATCCTTGATGATGTCGGAAGCGCCCTTCAGCGCCAAAGCGAGCTTGTCCTTGTCCACATTGCGCAGCAAAACCTGAATGCCCTGCGAATCCAAACGGGTCAAGTCTTCGAACGTGAACATCAAAGACTTGATGCGGTCGGCGGATTCGCGGTTGCGTTCCTCCAAAGCCGACATAAAGCGCGCTTCGACGTTGCGGTCCATGTTGTTGAACATTTCCGCAATAAGTTCGTGCGAATCCTGCCGCGTCGAACGGGCGAGGTTGTTCATGAATTCGGTGCGCAAAGTCTGTTCCAAACCGTCCAGAACGTCCTTTTGGATGGCTTCCATGCGCAGCAGGCGCATAATCACGTCCATAGCGAACGATTCGGGCAGCAAAGACAAAACGCGCGCGGCGTGGTCGGCTTTGATTTTCGACAAAATGACCGCCACCGTTTGCGGATATTCGTTTTTCAGATAGTTCGCCAGCACCTGTTCGTTGATGTTGCCCAGCTTGTCCCACATGGTTTTGCCTGCGGGACCGCGGATTTCCTCCATAATCGAAGCGACGCGGTCCTTGGGCAAAGCTTTCATCAGCAGCCGTTCGGTGTTTTCGTAGTTGCCTATCATTTTTCCGGGGTTGGAAATTTCGTTGGCGAATTCCAAAAACAGCTTTTCAACCGTGTTGGAAGACACCGTTCCCAACCCCGCCATGACGACGGAAATTTCGCGGACTTCCTCGTCTTCCAACAGGGAAAAGATTTTCGAAACGTATTCGTCCTGCAGGGACATCAGCAAAATAGCCGCTTTTTGCGGACCTGTCAGAACATTGAAATTGTCAATCGCGTTCGCCACGGGTCAAGCTCCTATTTTTCCGTATAAAGCCACGAGCGGATGATGTTGACCGCTTCCTGCGGGTGCTGTTCGATGATTTCGCCGATTTTGCGGATGGACGACGCTTTGACGCGTCCTTCGACCTTGGCGATGTCAATCAGTTCCTCCAGCTGTTCGTTTTCCGTCAGGGAAGTCGACGCGGGTCCCGTTAGTTGTTGCAAATCGGCGCTTTGTCCCGCCATCAGCAAATTCTCCTCTTCTGCGGACGAATCGTCGTCGGGCTGTTCGAACGCTTTGACGACCAGCGGGCGCACGACCAGCAAAATCACCAAAACCGAAACCAGCGCAACACCGATGCCTTCCATCATTTTCATCACTTCCGCTTTTGTAAAGCCCATAAACAAAATCGGGTCTTCCTGCCGCAGCAAATCTTCGGGATTGAAGAACGGCAGGTTGACCACTTCGACCGTATCGCCGCGGTTCGCGTCGAACCCGACAGCCGACCGCGCCAGCGCCGCCAGCAAATCCATTTCCTTTTCGTCGCGGGGAATGAATTCGCGCGTGCCGTTCGGCAGTATTTTATAGTTCCCGTCGACAATCACCGCAACCGATATGCGTTTGATGACGCCCTGTTTGCGGACTTGGCTGACCGTCTGCTTGGAAATTTCGTAGTTGACCGTTTCCTCGGTTCTGTTGGACTGCGACGTGACCTGATTGTTTTTGGTTTCCGCGTCGGGCAAGTTTTGCTGAACGCTGACAATCGGTTCTTTTTCGTCGGTTTTGGCGTTTTCTTCGACCGTTGTCGACGACCGCAGAACCTGCTGGTCGGGGTCGTAGGTTTCCTTGTTCACGACCAGCTGGTCGAAATCCATTTCCAGCGAAACGCTGACGCGCACTTTGTCGTGTCCGACGGATTGTTCCAGCAAAGCCTGCACCGCGCGGGTCAGACGCGCTTCGTGGTCGCGGCGCATTTCCTCGTTGTTGGAAATTTCCATTTGTTCGTCGTCGGCAAAGTTTTTGGTCAAAAGCGTGCCGCGCGTGTCCAAAATCGACACGTTTTTCGTTTCCATTTTGGGAACGGCGGCGGCGACCAGTTTTTGCACCGCTTCGACCTGTTTGGGGGACAGTTTCTGCTTTTCTTCCATTTTCACGATGACGGAAGCCGACGGTTTCTGTTCTTCGCGCGAAAACATCTCGCGGCGGGGCAAAACCAAGTGAACGCGCGCGCCTTTGACGTGTTCGATGGCTTTGATTGTGCGCGCCAGTTCGCCCTCCAAAGCGCGGAGCATTTGCAGGTTGATGACGTCCTGTCCCACGCCGGGGGATTGCGTTTTGTCAAAGATTTCGTAGCCCACGACGCTGCCCGCGCCGACCGTTTCCGCCAGCTGGATGCGCAGTTTCAAAGCATCGGCGACGGGGACTTGGATTTCCGTTCCGTTTTTCATCAGCTTGTAGGGGACGTTTTGTTCGTCCAGCTGCCCGATGATTTTTTTCGCGTCGGCGGGGTCCAGTTCGTTGAACAGAACAGCCATGTCCGTTTTGCCCAAGCTGCTTGCCAAATAAACCAAGAATCCCAGCAAAAACAGCGCGACGCCGCCCATCGCCGCCAGCCGCGCCGTTCCCAGATTTTTCAACGTTTGCAGAAACGAATTCACTTTGTCATCCCAACAGAACAGATAAATTTTTTATCTTATAGCATACGCTTGCCGGATTAACAAATCTTTAAATCACTTTTGATTGCAAAACGGAACTCAAAGCGGAATATCGATAAAAACGCTTGTTCTTTTGCGGGAATCGGGTATACTGATTGCATAGATTTTTAAGGATTGCAAACTACTGCCAACCTCTGTCATTGGGACGTTGTTTACACGGTAAAAATCTTGTGGCTCACATTTTGTCGAAAGGATTCAACAATGGCAAAAGGTACGGTTAAGTGGTTCAACAACACCAAAGGTTACGGCTTCATCCAGCCCGAAGAAGGCGGCAAGGACGTTTTCGTTCACATTTCCGCGGTTCAGGCGGCGGGTTTGCGCACGCTGACGGAAAATCAGGTTGTCACGTATGAACTGGCGACCAACAAAGGCAAAACCTGTGCGGAACAGATTGCCGTCGTCGCCGAATAAGCCGACACGCTTTAACGAAAAAGCCCTTGATTTTTTCGAGGGCTTTTTTTGTTTTTCAGGCGGGCTGGCGCGCTTTGTGCCTGACGATGCAGACACATGTCAAAAACGCGGGCAGGGCGATAACCGCGCCGCCGAATCCGATGTCGGCGATTGAAAGCCGGGTGCAAATCGTTCCGCCGAACATGGTGCCCAAAGCGATGCCCATATTGAAAATGCCCGAAAAAATAGACATGGCGACGGCGGACGCGCTTTCGTCCGTGCGTTTGATGATTTCCGCCTGACACGACACGTTGAACGCGGTCGCCGCCGTTCCCCAAAACACGAACAGGGCGACAATGCTCGGCAAACCGAACGAAGCGGGGTAAAGCATCAACAAGGCGCCCGCCATGCCGAACACCGTCAAGTTCAAAAACGGCAAGGGGGCTTTGTCGTAATACTTGGCAAACAGCTTGCTGCCAATCAGTCCCGACGCGCCGAACACGGACAGCGCGATTGTTACCCAGTTGTCGGGCAGTTTCGCCGTTTGCAGCAAAAACGGTTCGATAAAGCTGTAGGCGGTGTAATAAGCGCCCGAAATCGCCAAAGCCAAAACGAAAATTCCCGACAGCGCGGCGTTTTCAAACAAAGCGGGCAGGCGTTTGACGGAAAAGCTTTGTCCGTCCGCCAGTTTCGGCGATGTGAAGTAAAGGTAAGCCATGGTGGCGAACCCGAACACGCCGACGCCCAGAAAAGTCATGCGCCAGCCGACCAAAAGCCCTATCATCCGTCCGAACGGCAATCCCAAAATCATGGCGATTGACGTTCCCGCGACAATCATTCCCAGCGCTTTGGAACGGAATTTTTCGGCGACCAGACGAACCGCCATGGGCGATGCGATAGACCAGAAAACGGCATGCGCACACGCCACGCCGACGCGCGCCGCCATCAATCCCCAAAATCCAGTCGATACGGCGGACAGCAACTGCGACGCGGAAAACACGCCGATAGTCGCCAGCATCAGCTTTTTCAGCTCCATGCGGCACACCAGCAGCATCAAGGGCAGTGACAAAATCATCACGACCCACGCGTATATGGAAATCAGCCGTCCTGCGGCGGCTTCGGTCATTTTGAAATCGGCGGCGATGCCCGTCAGCAGTCCGATGGGCATAAATTCCGACGTGTTGAAAATAAACGCCGCGGCGGTAACGCCCAACAGCGGCAGAAATTCTTTTGCAGGCATTTTATTTTCCCTCATTTCCGCACCCTTTCGATGTTTAAGAAAACAGCGCGGGAAATATAGGACGGCTTTTCAAAAAATCAAGGGGAAATCCGCCCTTTTACGGTCAAATCGGCGCAAGGATAAATCAAAGGTTGAATGATTGTTCGGCGTATGCGTATAATCATTTATGTTTAAACGGAGGGGAATGATGTTTTTTGTATCCAAATTTGCTTTGGCGCTGTTTCTTTCCTTGCTTTTTTCCGCTCCGTCCGCGGCGGACGAATGTCCGGATATGCGGGAAAGCAATTCGCCCGTTTGCGCGGAAATTTTGGAAAAGAAGCTCTTTGAAAACACCGTTTCATTTACGGAACGGGGGCAAAAACACTCCTATGCCAAAGCCCCTTACACCTATGTTTTTACGGACGCGCGCGTCGATTCCGAACCGACCAATCCGGAAATCATCAGATTCAACGAAACGTCAAAACAGAGTGTTGCAATCGACGCTTTTCCGAACTGCTTTTATGTGACGCCCGAATTGTTTGAATACAACGGGGATTTGTATGCCGTTTATCCCGACAGAAACTTAAACTTTGTTTATCCGGGAACGAACGAAATTGCCGTTTTTAAATTCGACGATGAAAAATTCAAAGGGATTTGCCATTTCAAGCGAGCCTTTGTCAAAACGGTTTTGGAACGCGGGGAAACGCCGGACT
>CAVCSV010000003.1:34377-73392 GCA_963604715.1 Limosilactobacillus gorillae
CCAAAAAATCCTTGATAAAAAATACACGAAAAGCGTTTCCGAACCGCTGCGAAATTTGATGACGGACGACGAAATGCAAAAAATCGTTTTTTCGCAAATCCATTCGGACGGCGTCCGGTTTCAAATCCTGCATCACGGTTATCGGGGGACGAGGGCGGATTACAACAACGACGGAAAAACGGAGCTGTTGATTGAAACGACATACGATATGGAATGTTACAACTTTGCCTGCGGCGGATACGCTTCCTTTACCGGCGGGGGCGAAAAGCAGGCGTTCAGAGCCTACATTCCCGAAACGCATGCGACAGTCGATATTACCAGCGGCGTTTTGCCCGATCAACTGCCGTTCGGCGGCGGTTACAATCTGTTCGACGGCGAATATCAGGAAATCATCGCAGTTGACGGGAAAAACTATCTGCTGACTTCCAATCGGGATTCTCTCCGCCGGCTGGACGAAATCACGACTTTGCCGGACGGAACGAACAAAATCGAACAGTTGTGCACGTTTAAAGCGCAATACGAATGGCGGTGATTTTGCCGTCTTTACAATCGTTTTGTTTCGATATAAAACTGAGACAATAATTTAACGTTTTAACAGAGTATCAAAAATGACGACAGAAACAGAAATCGCAATGACCGCCACGGCTTGGCCGTTCGAGGAAGCCCGCGCTTTGTATAACGACAAGCTGAAAGGCAAACTGCCCGAAAAAGGCTATGTTTTGTTTGAAACGGGCTACGGTCCGTCGGGGCTGCCGCACATCGGCACGTTCGGCGAAGTCGCCAGAACGACGATGGTGATGAACGCGTTTAAAACGCTTTACCCCGATTTCCCCGTCCGCCTGTTCTGCATATCCGACGACTTGGACGGACTGCGCAAAGTGCCCGACAACATCCCGAACAAGGAAATGGTCGGAAAATATCTGGGCAAGCCGCTGACGCAGATTCCCGACCCGTTCGGCTGTCACGACAGCTTCGGTCATCACAACAACGAATGTTTGAAGCGTTTTCTGGATTCGTTCGGCTTCACCTACGAATTCAAATCCGCGACCGAAATGTACAAATCCGGCGCGTATGACAAGGCTTTGCTGAAAGTCCTTGAAAACTATGAAAAAATCCAAGCCGTCATGTTGCCGACCTTGGGCGAGGAACGCCGCGCGACCTATTCGCCGTTTTTTCCGATAAGCCCCAAGACGGGCAATGTTCTGCAGGTCGCCATGACCAAAATCGACAAGGAAAACGGCACGGTTTCCTTTATTGACGAAGACGGCGCGGAAACGACCGTTCCCGTCACGGGCGGACATTGCAAACTGCAATGGAAGGTCGACTGGGCGATGCGGTGGTACGCTTTGGGCGTCGATTACGAAATGTCGGGCAAGGATTTGACGGAATCGGTCAAGCTGTCCGGCAAAATCTGCCGCATTTTGGGCGGTCAGCCTCCGCAGAATTTGACGTACGAACTGTTTTTGGACGAGAAAGGCGAAAAAATTTCCAAATCCAAAGGCAACGGCTTGGCAATGGAAGACTGGCTGAAATACGCGCCCGCCGAATCGCTGTCGCTGTTTATGTTCCAAAAGCCGAAAACCGCGAAACGCCTTTATTTCGATGTGATTCCTCGCGCGACGGACGAATATCTGAACTTTATCAACGCCTATGCGAAGCAGGAAGGCAAAGACAAGTTCAACAACCCCGTGTGGTCGATTCACAACGGCAATCCGCCGAAACCCGAAACGGGACTGTCGTTCGGCATTTTGCTGAATTTGGTCAGCGTCGCGCATACCGAAGACCCCGCGGCTTTGTGGAAATACATTTCGTCCTACGCGCCCGAAGCGACGCCCGAAACCTGTCCGAAACTGGCGGCTTTGGTGCCGTACGCGGCGGCGTACTACAACGATTTCGTCAAGCCGAACCAGCATTACCGCGCGCCCGAGGGTAAGGAAATCGACGCTTTGCGGGACTTGAAAGCCGTGCTGGAAGCCATGCCCGAACAGGCAAACGCGGAAGCCGTGCAGACCGCCGTCTATGAAATCGGCAAAAAATACTACGCCGACGATTTGAAAGGCTGGTTCAAAGTGATGTACGAAACCTTGCTGGGACAGTCGACGGGACCGCGCATGGGGTCGTTCATCGCCCTTTACGGCATCAAGGAATCCGTCGCTTTGATTGACGACGCGCTGAACGGCAAACTGAAATAAGGATAAAACAATGAAAGACAAAGTGTGTTCTTACTTGGATCAAGTCGGCGTTTGGCTGGAAAGCCCCGATTTGGTCGAAAACACCTATAATTCCGTCAACGTGTTCACCAGAACGTTTATGGCGATTGACAGCATCGGTTTCGTCGCCGCTGTTTTGGAAGGCATCGACGCGGGCAAAGCGTTGAAAGCCGTTGTTGACGCGGGCGATTGCGAAAAACTGACCGCCGCTTCCTATGCCGCTTTGCAAACGGGTGAAGCGTGGAGCGTCGAACGTCTGCGCGATTTGCAGAACGGCGATTTCCTGCTGTGCAACGAATCGGAAATGGTGCTGGTGCGCGAAGTGCTGAGCCCCGACGCGATGGACGTTTACTACTCGTCCCCCGAAACGGGCGTGTGCAAAGACCGCATGCGTTTGTCCAAAACGGAAAACGGGACGTTGCTCGGCTTTGAAAAGCGCGAAGACGTCGCCGTTGAAAAACTGATGGTTTTGCGTTTGGTTTCGTGCTAAAATCTTTCCCGAAAAAGGGGGATAAAGATGAAGAAAAACTATCAAATCACGCTTTATCTGGATACGCCGAAACCGCTTTTGCGCCCGTTCAAGGACTTTGCCAAGCATAACCAGCTGGCAAGCGTTTTTATGAACGGCGTGCTTGACCCCGCGGAAGTCACGGGACACGCCTTTATCGGACTGTCCGACAGAAAAGGGCGGGAAATCCGCGTCGGGTACACGGGCGAAGGCAAGATGTCCAAAATGATTTCGGGCGTCGAAGGCGTAGTCATTCCCCATGACAATCAGGATTACTATAACGAAGCGATTGTTTGGAGCATCAGCAAAAAGCAGTTTAACGCCGCTAAGCGCGAAATCGAAAAACAGCAAAAAAATCCCGGAACGTACAAGCTGTTCGAACGCAACTGCTCGACCTTTGCGACCGATGTTTTGAAAGCGGCAAAAGTCGAGGATGTTCCCGAGGGCAAACTGGGCTTGACCCCTTACGGGTTGATTTTGAAAAAGCGCGTGATGCTGGCGAAACGCCGTATGGAAGTGCTGAAATTCAAAGCCAAAAACGTTTTGCGCACGCTGTTCGGCAAAAAACGCGCGCCGACGTCGAAGTTGCTGGAATCTTTGCGTTCCAAACCCGTTCCCGTGCCTATCCGCGTCGGAACGAACGATTACCGCGCCAAATCGACGTGCAAACGGCTGCATCCTTTGGATGTCAAGGCGATTACGGCAAAATTGGCGTTTACCAAAGAATAAAACGCGCTTGTTTTTTGCGCTCCGACAAATGCGGCATTGTGTAAAAAATCAGTTGAACAGGTTTCTTGCCGCGCCGGGGGCGAAGGCGGACAGCGGGTTGACCGATATTTCGGGTGACGGCAGAAATCCTTTGACGGAATAGGATACGCCGATTAAACCGCCGCCCTTTTCGCCGACAAACAGTTTGCCGATAAGGGGAATTTTTCCGGGCAGGCTGTTGACCCCGTAAAACGGCAGTAAAGAGCCGTACAAATCCAAAAATCCCGTATCGCGGTTGTACAGCCCGTTCATCGTAATTCCCAGCGACGACCCCGTAATCAGCGCGTCTTGGAACGTAATCGCCGTTTTGTCGATTTGATAGGGAATTTCCGCTTTGGCAAAGTTCAACCCTTGTCCCGTCAGAGTGTCGTAAATGCCCGTAAACGACGACAGACGCAGCAGACGCGTTAAAATCGGCTGGTCTTCCAAATAGAAATCTTTGATTTCCAGCAGTCCTTTTGTGCCGTTGTGGGGGGAATACGTGCCTTTGACCTGCAAGGTGCCGCCTTTGACCGTCGAAATGTAATTCAGCACTTTCAGCGCGTATCCCGCGTCCTGCGACGACAGGGCGAACGTGTATTCGTCGGGCGAGTTCGTCGGCGACAGCGAAAAACGCAAAGAAACCTGCTTTTCGCCGATGGAGCCCGCCGCATCCATTTTGCGCCAGCCGCCGTTGGAATAAATGCCCCCAAAGCCGTTGTTGTCCAGCCCGCCTGTTTCGCTCAACCAGATTTTATCCAGCGCGGCATTGATGACGACAGTCGGAAAAACGGCTGTTTCCGCCGCGTCGGTTTTATTCGGCGGAGTCCGTTTTTCGGGGGCGGACATTTTCATCAAAGCCGCCCAATCCAGCGCCGCGCCCGTAACATCGATGCGAACCGAATTTTTCAAAAACCGTGCGCGCGCTTTGGCGCGGGTGCGCCCCGTCGAAATCGGATTGATGTCGATTTTTTTCAAAGCGTGCGCCGCCGAAAAATCGATTTTGGCGCGGATTTTCGTGTTCGCCGCATCCGTCAGTTCAATTATCGGAACGGCGGAAAAATCGCAGTCGGAAAACAGCAGTTCCGCGCGTCCTTTCCCTTGAACACCCGCCGCTTTTTTCCAGCCGACGACGCCCAAGTCGATGTCGGCGGGGGTCAAATCCAAAGCAACGGTTGCTTTGCCCGTCTTGTCGTTAAGGAATTGCAAAGCGAAATCGGCGGGGATGCCGCCCGCGACATTGGGCGGATTCAGCAAATCGATATTCAAATCCGCGCGCGCTTCGTCGGTCAAAACGGCGGACGCTTTCAAATTCGTAACAACGGCGGGGGTGTTTGTAAACGCTTGGTACAAGGTAAAGTTCATATCCCCCGTGCGCATTTTCCCCGTTCCCGTCAGGTGCATTTCCTTTTCGGTCAGCTCCAAGTGCGCGGCGGCGGATTGGATGTTCAGCGCGTCAATCAAATAATGCGACAAATCCACGTTTTCAACGTCGGCAATAACCGATACGCGCACGTCGGCTGGGTCAATCGGACCGCCTTTCATCGGGAAAGTCAGGCGGAAATTCGCCGTTCCCCGTCCCGATACGTTGTCGGGATTGATGAAAGCCGCCTGCGTAATCTGCAAAGCGGGCGAGGACAGAATCTTAAACACGTCGGACAAATCGTTTGTTTCCAAATCCGTGTTCAAAATGAAATCCGTTGTATCCGCGTTCAGTCCCGAAAAGACCAGCGTGCCTTTTTGCAAAGAAACGCCGTCCGTATGTCCGTCAATCAAAACGATGCTTAAATCCGATTTTGTAAAGTTCAGCGCGGCTTTGACGTTTTCGACGGCGGGCATGTCGTCCATATAGGCAACGCGCGCGTTTTCGATTTGCAAAGAGGCGTTCAGAGAATCCAGATTCAGCCCGTCTTTTGTTCCCGAAAACGTCATTTCAATCGATCCGGCGGGGGCAAAACCCTGCGTGATGTTGTCCGCGACCCATTGATGCACGTCGGGGGCGGCGGAGCGCGGCCAGTAATCGGGGACGCGTTCGACGGGAACGGATTGCAGGCTTGCCTCGAACCGCGCGGAAACGGACGACCAGTTTTTGGCGTCCAACGCTTTGCCCAAGCCGTCCGCGGAAAAAGCGCCGCGCCCCCAAACGCCCGATTTCGTGCGGACGGAAAAGTCGGAAACGGCGAATTTGTTTCCCGCGTCGAACCACGACCCTTTGACTGAAAAATCGGCGATGTCATACCGCCCGCCGACGGAATCGGGCAAAGCGACCGTTCCCGCGCCGCCCGTCAGCGTAAAATCGAACGCTTTGACGGTTTCGCGCCACAAAAACAAATCTTCGTCGCTTTTGATTTCGGACAGGTCTATTTTCAAATCCGCCGTGATGTTCAGCGGAATGGAAAAGCCCTGTAAAAATTCGTATTTGCGGGCGGCGCGCGACGCCGTGATGTCCATGTTTTGCGCCGACAAAGTCAGCGTCGCGTCCTTGGCTTTGTTTTTCCAAGCGCCGTAAAGCGAAACCAGCAAAGGCTTTTTCGCCGTTTCGACGGTGAACGCGCCGTGCAGTTTGTGTTTGCCGCGCCGGCGGGAGTAAGTCAATGTCAAATTCGGAACGTTCCAAACGGCGTTGTGCGAAACGTCGGTGATTTTGGCTTGCGCGTCAACGATGGAAAAGCGGCTTAAATAGTGTTCCTGTTCGATTCCTTTCAGAATGCTTTTGACCGAAAAGCGCGTTTCCGAATCGTCTTCTGCCGGTGTGTCGGCGTAGTCCCCCGTTTCGGGATTGAATGAAAAATCGATGGACGGGTTGATGATTTCAATCGTGCGCGGGGCGATGATGCCGTGCATCAGGGCGAACAGGCTGAACGTCGCGTTCATTTCCCGAACGGTGCTGATTGTTTTGCCGTTTCCGTCCGTCATCCGAAATCCCCGAACGCGGATGTTGAACGGATGCCGCCAGTTTTTCCATGTCAGTAAAGCGGAATCGATATGGATTTTCGATCCGTCGTCGGGCGTTGCGATTTCGACCAGAGCGGGGATGTACTTTTCAAGCGAAATCGGGGCTTGGTGCAGTCGATACAGCAGCGCGCCGACGCCGCAGGACAGCAGCACAATCAGCGCCGTTAAAAAACAAACCGAAATTTTGAAAAGCTTGCGTCGCACGGTCAAACCCCTTAATGTAAGCAAAGCATACACGAAAACAAAATTTTTTCTATAAAGAAGATGGTTGAGGATTTAAAAAATCAAGCGTGGGACACACGATTCAGTCCGTTTTTGAAACGGCTGAGCGCGCGGGAGGACGAATTTTTCAAAACCGTGCAGACAAACGGTTACGACAAAACGTTTGCGGCGCTGATGAAAACGGCTTTTTCGGCGCTGTATTTGACGGCGGATGCCGAAACGGCGGCGGTCGAATTGCGTAAATTGAAGCGCAAGGCGGCTTTGCTGATTGCCATGGCGGATTTGAGCGGCGACTGGAGCTTGAACAAAATCACGGAATCCCTGTCCGTTTTGGCGGAGGCGTGCCTGCGGATTGCGGTGTCCGCTTTGCTGCGCGAAGCCGCCGCAAAGGGCGATTGGACGATTGCAAATCCCGAAAATCCCGAGGAAAACAGCGGGCTTGTCATTTTGGCAATGGGCAAGCTGGGCGCGCGGGAGCTGAATTATTCGTCCGACATTGATTTGATTGTTTTGTACGATGCAGACATTGCTCCTTATACAGGCAAGCGGGACATCGGCGCGTTTTTTGTCAAGCTGACCCGCGCTTTGGTCGCGATGATGGAGGAACAAACACCGCAAGGCTACGTTTTCCGCACGGATTTGCGCCTGCGCCCCGACCCCGGTTCGACGCCGATAGCTTTAAGCACCGAAGCCGCCGCCTGCTATTACGAAAGCTTTGCCCAAAACTGGGAACGCGCGGCGTTTATCAAAGCGCGCGCCGTTGCTGGCGACAAGCGGGCGGGCAGGGCGTTTTTAAAAGAGATTTCTCCGTTCGTTTGGCGGCGGTCAACCGATTTTTACGCGCTGGCGCAAATTCACGACATCAAGCGGTCGTTGGGCGTGCGGTCGCAAAACGACACGGAAAACTTGGCAGGATACAATGTCAAGCTGGGCGCGGGCGGTATTCGCGAAATCGAATTTTTCACGCAGTTGCAACAACTTTTGTGGGGCGGACGGGACGCACGGCTCCGTTCCCGCCGCACGCTGACGGCATTGGGGCAACTGGCGAAAGCGGGCTGGATTTCCGAACAATGCCGCAGGGAATTGTCCGAAGCTTATGTTTTCCTGCGCACGGTCGAACACCGACTGCAGATGCAGGAAGACCAGCAAACCCAAACCCTGCCCAAAACACAGGAAGAACTTGACGCGTTTGCGGCTTTTCTGGGCATGGATTTTCCGACGTTCAGGGACACTTTGCTGAAATACCGCGCGACGGTGTCCGAAGCTTACGATTCCCTGTTCGCAGCGGAAACGGAAAGCAAAGTGGGCGAATTGAATTTCAGCGGCGCGGAGTTGCCCGAACATACGGCAAATGTGCTGACGCAAAAAGGATTCAAAGAGCTTTCCTTTATCGCCGATACCGTGCGCGGGTGGCTGTCGGGGCGGTACCGCGCCATGCGATCGGAAAAAGCGCGCGCTTTGATTGCCGAACTGTTGCCCGTGATTTTCGATTCTTTGAGCAAAGCGCCGAATCCCGATGCGGCTTTTGCGCATTTCGACGAATTCGTCAAAGGACTGCCTGCGGGCGTTCAGCTGTTTTCGCTGTTTCAGTCGCGCCCCGCTTTGCTGGATTTGCTGACCGAAGTCATTGCCGTTTCCCCTGTTTTTTCAAACGAGCTGAGGCGTCATCCCGATTTGTTCGACGCCGTGCTGTCCCGTAACTTTTTTGAAATTCCGACGCCTGATTCTCTGGCATCCGATGCCAAAGCCGCCTTTGAAAACGTCGAGGATTTGGAACAGGCTTTGGATGTCGCGCGCCGTTTTGCCCGCGAAAAACGGTTTCAAACGGCGGTTTTGTTTTTGCGCGGCTTGATTGCGCCCGACGCTTTGGGCGGGATTTTGTCGACTCTGGCGGACGCTGTGCTGAACGGGCTTTGTCCTTTGGTCGTTGCGGACTACGAACAATCGGCGGGGAAAATGGAGGGCGGCAAGTGCGCTTTGGTGCTGTTGGGCAAAGCGGGCAGTCGGGAAATGACTTTTTCGTCGGATTTGGACATTCTGTTTTTGTACGACGCCCCCGACGGCGCGCTGTCCGATGCCAAGAAACCGCTGTTTGCGAACGTGTATTACGCCCGTTTGGCACAAAGAATCGTCAATGCTTTGTCACTGAATACGCGCGAGGGCGTGCTGTGGTCGGTCGATATGCGCCTGCGTCCGTCGGGCAACGCGGGACCCGCCGCCGTGTCTTTGCAGGCGTTCGTCCGTTATTACGATGCGGAGGCTTGGACGTGGGAACTGATGGCGCTGACCAAAGCCCGCGTGGTGTGGGGCGAAATCGGAACGGCTGAAATCGCCGCCGCACTGAACAAACCGCGCGCGGCGGAAAAAATCGCGGCGGATGTTGTGGAAATGCGGCAAAAAATCGCGGAAAACTTTCCCGCAAAAACGGTGTGGGATGTCAAGCATATCGACGGCGGCATGATTGACATCGAATTTTTCGCCCAGAAAACGCGGTTGCATCATCCAGAAATCACCGACCGTTCCGTTTCGGGCATATTGAGTCCTATTCAAACGGAGCAGGCGGCGGTTTTAAGGAATGCTTACAAGCTTTGGACGACATTGTCCGCTTTGTATTCCGTGTGCCTGACGGACGGACAAACCGTTGCGGACGCGCCCCTTGCCGTGCAGAACAAAATCGCGGCGATGTGCGGCGAACGGGATTTGCCCGCGCTGGAAAAAAGGATAAGGGAAACGGCGGCGGCGGCTTATGCCGCGATTTGAACCGCGCCTTTCAAATGTTCGGCGGCGGCGGCGGCGGTCGCTTCGTCGTGCGCGTGGACAAAGGCGAGCGGGACCTGCGGCGAAACGTACATGCCGACCTTGCACATATTCGTATAGCCCGCCGAATAATCGACTTTCTGTTCCTGATGCAGACGCCCCGCACCCATTTCAATCACGGACAAGCCTATCCAGCGCAGGTTCATATTCTTGACCGTTCCCGCCGTGTCGGGATAAATCGGACGGATGACCGCGGCAGTCTGTAAAAACGGCGCGGGATTGTTCATAAAAGCGGGGGATACGCCCATTGCGCTTAAAATCCTGCCGAATTGTTCCGCCGCCGCGCCCGATGCGACAATCGTGTCGACTTTCGCTTCCGCCTCGTCCTGCGTCGCGCAAACGCCATTCAGCAGCAAAGCCGCCGAACACACCCGTTTGACCAAAGCGTGAATATCTGCGTCGCGCGTTCCCGACGCGCCCGTCAAATAATCCCAGATTTCATAGATTTCCAAGCTGTTGCCGATGTTTTGCCCCGTCAATCCGTTCATGTCGGACAGCGTAAAGTTTGCATCAATGCCGAATGCGGGCAGGCATTGTTTGATTAAAGCGATGCAGTTTTCCGCCTCTTCGGGAGTTTTGGTGAACGCGCCCTCTCCGACTTTGACGTCGACGGTCAATTTGTGAATGCCGCTTGTGACTTTTTTGGTCAGTATGGACGCAATCAGCAAAGGCAGGCTTTCCAAAGTCGCCGTTACGTCGCGAATCGACTGGATGCGCATGTCGGCGGGGGCGAATTGCTCCGTCGAAGTCATAAACGCACAGCCGCTGTCGCGCAGGGCTTTTTTAAAGCGGGAATACGTCGGGCGGGAATCGTAACCCAGAATGCTGTCCAGTTTGTCCATCGTGCCGCCCGTGTGATATTGCATGCGGTCGCAAATCATCGGCAGATACAGTCCGCACGCCGCCAGCACCGCGCCCGCGATGATTTCGACTTTGTCGCCGACGCCCGGCATGGCGTAAACCGACGCGACGGGACCGTCCAAATCCACCGCGTCCCAGTTCAGCACCATTCCCGTATCCACAACCGCTTTGACCAATTCGACGATTTCGTCCGTATCCGCGCCGTTAATCAGCGTCGCCATCAGCAAAGCCGCGATTTGCCCGTCGGCAATCGACCAATCGTCGATTCCCTGCACAAAAGCGTTGATTTCCGCGGAGGTCAGCTTTTGTCCGTCGCGTTTTTTGCAAATGATGTCTTGAGGATGCATGGCAAAATCCCGATAAAAAGGGGGCATTCCGCAGAATGCCCCTTTTAAAGTCAAAATTATTTGTTCAAAAACGATTTGCCGTTTTCGAACGGTTCCAAACCGAAGTATTCCGCAATCGTCTGTCCGATGTCGGAATAGGTTTCGCGGCGACCCAAATAACGGGGTTCGACGCCTTTTCCGAACATGATGACGGGGACGTGTTCGCGGGTGTGGTCGGATCCTTTGAACGTCGGGTCACAACCGTGGTCGGCGGTGATGAAGTAGATGTCGCCTTCCTTCATTTCCGCGAACAGTTCGGGCAGGCGGCTGTCAAAGTATTCCAGTCCCGACGCATAGCCCGACACGTTGCGGCGATGACCCCAGTCCATATCGAAGTTCACGAAGTTCGGGAAGATAATCGAATTGTCGGGGGCGGTTTTGATTTGTTCCAGCGTTACGTTGAACAGCTGTTCCAAACCGACCGCGGGCAACGCTTTGGTAATACCCTGCGCGGCGAAAATGTCGCTGATTTTGCCAATCGAAATCACGTTTCCGCCGGCGGCTTTCATCTTGTCCAAAACAGTCGGAGCAGGGGGCAGGACGGAATAGTCGTGACGGCCGCCCGTGCGTTTGAACGTTTCTTTGGTTTCGCCGTCGAACGGACGGGCGATGACGCGCGCGATAACGCCGTTTTCGGTGCGTTCGTTCAGCAAATCGCGGGCGATGTGGCAGATTTCGTACAGGCGTTCCAAACCGAAGTGCTTTTCATGGGCGCAAATCTGGAAAACGCTGTCCGCCGATGTGTACACAATCGGCATGCCCGTTTTGATGCTTTCTTCGCCCAGTTCTTCCAAAATCACGGTGCCCGAAGCCGCTTTGTTGCCCAAAACGCCTTTCAGGTTCGCGCGTTTGCAGAATTCGTCAATCAAATCCTGCGGAAAGCTGGGGTATTCCGCGGGGAAATAGCCCCATTTGAACGTGACGGGAACGCCCGCCATTTCCCAGTGTCCCGACGTGGTGTCTTTGCCTTTGCTGACTTCTTTGGAGTAGCCGTAGGCGGCCTTGATTTCGGAAACGGGAATCTGCATGTTCGGAGCGTATTCGCCGTTGCACTGCTTGTAGAGTTCGCCCAAGCCCAGTTTGCACAAATTCGGCAGTTTTAAAGGACCCGTGCGCCCGTTTTCGGCTTTGCCCGCCGCGCAGGCTTTGGCAATGTGTCCCAGCGTGTCCGCGCCGACGTCGCCGAATTTGTCGGCATCGGGGGCTTCGCCGCAGCCAAAGGAATCCATCATCAGAATTATAGCCCGTTTCATTGTTTTTCACCTCATAAGTTTGTAATCGTTTCGTAAATCAAAGGTGCTTCCGTCGGTTTTTCGGCGGATGTCTGAACCTTATTCTGCACTATTTTCGCCGCTTGGGCAAAGGATTCTTCATCTCTGGCGTGAATAACCGCCAAAGGTCTGTCTTTGCCCGTTTTTTCGCCGATGCGGATGAAATCCGACATCCCGACGGCGGGGTCAAGCGTTTGCTCGAACGTTTTGCGCCGCCCGCCCAAAGTCGTTACCGCCGCCCCGACGGCGGGCAAATCCATGGCGCGGACATAACCCGACCGTTCTGCATAAACGGGGCGCACAATCGGCGCGTCGGGCAGGTGTTTTGCGGGATTTTCGATTAAATCCTTCGGTCCGCCCAAAGCGGCGACCATTTTGGCGAAAACCTCCGCCGCTTTGCCCGAATCCAAGGCATGCCGCAACTTTTCGCGGGCTTCCGCATCCGATGCCGCCAAACCTTTCAGCGTTAGCGCTTCGGCGCACAAGTCCATGCAAATCGCGTCAAGCCGTTCGTCGCGCTTGTCACCTTTCAGATAGGCAATCGCTTCGGCGACTTCAAGGGCGTTGCCGACGGTGCGCCCCAAAACCTGATTCATATCGGTCAAAACGACTTTGGTCGGCAAACCCGCGATTTTGGATGTCGAGGCTATAACCGCCGCCAGTTTTTTGGCGTCGTCCAGCGACAAAGCGTCCGAATCGGGGTTGGTGTCGCATTTCAAATCGACAATCAGCCCCTGCGTTCCCGCCGCCAGTTTCTTTGCCAGCAAGGACGCGGTTGTCAGCGAACGCGATTCCATGGAACCGCACAGCAGGCGGACTTCGAAAATCCGTTTGTCCGCGGGGGCAAGGTCGATTGTCTGTCCGATGACCGCGCAGCCGACTTCGCGGATGACGCGGCAAAACGTGTCGGTGGACGGCATGGCGGTATAGCCGGGGATGCTTTCCAGTTTGTCCAGCGTTCCGCCCGTCGCGCCCAGCCGTCTGCCCGCGACCAGCGGCACAAAGCCGCCGCACGCGGCAATCAGCGGAGCAAACAGCAAATTCAGCTTATCCCCGATGCCGCCCGTTGAATGTTTGTTTAAAACAGGTCCCCCCAAATCAAGGGAGGACCAGTCCATCACTTCGCCCGAAGAAGCCATCGCCCGCGCCAGTTCAACCGTTTCCGCGTCCGTCATTCCGCGCAGGCAGACCGCCATGGCGAACGACGCGATTTGACATTCGGTAACCGACCAGTCGCCGACACCTTTGACGAAAAAGTCGATTTCCTCTTTCGTCAGGGGCTGCCCGTCGCGTTTATGGCGAATGACCTCTTGGGCAAGCATTTAATCAGTATCCTTTGGAATCCGCGGAACCTTTGCCGAATCCCATGGAAGCCAACAGGTTGTCGCGCAATCCGCTGGCGCCGAAACGGAACGTTTTTTTGGAAATCCAGTTCGGTCCCATGATTTTGTCGGCAAGCGTCATGTAATCCGCCGCCTGTTCCGTCGTGCGGACGCCGCCCGACGCTTTGAAGCCGACGGGTTTGCCCGAATCGCGAATGGCTTCCAGCATGGCGTTCGCCGCTTCCAAAGTCGCGGAAACAGGCGTTTTGCCCGTGGACGTTTTCACAAAGTCCGCGCCGCATTCAATCGCCAGTTTGGACGCTTCGGTAATCAGGGAAGCGTGCGCCAAAACGCCCGATTCGATGATGACTTTCATCACTTTGCCTTTGCAGGCTTCGCGCGTGGCTTTCAGCAATGCCGCGGCGGTTTCCTTGTCGCCCGCCATGAACGCCTTGTACGGCAAAACGACGTCGATTTCGTCCGCGCCGTCGGCAATCGCGCCTTTGGTTTCGGCGACGGTTGCTTCAATGTCCGTTCCGCCGTGCGGGAAGTTGACGACGGTCGCCACGTCGACGCCCGTGCCTTCCAATTCCTTTTTGGCGGTTTTTACAAAACGCGGCCACACGCAAACGGCGGCGGTTTTGCCGAATTCGCCGTGCGCTTTGGCGCACAGGGCTACGATTTTTTCTTCGGTATCGTCGTCGTTCAAGCTGGTCAAATCCAGCAAAGCCAATGCTCTGGCAGCTACTTCTTTCATCTTAAATCTCCGCAACAAAACGTGTCAAAATGCGCTGCAATTTCTTGCCCGCTTCGTTCGCCTGTGTAATGGTTTCTTCGTGCGTCATCTTTTCGGAAACCATGCCCGCGCCGTAGTTGGTCACGACGGAAACGCCGACGACTTTCATGCCGCAATGCACGGCGCACAGCGTTTCGGAAACCGTGGACATACCGACGGCGTCCGCGCCCAGAATGCGGAACATTCTGATTTCGGCGGGCGTTTCAAAGTTCGGACCCGACGTCATCAAATAAACGCCCGAACGCATATTGATGCCTTCTTTTTCGGCGGTTTTGACCAATTTCTGCCGCAGTTCGGCGTCGTAAGCGTAAGTCATGTCGGGGAAACGCGGTCCGACGTTTTCGTCGTTCGGTCCAATCAAGGGGTTGCATCCTGACAGGTTGATGTGGTCGGAAATAATCATCAGCGATCCCGGACCCATGTCGATATTCAAAGAACCCGACGCGTTGGTCAGAATCATCGTTTCGATGCCCAGTTTTTTGTACGAGCGAATCACCAAAGCCAAAGCCGCGGGGCTGTGACCTTCGTAGAAATGGACGCGCCCCTGCATGCACAGGACGTCGACGCCGTTCAGTTTGCCGACAACCAGACGGCCTGCGTGACCGGACACGGTGGAACGGGGAAAGCCGTCGATTTCTTCGTAAGGAATGACGACGGGGTTTTCGATGGCATCAGCCATGCCGCCCAAACCGCTGCCCAAAATGATGCCGATTTTGGGTTCATAGCCGCCGATTTTGGATTTAATCTGCCGGGCAACCTGATTGATAATGTCTTGCATAAAAGTCCTCGTATTTCTTTGTGCCGATTTATGATTCCAAATTTTCCGGACCGAATGAAATCGGTAAGATTTCGGTCAGATTCTTTGTGATGCGCACACCGTTGCGGTCGCAAATGTGAACGCGTGTTTCGGGCGTGGCGAATTCGCGGATTCGCTGGCGGCACGAACCGCACGGCGAAGTCGGATGCTCCCCGTTGCCCATAACGTAAATATCCGTGATTTCGGTGTCCCCGCCCAGCACCATGGCGGAAATCGCGCCCTGTTCGGCGCACGACCCCGCGGGATAGGCGGCGTTTTCGACGTTGCAGCCGGCGTACAGCCTGCCGCTTCGCGCTTTGACGACCGCGCCGACACGGAATTTGGAGTACGGGGCGTACGCCTTGTCCATGGCGTCGCGCGCCATTTGCAATATTGTTTCCAATTCGTTCATAGGTTGATACCTTTTTACGTTATTTTGTACAGACTAAGACAAACATTAAACTTTCGTCAAGACTTAATCCAAAAAATCAAGCGCGGGTTCGCGCAAAGCCAAAAAATCGGGCGGATGTTCAAAAAAAAGTTGGTTTTCCCGCACGCGTCCTTTATAACGAAAGGAGTTTTCTTTATTTTTCAAGGTAGGACAAAGCCGCTATGACCGAAGCAAACGAATTTCCCAATCTGCATGTGATTAAACACCCCTTGATTCAGCACAAGCTGACTTTGATGCGCGACGCGGGGACGTCGACTCGGACGTTTCGCGAACTGCTCAAAGAAATCGCGCTGCTGATGGGGTACGAAATCACACGCGATTTGCCGCTGACGTATGAAGAAATCGACACGCCGATCTGCAAAATGAACGCCCCTGTCATTGCGGGCAAAAAGCTGGCGATTGTTCCTATTCTGCGCGCGGGAATCGGAATGGCGGACGGACTGCTGCAGTTGATTCCGTCGGCGCGCGTCGGACATATCGGACTGTACCGCGACCCGCAGACGCTGAAACCCGTCGAATATCTGGTCAAACTGCCGCCGATTGACGACCGTTTGTTCATTCTGGTCGACCCGATGCTGGCGACGGGCAATTCCGCCGTTGCCGCGATTGACACGCTGTTGAAAAAAGGCGTCGCCAAGGAAAAAATCATCTTTCTGGCTTTGGTCGCCGCGCCCGAAGGCGTGCGCGTGTTGACGAAACAGCATCCCGAAATCCCCGTTTACGTCGCTTCGCTGGACGAACGGCTGAACGAACACGGCTACATCGTTCCGGGGCTGGGCGACGCGGGCGACCGCCTGTTCGGGACGAAAACGCGATAATTCGAATCAAGGAGGGGTTCTTTGAAAAAGTTTCTGTTTGTCGTATTCCTGATTCTTGCCGTTGCGGGCGGGGTTGTCTATTACGTCATGCCGTCGAATTACGATTGGGACGGCTATGTCAAAGAGGTGACCGAACAGGTGCGCAAACAGACGGGGCTGGTTCTGCGGATTCAGGGCAAGCCTCAATTTTCGATGACCCCTGCGCCGTCGCTGAAGGTCGGGCGGATAACGTTGGGCAATGTGCGCGACGGAACGTTTCCGCAGATTTTGGAGGCGCAGTCCGCCGAATTCCTGTTCGACAAAGGGCTGGCGTTCAAGCGGCAGGTTCACATCAAAAAAATCGTGCTGAAAAATCCCAAGTTGTCTTTGGAACGGCTGGCGGACGGCAAATGGAACTGGCAAGCCGCCTTTTTCGACCGTCAGGCAAACGGGGCGAAGCTGGGATTTTCCAGCCTGCTGGTCAATGACGCGACCGTCGAAGTCAGGCATGACAAATACACGCCCGTCGACGTGTGGAAGAATATGAATGCCGAACTGCTGGCGGATTCCGCGACGGGCCCGTTCTTTTTCGAAGGCAACGTCGCCGCGATGGGAACGACCTTCGGCTTTTCGTTCAAAGCGGACAGATTCGGCAAAGGCGAATCGCCCGACGTGTCTTTGCGCGTGATTCACGCCCCCGCCGAAGCGACGTTCGCTTTTTCGGGCAAATACGGATTGGGCGACAAGGACAAGGGCGACATTACGGGCAATATGACGTTTGACATCCGAAAAACGGAAGCTTTGTTCGCCTTGTTTTCGAAACAAAAGCTGCCCTCCGAACTGTTCCAGCCGCTGGTCGGCAGCCTGAAAATCAAAGACACGGCGGCGACGCGCGAAAACGTGCTGTCTGACTTTTTGTTCAAATACGGGCAGTCGTCCGCGTCGGGAACGGTGAAAATCAAAACCCTTTCGCCCGAAGAAGCCAGCGCCCGACAGGCGAAAGAGGAAGAAATCGACGATTTGGATTTGGTTTTGCGCGACCCGAACAATCCCGACGCAATCATATCTATCGACGATGCCCCCGCCGCCAAAACGCAGGTGGCGGAATTCCTGTTGCCCAAGGAATACGACGTGTCCTTTATTTTTACAAAGTTTGCGGGGGACGTGTTTTTCGACAACCTGAAAGCGATGGCGGATGCGCTTGCCGCTTCGGGGGCTTTTTCGGACAAAGGCAGAAACAAAGTCGCGGTGGATTTGACGTTTGACGCGGCGGAATACAAAAACAACATGATTCGCCGTCTGAAAATCAAAGCGGACGCCGTCGAAAACGGACTGCGTTTTTCGGAATTGAGCGCGTTGCTGCCGGGGGACACGGACGTTTCGGGCAAAGCCATGCTGAACTTGACGAAAAAGCCCGTTTTGGATGTCGCCGCCGCCGCGGAAGGCGAAAACTTCGCCGCTTTTCTGCGCTGGGCGGGGGTTCCTTTGGATGCGGGATTGACCGACGGCGCGCTGAAGCGTTTGAAAATCAAAGGAACTTTGCGGGCAACTGAAAAAAGTCTGTCGATTAAAGGCGTGGATGCCGAACTGGACGGCGCGACCGTTCGCGGCGCCGCCGCCGTGCGGTTCGGCACGCGCCCCGCGGTTCAAATCGCCGCCGCCGTGTCGGATATGGACGCCGCGCTGTATTTCCCCGAAAAAGACAAGGCGTTTGCACAGCGTTGGGAAAATGCCAAAACGCGGGGCTTGAGCGAAAAAATCGCGGCGCTGACCGATTCGCTGACGTTTGTGAACGATGCGGACGCCGCAGTCAACATAACGGCGGGGACGCTGAAATTCGGCGGCGTTTCCGCGCGCAATGCAAAACTTTCGTTCGTTGCGCAAAACGGCGCTTTGACGGTCAAAGACTTTTCCGCGGACAACGTGTGGGGGGCGGATGTCAAGCTGAACGGCACGCTGAAACAGCCCGGCGCAAACACCGTTTTCGAAAAATTCACCGTCGGCGCGCAAACGGACAACTTTACGCTTTTTGCCAAAAACATCGGGGTCGAAATACCCGACGGGCTGCTGAAGCAAAACGCGCTGACCGTTTCTGCCGTTTTGGACGGAACGGCGGACGATTTGACGTTCAAGACGGATATGCGTTCGGGGACGTTCGGATTTGCCGCAAACGGGACGGTCAAACAGACGGACAAGGGGGCGGAGGCGGATTTTTCAGCCGACGTAAAGCATGAAAACTTCAGACAGTTCGTGCGATTGTTCACCAACAGATACCGTCCGATGTCCCCCAACCCCGGCGCCATGGCTTTGCGGGCGAACGTATCCGTTTCCGCGGACGGGGTTTCGTTGCGGGATGTTGAAATGACGGCGGGGCACAGCGTTTTGAAAGGAACGCTGAATTGGGGCAAAACCGATAAAAAGCTGACCATGAACGTTGACGCGTCGAAACTGTATTATGCGGAAATCGTTCCGTCGCTGAACGTACTGCCCGATTTCAAAACCAAGGACGTAAACGAAAATGCGGCGCCTTTCGCGGCGGACGGGGCGTTTGAAAATTTTTCGGAACTGTCGCTGCCCAAGGAAAAATTCGATTTCGGCTTTGCTTCGGGCGGCAATGTGCAAATCGATTTGAAAGCGCAAAAGCTGTTCGTTCCCGGCTTCGGCATCGACAATTTCGCGGCTTCGCTGACGGCGGCGCCCGATATGTTCAAAATTGTCGTAACCGACGGCTTTTTGTCGGGGATTTCTTTGCGCATGCAGGTTGACGGAACGCTGAAAAACGGGGAAGCGGAGATGTTCATAACGGGAAACGCGGGGAACATCTATATTCCCTCCGCGCTGTTCGCCGCTCAAGGACCCGACGTCAAAGCCGTGAAAAACGGCACGATTGTTTTCAACGGCAACGGACATGGCGCGTCGATGTTCGATTTCGTCAAGTCCATGAAAGGCGAAGGAAAAGTCTTTTTCGACGAAGCGGTTTTGACAAACTTCAATATTGACGCCGCGGAAAAACGGCTGGAAACCGTAACGCCCGAAACGGCGGAAACGGTTAAAAAAGCGATTTTGAGCGGAAGCACCGTTTTTTACGGCGGGGTGTTCCCGTATACCGTCGACGGCGGAAAACTGAACTTTGAGCAAGCCGTCGCCCGATACGGTCAAAACGGAGCGGAGGAAGTCGGCGACATTTCGGTCGATTTGCTGTCGACGGAACTGCGCGCGGCGTTGCGGCTGGCGGTTAAAAATTCCGCTTTGTCGCTGTATATTACGAAACGTCCGGGGCAAATGCTGGTTGTCGGCGACAATATCGCCGATTTGATTGACGTGTCTTTGCTGAAATATCGGGAAAAGCAAAAGCAAGACGCCGAAACCCGCGAAAAAGTCCGTGCCGCGAGGGAAAAGAAAGCGCAGGAGGAACTGGAAGCCAAACAAAAGGCTTTGTTCGAACTGGAAAGCGAATTTGCCGCCGATGTGCAGGAGCTTGCCAAAAAAATCGCCGATTTGAAGCCGTATCGGGACGTGTATCAGGTCAAGCGGTACTATACGCCGCTGTCGGACGCGTATGCCGCCGCTGAAGCGCTGTTGGACGACATCCGCAAAACCGCGCGTTCTTCGGACATCAAAGCCGACGATTACGCCAAATACAAAAAACTGACGCGCGACAAGCTGATTAACAGGCAAAACGAACTGAATCAAGATTACCGTCTGGCGATGGGGCTGGGGGTCAAAGGGCGCATTTTGGATATGCGCACGGACGCAAACGGTATTTTGTCGGCTTTGGCGACCCAAAAAATGAACTATCCCGCCGTTGCGCAGATACAAACTTCCATGGATAAAATCGTTGCGCAGATTGATTTGCTCAAACAGTTGGAAAGCCGTGCGGAAAACGAAAAAACGCTGGAGAACCTGACCGTTTTGCAAACGGAAGCGCAAAACATCCATAACGTCGTGACCGAAGAAAATTCCAACGCCAACTTGGCGATACACGAATACGACGAACGCGTCAAAGCCCAAGCGGAAACGGAACGGCTGGCGGCGGAAGCGCGCAAGAAAGCCGAGGCTGAAGCCAAAGCGGCGGAAGAAGCGCGCCAAAAAGCCGAAGCGGAAGCCAAGGCCGCCGCCGAACGCAAACGGCAATCCACCATTCACCGCCGCGGTTCGGCGAATAAAGCCGATACGGGAACCGCCGCGGTTCTGGAACCTGCGGAAGAAACGGCTGTTCCCGCAACGCAACAGCCCGCAACCGCCGCGAAACCGACGGGAATCATTCGCCGCCGTTAAGAGGATTTTCCTGCTTTTGGGTCGGATTTTTACCGAAAAGCAGGAATTTTCCGTTCTTTTGAAAAAAAAGAGTGCAAGACAAATCTTTTTGCGGCTATGATAGGCGACAAAACGTTTATCAAAAGGGGGAACAATGAAAAAAATATCGGCAACGGTTCTCGGTATGATTTTGTTCGGATGCGCGTCCGCGCCAAGCAATCCGCCTGTTGAAACTTTACCCGAACCGGCTCCCGTTGCCGCGCCCGCCGTTGTTCAGCCCGTCGTCCCCAAAAAAGACTTTACAAGCGCGGATATGCGCCGCACCGTCAACGCGGCGGTTTACAATATGCTGAAATCGGGAACTCTGGATAACGCCGACGGGGACAAATATGTCGTTGCCGTCGGTCGCATCGTCAATACGACGGGCAAGGACGATTTCGATACGGAACAAACGGTGCAGTATTTGAAAAACGCGCTGGCGTCGGGGCGCAAAGTGCGCGTTGTTTCGGCAAAAAGCAAAACCGCGCCGCAATTTTTCATTGCGGGAAAAATCACGCACCGCACCGCCTATTTGGCAGGCAAAAAGAAACGGCAGGAATACTATCTGCATTTGTTTGTAACCGAAGCCACGACGGGCAGCCGTTTGTGGGATGCGCCGTTCCCCATCGTTCACCGCGAAACGGCTAAAGGTAAAAGCTCCAAGTAATATTGTTTGCCGTGCCGCCGCATGCCGCCGCGCCGTCCATCAGCGTCGGTATCAATTTGTGCGCGGGGTGGCTGTCGGCATCGGGGTTGTCCCATTCAAAGACGGTGGATTGGACGTTTTCATTTGTTACCGTAACGCTTTTCAATCCCGTTGACGGGTCGTCGCCGAAATTCGCCTGCAGCAAATCGGCGCAAACTTTTGTGGGCAAATCGGAATATGTCAAATCAAAATACGGATAACCGTCCCGATACCCCGATACAACCGTCATCGGTCCGCCGTAAACGTTCGTTCCCGTATATTCCGTTCCGTTGGAAGAAACGTCGGTTTCCGAATAAACGCCCGCTTTGAACAGTTTTGTCGCGGATTTGTCCGCCGTCAGTTCAGGGACGTCGGCTGAAAAGCTGATTTGCATGTTTTTGACGATGCGCGCAACTTGGTTTTCCGCCTGCGTGATTTTCATCCGCCCCGTGACCGAAGAAATGCCCGCCATCAGCGACACGGCTATCATGCCCGCAATCGCCAGCAACCCCATGACTTCGATTAAGGACGATCCCCGTTCGCTGTTGTTCATTTTCAGCCCTTTCAAACCAAAATGTTCAAATAAGTGCCGCGCGGCGCGTTCAAATAATAGCGCTTTCCGTCGATTTCGACGAATTCGGACGACGAATCGAACGGACGTTCCCGCTGAAACGCCGATGCGGCGGACGCTGCCGTTTCGCGCGAAACATGACGTTTGGACGCCGCGGCGATGCGGTCTGCGGAAAGGGTCAGGCTTTGCAGGGCGGAGGGCACTTTTGTCATGGTTAAATCCCGCTTTTGGTAAACATTGTTTAACTTAATTAGTATACAAAAAACAAAGCGGGATTGAAATCATTAAATAGGGTGTTTTTGTGTCTGATACGGATTTGGTTTTGTCGAAAGTCGCCGTGACGCGCTTCAGCCATGATTTGGCGGGCGTGATGAGCGCGGTGTCCAACAGCCTGGATTTGCTGGCGGAATTCGGCGGCGCAGACGAGGAAACGCTGTCTTTGGCGGCAAACAGCGCCGAAGTGCTGCTTGCCCGCTTGCGGTTTTTCCGCGCGGCATTCGGTAGCGACGGACCGCTGACGGACGCGGGCGTGACCGAACAGCTGTTTGCGGATTGGCTGAAATCCGTCGAAAACCGTGCGGCACGCTTTGATTGCGAATGGCATGTCGACAACGAACTGCCTTTGTTTTGGTTCCGTGTGATTTTGCTGGCGGGACAAATCGTCGCCGAAAGCATGATTCGCGGCGGAAAAATCACCGTTGTTGCGAAAGCGGGCGAAAAGCGGGTTTCGATTACGGGAACGGCGGACGCCTTTAAAGCGGATTCGGCGCCGATTGACGTTTTGAACGGCGCAAGTACGGCTCCGACCCCGAAAACGGCGGGCGCCGCGTTCATCCGCGCCGTGATGACGGAACAGAAGCTCGGCTTTGACGCAAAACGGACGGACACAAGCTTTTCCTTGTCTTTTTCGGCAAGATAAAGGGGAGGGCTTCGGATGCTGATTGACGCTTTTTTGACGGAAATGCAAGCCGATTTGGAAGCGGTCGAAAAGAAGCTGCCCCGTTTGGAAAACAACCCGTCCGATGACGAAACATGGGCTCGGATAACCGATTTTTTCGAAAAAACACGCTATGCCGCGCCTTTTGCGGATTTTCCGCGCGCTTACAAACTGGCATCCGCCGCTTTGGACGAGGCTAAAAGCCGTCAAATCGACGCTTTGCCGTCCGTTTTGAAAAAATTCGCCCGTTTGAAAAAAATCATGGCGTCTGCCGCCAAGCTGAAGCGCGAACCCCGCGAATCCGACGATGATTTGCTGGGAACGGAGTCCGACGAGCGGCTGAACCTGCATCCGTCGAACCAAGCCGCTTCCGTTTTGCTGCAAACCGCGCAGCTGTTGTCGCAAAAGGAAAAAAACGTGCGTCGGCAGGAACAGGATTTGGACAGTCGCGAAGAACGGCTGATTTCGCGCGCCAAAATGCTGGACAGCCGCGAAAACGATTTGAACAAACGCGAAAACGCCCTTTTTCAGGACGAAAAGAAAAACGTCGACGCGCAAACGCAAATCGCCGCCGCGCAGTCCGATGTTCAAAAACGCGAAGCCGAGATTGACGAAAAGCTGTCTTTTTTGAAAGCGCAGGAAAAAAGCGTTCGTGACGCGCGCTCGTTTTTGGAGGAAAAAACAAGCAACGTCAAGGACTTGAAGCAGGCTGTCCGTCGTTTGACCGCGGAAAAGGAGGAACGGGACAAGCAAATCACGCGCGCCGAACGGGAGCTGTCGGATTTCCACGACAAACTGACGCAAAGCGCGGCGGAAGTTTCGCAGATGCGCGAACAAATGAAAGAACGCGAACAGCGGCAGGAAGACAACCGCCGCCTGCTGGAAACAAAAAACAAGACCATTCAAGATTTGACGGGGCAGATTTGCAAGCTGGAGGAGGAACTGATGAAAAAATCCGAAAGCGAAAACCGTTTGGAAAGCGATTTGCGTCAGGAACTGCAGCAAACAAAACAGCAGTTGCGCGAATCCGAAAACGCTTTGCAGAATTTGCAGCTGCAATACGCCCGTTCCGAAGAAAACGCCTGCAAAATCGGCGAAGATTTCACCGCGTTGCAAAACAAATACGACGATATGGCGGAACATTTCACCCAAAGCCGCCAATCCGCGGAAGAGCTGCTGTCCGCAAAAGAATCGGCGGAACGTCAATCCGCCGATTTGCAAAGCCGCTTTGAAGCTTTGCGCGACGAAGCCGCTTTGACTTCGGAACAGCTGGAACAAACCCGCAAAGAATTGGAAGCGGGCAGGCGCGCCGATGAGAAACTGCATGCCGAACTGCGTGCCGCGGGGTGGCCCGTCGATATTGAAAAAATACAGAAAAACTTTGCCGATTTGCTGACGGACGGCAATCCGCAAGCCGCGGCATCCGTTCATGCGTTCATTCGCAAGGCGCGCTCCAAACCGCTGTCGGAACTGTTTGCGTCTTTGCAAAATTTCGTCGCCGTGCGCGCCCAAAAATACAATCGGATTTATACGTTTGATTTCAAGGCGCCCGATATGGATGCCGACTGCGGCGCGTATGACGCTTTGAACAGGATTTTTATGGCGTTGACGGACAATTCCCTGCGCTATGTTCTGCCTGAAGAGGAAACGGTGTCCATTCGGATTTCGGTCGAACAAAGCGGCGCTTTTTTGAAAACGGAATACAGCGACAATTCGTCCGTATTCCCGTTTGAAAAAATCCGCGGCGCGGTGACGGAAGCGGGACTTTGCACGCCGGAAGATGCCGACGGACTGTCCCATGACCGTTTGTTGCGCAGTTTGTTCCACCCGCGGGTTTTGCGCGACAAGCAATCGCGCGGTTTGCTGGATGTCGCGCATTTGCTGGAACGTTGCGGCGGGCAGCTGCGTATTTGGGAAAAAGACGGCATTCACATTGAATTCTGGCTGCCCAAGCAGTATTTGTTCGACAAAGTGCTGATGTTCGAAATCGGCGAACGCAAATATGCCGTGCCGCTGAATATGGTTGCGGAAACGTTTGCTTTGAGTCATGCGGACGGCACACGGGATTTTTACCGCGACGGACAAAAGCTGCCCGTTCTGCCCATGCCCGACACCGAATCGGACAAAGCGGCGTTCGGCATTGTGCTGCAGGCGGGGGTGTTCAATTTCCTGATGCCCGTTCAAAAAATCGCCGAAACGGATGCCTTTGTGTCTTTCCTGCCCGATTTGAAAAACGGCAAAACACCGTATCTGCTGCCGTGTGTAACGTTAAGCGGGACAAAGGCGGATTGGCTGGACGCGTCGTTTCTGTTGAATCTCTGCCCGCCCGAAATGACGGGAACGGCGGCGGCTTTGCCCGTGGAAACGCCTGCGGTGAAAACCGTTTCGCCGATGACGTCCTATTTGATTTACAAAAGCGATTCCAAAAACACGGCGGCGGTGCCCGTTTCCCGCGTTTTGAAAATTGAAGCGTTCGACGGCGTCAAAATGGACGGCGCGACGAATCAGCCCGTCTTTATTGTTGACGGGAAAATGCTGCCGCTGAAAGATTCGGCAAACAAAAAACATTTCCCCTTTGCTCAGACGGTTTTGATTTTCGCCGATTACGCGCTGGCGATTCAAGACGTGCTGGACATTGTCGACGCGCCTGCCGAAAAAGCGGACAAAATCCTGTATCAGGGCAAGAAAATTCCCGTCCTCAAAGATTAAAAGTGTTTTTGCAGTCCCAACTTGAATTCGCGGCGGTTTGCGCCGTGTCCGTCGTCAAACGCGAATTCGGACACCCAATCCAGATTTTTGCCGATTGAAACGGACAGCGCCGCGCGGTACGAAACCATATTCGCGTCGCTGCGGGTGAACGCCATGGGGGCGATGTCGGCTTTCGCGCGCAGTTTGCCGAAATCCGCCAATATGCCAAACCGCGCGCCCAGTCCGCCGACGGTTTTGTCCCCCGCCTTAAAGGTCATCGAACCTTGCGCAAAAACGTTGATATGTTCGGTCAAAAGGGTTGCCGCGCCAAAATCCGCCGAGGCGTCGAAAACGGAAAGCTCTTTGTTTTTCGGGGCGTAGAAAAATCGGTTCTGTCCCACGGACAGGCGGAACGATTTGGGGTGAAACAGCGCGTCGTAGGGCGCGTAGGATTCCAGATTCAAAAGCTCGAACCGATGCAGGGACAGCTTGCCGTCGGAATCAACGCGCAAGGCGGCTTTGAAGTAATCGATGCCGCTGAAGGGCAGATAACCCGCCGAATTGTCCAAAACGGTGTGCAGAGCGGGCTTTATTTCCAACTCCGCAAAGTTTTTGCCCAAATCGCGCCCGAACGATACCGTAAACGCCGAAGAATCGTGCGCTTCGTCGGGACGGACGGCGGGCGTTTCTGGCTTCGGCATGGGGCTTTCGACAGGAAGGGCGTTGCGCGCTTTCAGCAAAGCGACGGACTGTTCGCGCAAAGTCCGCAGAGGGACGTTGCCCTCGATATAGCGGTATTGCAGATAGTCGTACGCCGTTTCGTACAGGGCGGCGCGGCGAACGTCGGAAAAGCCCGTCAAATCCGCCGCGGGATTGTCCCGCAGTTCAAGCAGGGCTTTGCGTTCGGGCTTGGACAGCGAAGCATAGGCGGTTTTGATTTTGGTTTGGCGGCTGGGACGATAGACGGCTTGTTTGAACACGCCTTTTTGTTTCAACAACAGGCGCACCGTGTCCGCGGGAATGGTGAACGGCGGCAAATCACGCGTCCAGTCGTTTTCGGGATAAACGACGTTCAGCGTTTCCAAAATCATATACGAACAGTTTTCGGAAAAGAACCAATAGTCCGCGCTTTGCCGCCCCAATTCCCAAATGTGGTCGATTAAAAAATCAGCCTGTTCGGGGGTCAAATTCAGCTGATATTCCCAGATGTCGCGGTTTTCCATGTTGTTGTACAGATTAACCGTGTCATAGTAGGGATAAACCGAAAAAATGCCGGGGTAGCCGCCGAACACGCCTTTGACCGCGTAAAAAATTCCAGAATCCTTGCCCGTCAGCGCGCCGTAATTCAAAGCGTGCGCCAGCAAAGCGGGATTTTCGCGCGAATCCAGCCGCATCAGCGTATGCCCGAAAAACGAAGCGGGATTGCCCATGAACGCCGTTGTGTAAATCAGGGTGAAGTTGTCCGCGTTCACCGCTTTTTTCAAAGCCGAATAGTCCGCGCATTCGGGCGTTTTTATCAAATCCGCGCCGATGCCCAGTTCTTTTGTTAAAAAACGGCGTCTGGCGGGAAAATCGCACAGATGTTCGCCTTTGAAAAAAGCCGTCAAATCGGCGGTCAGTTCCGATTGCGGATTTGTTTTTCCGTCGGGGGCAAGGAAAAAGCCCTGCGTGTCAATCGTGCTTTCGTTTTTGTGAAAATGAAGCAGGCGCAGCCATTGGGGATGATTTCCCAACGATTGCGCCTGTTCGATAAAAGCGTTTTGCCTTTCGGTCAAAGGCGCGGGTGCGGCTTGGACGCGAAAGGCAAAAGCAAAAACAAGACTAAGCGATAAAAGGAATTTCATTCCTTGTTATGCCAGCAAATCAGCCATTTTCAGCGTGACGGTCACAGCGGAAACGTCTTTGTCGCCGAACAATTCGGCAAAGTTGTTGTGCGCAACGCGGCCGACCGTTTCGGCGTCGCGACCCGTGATGGCGGCAATCGCTTCGATGGTTTCGCCTTTGCCGACGGCGGCGTCAGCGGCAAACTGGTCCAGATTGTTTTCCAAAAACGCGAACATGCGCCCCGTGCCGCCCGAAACTCTGCCGTAGCTGTCGCAGCCCGACGTGCCGGACGTAATGCCGAACGTCTGCGTGCCGAACGAACCGTTCGTCGTGACCGCCAAAATCTGAGGAGCGGGACCTTTCTGTCCTTTGAAAATCATGGAACCCAAGCCGCAGCCCGTGCTGTCGTATGCGAAAGCGTTGGACGCGGAAGCCAAGAACAAAACCAAAAACAAAGCTGCTTTTTTCATAGTAGTGTATCCTTTCCTGTCAGCAGATTTCAAAAATGTACGTTAAAAAGCCGTTGTTTGCAAACAAAAAACCGTGCTATCGTGGATAAAACAAACCTAAGGAGGGGCGAATGGCGTCTTTGTCGCGAAAAATCACGGATTGGGTCGGGGCGGGGCTGATTACCGCCGAACAGGGCGAAAAGCTGCGGCGGTTCGAACAAAACCGCAAATCGGTTTTAACGCCGGTTCTGGCTTTGGGATTGGTCGGCATGTTTGCCGTCGGGTTGGGAATCATAGCCCTAATCGCGGCGAACTGGCGCAATACTCCCGTGTTTGTCAAATTGACGGCAATGTTTGCGATGCTCGTCGGCAACGCGTGCGCCGCCGTCCGTTTCCAAAACAAAAAGCCCGCCCTTTTCGAAGCTTTGCTGTTTTTGCAGGGCATTTTGTTTTTCGCGGCGATGGGGCTGGTCGGACAGATTTGGCATTTGCAGTCCGAATTGTGGCAAACGCTGACGTTTTGGAGCGTTTTGGCTTTTCCGCTGATATTGCTGACGAAAAAGGTGTTTTTCGGCTTTTTGTGGGAAATTGCCGTCCTGACGGCGGTTTGGAATTCGCCCCTTTTGAGGGAGATATTGTACGACTTTTTGAAGCACTTTGACAGCTCGATGTGCTTTTCCGCGTTCTTTATGACGGTGTGGGGCGCGGCGTTGCTGACGGACAAGGCAAAAGTCTTTGTAATTCCCTTGCGGTGGATTTCCGCCGTGTTGGCGGTGCTGTGCCTGTTGTTGCCCGATTATATATGGGAAAAAAGCACAGAGCCGTTTGTTTTCGTTGTTATGGCGGTTTGGGCGGCATTGGCGGCGGGTGTGCTGTACAGACTGAAAACGCCGTACAAATCCCTGTATGCCGTATGCGTCGTGTTCGCAACGGTGCTGAGCGGCGCGGATGCGCGGATTGTCGTGTTCGCCGCCCAAATCTGCGTGCTGATGAGCTTAATCGTCGCCGCCGCGCAAGCCAACGCCGTCGGATTGTCCCGTGTGCTGTCCTTGTGTCTGGGGGGGCGGCTGTTTACGCTGTATCTGGAGGTGTTCGGCAGTTTGCTGACAACGGGCTTCGGCTTGATTGTCACGGGCATGGTGATTTTGGGACTGGCATACGGTTGGCATAAATTGGATTCGAAATTGAAAGCGGGGCTGAAATGAAAACGAAAATTTTAATGGCTTTGCCGATAATCGTGCTGTTTTGCTGGGTGTCGGCTTTGCAGCTGTCCCGTTCGACCGCCGAAAAAATCGTTCTGCCCGTTTCGGGATACGACCCGCGCGATTTGCTGAGCGGGCATTATTTGCGCGTTCGGGTGCGCTATCCCGAAAATTCGCGCTACAAAGACTGCTGCGACAACATCCGCTGCTTTTATGTTCCCGAAGACAGGGCGCGGGTGTTGGAACAGGCTTTGAATTCCGCGAACGTCACGGCGGAAATGGTGATTGCCTTGCCGAAAAACGGGGAACCGAAACCCGTCGATTTGCTGCTGAACGGCAAATCGTGGACGGAATTTTAGGACGCTTGCTTCGCTTTGCCGAAGTAAGGCGACAGGAACGTGACCAAATCGGGCGTTTGATAGTCGCAAAAATCGTCGCAGTCCGCCAAGCAGTATTTGTTGTTGGACGTGTTCGACGAAATCCAAACGCCTTTCATCCCTGCGCGTTTCGCCCCCAGAACGTTTTGCTGGTTGTCGTCGAACATCATGCTTTCGGCGGGGTCGATGTTAAACGTTTTCATCATTTTTTGATAGGTTTCAAGCGCGGGCTTCGGAATGTAGTCGGCTTCGCGGATTGAAAAAATGCCGTTTATCAAATCGTCCAGTCCGATGCGCTTCAGCACGCGTTCGGCGTGTTCGTGCGCGCCGTTGGTGAACACGAACCGCCGCCCCGGCAAAGCGGCTAAAACCGCGCGCAGTTTCGGATCGGGGGACAGCGACGACAAATCCAGCCGGTGAACGTAATCGGTGAAATCGGCGGGCTGAATGTGATGTTCCAGCACCAGTCCGTGAACGGTCGCGCCGTATTGCTTGTAATAGCTTTTCTGAATGACGCTTGCCGTCTGTTCGTCAACGCCGACGGTTTTCATGATATAGTCGCGGATGCGGCGCGCCATTTGGGCGTAAATGACTTCGGACGGCGGATAAAGCGTGTCGTCCAAATCGAAAATCCAGTTTTTTGTATGCGCCAGTACCGCGCCCAAATCGTCCGTTGTCATCCTTAAATCCTTTTTCATCGGATTATAGAGGATAACAACGGCGGGTTAAAAAAGGCTTAACCGTTGATTTGTTTGAAAATTTCTTTCAACAGAGCGTAGCCTCTGACAAGGGATTCCCGTTCGACTTTTTCGTCGGCGGAATGCATGTTGTAAATGTTGGCGACGCCCAGCAAAACGGGTTTGAACACGACGCCCGCTTTGTTCTTTTCCGTTGCGTACAAATGCGTTTCAGCCGCGGCGTGGAACGACGACACGGTCAAAGGGACGTTCGCGGCTTCGGCGGCTTTGCGCGCGGCTATCGTTACCGTTTCGTCGGCGGAACGTTCGAACGGCGGCAGATTGCGCTTGAAAACGACGGAAACGTCTGCTTTGTCCTTGAACTTTGCAACAATCGATTCGATGTCGCGGTGCAACTGTTCTTCGTTTTTCAAATCGGAACTGCGAATCGAATAAACGGCGAAAGCGTCCGTGTTAATCATATTCGTCATGGCGCTGTCCGCCAGTTCAGCCATAAACGCCGCGCCCTGTTTGCCGGTCGGGATGTTCTTCAGTCCGCCCGCCGCGACCGCGCCCGCGTTAATCGACGTGACAACGCCCGTTTCGTCCTGCTTGTAGACGCCCTGCGGAATTTCCGCCATGATTTCGGCCAGCAGTTTGACCGCGTTGACGCGCGTTGTGTCGGCGATGTCGATGCCCGAATGACCGCCCTTCGTGCCTGTGACGGACAGCGTCATTTTGGTATAGCCCGCGCCCGCGATTTGCAGTTCGCCCAAACGGTCGCCGTCCAGAACCAGGATGTGTTCGGATTCAAGTGCGCCGTATTCGATGTTGCGCGCGCCCGTCATATTTTGTTCTTCGTCGCGGGTGAAAACGATTTCCAATCCGCCGTGCTTCAGCGTTTTGTCTGCGGCGGTTTCCTTTGCCAGCATCATGGCGCATGAAACGCCCGCCTTGTCGTCCGCGCCCAAAGTGCGGGTTTTGTCGGTTTCGATAAAGCCGTTTTTTTCGACGATGTGCACGGGGCGGTCGTCGCCGACGACGTCCATGTGCGCGGACAGCATGACGGGCTTTTTCGCCGAATCGGTCGCGGGAACGCGGGCGTAGACGTTGCCCGTTTTGTCGCGGCGGCAATCAATGCCGTTTTCGGTGAAAAAAGACATGATTTTTTCGGCGACGGCGTCTTCGCGCATGGACGGGGACGGGATTTTTGCCAAAGTGCGGAACAAGTTGATTAAATCGGACATGGTAAACCTCTCTTTTTTGTGCAGGGTATCGCTTTTTTGAAACTATCTCAAGTGATGACTTGTTATTTCGCGTTTGTGAAGCTACAAAAGAGGATAAGGAGGATTGCCCATGACCGATATTGAAACCGAAGAACGCTTTATCGCTTTGGAAATGATTGTCGCGGATTTCGACCGCACGTTAAAGGATTTGAATCAAATCGTGGCCGAACAGGCGCTGACCATCGACCGTTTGGAAAAGGAAGTGCGCTTTTTGGAACTGCACGGCGCAAGCGAATTCGTCCGTCCCCTGTCCGAAGAAGTCCCGCCCCCGCATTATTGATGAAAAAACTGCATTTTCCGCTGTAAAAAGCCGTCAAAAACGTGTATCTTTGCCCCGCTTTTTTATAAAAACAAGCGGAGGCTTTCATGACGACACAAACGATAAACGGTTTTACATGCAACGCCGCGGGCGAACCGCGCGAATTCGGTCTTTACAATCCGAATTTGGAACATGAAAACTGCGGTATCGGCTTTATCGTCAATCTGAACGCCAAACCCGAACACGATTTGGTGCGCAAAGGCATTACGATTTTGGGCAATCTGGAACACCGCTGCGCCATCGGCGCGGACGGCAAAACCAGCGACGGCGCGGGAATCATGGTGCAGCTGCCCGACGGGTTTTTCAGGAAATCCGTTCCGTTCGCTTTGCCCAGAACGGGCGAATACGCGGTGGGACAGGTGTTTTTGCCCTCTGACGCCGAAGACGCCGTCGTTTGCCTGCGCGCTTTGCGCATTACGGCGGAAAAGTACGGCTGCCGCTACATCGGCGAACGCGATGTTCCCGTCGATTTTTCCCTGCTGGGTGAAATCGCGGCAAAAACCGTTCCGGCGTTCAAGCAAATCTTTCTGGCAAGCGGCGGAATGAACGAACAGGAGTTCATCCGCAAGCTTTACTTAATCCGCAAAACGGTCGAAAAGGAAATCAAAGCCGTCAAGGACAAGGATTTGTCCCAATTTTACGTTTGTTCCCTGTCGCCGCGCACCATTGTTTACAAAGGGCTGGTCGCGGGGTCGCACATGGCGGAGTTTTACACGGACTTAAAGGACGAAGACTTTGCCGCCGCGTTCTGCATCGCTCATTCGCGCTACAGCACGAACACTTTGCCGACGTGGCGCATGGCTCAGCCGTTCCGCGCGGTCGCTCACAACGGCGAAATCAACACTTTGCGCGGCAACGTCAACCATATCAAGGCGATTGAGCCGAACCTCGCCAGCGACGCGTTCGGCGCGGAAATCGAAAACATCAAGCCCGTGATTGACGAAACGGGGTCGGACACGATGATTTTCGACAACGTTTTGGAAATGCTGACGGTCACGGGGCGGTCGATTCCGCACGCGATGATGATGATGGTGCCCGAAGCGTTCGGCGACAAATTCGTGATGAGCGAGGACAAGCGCGCCTTTTACGAATACCACGCGTCGATTATGGAACCGTGGGACGGCCCCGCGGCGATGGTGTTCACGGACGGGCGCAACTATGTCGGCGGACTGCTGGACAGGAACGGACTGCGCCCCTGCCGCTATACGGTGACCAAGGACGGCTTCGTCATTATGGCAAGCGAAGCGGGCGTTATAGACGTTGCGCCGAACAATATCCGCGTGCGCGGCAAACTGACCCCCGGCAAGATGTTTCTGGTCGATTTGCGGCAGAAAAGAATCGTGTCCGACAGCGAAATCAAGGGCAAAATATCGCGCCAGAATCCGTACCGCCATTGGGTTCGCGAAAACCGCATCCAAATCAATACGCTTTACGCCCCCGCCGCCGACAAAGCGACGGACTTTGAAACGCTGAAGCGCTATCAAAACGAATTCGGCTATACGGCGGAGGAATTGAAGCTGATTTTGAACCCCATGGCGTCGAACGCACAGGAACCCGTCGGTTCGATGGGCTACGACGCGCCGCTTGCCGTGCTGTCGCACCGTCCGCAACTGCTGTTCAGCTATTTCAAACAGCAGTTTGCGCAGGTCACCAATCCGCCAATTGACCCCTTGCGCGAAGAATTGGTGATGAGTTTGATGAGCTTTATCGGGCGGGAAAAGAACCTCTTAACGGAAACGGCGGGGCATTTCAGACGGCTGAAACTGACGTCGCCGATTTTGGAACCCGCGTTTTTGGCGCATTTGGAAAAAATCGAAAACGAAGACATCAAATCCGTGCGGCTGAACGCCGTGTTCGACGCTTCAAAGGGCGGCGAGGGGCTGAACGCCGCGTTGGACGGTTTGTTCGCGAAAGCCGAAACCGCCATTCAAAACGGCGCGGACATTCTGATTCTCAGCGACCTTGACGGTGACAAGGACCATGCGCCGATTCCCGCTTTGCTGGCGGTGTCGGGCTTGCATCATTTTTTGATTCGCAAAGGCTTGCGCTACAAGGCGGGCATCATCGCCGAAACGGGCGAAGCGCGCGAAGTCATTCACTTCGCCCAGCTGATTGCGTTCGGCGCGAACGCGGTCTGTCCGGCAATCGCTTTGCAAACCGTGCGCGCCATGGCGGAAAACGGCGAGCTGGAAAAAACGAAAACGCCCGAAGAAGCGGAATTCGCCTATCTGACCGCGCTGAAAAAAGGATTGCTCAAATGCTTCAGCCGCGTCGGCATTTCGACCGTGCGCAGTTTCTGGGGTTCGCAGGTGTTTGAGGCGGTCGGTCTGGGCAAGGCTTTGATTGACAAACACTTTACGGGGACGGCGTCCGCCATCGGCGGCATCGGCTTGGACGACATCGCGCGGGAAAGCTTGACGCGTCACGAACGCGCGTTCGATGAAACGCCCGAACCCGAATTGAACGTCGGCGGCGATTACCGTTTGCAAAGGGGCGGCGAGGAACACTTGTGGACGCCGCAAGCCATGGCAATGCTGAAAAAGGCGGTGCGCGAAAACGACTACGCGCTTTACAAGCAGTACAGCGCGCTGATTGAAAACCGCGACCCGCTGACTTTGCGGGCTTTGCTGCGGTTCAAAGCGGGAACGCCGATTGACATTGCCGAAGTCGAACCCGCCGAAAACATTATGAAACGCTTTGTTTCCGCCGCGATGTCCATGGGGTCGATCAACCGCGAAACGCACGAAACGATTGCAATCGCGATGAACCGCATCGGCGCGCGCAGCAATTCGGGCGAGGGCGGCGAAGATCCGTACCGCTTTTACACCAAACCCGACGGCAACGACATTTGTTCCAAAATCAAGCAAATCGCGTCGGGGCGTTTCGGGGTGACGACCGAATATCTGGTCAACGCCGAAGAATTGCAAATCAAGCTGGCGCAGGGCGCGAAACCGGGCGAGGGCGGACAGCTGCCCGCGCACAAAGTGACCGAGGAAATCGCCCGCATCCGCCACACGGTCAGCGGCGTTTCGCTGATTTCGCCCCCGCCGCATCACGACATTTATTCCATCGAAGATTTGGCGCAGCTGATTTTCGATTTGAAAATGGTCAATCCGAGCGCGAAAATCTCGGTCAAGCTGGTGGCGAAAGCGGGTGTCGGCACGATTGCTTCGGGCGTCGCCAAAGCCAAAGCGGATGTCGTGACCATTGCGGGCTATGACGGCGGGACGGGCGCGTCGCCGATGACGGCGATTCGTCACGCGGGACTGCCGTGGGAAATCGGCGTTGCCGAAACACAGCAGGCTTTGATTGCGAACGGACTGCGCGGACGGATTAAAATCCAAACCGACGGTCAGCTGAAAACGGGGCGCGACTTGGCGGTGGCGGCTTTGCTGGGGGCGGAGGAATACGGCTTCGGTACGGCTTTGCTGATTACGCTGGGGTGCTGTATGGACAGAAAGTGCCATTTGGACACCTGCCCCATGGGATTGGCGACTCAAAACCCCGAACTGCGCGCGCGGTTCGACGGCAAACCCGAATACATCATCAATTTCCTGCGTTTCATCGCCGAAGAAATGCGCGAATACATGGCGCGGCTGGGCTTCAAGACCGTTGACGAGATGATTGGGTGCGCGGATTGTCTGGAGCAAGACCCCGCCAAAAAAACGGGCAAGGCGCAGGGCGTCGATTTCGCGCGTCTGCTGACAATGCCCGAAAACGGCACGCGGCATTTCGTCGCCCCTGCGGAAGCGGAAAAAAGCTTCGACACCGCTTTGCTGCCGATGATTGAAAACACGGTGAAAACGGGACTGAAAGCCGCCTTTACTTTACCCGTGCGCAACACGGACAGAACGGTCGGCGCGCGGCTGAGCGGCGCGGTCGTCAAGCGGTGCGGTGCGGACGGTTTGGCGGACGATTCCATAACTCTGGAATTATCGGGTTCTGCGGGACAAAGCTTGGGCGCGTTTTTGGCGAAAGGCGTTACAATCCGCGTCAACGGCGAAGCGAACGACTATGTCGGCAAAGGGCTGTCTGGCGGAAAAATCATTGTGCGCCATCCGCCGAACGTCGACTTTATGCCCCATGAAAACGTGATTGTCGGCAACGTCGCTTTGTACGGCGCGACGGGCGGCGAAGCGTATTTCTGCGGCATGGCGGGCGAACGTTTCGCCGTCAGAAACAGCGGCGCGCTGGCGGTTGTCGAAGGCGTCGGCGACCATTGCTGCGAATACATGACGGGCGGAACAGTGGTCATCCTCGGGTCGACGGGGTACAACTTCGCCGCGGGGATGAGCGGCGGCATCGCCTATGTTTACGACGAAACGGAAATCTTTCAGACGCGCTGCAACCTTGACAGCGTCGATTTGGAAAACGTGTGGTCGAAGGACGACAAGGAAGCCCTGCACGCCATTTTGGAAAAGCATTACTGGTACACGGGTTCGGCGCAGGCGAAGCGTATTTTGGACAACTGGGAAAACAGATTCCCGCTGTTCGTCAAGGTTGTGCCGATTGAATACCGCAAAGTCCTTGACCGCATGAAAAACGCCGAGGGCAGAAACGCGGAAGCCCTGTCCGCGACCGAAGAAGTGTACGTTTAAAACAGCGGATTGCGAACGTCCAGAGCTTGTTTGGCGATGATGTCGCCCAGCTCTGTGACGTACTTCGCGCCCGCCATGGTGCGTTCCAATAAAACGCTGCGGCGGTCGTCTTCGTCGGTTTTACGCTCTATCAGGCCGAGGACGCTCAAGCGATCGACGGCGCGGGTAATCGCGGGTTTCGATATGTTCAATTCGGCGGCAAGCGCGCGGACGGTGTGCGGTGCGGGCGTTAAATACACGTTTAACAAAACGGCGGTCTGCCGCGCGGACAAATCCGCGGAATCGGTGTCTTTCTTGACCAGTTCCAGCGTCGCTTTGCGCCACAGTTCCAATCCGACGAAAGGGTTGATGTCCATGGTCTATTTCCCTGCGATTGACAGACCGTTCAGCCGCACGGTCGGCGCGTTGACGGCGTGTCTGTCGCCGATGTCGTTCGCGGCTTGCATGGATTTCAGCATGTCTTTCAGATTGCCCGCGACGGTGATTTCGGAAACGGGCGTCGTGATTTTGCCGTTTTCAATCAGGAATCCCGACGCGCCGCGGCTGTAATCGCCCGTAATCAGATTGATGCCCTGTCCGAACAGCTGCGTAATGTACAGTCCGCGCTTGATGTCGGCAAAAAGCTCTTCGGGGGCGACCGTGCCGCCCGTCAGAAACAGGTTCGACGGGGCGGGGTGCGCCGTACCGCCCAAGCCGCGCGCGCCGTGTCCCGTGGGGGCAAGCCCCAGCTGCCGCGCGGAACGCAAATCCAACAGCCACGTTGTCAGCCTGCCGTTGTCGACAATCGCGCGCTTGACGCAGGGCAAACCTTCGGAATCGCATGCACGGGACGCCGCGCCGCGTTTGACAAACGGGTCTTCAATGAGGGACAGCGCGGGATTTAATACGATGTCGTTCAAAGAATCTTTCAAAAACGACGTGCCGCGAGCAATCGCCGAACCGTTGATTGCGGATGCCAGCACGCCGACAAAACCGCGGGACAGGCGCGGTTCAAAGACGACATCCATCACGCCCGATTCGATTTTTTGCGCGCCCAGCCGTTTTACCGCGCGTTCGCCCGCTTGTTTTCCGATTTTTTCGGGGGATTCCAAATCGGAAAAATAAACGGCGGACGAATAGTCGTAATCGGTTTCTTTCGCCTCCGTTCCCGCGATGACGGAAACGGAAAAAGCGCAGGACGACCGCTGATAGCGGCGGGAAAAGCCTGTGGTTGACGCAATCAGCACATCCGATTTTTCAAACGACGCCCCCGCGCCGTCCGAGTTTGTAACACCTTTGACGCTTAACGCCGCATCTTCCGCCTTTAAAGCGGTTTCCAGCAGTTTTTCCGTGGAAATTTCCGTTGAATCGTACAAATCCAAATCGGGAAAATCCGTTGCCTGTTGCGCGGGGTCGGCAAGGCCGCAAAACGGGTCTTCGGGAACGGCTTTCGCCATTTCGACCGCACGCTGGGCAAGTTCCGTCAGCGTTTGTTCGTCCAAAACGGACGAGGCGACGACGGCTTGGCGCTTGCCCGAAAACACGCGCAAATCCACGGCGGCGGTTTGCGTGTATTCCAGCGATTCCGTTTTTTGCAAACGGCAGTCCGCGCTTGCCGACGTGCTGGAAACGCCGAACGATTCCGCCGCGTCCGCGCCGAATTTTTTGGCTTTGTCGATTAAAAAAGATACCGCGTCAAACGGGGATAAAGCTTTGTTCATTTCAAATGTCCGACAGGGGTGAAAACCATATTTGCCAGCGCGGGCGCGTTTTTCGGCAGCAGCATGATTTTGCCGTTGCTTTTTTGGCGCATCGTGTCAAATCCCGCCAAAATATAAGCGTTTCTTTGCGTCGCGCACAGCATAAACGTTTCGCCGTTCAAAGCGATGGCGGGCTTGCGTTCGATTTTCGCCGTCGCCAAGCCGCCGTAAAAAGCGGTGATGTTCAAAACGACGACGAACGCCGCCGTCGTGAACGTGTGCGCCAACGGCGTTTTGCCCGCTTTGAAATGCGGAAACAGTACGCAAACGTACAGCACGGCGATAAACAGGGATTCGCGCAAAAACACGCCCGATTTCAGCGAATAAACGGCGACAGCGCACATATAAACCGCAAACGCCAGCGTCGTCAAAATCGAAAAGAAATAGCTGACATGGCGGCTTCTGCCGATTAAAGTGCGCCCCGAATTGCCCGTGATAAAGGATTTTTGCACCATGACGGCAATCAAAGCCGCCAAAAACAAAAAACATACCGCCGAAAAAATCAATCCCGCTTGAATTTCCATCAAAAACAGAGGGATGCGCAATTCGACGAACCGTCCGCTTTGAAACGCGAAACACAGCAAAGCCGACAGGCAAATCCCGAACAGGCCAAGGACGGACAGCGGCGGGAAAAAGGGCTTTTGCGCCGATTCGTCATCGGATTCTTTGGAATGTGCGGGGACGCTTTTCGGAAACAGAACCATGCAAAAAACTCCTGTAATTTTGCGAATTATACACCGGAAATGCTTTCGGTTCAGTTAATTTTTGGTTTTAGAACGGGGCGTAAGGTTTGACTCCTGCATTGTAAGCCTTTATAATAAAAAGAAAACGGGGCAAAATCATGGTCGAAACGGGCGCAGAGGAAACGGTAACTCTTTCGGCGGAAGAGCTGAACAGGCTGTTCCAAATCGGCATTGATTTGTCCGCTCAGCAAGATATGGACGTTCTGCTGGAAACCATTCTGACCGCCGCCAAAGAATTTTCCAATGCCGAGGCGGGCACGCTCTACCTGACCGATTTGGCGAACAATCAGCTGATTTTTTCCATTCTGCATAACGACGCTTTGGGAATCAAAATGGGCGGCACGGCGGAAAAAAAGGAAATTCCGTTTCCGCCTTTGTATCTGTACGATCCCGAAACGGGCGAACCGAACACCAAAAACGTGGCGACTTATGCCGCTTTGACCGAACAAATCGTCAATGTCCCCGATGCATACGATTCCGAGGAT
>CAVCSV010000003.1:73402-80248 GCA_963604715.1 Limosilactobacillus gorillae
GTTCGGGGCAGGTGGTCGCCGTTTTGCAGCTGATTAACGCCCGCACAAAGGACGGGGAAACGATATTCTTTTCGAAATCGGTGCAAAAGCTGGTCGAGGCGTTGGCGTCGAACGCCGCGGTCGCCATTGACAACCAGCAGCTGATTGAAGCGCAGAAAAACGTGCTGGAGGCGTTTTTGGAAGTCATCGCCCGCGCCATCGACGACAAATCGCCGTACACGGGCGCGCATTGCCAGCGCGTGCCGATTATCGCGCGCAAGCTGGCTTTGGCGGCGGTGATGGATTCCGACGGCGCGTTTTCCGATTTCGAAATGTCCGAAGACGAATGGTACGCGTTCCATTTGGCGACGTGGTTGCACGACTGCGGCAAAGTCACGACCCCCGAATATGTGCTGGACAAAGCGACAAAGCTTGAAACCGTGAACAACCGCATTCACGAAATCCGCGCCAGATTCGAAATTTTGCGCCGCGACGCGCATATCGATTATTTGAAAAAACGGCTGGCGAACACGGCGCCCGCGGAAACTTTGCGCGACGAATTCAACGCCAAAGTCAAAAAACTGGAGGACGATTTCGCTTTTCTGGCAAATTCGAATGTGGGCTATGCGCCGCTCAGCGACGACGACGTGGAACGCATCCGCGAAATCGGACAGCGGACGTATCACCGCTGGTTTGACAAGACGCTGGGCTTGTCGTGGGACGAACTGGAGCGCATGAAGTCCAACCCGCCGCCCAAAACGAATCCGAAAGAACCGTTGCTGGAAGACCGCCCCGACCACGTTTTCGGCGGCTACAACCGCGGCGAATTTCACAACCTGTCCGTCGTGCGCGGCACTTTGACGCCCGAAGAAGCCAAAAAAATCAACAGCCATATCGACATGACGATTGAAATGCTGAAAGCGATTCCGTTCCCGCCGAACATCAAAAACGTCGTCGAATACGCGGGCGGGCATCACGAACGCATGGACGGAACGGGCTTTCCCAACCACTTGAAGCGCGACCAGATGTCCGTTCCCGCGCGGATTTTGGGACTGGCGGACGTGTTCGAAGCTTTGTCGTCCACCGACCGTCCGTACAAAAAGATTAAAACGCTGTCCCAAATCGTTGCGATTATGGCGGATATGGCGAAAAGCGGACATATCGACCCCGATTTGTTCAACTTGTTCTTGACATCGGGGGTGTACAAGGAATACGCATCCGAATATATGAAACCCGAACAAATCGACGATTTCGACGCGGCGTCTTTCATCGTTCATGCGGCAGGAGAATAAATGCAAATCCGTCTGTTCATCGACCGTCCTTTAAGTGTGGGGCAAACCGTCGCTTTGCCCGAAAATCAAGTGCATTACTTGAAAAACGTTCTGCGCGCGGATATCGGGGCGGAGCTGTATGTCTTTGACGGCAAAAACGGCGAATTCGCGGCGGTTCTGTCCGCTTTGGGCAAAAAAAACGGCGACATCCAGATTTGCAGGGTTTTGCGCGAACAGCCCGCGGCGCGCGACGTGCGGCTGTATTTTTCCCCGCTGAAGCGCGACTGCACGGAACTGGTTGCCGAAAAAGCGACGGAGCTGGGCGCAACACGCCTTGTTCCCGTCATCACCGACTATACGGCGATGAAGCGCGTCAACGTCGAACGGCTGAAAGCGACCGTAATCGAAGCATGCGAACAATGCCGCCGTTTGGACGTGCCGCAGGTGGATGAACCCGTTTCTTTGCGCGATGTGCTGACGGGATGGAGCGAAAGCGATCCCGTGCTGTTCCACTTGGACGAAACGGGGCGGGGCAAACGCGCGGGCGAAGTGTTCGCGGGTGTGGAACGCGCGGCTTTTCTGACAGGCCCCGAGGGCGGATTTTCCGAAGCGGAGCGCGCTTTAATCGCCAAAACGCCGAACACGGTCGGGCTGGATTTGGGCGAACGGATTTTACGGGCGGAAACGGCTTCCATTGCCGCTTTGGCTCTTTTTATGTGTCGATAAAGGATTGAAAATGAAAAACGAACACGAACATTGCTGTTGCGGTCACCACGACCGTCATCACGACTGCGGATGCGGTCATTCCCATGACCATGAATGCGGTTGCGGGCATGAACATTGCGATTGCGAAGAACATAAACTGAACCCCGACGATTACCGTTCGGTCAGCGCGATGTTCGGACTGGACGATGAAATTCCCGACGACGCGTTTTCTTTGCTGCAAACGGAAATGAACGAATGTGACGAACTGGGCGAACTGCTGGGCGTCGACAAAGATACGGATGTTGACGATTTGCTGGCGGAAGCGCTGGAGGATATGTCGGTCAAAAAGAAAAAAACGCTGTTGAACTTGGCGCTGATTTTACACGACTACATTCCCGATTAAGAAAAAAGCCCTTGCAAAAACAAGGGCTTTTCAATATCAATCGCCGATTTCGTCGGGCGGAACGTTGGAATCGATTGAATATCCCGCCGCGCGGATGGTGCGGATAAGGTCTTTTTCCCCGCCGTCGTTCATGGCTTTGCGCAAACGGCGGATATGCACGTCGACGGTGCGCAGTTCGACGTGGATGTCTTCGCCCCAGACTTCTTTCAGCAGAACTTCGCGCGGAAAGACGTGGCGCGGCTTTTCCATCAAAAACTGCAGCAGGCGGAATTCCGTCGGTCCCAAATGCACAAAGCGGTTCCCGCGCGTCACGCGGCAGGTCGCCAAATCCATTTTGACGTCTTCGAATTCCAAAACGCCTTTGGACGCCGACGGCTGAGTGCGGCGCAACAAAGCGCGGATGCGGGCAATCAGTTCGGGGACGGAAAACGGTTTTGTCATATAATCGTCCGCGCCGATGCTCAGTCCTTCGATTTTGTCGGCTTCTTCGCCGCGGGCGGTCAGCATGATAATCGGAATGTTGCGCAATTCGTTGCTGGCGCGGATGTCGCGGCAGATGTCGATGCCGCTTTTTTCGGGCAGCATCCAATCCAGCAAAATCAAATCGGGGCGCTGTGCTTCGACGGCGGCAAGCGCGCGTCCGCCGTTTGTTTCATAGGCGATTTCGAATCCCGCGCTTTCCAGATTGTAGCGCAACAGGGTAACGATGTCGTCTTCGTCCTCGACAATCATAATTTTCGACATGGGTTACCCTTTCAAACGCTGGATGTTTTCGGCATACGCCCCGTTGTTGAACACCGCGCTGCCCGCGACCAGAACGGTTGCGCCCGCGTCGACGCACAGTTTCGCCGTTTCGGAATTGACGCCGCCGTCGACTTCCAATTCAATCGGACGGTCGCCAATCATTTTTTTGATGCGGCGCATTTTTTCCAGCTGGGCGGGAATGAAGCTTTGACCGCCGAAACCGGGGTTGACCGTCATGACCAAAACCAAATCGATTTTATCCAAGACGTATTCGATGACGCTTTCGGGGGTGGACGGATTCAAAGCCACGCCCGCTTTGACGCCGAACGATTTAATCAGCTGAATCAGGCGGTCGAGGTGTTTGTCCGCTTCGGCATGGACGGTAATCAAATCCGCGCCCGCTTTGACAAAGTCGGGAATGAACGCGGAAACGGGCTCTATCATCAAATGAACGTCAAACACTTTTTTTGTGGCGGAACGGACGGCTTTGACGACGGGCGCGCCGAATGTGATGTTGGGGACGAAATGCCCGTCCATGACGTCAATGTGAATGTAATCCGCGCCCGCTTGGTCAATGGCGGCGATTTCCGCCCCCAGTTTCGAAAAATCCGCGGACAGAATGCTCGGGGCGATTTTGACGGTCATGACAGACTCCCATACAGTTAAACCTTTTTCTACTATGCCCTGTTTTTTTTCGAAAAAAAAGCAAAGAATGCGCGTTCAACTGTGAATCTTATGTGTCAAAGCGGGAATTATGCCGTGCGAATCATGGACGCGGCAAAAAATCCGTCCGTGCCGAACGCCGACGGCGACAGATGCACAACGGGCGTCAAAATCGTTTTGCCTGTGATTTCTTTAAAAACGGGGGCAAGGTTTTCCAGCTTGAAATCCTTGTGCTTTTTTAAAAAAGCCGCGATTTGGCCGTCGTTTTCGGCGTCGTCCAGCGAACAGGTGATGTAAAACAGCCGTCCGCCCGCTTTGACGGACTTCGCCGCTTTTTCCAAGATGTCGCGCTGTGTTTTGACCAGTTCCGCCGACTGCTTTTTGCCGACGCGCCAGCGTGCGTCGGGCGACCTGCGCCATGTTCCCGTTCCCGTGCAGGGCGCGTCCACCAGCACCAAATCATAGCCCGATTTCAAATTTTTGTAGTCGGTCAGAACGACAATGTTCTGCGCGCCCGAACGTCTGGCTCGGTCGGGCAAATCGCGCAAACGTTTCGTGTTCAAATCGACCGCGTACACTATGCCCTTGTTTTGCGTCATCGCCGCCATGGCAAGCGTTTTGCCGCCCGCGCCCGCGCACCAGTCCAAAACCAAATCGCCCGCTTTGGCTTGCGTCAGCAAAGCCGCGATTTGCGACCCCTCGTCCTGCAATTCGACCCGCCCGTCAATGAAAGCGGGCAAAGATGTGATTTGCGGACGTCCCTGCAAACGGATGCCTATCGGGGAAAACGGCGTCGGTTCGGGGGCGAAGTCTTCCAGTTCTTTCAGCACCTTGTCCCGTGTTGTTTTCAAAGTATTGACGCGCAAATCGGTTGCGGCTGGTTCGGTCATGGCGGAAATGTCGGCGATGTCCAGCCTGTTTTTCAGCCATTCGGGACATTCCAGCAGCGGCGAAAGCTCTTTGTATTCGACGCGTTCGTTATCTTTTAACGGTTCGGGCGCGTACTGTTCGCCCGTAAAGTAATCGTCGGGGGCAAGTCCGATTTCCTGCAAGTACAAAGCGGCGGCAATGCGCGCCGTCAGCTTTTTGCACAAAGCGGAATATCGCCCGTAGCGGCGCACGACCGCCCAAACGGTTTCCGCGACAAAACGGCGGTCTTTGCTGCCGATGTAGTGGTGCGTGCGGAAATACAGATTCAGCGTGTTGTCCGCGGGCTGTTCGAATTTGAAAATCTGTTCCAGCGCGTCGATAACGGCGGCGATGCGGGCGGCGTCTTGCATTTTTTATCCTTTGAATCCTGTCGCGACAACGTAAAATTCGGACGATTCCTTGCGGCTGGCTGGCGGTTTGGCGTGTTTGACGACGGCAAAGCGGCGTTTCATTTCCGCCAGCAGGTTTTGCTCGGTGCCGCCTTGGAAAATCTTGGCGACGAAAACGCCGTCCGTGTTTAAAATCTCGCACGCGAAAGCGTACGCCGTTTCCAGCAGCCCCATAATCCGCAAATGGTCGATTTCGCTCATCCCCGTGGTGTTCGGCGCCATATCGCTCAGCACCACGTCGGCTTTGTGTCCGCCCAGCATTTCTTTCAGCACGTCTGGCGCGCGGTCGTCCAAGAAATCAAGCTGCGTCGTTTTCGCCCCCGGAATCGGCGCCATTTCCAGCAAATCAAGCCCGACGACCAGCGGATTTTCGGGCGTCGATTTGACTTCGCGCACCGCGATTTGCGTCCATCCGCCGGGCGCCGCGCCCAAATCGACAACGCGCTTGCCCGCTTTCAAAAAATGGAATTTGTCGTTCAGTTCAATCAGTTTGAACGCCGAACGCGCGCGGTATCCCGCCTGTTTCGCCATGGCGACGTACGGGTCGTTCAGTTGCCTGTTCAGCCATTGAGTCGACGACGAAGAGCGCTTTTTTGCCGTTTTGACGTGCTTGGCAAGCATGTGAGGCTGATTTTTGTTCATTTCTTTTCTTTCCCGTGCAAGCGAATCAAATCCAGCAAAACGCCTTCGCGCAGTCCGCGGTCGGCGATTGTGACTTCGCCGATGGGCCACATTTCGCAAATGCCCTGCAAAATCGCGCACCCCGGCAAAGTCAAATCCGCGCGCTGCGGTCCGATGCAAGGATGCGCTTCCTTTTCCGCAAAGGGCAGTTTTTCAAGCTTGCGTTTCGCCTTCGCCAAATCGTCGTAGCTGAGCGCCAGTCCGTCCACCACGGCGCGGTTGTATTCGGGCAGTCCCAAGTGGAACGCCCCGATGGTCGTCACCGTCCCCGACATGGCAATCATCTGCACGTCGCCCTGCGCGATGACGTCGGCGATGCCGAATTTGTCCTCGAACGGCTGCAGATAGGAAACGACTTTACCGACCACGGCGCGATAGGCGGCGGACGACAGCCCTTTGCCCGTAAAGCCTTCGGACACCGTGATGACGCCCAAGGGGAACGACAAAGCCCCCTCCAGACAAACGGTGTTGCTGTCGTCGATTTTCGCCCACGACACTTCGGTCGACCCGCCGCCGATGTCAAACACCAAAGCGTGGCGGATTTTGCGGTTGATAAGCGGCACGCATCCCGCGACGCCCAGACGGCATTCCTCCTCGAACGAAATGATTTCAAGGTCGATGCTCGCTTCTTTTTTGACGCGCTTGACGAATTCCGCCCCGTTTTTGGCGCGGCGGCAGGCTTCGGTCGCGACAAACCGCGTTCCCGCCAAACGGTATTTTTCCAGTTTTTTGGCGCAGAGCTTCAGCGCGGAAATCGTGCGCTTCATCGCGCGTTCGGACAGGTTGCCCGTGGAAATCAATCCTTCGCCCAATCGGGTGATTCGCGAAAACGTTTCGCGCACGGCAAATCCCGCGGGGGTCGGCGTCGCAATCAGCAAACGGCAGTTCGTCGTCCCCAAATCAATGGCGGCAAACGTCGGCGCTTTCGGTTTTTGAAAGGATTTTTTGTACGCCAAGGGCTTTGAAAAACGCTTTTTATACGGTTTTTTCATGCGCAAAGCTCCCTTGGTTCGTTGACTGTCTGCACTATAAGCGATTTTTTTATAAAAAGCTATCCCGAAAACGAATGACGGTGCATGAC
>CAVCSV010000004.1:0-12094 GCA_963604715.1 Limosilactobacillus gorillae
GCGCGAAGCCGAGGTCATTGTCGTCAACACTTGCGGCTTTATCGGCGATGCCAAACAGGAATCTTACGAAGCCATTGAAGAAATGGCTCAGCTGAAGAAAAAAGCCAAGCTGAAAAAGCTGATTGTCGCGGGCTGTCTGGCGGAACGTTACCGCGATAAAATCTTGGAACAGATGCCCGAAGTCGATGCGGTTATCGGCGTCGGCAGTGTGCACGACATTGTCGAAGCCGTGAACAAAAGCTTTGAACAGGACAAAGTGCAGATTTACGGCGATGCGCACAAAGCCGAAATCGGCGGTGAACGGTTGCGCGTGGGCGACGCTTTTTCGGCGTATCTGCGGGTGTCCGAGGGATGCAACAACCGCTGCACTTACTGCGCTATTCCGATGATTCGCGGCAATTACCGTTCCCGCACGATGGATGACATCCTTGACGAAGCCAAAAAGCTGGATGCGGACGGCGTTGTCGAGTTGAACTTGATTGCGCAGGATACGTCCTGCTATGGGGTGGATTTGTACAAAAAGCCGATGCTGCCCGAATTGCTGCACCGTTTGGCGCAGGAAACGAATATTCCGTGGATTCGGCTGTTTTATTGCTATCCCGACAAAATCACGGACGAACTGATTGCCGAAATGCGCGACAATCCCAAAGTGTTGCACTATATCGACATTCCCATTCAGCACATCAACGACACGGTGCTGAAGCGGATGAACCGCCACGGCAACCGCGCTTTGATTGAAGATGTGATTAAAAAACTGCGCGCCGCCATGCCTGACATTGTGATTCGCACGACGGCGATTGTCGGTTTCCCCGGCGAAACCGAAGAGCAGTTCAACGAATTGCTGGACTTTGCCGTAACCGCGCGGTTCAACCGCTTCGGCGCGTTCGCGTATTCGCGCGAAGAGGGGACGCCCGCTTACGATTTCCCCGACCAAATCGACGAAGACGACAAGCTTGACCGTTATGAAGCGATTATGGACGCGCAGTCCGACGTCAGTTTGGCGTACCAGCAGGCGCGCGTCGGCGAAACGGCAACCGTGCTGTGCGAGGGTTTTGACGACGAACAGGGATTGTATTACGGGCGCGATTACGCAAACGCTCCCGACATCGACGGCAGGATTTACTTCAATTCTTCGCGCAAGAAAGTCAAACCGGGGCAATTCGTCCGCGTTAAAATCAAAGACGCCGACCCTTACGATTTGTACGGTTCCGTCGTAAAATGAAACGCAAAAAGCGGTGTTGAAAAACGCCGCTTTTTCATTTAATGTATAGTCGTTCGCGCAAAATTGTTTGCGCGAAAAGTGCCTTTGCGGGCGCGGAGCCTTCATAAGCTCTCCATAGTGTCGGTGCAAGATATGCGCCGTAATCCGCGTTGCATAAAAGCAAATGCGGAAAATATCCCCGAATCTGTCTATGGTTCGGGGAGCTTTTGACGTATGTTCAGAAGTCGTCCCGCGGATAACTTTAAAGGTCAAAAGGATCATTGCACTATGTGATTTATGAACTCCCCGAACCGCCTAAAGGCGGTTTTTTTTGTTATCGGAGGATTCAATGTTCAAAAAGAAAATAAAAACAAACGGATACGACATCCGCTTTTGCGGAATAAAAGTGTATTCTTTCAGGCGTTTTCCTAATGGAATGATTAAAAAGAATGTTTTGGGCATTTTTAAAAAAGTAAAAACAAAGTTTGAACGGAAAACGTGGTTTTTGAAAATGAAAATCAACGATTCCGTCAATCCGTCGGGATTATCCGAATTTTTGGAAAAAATAGCGGGCAACAATGCCGTTCCGAATTTTGCCAAAGCCGTTTTTGACGTTCGCCGCTGTCCGAAATCGACGGGAAACTTGCGTAAAAAACAGGACGTCAATCTGTATTTGTTAAAAAATTTTGCCAAACTTTGCGATGAAAACGGCTTGGATTATTGGTTGCGCGGCGGAACGTTGTTGGGGGCGGTGCGGCATGGCGGCTTTATTCCGTGGGACGATGACGCCGATGTCGGCATGGTGCGAGAAGATTTCGAAAAATTATGTCGAGCTATTCAAAACGAAAGGGAATTTGCCATTTCATGGATGTATATCAAAGGTGATTTTCATCGAATAGCGCACTTCGGACTGAAAGGGCACGCTTATCCATATATCGACATGATGGTTTTTGACAAAGCAGCGGGAACGGATACGGCGTTGCTTTGGCAAAATTGGTTGCGGAAAAAACAGATGTTAAACGAAAGATTGGAAAAATCTTTGTCCGATGACGGAAAAACGTATTGGTTGACGGACGATAGTTCTTTGCCCGAAAATCCGCTGTTTGTGCAGATGTTGAACGACAGCGTCAGCGACTTTAAAGCCGAAACACACGGAAACGATAGTCTGATATGGGGAATTGACCAATTTACGCCGCCTAAAAACCGCGGACCGTTCAGATGTTATCCGATGGATATGATTTTTCCGCTTAAAACGCTGAATTTCGAAGGAATTGCGTTTAAAGTGCCGAACAAATGGGATGAAAAGTTGACTTTGTATTACGGCGATTATATGACTTTTCCGCCGAAAATCGAATATGACAGACATTTGTGGGCGGCGGAATACAAAGCCGAAGAACAATACGTTTTTGATTTATGGCGTGAAAAGTGCGCGCGGAAATTCAAAAACGGCTATACTTGCGGCGTTTTCGATATGTTTCATGCGGGGCATTTGAATATTTTAAAGCGTGCGAAAGAGCAATGCGATTGCTTGACCGTAGCGGTGTCGACGGACGCTCTGGTCGAAAAAATCAAACATAAAAAGCCGATTGTCGATGAAGCGCAACGGTTTGCTTTGCTGGAAAATCTGCGTCAAGCGGATAAAGTCGTTTATCAGTCCGATATTGACAAAATCAAAGCATGGGAACGATTGCATTTCGACGCGTTGTTTGTCGGAACGGATCACCAAAACGACGCGGATTGGAAACGGTACGAAGATTTCTTTGCCAATCACGGTGTTCAAGTCGTTTACATTCCTTACACGCAGGGAATATCTTCCACATTGTTGCGCACAAAAATCGGCGAAAAATCATAGGAGCCGGAGTGAGGATAAGATTGTCTGAAATTGCGCACAGAATCTTTATTTCGATAACATAACTACAGACTCGAAACCGCGAGGGCTTTAGCCCGCGGTGATCCTATGCAGGTAATGGCACTCGTGCCAACCAAGTCGGGGATTGCCGCGTTGCGGCATCGCCGCTCCTCGCAAGTTCGAGGCGGGTATTATAAACGGACAGGGAAGACTCGTGACGCGGGGTGATTTCGGATGACTTTCCCCGAATCAATGGTGTGGAGAGGACTCTTAGGGCGTATTAAAACGAATTTTAGAGGGTGTTTATAAAAAACTCTTGCAAAATGTATAGGGGGGGGGGGTAAGATGATTCCCAAAAGACATTCAGCAAGGGAGAAAAACTGATGACTATGACACACACAAACGAAAGCGGGCGTTCAATGATTGAAATGCTGGGCGTGCTGGCGATTATCGGCGTTTTGTCGGTCGGCGGCATCGCGGGGTATTCGCAGGCGATGTCCAAATTCAAAGTATCCAAGACGACCGACCAAGTCCAAACGATGGTTACGAACATTCGTACATTGTTCACGGGACAGCGCACCTATGCGGGTTTGACAGGAGAAAACGCTTATACAATGGGCATTCTGACGGATGAAACGTGGAATTCAAAAGAAAAAAAAGGCGAAAACGCATACGGTGGCGAGATTTTGTTCGGTACGCCGAATGATCAGAAATACTTTTCGATTACCTACAATGGCTTATCGCAGGATGCTTGCACGCGCTTGACAATGGCTGACTGGGGTGATTCTTCATCTGGGTTGATTGGCATTATTGCGCAAGCTACGGCACAAACCGCGCCTAAAGATACGGATAAATCTTGGACCGCGGCCAAGGGTAATAACGGCGCGGGAACGTTTTTAACATCTTCCAAAGACGCAGAGTCCAGCGTTCCCGTTATTTTGACCAGTGCTGTTGGTGCGTGCGCCAACGGTGCAGACAATCAGGCATCCGTTACTTGGATTTACCGCTAATTCATTTGCAAAATTGGGAAAAAGGGGCTGAACAGCCCCTTTTTTCGTTGTTAAATCAAAAACGTGTAGATGTTCATAAACATCAAAAAACAAACCAATCCGCAATAGGGCAGCATCAGCAGCACCGCCGCCCAAGACATCGCCCGAAACTCCGACAGGGCGAAAATCAGCGCGAAAACGCTGACGAACAGGACAACCAAAGCCGTGCCCGCCCAATGCAGTCCGAAATACAATCCAAGCCAGACAAGCGACAAAAAGAACTGCGCCCAAAACAGCAAAACGGGAATTTCGTCGTCTTCGTCTTTGGCGATTTCCGCGATAATGCCGTAAGCCGCTGCTTGAAGCAAATAGGCGACCGTGCAGTAAATCAGCCACAAGCTTTTTGACGCGGGTATGATGAATTGTCCGTCCGTTCCCGCGACGATGTCGCCCGAATTGGCATCGATGACGATTGCGAACAGAAAACCGACAAACAGACAAATCAACCAAAACAAAATCAAAGGGTATTTCAAATTCAAAATTTTAGCCATGGCGCGTACTCCTTACATTATTACGATACGCGCTGCGGGAAAAAATAAAAAGACAGCCCTTGGGTGTATACAATCCCGAATGATTGGGATATAATCAACGTCAAAGTTTATTAAAAAGGGTTGTTCTATGCGTGTTTTGACCGGATTTTTGATTGTTTTCGGCGGGCTGTGCGCCGCTTGTCCGTCTTTTGCGGAAGAGGATATTTCCGCCGCCGCCCGTAAAATTGCGGCGAACAAAGCGGAAATGCAGCGACTGAGCAAAAACGACGTTAAAACGGGGCAGACGGTTGCCGACATCGGCAATTTGTCGATTGACGATTTTTTGGAATTGGACGCCGTTCCCGACGGAACGGATGTTGTTTCCGCGGATTCGTTCTACCGCGCGGACGAAAGCTTTTCCGACTTTACGACAAAGCAGGCGGTCGAATCGATTAAAGCAATGCGCCGCAACGGCATTGATTTGCCCGAAGATTTGGAGCAAAAAATTCAAAGCAACCCCGAAAAAGCTTCGGAACTGATGATGAAAGCGTTTTCAGCCATTGCGCCGTCCAAAGCCGCAACGCCCGACGAAGCCAAGGCGATTCGCCGAAAAACCATGCGCAAAGTGGAAAACGCTTTGGGCATTCCGTTTAAATCTTTGTTGGAAAAACAAAGAAAAGAAATGACAGAATTAAAACAGTAAAAGCAGTAAGACGATGACTCCCGTATTTATTCTTGTCCGCCCGCAGTTGGCGGAAAATGTCGGCACGGCGGCGCGCGCCATGATGAATTGCGCCATAGCCGAAATGCGTTTGGTCGATCCCGACGAAGATCCGCTGTGTTCCCGCGCGATAGCCGCGTCTTCGGGGGCGGACGAAATTCTGCGCAATGCCAAAATCTTTAAAACCGTGGAAGAAGCCGTTGCCGACTTGCAGAAAGTCTATGCGACGACGGGACGTCCGCGCGATATGATAAAGCCCGTTTTTACGGGGCAGGGCATGGCGAAAGACATTCAAGCGCAACAGTCGCAGGGCGTCAAATGCGGCGTGATGTTCGGTCCCGAACGCACGGGGTTGGAAAACGAAGACGTGGCGTACGCCGACGCGATTGTGAACATTCCGCTGAATCCGAAGCATTGTTCGCTGAATTTGGCGCAAGCCGTGCTGTTGACGGGATACGAGATTTTCCGTCTGACCGATTCGACGGCGGAGGAATATCTGGCGACGCCGAACACGGTTCCCGCGGACAAAACCGAATTGGAACACTTGTTTTCCCATTTGGAAGACGAGCTGGAACAGGTCGGCTACTTCCGTTCGCCCGAAAAGAAACCGCGCATGATGCGCAACTTGCGCAGCATCTTTTTGCGCGCCGATTTGACATCGCAGGATGTCAGGACGCTTCACGGAGTCATTACGGATTTAAGGCGTTAACGCCGCTTTTTGCGTTTGACCGCTTTCTTTTTGCCCGTCGGTTTTGCGGCGGGCTTTTTCTTTTCGGGTTTGGGCGCCATGGACGCGCAAACGGATTTTCCGTCGGGCAGGGACACCATTTCTTCGCCGTAAGGGCAGGTGAAACAGCCGCCCTGCTTGTTTTTGTACGGCGCGTTTTTGGGGCACGCGCGGCACGTCCATCGGTTTTCCGCGTTTTTTTCGACATAAGGGCACAAAAAGTCGTTTTGTTGCGCCAGCCGTTTGCAAATTTCGATTTCGCGGGCGGCTTTCGGGTCGTCGGGGTAAACGGACGGACAGACGTTTTGCAAAGGCTCTTTGTTGCGGAACGTTTTAACCTCCGCTTTTTCTTTCGGCGGCAATGTTGTTTTGTATGCCGCACCCAAAGACAAAGCCATCCGTTCCAGTTCGGAATCGGGGACGTCGCGGTTTGACGGTTTGACCGCTTTGCCGTTGATAACGGGATACAGGCTTAAACACATGGGATAGCCGTCTTTTTTTGCAAGCAGGGTTCCCGTCGGGCAATGAAAGCAAAACGCTTTGTTTTTGGTGTCGTCAATCAAGTAGGCGCTGTTTTCGGGGCAGGACACGCAGGCGCCGATTTGTTTCGGATACGCCTGTTTTTCCCCCGTTTGGCATTTTTCGCGTTTGCGGTACAGAAAGTTGTAAATCACGGGCGCGGAAGTTTTCGGCACATAGGAATAAGTGTATGCCGCCGCCGGTTCCGCCCAAAGCGTCAGAATTAAAAGCAAAAGCTTTGTCATTGAGCCGCCTCCGCTTCTTTCCACGGCAGGTTCAGCGCGCATACGCCGCGCAGTTCCGCCCCCAGACAGGCGTTCGTGTAAACGCCGATTTTGACAATCGCGCCTTGCTTCAGCGCTTTGTTGAACAGCCGTTTGTTTTCAACCGTGGTGTAAAAAGTCGTGCCGCACGCTTCGAACATCTGTTCCCCGCCGCCGATTTTTTCCATATACCCATCGCGGACGTCGAACGTTCTGTAATAATCGGGATGAAAGATTTTGACCGCGTATGTTTCGATTTTCGGTTTTTTACGTCCCGTTCCGAACAATTCTTGTTTAAAACAGTCTTCGGGCACGTTTTGGTCGCGAACGGTCGTTTTGCCGACCGACGGCGTTCCCTGTCCCGTAAAGTCTTTCCAGTCGCTCAATGCTTCGGTCAATTTGGCTTGGGTCATAATTTCCTTGGCTTTCGCGCGGTCTTTGGCGACGCCGTGCCCGTAAAACGACCGCAAAGCCCGAATCAGCGGATTGTCGCATTTTTTCAGCCAGTACGCGGTGTCTTTCGCGCTGGGCTTCATGCCGATTCCGTAATACGACATTTCCGCCAGCAGACATTGCGCCGCTTTGCTGGGCTTTTTGACGGAATGGGCGGCGCGGCGCAGGTAACGCAGGGATTTTTCGGCGTCGGGATGAATGCCTTTGCCGTCCAACATCATTTTGCCGTAGCGGTATTGAGCCTCCGAATTTCCCTTCAGCGCGCCTTTTTTGTAATAATCCGACGCCTTGTCATAGTCGCCGTGCAAGGCGTAAAAACGCCCCAATTCGTTGTGACAAAAGAAATTCTTTTCCTGTTCGGCGCATTTTTCGTACCATGAAACGCCCTCGGTTTCGTTTTTTTTCAATCCGTACCGCCCCGCGTTGTATGCAAATCCCAGCAAAGAACACGCGCGGAGCGTTCCCGCTTCGCACAAGTTGGCAAGCTTCGGAACGGCTTGGGTCGGCTTTCTGGCGTACAGCAGGCTTTCGGCTTCCTGAAATTCGGTTTTATCCGCCAAAGCGGGCGCCGACAGCTGAAGCAAAGCCAGACACAGCAAAAACAGTCGCATGCAAAATCCTTTCATCGTTCGGGCATTATAAGCGCAAACGGCGTTTTCGGTAAATGCCGAATTGACAAAGAGGCTAAAAAAGTTTCTAATATCTCTAATGTGTTTTTGGAAAAGGAGCCTTTTCATGAAAAAATTACTGATTTCTTTGCTGGCGTTGAGCTTGGTGTCGGCGTGTTCCAAATCCGACAATCAGGACAAGGCGAAAACCGAACAGGAAAAACCTGTTGCTTGCGCGTCGGTCAACACTTTGCCGCGTCAGGTCAAAATCAATCCCGACCAGTACAAACCGTTTGAGGGCAAAGGCTCTGCCGAAATCGTCGGCAAATTGTGCATTACCGTCAACGGCAAACAGGAATGTTTGGCAAATCAGACGGTCGTGCTGAACCCTGTGACCGACTATTCGACCGAATGGTTCGTGCGTCATTGGACGAAAAACGAACCGCTGAAAGACGCCGACCCGATTGCCATGCAGCACAACCGTCAGGTTCAAACGGACAAAGACGGCAATTTCGCCTTTACGGAACTGCAACCCGGAACGTATTACGTCGGCGCGGTCGCTTGCCCGTGCGTCGCCGCCAAGGAAGGGCAGGACGCCGATTTCAGACTGCAGCGTTTGGGCGCGAAAATCACCACGATTACCAAATCCGAAGTGACTCTGCGCAAAGTGTTTGAAGCAAGCAAATAATACCTTTTCAATCAGGCAAAACCCCTTCGGTCGAAGGGGTTTTTGCATAAGGAGAAGCATAATGGTTTGGACAGATGTGGCTACTTTGGCGATTTGGGCGGTGATGACGGGGTTGCTGTTGTTGCGTAAAAAACAGTCGCCCGAAACAGCGTTTTTGAATCGCCGTGTTGAGGAACTGACGGCTGAAAATCAACGCTTGACGGCGGAAAAGGAAACGCTGATTCGGGAAACGGCGGAACTGAAATCGGATGCGGGACATTTAAACAAACGCGTCGAGGAATTAAACCAAATGCGCGAAGCGCTGACCGTGCAGTTCAAAGCGGTGTCCGCCGATATTTTGAAAACACAGACGGAAAATCAGCAGCAGAGCATCGGGCAGATTTTAACGCCGCTGAAAGAACAGCTGACCGCTTTTCAAAAAGGCATGGATGACTTTAAACAAACGCAAGCGGCGGGACGCGGACAGCTGGACGCTCAGTTGAAAAATCTGCTGGAGATGAACAGCCGTTTAAGCGACGAGGCCAAAAGTCTGGCGAACGCGCTGAAAGGCAATACAAAGCATCAGGGCGACTGGGGCGAAACGCAGTTGGAACGCGTGTTTGAAGTTGCGGGCTTTCAGCGCGGAATCGATTATGTTGTGCAGGAAAACGTAAAGGATGAAGACGGACATAACAGAAGACCCGACTATGTCGTAAATCTGCCGAACAACCGCCGTTTAATCGTGGACTGCAAAGTGTCGCTGAATGCGTACACCCGTTATGTGAATGCGGACAATCCCGACGACAAAAAACGGTATCTGGCGGAACATGTGCAGGCTTTGCGTACCCACATCAAAGGGCTGTCTGGCAAGGATTATCAGTCCAAAGTCAAAGATTCAGGGCTGGACTACGTCTTTATGTTCATTCCCATAGAACACGCGTATTTGGCGGCTTTGCAAGCAGACCCCGATATTTACGAAACGGCGTACAAAGCCAATATCGCGATTACGACGGCGTCGTCTTTGCTGCCGATTTTGCGCACGGTCGAAAATATGTGGCGCATTGAACGGCAGAACAGAAACGTTCAGCAAATCGCGGACATCGGCGGAAAACTGCATGACAAACTGGTTGCTTTTGTCGAAGATATGCAGGACATCGACAAAGCGTTGACCAAGGCGAAATCCAGTTACGACAACGCGTTTAAAAAGTTGTCCGAGGGCAAGGGCAACGCTATCGGCTGGGCGGCGAAGCTGAAACAGCAGGGCGCAAAAGCGTCCAAAGATTTCGCCGTCGATTACGACGACGAGGACGTGCCTCTGATTGAAAACGGACAGCCGCAGTAATTTTGCGCGTACATGTGCGTTTCTTTGACCAGTCTCTGCCGTTCCTGTTCCAAGCCGCCTTTGCGCCAGTTTGTCAAGTCATAAGGGATGCCCGTTTCGGCGGCGGCGGTTTCGGCGGCGGCGTTGACTTGGTTCAAATCTTTGTACCGCGACACGCCCAGAACAGACGAAAACGCGTCAAAGCCGTTTTCTTTGGCGTAAACGGCGGCGCGGCGCAGGCGGAATAAAAAACACGCCGAACACCGTTTGCCGCGTTCGGGTTCGTTTTCAAGCCCTTTGACCGCTTCCAGCCAATCGGCGGGATTGTAAGGCAATTCGGCAAAGGGAACACCCAAATTATCGCAAAACCGCTTTTGTTCGTCGCGGCGTTTTTCGTATTCGGCGCGGGGCTGGATGTTCGGATTGTAAAACAAAACCGTCATATCCGCATGTTCCCGCGCGGCTTTGGCGACGACGGCGCACGAACACGGCGCGCAACAGGACAGAAGTAGCAGTTTTGGCATGGAAAATCCTTTAGATAAAAGAACGGTGTCGGATTGCCTCGGGTGCGACCCTTGTTCGTCATCGCGAACCCCTTAGGGGTGTGGCGATCCATTTGCAGGATGTGAACAATGGATTGCCGCGTCGCGTTGCTTCTCGCAATGACGATTGAAGCAAAGAAATACCGTCATCACGGACGCAATGACGGCTTTTCTTTAGGTTGCGGAAAGCTTACTTTTTCGCGGCGGCTTTTTTCGCCGGAGCTTTCTTCACCGCTTTTTCAGCCTTTTCGGCTTTGGGCGCCGCCGCTTTTTTGGCGGGGGCTTTCTTTGCGGGTTTCTTTTCTTCAGCTTTCACTTCTTCTTTTTCTTCGCAAACGCATTCGCAACAGCATTCACATTCGCATTCGCCGTCGGCGTTGGCTTCCGCTTCCAGCCAGCATTCGACGTCCGCGCCTTCGGGGCAACCGTTGTTCAGCCATACGAAGTAGGCGGCTTCGCGGATTTTGTCTTCGTTACTCATACTCATTTCTCCCAAAACGAATTAGTTTTACAGCCTGATTTGGTTTCACGCTTTTATAGTTGTACACGATTCGGCGCGAAAACTCAATACAAAAAGGGGTCAGACGAATTTGAACGCCTTGACGTTCCATTCCGAACACGTCCAGCCGTCGCCGCCGTTTTCAAACACGCAAACGCCGCCCGTCGCGACCTTGATGTCGTGCGTTTGGCAAAAGCCGTCGTAGTCGCCCGTCAAATACGGCGCAAAACGGATGATGCCGTTCGACGACACCAGCAAAACCGTTTTGCCGTCCGCTATGGAATTAGCAAAAACTTTCCATGCGGAAACGATTTTTTCGGGGGCGACTTTCCAGCCCTGCGGCACAATGGCTTTGGCGTTCCACAAATCGATTGCGTCCTGTCCGATGCGGGCGACGACTTCGTCCTCGGTTTTGTTTTCGTCGGGACCGTAGTCGACTTCCGTAAAATCGGCATTCGGGACGACGGGCAAATCAAGTCCCAGTTCTTCGACCGCCAAAGCCGCCGTTTTCATCGTTCTTTGCAACGGCGCGGCAAAGACTTTCGTCGGAATCAATCCTTTTGCTTTCAAGTATTTTCCGATGCCGCGGGCGCGCTCCTCCTCGACCAAGGGCAAATCGGTTCCCGCGCCGACGCGGGTCGGTGTTTCGTCTTTGCGAAAAGTGTTGCCGTGACGGGCGATAATCAGTCGTTTCATTGTTCTTTCCATGCTTTCAAAAAAGTGAATTTATCGGATGTTTTTTGCAGTTCGGGCAACAGCGTTTGCAGAATTTCCCACCGCTTGACAACGTTTTGCGGTGAAAAGTAGCGATCGCGCTTAGCCAATCGGGGCAAAACCAAAGGCGGTTCGGCGGAAATAAAACGGATTTCCACCGTATAGCCCAGTTTTTTGATTTCTTCGTACAGCTCCAAATGCAAAGGATTGGCGTTCGAGTGTTCAAACACAATCGGCAGACGGGCTTTGACGGCTTTTTTCAAAACGTGATAGCCGATGAAGCGCGCTGGCAGTTCCCAGCGTTCAAACGCCCGCTGTTTGTCGGTTTCGACTTCGGCTTGATAAGGGGGCATCTGCTCCATAATCGCGTCAAAGCTTAAATATAAAAAATGCGGGTTTTCGGCTTTGAATGCCGTCGCCAAAACGGATTTGCCCGACGCTGGCAATCCCGAAATGTTAATCAAAACGGGATGTTTGACGGGAAAAACGCC
>CAVCSV010000004.1:12104-13178 GCA_963604715.1 Limosilactobacillus gorillae
GTATGTCGGCTTTCAGGGAAAACGGAGAAAAGCCGTCGGGCAAAGTCGCCGCAAACGACCGTGTTCCCAAAATCCTGTTGACGACGGTTTGAAGCACTTAAACCAATTCCCCGTATTCGGCGATAATCGCTTCGACGCGGGCGACGTCTTCGGGGGAATCGACGCCGCTGGTCGTTTTGCGTCCGCGGTAGTCGACTTCGACCATTTTGACTTTTTTGCCGTTATAGAGGAAGCGCATTTGCTCCAACCCCTCGATTTGGTCGGCTTCGTAAGGGGATTGGGGCAGGGTGAAGTAGTCTTTCAGCGCGTCGAACGTGTAAGCGTACAGCCCGACATGGCGGCGAACGGGGCTTTTTTCAAACAGTTCGCGCGCTTTTTCGGGTTTGCGCACGGCGGGAATCACGTTTTTGGAAAACGCCATGGCGTAGCCCGCTTTGTCGACCAGAACGGTCGTTCCCGAATAAGGGGTCGTCTTTTTGGATTCCAGCAGGCGGTCGTATTCCGCCCAATCCAAATGGACGCACGGCGTAAACACGTCGGCGGGACAAGCTTTCCACGCGTCAATCAGTTCCTGCAGCAAATGCGGCGGACAAAGCGGATTGTCGCCCTGCAAATTGATGATGAAAGCGGGGGCCTGCGCCTGTTTTTGCACCGCGTCCCAGCAGCGTTCCGTTCCCGATTTGCAGTCCGCGCGGGTCATGGTGCAAGGGATGCTTTCGGCTTTGCAGAAATCGGCGATGCGGTCGTCGTCCGTCGCCACAGTGTACGCGCAGTTGTCGTTGTTTTTGCAAACAAAGTCCGCAATCATCGCTACGCGTTTTATCATTTCGACGCCCGCGATTTTGACCAGCGGCTTGCCGGGCAGGCGGGACGATTGATAACGTGCGGGAATGATGATAAGAATCTGATCCGATGTCATAGAAAAGCCTCCGAAAAATGAATTTGTTTCAGTCTAAGCGTCAAAAGGGGCAAGTCAAGCGTTTTTACGTCGTTTATTTTGTGGAAAAAAATCTTTCGGTTGTGTATCTTATTATCACTGTTTTGTTTTTTTAACCGCTGAAAGAGTTTTCCCAT
>CAVCSV010000004.1:13284-50297 GCA_963604715.1 Limosilactobacillus gorillae
GTCGGCACCGTCAGCAAACGCGGCTGGATTATCAAAGAAAAACGCAATCATTTGATGGACTACGCCGCCAGTTCGCCGATTATCATCGAACACGTCAGCCCGCAAATCGACGCGGGACGCTATGCCGTCAAACGCGAAGTCGGCGACACGATGGACGTGACGTGCAATATCTTCAAGGACGGGCACGACTTGATTAAAGCCGTGATTTTGTGCCGCTTGGCGGATTCGGACGAATGGTGGGAAACCCCGATGACCGAAGTCAACCACGGGCTTGCCCAATGGCACGGCCAGCTGTGGTTCGGCACGAACGCGCGCTATATCTACACGATTGAGGCTTGGGTTGACGAGTACGGCACTTGGCTGGACGGCACGACCAAAAAACTGGAAGCGGGACAGGACATTCCCCTTGAACTGGTCGAAGGCGCGGACATGGTGCGCAAAACCGTCGAACGGCTGAAGACAATCAAGGACGTTCGCGACGAGGACGCGCGCAAAAACGATATGGCTTTGCTGCAGGACGCTTTGAAACGCTTTGACGAAAACGAAGACATGTTCCAATGCGCCAACATTCTGATGGGCAACGAAGTTTCCGAAGCGATGGACCGCTGGCCCGACCGCGAAAAGGCGACACGCTATGACCGTGAATTGGAAGTCTACGTCGACCGCGAACGCGCCCGATTCGGTGCTTGGTACGAAATGGACGTCCGTTCGCAGGGCTCGACCCCCGGCGTTCACGGCACGTTCAAAGACGCGGAAGCCCGCTTGCCCGACATTCAAGCCATGGGATTCGATGTCGTATATATGCTGCCGATTCATCCTATCGGCTATGCGCACCGCAAGGGCAAAAACAATTCGCTGGTGTGCGAACCGGACGACGTCGGGTCGCCTTACGCCATCGGTTCGGCGGAGGGCGGACACCGCTCGATTCATCCGCAGCTGGGGACGATGGACGATTTCCGTTCTTTCGTCGCCAAAACGCACGAATTGGGCATGGAAGTCGCCATGGACTTCGCGATTCAATGCTCGCCCGACCACCCGTGGATTAAGGAACATCCCGAATGGTTCACCTTCCGTCCCGACGGCACGATTAAATACGCGGAAAACCCGCCCAAAAAATATCAGGACATCGTGAACGTCAATTTCTACGGCGAACATTCCGAATCGCTGTGGCTGGAGTTGCGCGACACGTTCTTGTTCTGGGCGAACGAGGGCGTGCGCATTTTCCGCGTCGACAACCCGCACACGAAATCCGTTCCGTTCTGGGAATGGGTGATTCGCGAAGTGCAGAACGTCTATCCCGACACGCTGTTTTTGGCGGAAGCGTTCACCCGTCCGCCCATGATGCAGATGCTGGCGAAAGTCGGCTTTACGCAGTCGTATTCGTACTTCGCTTGGCGCGAAACGAAAAAGGAATTGGAAGACTACTTCACGGAGCTGACGCAGACGGACGAAAAGGAATTTATGCGTCCGAACCTGTTCCCGACAACGCCCGACATTATGCCGATGTACTTGCATGACGCGCCGCGTTCGGCGTTCATCATCCGCTTTATTCTGGCGGCGACGCTCAGCCCGTCCTACGGCATGCTGAACGGCTATGAACTGTGCGAAAACGACGGCATTCCGGGACGCGAAGAATTCAACAACTCGGAAAAATACGAAATCCGCACGCGCGATTGGAACGCCGAGGGCAACATCAAGGACGTTGTCGCGGCAATCAACTGGATTCGCGGTGAAAACTACGCTTTGCAGGAATACGAAAACCTGCGCTTCTACACGTCGGAAAATGACAACATCATCTTCTACGGCAAAATGACCGAAGACAAGAGCAACATGATTTTCGTCGCGCTCAGCCTTGACCCGTATCACGGACAAGCGGGGCGGATTTGGTTCCCGACCGAGGAAATGAACGTCGCGTTCGGCGGACGCTTCCATGTCGAAGAACTGTTGAGCGGGCGTGAATTCGACGTGCAGGGCAACGAATTGTGGATTAACCTGTATCCTGCGGGAAATCAGGCGGAAATCTATCGTGTGACGCCGATTGACCGCGCGTGGTAAAACGGGGGAGGCTGACTGTGAACGATAAAACGGAAGTGTCCGCTTTGCTGGCGGACGGGGCTTTCAAAGAAAAGTTTTGCAAAGCTTTGGAAAGCTTTATGCCGACCAAACGCTGGTACAGCGCAAAGGATGACACGATTAGAGCCGTCGGTATCGAAGCCGTCGCGCCGATTGACGGAAAAACGACTTTTGCGGTTGTCAAGGTTGAATTGAACGGCGGGGACGCCCCGATGTTCATCATTCCTTTGCGCGCCGCGTTCGGCGAACGGGCAAAAGCGGTTGATGAAAAATCCGTCATTTGCTCCGTTGAAAACGGCGTCGTCTTTGACGCTGCGGGCGAAAGCGATTTTTCCGCGGGCGTGCTGGACTTGATGGCGAAAGACGCGGCGGTCGATGTCGGAAACGGCTTGACGTTCAAAGCGTCCGCCACGGCAAAAGGCAAAGCTTTAATCGAATCCGTCGCGGGACTGCCGCAAAAGATGATGGGCGTAGAACAAAGCAACACGTCGCTGATTGTCGGCAAAAAGATTATGCTGAAAATCTACCGCCGCGTTGCTTACGGCGAAAACCCCGAAATCGTCACGTCGTCGTTTTTGACGGAAACGGCGGGATTTGAAAACACGCCCGCTTATTTGGGCAAAGCCGAACTGACAAGCGCCGACGGCAAAATTCTGGGCGTCGGCATTTTGCAGGCTTTCGTCGCGAACGACGGCGACGGCTGGGGCTACACGATGAAATATCTTCAGTCCGTTTTCGCCAAAGCGAAAAACGGCGAAGCGGTCGACCACGCCGATTATTTAAAAACGGCGGCTTTGCTGGGCAGACGCACCGCCGAAATGCACAAGGCGTTTGCCAAAGGCACGGACAAAGTGTTTTCCCCCGCGCCCGTGTCGCCCGCCGATTTGACGGACTGGACGGCGCAAGTCGTCGCGCAGGCGGACAGAACGATTGCGGTGGCGAAAGCCAACGTCGCGCCTTTGACGGGCGATATGCGCCGCAAAGTCGAAAACCTGATAGCCCGCCGCGATGCGATTGTCGAACGGATTAAAGCCCTTGTCCCCGCAAACGTCAAATGTATGAAGACGCGTTTCCACGGGGATTATCATTTGGGGCAGGTGGTTGTCGCGAACGGCGACTTTTTTCTGCTGGATTTTGAAGGCGAACCGTTGCGCCCGATTACGGAACGCCAAATCAAACATTGCGTTTTGAAAGACGTTGCGGGCATGGTGCGGTCGTTCGACTATGCCGCGTTCGGTTCGGTGCTGATGTTTGTCGACGAAGCCGACAGACCGCAAATGCTGCCCGTTGCCGCCGAATGGCAGAAACAGGCGACCGAAGCGTTTTTAAACGGCTATTTCCAAAATATGGCGGGATGTGCGTCTTTGCCCGACAACGCGGCGGACACGCAAAAGCTGCTTGACTTGTTTGTTTTGGAAAAAGCGCTGTACGAAGTGATTTACGAAGTCGCGAACCGTCCGGATTGGCTTGCAATCCCGATGAACGGTTTGTCGCGGCTGATTGACCTTGACGGAGAATGAGCATGAAGAATTATTTAGACGAAAGTATCGTAGAAGCATTGGTTACTTCGGGATATGGGGATCCGTTCTCCGTCTTGGGGATTCATCGCGAAGGCGCGGACGGCGACTTGGTCGTCCGCACGTTCCAGCCGCAGGCGCAAAACGTGTACGTTTTGGAATACGAAACGGGCAAAGTGATGGCGCAAATGGAACGCGTTCACAGTTCGGGGCTGTTCCAGTACGAATTCCCCGCCGATTGGGATTATTTCAAGTACCGCCTGCGCATCGATTTGTGGCAGGGCGAATCCTACGATACCGAAGACGCTTACCGCTTTCCGCCCGTTCTGGGGGATATGGACATTTATTATATGTCCGAGGGGTCGCATTTGGACGAATACGACCGTTTGGGCGCACACCCGATGAAGCTGGACGGCGTTGACGGCGTTGCGTTTGCTGTTTGGGCACCGAACGCCCGCCGCGTGTCCGTCGTCGGCACGTTCAACGAATGGGACGGCCGCCGCCACATGATGCGCCCGCGCGGTTCGTCGGGAATTTGGGAAATCTTCATTCCCCATATCGGCGAAGGCGCTTTGTACAAATACGAACTTATCGGGCCCGAAGGCAACATTCTGCCGCTGAAAGCCGACCCCGTCGCATTTTATGCGGAAAAACGCCCGTCGACCGCGTCGGTCGTCTACAACCTTGACCGCTATGAATGGAAAGCCAAAGGCTGGGGCAAAAAACGCGAAACCGTCAACGCGATGGACGCGCCGATTTCGATTTACGAAGTCCACTTGGGGTCTTGGCGCAGAAACGGCGACGAGGGCATGCGCTATCTGACGTACCGCGAAATGGCGGACGAATTGGTGCCGTATGTCAAGGATATGGGCTATACGCACGTCGAATTGCTGCCCGTCAACGAACACCCGTTCGACGGGTCGTGGGGCTATCAGGCGACGGGGCTTTACGCGCCGACCAGCCGCTTCGGCACGCCCGACGAATTCCGCGAACTGATTGACGCTTTTCACAAAGCGGGCATAGCCGTCATTATGGACTGGGTCCCCGGGCATTTCCCCAAGGATTCGTTCGGTTTGGCGAACTTCGACGGCACGGCTTTGTATGAACACGCCGACCCGCGCCGCGGCGAACACAAGGATTGGGGAACCAAGATTTACAACTACGGTCGCCGCGAAGTGAACAACTTCCTGACGTCGAACGCGATGTTCTGGAACAAGAAATATCAAGTCGACGGTCTGCGCGTCGATGCGGTTGCTTCGATGCTGTATCTGGACTACAGCCGCAAAGCGGGCGAATGGATTCCCAACAAATTCGGCGGACACGAAGATTTGGAAGCCGTCGAATTTTTAAAGCGCACCAACGAACTGATGTACGAAAACTGCCCGGGAACGGCGACATTCGCGGAAGAATCGACCGCGTGGCCGATGGTGTCGCGCCCGACGTACATGGGCGGTTTGGGCTTCGGCTACAAATGGAACATGGGCTGGATGCACGACACGCTGGATTATATGGCTCTGGATCCGATTTACCGCCGCTACAACCACAACAAAATGACGTTCGGCATGCTGTACGCTTATAACGAAAACTTCGTTTTGCCGCTCAGCCATGACGAGGTTGTTCATGGCAAAGGTTCGCTTTTGACCAAAATGTCGGGCGACCGCTGGCAGAAATTCGCGAACCTGCGCGCGTACTACGGCTTTATGTACGGCTTCCCCGGCAAAAAGCTGCTGTTCATGGGCAGCGAATTCGCGCAAGACCGCGAATGGGACTACAACGGTTCTTTGAGCTGGCATTTGCTGAACGACCCGATGCACCGCGGCGTGCAGAGCGTTGTGCGCGATTTGAACAAAATCTATCGCGAAATGCCCGCTATGTACGAGCAGGACTACGACCCGCAGGGCTTTGAATGGATTGACCCGAACAACGCCGACGAGAGCGTGTTCAGCTTCATCCGCTACGGCAAGGACAAAAAAGATATGGCGGTCGTCGTGTCCAACTTTACGCCCGTGCCGCGCGAAAACTTCAAACTTGGCGTTCCCAAAGGCGGCAAGTATATCGAAGTCTTCAACTCCGACGCCGAAATTTACGGCGGCAGCGGAATGGGCAACATGGGCGCGGTCGAAGCGACGGACGAAGGCTGGAACAACCGTGAACATTCGGTTTCCGTCACTTTGCCGCCTTTGTCGACGCTGATTTTCGTCCCGCAAGGTTAAGTCGGAGGTTGCCGTAATGCCGCAGGGGATTCGCGTTTTTCCCGGTCGCCCCTATCCGTTGGGGGCGACTTGGGACGGTCACGGTGTCAACTTCGCGCTGTTTTCCGCCAATGCGGAAAAAGTGTTGCTGTGTTTGTTCGATGAAACGGGAACCAAGGAGATTCAGCGAATCGCCATGCCCGAACGCACCGACGAAGTGTGGCACGTTTATCTGCCGAACATTCAGCCGGGGCAGCTGTACGGCTACCGCGTTTTCGGACCTTATGATCCCGAACGCGGGCATCGCTTCAATCACAACAAGCTGCTGATTGACCCGTATGCCAAATCGCTGACGGCGAATCCCGTGTTTCACGAAACAATGCAGGGATACCGTGCCGGCAGTCCGAAAGCCGATATGTCTTTCGACCGCCGCGACAGCGCGCCTTTTGCGCCGAAATGCCGCGTAGTGGACGATTCGTTTGCGTGGAACGGCGACAAAAAGCCCGAAACCGCATGGACGGAAACAATCATTTACGAAACGCACCTGAAAGGCTTCACGTTCAAAAATCCCGAAATCGACGAACATGTTCGCGGGACGTTTTCCGCCATGGCGGCGCCCGAAGCGGTCGGGTATCTGAAATCTTTGGGCATTACGTCGGTCGAATTTCTGCCGATTCAGTCGTTCTTTACGCCCAAGCATTTGTTGGACAACAAACTGGTCAACTATTGGGGCTACGATCCGATAGCGTACTTTGCCCCGCATCCGTCTTATATGGCGGGAACGGACTTGGCGGAAGTCAAAAATATGGTGCGCGCGTTCCACGAAGCGGGAATCGAGGTCGTCATGGATGTTGTCTACAACCATACGGGCGAAGGCAACCAAATGGGCGTCACGCTGTGCTTCCGCGGCATCGACAACGCCGTTTACTATCGCCTGAACCCGACGAACAAACGGTATTACGAGGATACGACGGGCTGCGGCGCGTCGTTCAACGTCGAACATCCGCGCGTGCTTCAGCTGGTGATGGATTCCTTGCGCTACTGGGTGGAAAACGTCCATGTCGACGGATTCCGCTTTGACTTGGCGCCGACTTTGGCGCGCACGGAAAACGGATTCAACCAGAACGCGGGCTTTCTTTCCGCCGTTCAGCAGGACCCCGTTTTGCAACGCGTCAAGATGATTGCCGAACCGTGGGATGTCGGCATGGGCGGCTATCAAGTCGGGGCTTTCCCGCCGGGGTGGTCGGAATGGAACGACCGTTTCCGCGACACAACCCGCTTGTTTTGGAAAGGCGACAAGGGGCAAATCGGCAACCTTGCGTCCCGCTTGACGGGGTCGAGCGAAACGTTCGGCTATCGCGGGCGGCATCCGTGGACCAGCGTAAATTTCGTTACGGCGCACGATGGCTTCACTTTGCAGGACGTCGTCAGCTATAACGACAAACACAACCAAGCCAACGGCGAAAACAACCGCGACGGGTCGAACGACAACAAGTCTTGGAACGGCGGCGTCGAGGGTGAAACAAGCGATCCTGCCGTGCTGGATTCCAGATTGCGGCGCAAACGCGCGATGATGGCGACGCTGATGCTGTCGCTGGGCGTGCCGATGATGACGGCGGGCGACGAGTTCTGCCGCACGCAAAGAGGCAACAACAACGCCTATTGCCAGGACAGCCCGATAAGCTGGCTGAACTGGGAAAGCATATCCCAAGACGATGCGGCGTTTACGGATTTTGTGCGGTATTTGATTCAAATCCGCCAATCTCACCGTGTTTTCCGCCGCAGACGCTATTATACGGGCAAAAAAATCGGCGATTCCAAAATCAAAGACATTACTTGGATGACGCCCGAAGGCTTGGAAATGAGCGACGCCGACTGGGGCAAGCCGTACGCGCAAAGCCTGTCCGCGTTGATTTGCGGGTCGCTGAGCGTCGCTTTCTGCAACGATGAGGGGCGCTTTACGTCCGACAACCATTTCTTTTTGGTGATGAACGCCAGCGGCGAAAGTATTGAATGGCTGTTGCCCGAAGTGCAAAAGGATACGCCGTGGTCGTTGATTTTGGACACGACGCGCCCGAATCCGAAAGTCGAAAACGAACCGCACAAATCGGGCGAACTTTACAATGTTCCCGCATGGTCGGTGCTGTTGTTCGAATCACCCATTCCCGACGAAGAAAAGGCGGAATTGCTGGCGCGCGAGGGGGCGACGGGTATTTTGGGCGGCGTGTATCAAGCCGTTCAGAAAAACCGTTTGGTCGCGACGGCGGACGATTTGGACAGACTGGACTTTATGACATACGGACCGATGGGACCCGTGGCAACCCCCGCCGATTTGACCGAACCGGAAGAATACGACGGCTTTACAAAGCTGATTTAGAAAGGATACTTTAGTGACAAACCATATCGAAACGGTCAATCTGTTAGCCGAAAAAGCGGGTATCCTGCCCGAATTTTCAGCCGAGGGCGGCATTTACAAAACGTCGTTCGAAACGCAAATCGCGGTGCTGAAAGCTTTGGGAATCGACGCCTCCACTCCCGAAAAAGCCGAGGCGGCTTTGCAAACAGAACTGGAAAAACCGTTCAAGCGCGCTTTGCCGCCTGTCGTCGTCGCCCGCATCGAAAAGGGCGTTGCCGACATTCCCGTCACCGTCCGCGCCAAGGGTAAACATGCGCCGATTGACTATGTGCTGACGCTGGAATCGGGCGAACAGACGTTCGGGCATGCCGTTCCCGCAATGCTGGAAAAAATCGACGACAACGGCGAATATGAACGTGTAAAGCTGGTTTTGGATTTGCCCGATGTCATGGGGTATCATTCCTTGACGGTCGAAAGCCCCGATTTGCCCGAAACGGGACGGACGGTGACTTTGGTCGTCGCGCCGACAAAGTGCTATCAGCCCGACATGATGCGCGAAGGCGGCAAGCCGTGGGGCTATCCGTTGCAGTTGTACGCTTTGCGGTCGGTTGAAAACTGGGGCATCGGCGATTTCACCGATTTGGGCAAAATGGCGGGCGTGGCGCAGCGGTTCGGCGCGGACATTCTGGGCATCAACCCGATTAACGTCGCTTTTATGGCGAATGTCGAAACCGCAAGCCCTTATTATTCGTCGTCGCGTCTGTTCTTAAACCCGCTTTATATCGACGTTATGGCGGTTGAGGGCGCGCAAAAGTCCAAAAAATTGCAGGCTTTGCTGGCGGACAAGGATTTTCAGGCGAAACTGGCGAAAGCCCGCGCTTCCCGTCTGGTTGATTACGCTTTGGTCGGCGAATTGAAAGGCAAGGCGTTCGAAGCGCTTTATGCCGAATTCAAGGGCTCTGCCGATTTTGACGCCTTTTGCGAAAAGGGCGGCAAGGAACTGGACAACGCCGCTTTGTATCAGGTGCTGGCGGAATCCTTCGTGCTGAAGAAAAAAGGCGTCGGCTTCAAATCGTGGGGCAAGGCGTACGCTTCGCCCGACACGGCGCAGGCGAAAAAATTCGCCAAGGAACACGCCGACAGAATCCGTTATTTCAAATACTTGTTCTGGCTGGCGGACGTGCAGTTCAAAGCGGCGTCCGAAGCGTGCGAAGCCGCGAATCTGGGTGTCGGGCTGTATCAGGACTTGGCGGTCGGCGTGGCGGCGGAAAGCGCGGAAACTTGGGGCGCTCAGGATCTGTTCGCCGTGGATTTAAGCATCGGTTCGCCCCCTGATATGTTCAACGCGGACGGTCAGCGTTGGGGTGTCGCCCCGATGCGTCCCGAAGTGATGAAGCAGGAGTCGTATGCGACTTACCGCAGGATTTTAAGCGCGAATATGAAACGTGCGGGGGCGGTGCGCATCGACCACGTTATGGGCTTGGCGCGTCTGTTCTGTATTCCCGACGGTGTCGCAGGCGCGTATGTGCTGTACCCGTTCGCGGATATGGTCGGCATTGTCGCTTTGGAAAGCCACCGCAACAAATGCCTTGTCGTCGGCGAAGATTTAGGGGTCGTCCCCAGCTTTTTCCGCGAAGCTTTGGCGGAGGCGGGGATTTTGTCGTTCCGCGTGTGCCGCTACGAGCGCGCGCCAGACGGACGCTACATTCCGCCCGCAAGCTATCCCGAATCGGCTTTGGTCGCGGCGGGAACGCACGACATGCCGACCTTGACGGGCTGGTGGACGGGCGGCGACATTGATGCCGCGCGCAAAATCGGGCTGATGGACGAACAAAAGGAACAATCCGCCCGCGCCGAACGCCGCGGCGACCGTTTCGCTTTGGTCGAAGCGTTGTCCCGCGTCGGGCTGTGGTTTGTGGAATCGGAAAACTTTGAATCTCAAATCAACGGCGCTTTGCCACCAAAGATGATTGAAAAGGTCTATACCTATCTGGCGCAGGCGCCGTGCCAAGTGTTTTTGGTGCAGCTGGAGGATGTTTTGCGTCAAGCCGAACAGATGAATATGCCGGGGACGTGCGACGAATACCCCAACTGGCGTTTCAAACTGCCGAAAACAATCGAAGAGTTGGATTCCGACGAAAATATGGAAAAAATCGCTTCTATTCTGAAAGCGGCAAGATGTTCTTGATTCTGTCCTTTATTCTGGCGCTGTCGTGTTCGATGATTACGATTCGAGTGCTGGTGTGCTACAACCCCGAAATCATGGCAAGCGTCAAATGGGCAATCGGGACGGTTGTCGTTGCGGCGTGGTATGCGCCTGTTCTAATTGGATTTGCGCGCAAAGCGGGCGTTACGGGCGTTCCCTATGTGCTGTTGTCCCAAGTTCTGTATTTTATGTTCGGCACGGCGTTTATTCTGTTCTGCCTGATAATGCTGCGGGATGTTTTCTGGATTTGGGGATACAAGGCGGCGGGGTGGCTGGGCAAAGCGTCCGCGGCGTTTGACCCGATGAATGCGGCTTTGCTGAAAAAGGCGAACATCGCAACCTGCTTGCTGGCGGCGGCGGTATCGCTTTATTCGCTGTATCAGGGCGTTAAATTCCCCGCCGTCAAACCCGTTCAAATCGCGTCGGACAAAATCGCCTATCCGTTTAAAATCGTTGTCGTCAGCGATTTGCACATCAATCCCGCCATGCCCGTCAAACGGGTTGAAAAAGTCGTCGAAACCGTCAATGCTTTAAAGCCCGACGTGATTGTCCTACCGGGGGATATTGTGGACGCGAAGCCCGACGAAATCGCGGAACAAACGGCGGAACTGGCAAAGCTGAACGCCAAATACGGTGCGTTTGTGACGCTGGGCAATCATGAATTTTACGTCGGGGCAAGCGCGTGGGAAAACAGATTCCGCGACTTGCGCCTGTTTTATTTAAGGAACGAAGGCTTGATGCTGAACGGCGCAAACGTGTATCTGGCGGGGATTCCCGACCCGCACGCTTTGCAGCTGACGCCCGCTTTTATGGAAAAAATCGGGGCGGTTTTGGCGCAAAAATCACCCGAAGCGTTTACGCTCTTTATGTCCCATTCGCCTGCGATTGCCAAAAAACTGACCAAAGAACAGGTCGATTTGCAGATTTCGGGGCATACTCACGGCGGGCAGATTTTCCCGTTTCATTTGTTGGTTAAAAAAGCAAACGGCTTTTTGTCGGGGCTATACGACGTCAACGGGTTCAAGCTGTACATCTCGAACGGGGCAGGGGGCTGGGGACCGCCCATGCGGCTGTTCGCACCGTCCGAAATTACGGAAATCACGCTGGTTCCCGCGAAATGAAACGGCTTGCTTTAGGATTGCTGACGCTTTGCGGCTGTACGGAAATCAGCCGACCCGTTCATATTGCCTCAAACATTCCCGCCGCGATTTATATTGACGGACACCTCAGGGGCGCAACGCCGATGACGGTTGATATGGAGGACGGCGAAAAAATCGTTTTGAAAGCAAACGGTTATCAGCCTGCAAGGGCGGAAATCAAGGCAACGGACAAAACAACGCATATCCTGTCCACGGTTTCGTCAGACAAACCAAAAGCCGAATTTTTGCTGGCGAACGGCAAATTCGGGATTGAGGGGTTGCAAGAGGGCTTGAAATCGCCGTGCAGCCCGTTCACAACGACATCTTATCCCGTGTATCTGGCAACCGATATTCCGTCCGAAGCGACACGCGTTTTGATGCCGTACAAAGTCGAAGAGTACGCTCCCCAGCAGATTTTTGTGACGTTGGAAAAGCGCGTTCCCGCTCCGCAGGAAGAACAAGCCGCCAAAATCCGCCGCTTTGTCCTGCATGCTTTTGACCCGAAAAGTACGGAGTTTCTGGCGGCTTTGACGGAAATGACGCAGTTGTCGGCTGGGGATTTGACGGTGTTGTTCGTCGCCAATCCGACCTCCGATGCCGCGGCGGTCGCCGTTGTCGAAAAATGGAAACAGGAGCATCCATGAAACGATTGAACCTGTTGTTTTTGCTGTTCCCGTTCTGTGTCCAAGCCGCGGATTTTCACATTTCCGCCAACGTTGACGCCGACATTTATTTGGACGGGCGGCTTTACGGACAAACGCCGATGACGGTGGATTTAAGCGGCGTTGACACAATCACGCTGAAACACGAACATTTCGAAACGGCGGAAATCGCACGGACATCGGCGGTTGAAACGCACCGCAAAATCATGTCGACGACATCGGGGGGTGCGCCGCGGGATACGTTTTTGTGGGCGGAAAAAATAGAATGGGGAAAAAAAGAAAATTCGGAAACGACCGAAGATGAACCGCGGCAGTACATTGCCCGCGACATTCGTCATGGCTGGGGATGGTTTTTGTGGCTGTACCCTTTGTCAACCGTTGTGAATGTGACATATTTGGCGTTTTTGTTGCCGTCCCACGTGTCGCGTTACACTGTTCCCTATGTGGTTGAAGAATACGAACCGAACCAGCTGTACGTTTATATGTTTCCGAAACAAAGAACGGAACGCGACGAACGGCTGTGGCAGGTGTCACGCTTCGTTTTGAAAAACTTTAAATCGGACAGGGCGGAGTTTTTGACCGCTTTGCACAAAATGACGGGATTGAGCGAACAACGGCTGACGGAAATTCTTGCCGCAAATCCGACGCCTGATTCCGCCGCAGGCGCAGTCATGCGGGCATTGGCACTCGTGCCGACCAATCAAGGAATTGCCGCGCCCTTATCGCAAGTTCGATAAAATCATTCCGCGACGGCGATGTTGTTTTGGCGGTCTTTGCTGGCGCGAAGGGCGTTGAAAGCGCGCAACAAAACAGTGTCGATTGTTTCGTCTTCCGCTGTTTTCGCCGCAATGCTGATGCTGGTTGTGACGGAAATCTTGACTTCATTGACATACAAATCCGACTTCATCACTTCGTTGCGGATGCGTTCGGCGACAATACGCGCGCCGTCCAGCGGTGTTTCGGGCAGCAACAGGGCGAATTCGATGTCCGCCAACCGTCCCAAATAATCGGAATCGCGCGTCGAATTGCGGCAGGCGGTTACGGCGACTTTAATCGCTTCGTCGCCAAAGGTCGAACCGTGTTCCGAGTTCAGCGCTTCAAAGCGGTCGATGGTCATCAGCAAAACGGACAGTTCGCGTTTATAGCGGCGGGCGCGCTTCATTTCCCGCGCCCCTTCCTCCAAGAACGTGCGGCGGTTCAAAACGCCCGTGACGGGGTCGATGACGGTCATTTGGCGCAGTTCGTCTTCCAATTCTTTGCGCGGGGTGATGTCAAAGCCGACGGAGCGGATTTCGCACGCATTGCCGTCTGTGTCGTAAATGATGCGGTTTGTCCATGAAATCCAAACTTTTTTGCCGTCTTTGCAAATATTTTCGTTTTCGTTGTCGACATACAGGCGGGGATTGTTTTTGATGCGTTCGATAAGGTTTGTCAGGTTTTGTCCGTGCGAATCTTTGGCGGGAAGCAAAGTCCCCAAAATGTTTTTGCCGATAAGTTCATCCTTGTTTTCATAACCGAAAAATTCAACGCCGTAATCGTTGACGGAGCGGATGATGCCGTCCTTGTCCATGCCCAGAATGATGCTTTTCGTCGTTTGGGAGGAGTACGGATCGTACTTGTGGTTATGTTCCTTGGTCAAATCCTCAAGGCTTTTCTTGGTTTTCAGCAGTTCGCCCTGCAGTTCGACGATTTTGTCCTTTTGTTCGGCGGCAAGGGCTTTCGCCTGCAGCCAGCGGAACACAAAGAAAAATACGGCAATCGCCGCGACAGCCGCGAAAACCAGCAAAAAAGCGGAGAGATCTTCCAATTTAAACATACAACCCTCGGTCAGATAACGTAACTTTTCAAGTTTACCTGTTTTTTCGTTCCTTGTAAAAATGTTTTTTTGGCGAAAACAGGTATTTAAAATTTTTTCAAGATGCTTTATATACAAATCCAAAGGGCACGTTTGTGTAAGGAAAAAGGTTATGGCAGAGGATAAAATTTCCGCTTTGGACGCCGTTTCGGGCGAAGCGTACAAGTACGGCTTTGTCACCGATATCGAGGCGGAAACCGCCCCCAAAGGATTGAATGAAGACGTCATCCGCTTCATTTCGGCGAAAAAGGGCGAACCCGACTGGCTGTTGGATTTCAGACTGAAAGCGTACCGCCATTGGCTGACGCTGACGGAACCCCGCTGGGCAAAGGTCGACTATCCCCCGATTGACTATCAGGACATTTATTATTATTCCGCCCCGAAATCCGCCAAAGAACCGAAAACTTTGGACGATGTCGATCCCGAATTGCTGAAAACGTACGACAAGCTGGGCGTGCCCTTGCAGGAACGCGCGATGCTGGCGGGCGTGGCGGTCGACGCGGTGTTCGACAGCGTGTCCGTCGCGACGACTTTCCGTGAAAAGCTGGCAAAGCAGGGCATTATCTTTTGTTCGATTTCCGAAGCGGTCAAAGCGCATCCCGAACTGGTGCGCGAATACTTGGGTTCGGTCGTGCCGTACACGGACAACTTTTTCGCCTGTCTGAATGCGGCGGTGTTTTCGGACGGGACTTTTGTTTACATTCCCAAAGGTGTGCGCTGTCCGATGGAATTGTCGACGTATTTCCGCATCAACGCGCAAAAAACGGGGCAGTTCGAGCGGACTTTGATTGTCGCGGACGATGACTCTTACGTCAGTTATCTGGAGGGATGCACCGCTCCTCAGCGCGACGAAAACCAGCTGCACGCCGCAATCGTCGAAATCGTCGTCAAAGACAGGGCGGAGGTCAAATATTCGACCGTTCAAAACTGGTTCCCCGGCGACAAGGACGGCAAGGGCGGCATTTACAACTTTGTAACCAAGCGCGGATTGTGCGCGGGGTACAAGTCGAAACTGTCGTGGACGCAAGTCGAAACGGGTTCGGCGGTGACGTGGAAATATCCGTCCTGCGTGCTGAAGGGCGATTATTCGACGGGCGAGTTTTATTCCGTTGCAATCACCAACAATTACCAGCAGGCGGACACGGGAACCAAGATGATACACTTGGGCAAAAACACGTCGTCGACCATTGTTTCAAAGGGCATTTCCGCAGGGCGTTCGCAGAATACCTACCGCGGACTGGTGCGCGTCGCGCCGACCGCCGACAACGCGCGCAACTTTTCGCAATGCGACAGTTTGCTTATCGGCGACAAATGCGGGGCGCACACGTTGCCCGTGATGGTGGACGGCAATCCGACGGCGTCCGTCGAACACGAAGCGACGACTTCGAAAATCAGCGAAGCGCAGCTGTTTTACTGCCGTCAAAGGGGATTGAGCGCGGAAGAGGCGGTATCCCTTATCGTCAACGGTTTTTGCAAGGACGTCATGCAGAAACTGCCCATGGAATTTGCAATCGAAGCCACCCGTTTGGTCGCCGTAACGCTGGAAGGCAGCGTCGGTTAATAATAAAGGAGTTCTAAGAATGTCAGCTTGGCTGGAAATCAAAGATTTGCACGCAAACGTCGGGGACAAGCCGATTTTGAAAGGGCTGTCCCTGTCCGTCAACGCGGGCGAAGTCCATGTCATCATGGGACCGAACGGTTCGGGAAAAAGCACGCTGTCGAACGTTTTGTGCGGCGATCCGCGCTATGAAGTAATCGCGGGATCTGTTATCTTTAAAGGGCAGGACTTGCTGAAAATGTCGGTCGAGGAACGCGCGCGGGCGGGTATTTTTCTGGCTTTTCAGAACCCGATTGAAATCCCCGGCGTGTCGATGTCAACCTTTATGAAATACGCTTTGAACGCCAAGCGTAAGGCGGCGGGGATGAAAGAATATGATGCCGTAAGCTTTATAAAACACATTAAGATTCGCGCGCAAGCTCTTGAAATCACGGATGAAATGTTGAAGCGCCCCGTCAACGTCGGATTTTCGGGCGGGGAAAAGAAACGGCTGGAAACGTTCCAAATGGCGGTGCTTGAACCCGATTTCTGCATCTTGGACGAAATGGATTCGGGGCTGGACGTGGATGCGGTCAAAGTCGCGGGCAACGGCGTTAAAATCATGCGGTCGCCCGAACGGTCGTTTTTGGTGATTTCGCACAACATCGGATTTTTGCATGAACAAATCCGCCCCGATTACGTGCATATCCTTGTCAACGGGCGCGTTGTCGAAAACGGCGGGGCGGAGCTGTTGGATGAAGTGCAGAAAAACGGTTTCGCCCGCTTTCAAAAAGGGGCGGCGGCGTAATGGCGGAGCGATTGGAAAAAGCGGCAGAACTGACGCTGAAGCCGAATGAAACGCGGACGATTGTCGAAACGGCTTTGGCGGAAAACACGGTTGTCAGCATCGGCGACAACGCGCATTTGACGCATTACCGCTTGAACGACGGCGGAAACAATGCGCTGACCGTCAAACTGGGCAAAAACGCGTCCTATGATTTGGTGACCGTGCATTTGGGGTCGGGCAAGCTGTCCGTTTTTGCCGATTTGGCGGGCGAGGGCTGTTTTTGCCGCAGCGATGCCGTCTATGCTTTGAACGGCGAGGAACGTGCGGAAATCAAAACGGACTTTCGCCATAATGCGGACAAAACGACGTCCCGTCAGCTGGTCAAAGGGGCAGTCGGCGGTCGCGCCAAAGCGGTGTTCGAGGGCGGAATTCTGATTCCTTACGACAAAAAGGCAATTGACGGCGCGCAGCAGCACCGCGCTTTGCTGTTGTCGAAGACGTCGGAGGTCAAAGCCGTGCCGAAGCTGGAAATTTACGCCGACGACGTGAAGTGCGCGCACGGTTCCGCCATCGGGACGCTGAACAAAGACCAGCTGTTTTATTTGCAGACGCGCGGCATCGACGAAGCGGAAGCCCGCAAAATCCTAACGGCGGCTTTTTTGAACGAAGTGCTGGATACGATAGAGGAGGTCGAACTCCGCGACGAATGGGAACGGCTTATCGGGTTGAAAAATGACGATTGACATTCAAAAAATTCGGGCGGATTTTCCCGCATTGGCGCTGACGGTTCACGGCAAGCCCCTGACGTTTCTGGACACGGCGGCGTCGGCGCAAAAACCGAAACAAGTCCTTGACGCCATGCGGTATTGCTATGAAAACGAATATGCGAACGTTCACCGCGGCATGTACGATTTGTCGGAAAAGGCGACGTGCAACTTTGAAAACGCCCGCAAAAAGGTGCAAAAGTTCATAAACGCCGCGTCGGACAAGGAAATCGTTTTCACGCGCGGGGCGACGGATTCGCTGAACCTTGTCGCGTACACTTGGGGCGCGCAGAATTTAAGCGCGGGCGACGAGGTTTTGATTACCCAAGCCGAGCATCACTCGAATATTGTGCCGTGGCAGATTTTGCAAAAGCGCATTCCTTTTACGCTGAAAGTCGTTCCCGTTCTGGACAACGGCGAATTGGACATGGATGCGTTCAAAGCTTTACTGAGCGAAAAAACGAAACTGGTGTCCATAGCGCACATTTCCAATGTTTTGGGGACGGTTTTTCCGATAAAGGAAATCGCGAAGCTTGCCCATGCCGCAGGGGCGAAAGTTTTAATCGACGGCTGTCAGGGGGCGACGCATGTTCCCGTCGACATGCAGGACATCGACTGCGATTTCTACGCTTTTTCGGGGCATAAACTGTACGGACCGACGGGTATCGGCATCCTTTACGGCAAGCGCGCCGTTTTGGAATCCATGGAACCGTTCGAGGGTGGCGGCGATATGATTAAAACGGTCGCTTTTTCGGGCAGTACATGGGCGGACATTCCCGCGCGGTTCGAAGCGGGAACACCCCCGATTATGCAGGCAATCGGCTTGGGCTTTGCAGTCGATTATGTGCAAAGTATCGGCATGGCGAACATCGCCGAACACGAACAGCGGCTGTGCAAGTTGTTGCAGGACGGCGTCGCGTCCGTCGGCGGCACGACGCAAATCGGCACCGCGCCCGACAAAACGGGAGTGGTCAGCTTTGTAACAGACTTCGCCCACCCGCAGGATATTGCGATGATTTTGGATCAGCAGGGCGTTGCCGTGCGTACGGGGCATCATTGCGCCCAGCCTTTGCATGAACGGTTCGGGCAATCCGTATCCGTTCGGGCGTCGCTGGGGGTTTATAATACCGAAGAGGATATTGAGAACTTTGTCGCCGCGCTCCATAAAGTTAAGCGGTTCTTCACTTAACTTTATGAAAGGAGATTTGTCATGATGAACAAAGAAAACTGCGGTTGCGGCAAAAAGGAAATGCCCAAGGACAAAAAAGCCGACATGAACGAAAAGGCGTGCGAAACCAAAAAATCCGCCGCCGAAAAGGAATGCAAAGACGGCAAAACCTGCGATTAGTCCGCCGTAATCCCAAAGGACGGGCGACAAAGAAACTGTTGAAATCAACCGAATTTCGGTGCATAACTGGGGTAAGTTTTGAATGGAGCCCGTCCGATGGATAAAAAAGATTCCGAAAACGAACAACAGACCGCTTCGACGGAGGCGGTCGCCAACGTTCCCGCCCTTATCGAAGAAGAATTGAAAAAGCTTCCCAAAGACTTTACGGGGACAATCGAAATTCCCATTAACGCCAATCCCGAAGCGGTCAGCAACTTTGCGGACGCCAAGCCCGACCAGTCGATTAAAGAGGAATTGTCCGAATTCGAATCGATTTTGTGGGGCGGCAACGCGCCTGCGGACATGCCCGTCATCAACTACGGCGACGAATATGTCGTGGTCAAGGGCGAATCTTTGGCGGACGGTGAAAAACAGGCGGACATCAAGGATATTATCGAAGCCATTCGCACGGTTTCCGACCCCGAAATCATGGTCAACGTATACGATTTGGGGTTGATTTACCGCATGGACAGACTGGTCAACGGCGATGTCGAAATCGATATGACCGTGACCGCGCCGTCGTGTCCCGTGGCGGGGCTGATGCCGAACCAAGTCGCCGAAGCCGTATCCGCCGTCGCGGGTGTGGGCAAAGTGACAGTCAAGCTGGTTTGGGAACCCGCATGGAGCGTCGACCGCCTGTCCGAAGAAGCCAAATTCGCGCTGGATTTGTCGTAATGACGACCGAAAAGCGGATTGCTCAACTTCTTGTTTTGCTGTTTGTCGGCGCAATAACGGTTTACACGCTTCTTCTGCGGTCGGCGATGTATAACGAAGACGGATTTGTCCGCACGGACAGCGCGGCTTTGCGGATTGTCGGCGAAGACGCGGCGGGGGATTACGCTTTGTTTCGTTTGCTGGAAAGCACCCCAGAAAAAGCTTACGATTTTGCGGCGCAAACCGCATACATTCATGAAAAAACGCAGGCAAGCGGGGGATTTGCCGCGTTTGCGTCCCCCGTCAAAGCTTTGATTGCCGTGCCGTTTCTGCCTTTGTCCTATACGGCGTATTTCGACACGGTGTTTTTTTGGGGATTTTTCCTGTTCGGAGTCGCTTTGTACGCGTTGTTTCCTTTGCGCCTTGCCGTGCCGATGCTTGCCGCCTTGCCCGCCGCGTTTTTGAATTTCGCGTTCGGCGGTTTCGGCTTGTACGTTGTTGCCTGCGCCGTGTTAAGTTTGATGCTGGCGGACGAATACCCGAAAAGGGCTGGATTTTTCGGCGGACTGCTGGCGGCTGAACCGCTGATGTTCGCTTTGGTTTTGTTTGCTTTTGCATGCCGAAAACAGAAAAAAGCATTGACCGTTGCCGCTTTGTTCGGCGGATTTTTGCTGATTGCGGCGGGAATGCGCTACGGCTTCGGCGTTTATGCGGCGGCGTTTTCGGCGGCTTTCCAGGCATTGAAATCAACCCCGTGCCGTTTCGTGTCTTTGACGGGAATGCTGTCGTGCAACGGGGAAAGTTCTTTTGTTGCAGGAGTGTTCCAATTCACCGTTGCCGTATGGACGATTTCAACGGGATATGTGCTGTTTTTCAAGCGGCCGTTGGTGTCCCGCGCGGTGCAAAACGCGTTTTTGTGCGCGGCGGGCGTGTTGCTGACGCCTGTTGCGACGGCGGGGGACGGTGCGCTTTTGTCTGCGGCGGTTGCGTTTTTGCTGTTTGATTCCGAACGCCGCGGCTATTTGAAAGCGGACTTGCCCGTGTTTGTTTTGGCGTTCGGGGCGATTTTCTTTGACGGCGCGCTTTTTTCAAAAATCGGAATATCGTCGCAAACGGTTGTTGCCGTTTTATTGCCCCTTGCGTGCCAACGCCGCGCGTACTAAATAAACAAAAGCAGATTAAAAGGAGTTTTTGATGGAACGGGAAAAATCGGTTGCCGCCCGCGGTTTTCAGCGGTTAAAGGATTATATGAACGCCAATATCGTCGGACAGGCGGATTTGGTGGACAAATTGCTGATTGCTTTGCTGGCGGACGGGCATTTGCTGGTCGAGGGCGCGCCGGGGCTGGCAAAAACGAAAGCAATCAAAAAACTATCCGAAGCGATTGAGGGCGACGACCAGCGCATCCAATTTACGCCCGACCTGTTGCCGTCCGACATTACGGGCAGCGACATTTACCGCCCCGAAACGGGTGAATTCAAGTTCCAAGCGGGACCGATTTTTCACAACTTGGTTTTGGCGGACGAAATCAACCGCGCGCCTGCGAAAGTGCAGTCCGCTTTGTTGGAAGCCATGGCGGAACGGCAGGTGACCGTCGGCGGAAAAACGTACCGCTTGCCCGAATTGTTTATGGTGATGGCGACCCAAAACCCGATTGAGCAGGAGGGGACTTATCCCTTGCCCGAAGCGCAGCTGGACCGTTTTTTGATGTACGTCAAAATCGACCAGCCCGATGCGGCGGCGGAACGGCAGATTTTGCGGATTGTCCGCAACGAAGCGTTGGAGGAGGGGGCTGAAATGCCCGTCGAAGTCATGCCGCAGCAGCGCGTTTTCGAGGCGCGGCGCGAAGTGCTGAACGTGCATTTGTCCCCCGCTTTGGAGGAATACATCATTCAACTGGTCATGGCGACGCGCAAACCCGAAAAATACGGCGAAAAGTTCAAACGGCTGGTCGCTTTCGGGGCAAGCCCGCGCGGCACAATCGCGCTTGACCGCTGTGCGCGGGCGAAAGCGTGGCTGGCGGGACGCGACTTTGTTCTGCCCGAAGACGTGCACGGCATTGTTCACGATGTTTTGCGCCACCGCGTCATTTTGACGTTTGAAGCCGAAGCCGAGGGCATTACGCCCGACAGCTTTTTGGATTTACTGCTGAAACGGGTGCCTTTGCCGTAATGCTGGAAAAACTGCGCACATTGCTGAAAACCGAAAAGCCCGAAGAAAATCGGGAAAACGGCATTTCGGTCGCTTTGTCGGATTTGACGGCGATGAAGCGGTTTGTGCGTTTGCTGTCCTTTGATTCGCGCGGCGTTTCGCGTTCCGAGGGTTTCGGTCAGCACCGTTCGCCGTTCCGCGGTCGCGGCATGGAGTTTGACGAAGTGCGCGCGTATCACGCAGGTGACGACGTGCGCTTGATAGACTGGCGCGTAACCGCGCGAACGGGCAAGCCGTATACCAAACTGTACCGCGAAGAACGCGACCGTCCCGTGTTGTTTTTGGGCGATTTCCGCAGCTTTATGAAATTCGGCACGCGCAAAGCTTTTAAATCCGTCGTTGCGGCGAAAGCTTTGGCGGCTTTGGCGTGGGCGTCGCGCGAAAACGGCGACAAAATCGGCGCGCTGATTGTATCGGCGGACGGATTTGTCAAGGTCGCCCCGCACCGTCAGATGCGGCGGCTGATGGAAGTGTTCAACGCGACGGTTGCCGCCTGCAATGATTTGAAGCCCGCCGAAAACGAACCCGCCTTGTCGGATGTTTTGGCGGAATTGCGCCGCGTCAGCAAAACGGGCGGACGCGTGTTCGTGCTTAGCGATTTTCACGACTTCGACGAAGAATCGGAAAAACATCTGGCGGCAATCGGTTTGCACTGCGACGTGGTGTGCGTGCAGATTTTCGATGCGCTGGAAGCCGCCCCGCCGCCGTCGGGAACGTATCGGGTCGGCGACGGGAAAAGCGTAATGACCTTGCCTGCCGACGATGCGGCGTGGCGAGCGGCGTATGCACAACGTTTCGAGGCGGCGCGCAAACGTGTTTCCGATTTTTGCTTGGCGCACAAAATGCTGTATGTCCCCGTTCAAACGGACGGCGATTTGATTCGGACGCTTCGTTCCGCTTTGTTTGAAAGGAAAAGCTGATGCAGCAGGGAATTGATTTGTCGGGACTGAAAGACATTCATTTGCCGCCGATGCCGTCGGCTTTTCCGCCGAACGAAAATGTGTGGTATGTGCTGGCGGGGGCAATCGTTTTTGCCGTTTTAATCCGCTTTGCCCTGAAGCATCGGCGCAAACTGACGGCAAAAGCGTACACGTTCGCAGAAATCGACCGCATAACGAAAATCGGTTCGGCGCGCGACAAAATCACGGCTTTGCTGGGGCTGCTGCGGCGCATGGCGCTGATGAAGTTTCCGAAAGAACGGGTTGCCGCTTTGCACGGCGCGCAATGGAGCGCGTTTCTGCGCGACACTTTGAAAAGCAAAACGCTGGATGAACGGGCGGCGCGGCTGATTGAACAGGCGGCTTATCTGCCCCCCGAACGTTTAAAAAACGCCGATGTCGCGCCGCTTGCCGCCGTCGTCAGGCAATGGGCGGCGGAACACTTATAAGGTTTTGCGCATTAGAATCGCGTCTTCCTCGGGCTTGTTTTCGGGCGTAAAGAAATTGATAATCCGCCCGATTTCCTTAAACCCGTCCTTTTCGTAGATGTGGTGGGCGGCGTTCCATTTTTCGGACACGATTAAAATGGATTCGTCAACGGCGGGATATTTGGCGCGGATGCGCTTTTCCAATGCTTGCAGCAATCCCGTCCCGATTTGCCGTCCGCGCCAGTCGGGACGCGTGCCGAACGATGTGATGTAAAGTTGCGTCCCTTGCGGATTGTGAGCGTTCAGCGGGTCGTGACCGAGGGCGAGCGTTGCGGAATCCAGCGCCATATCCTTGTGCCAGATTTCCGAACAGATGTATGCGCCGACTTGCCCCGTTTCGTGATCTTCGGCAACCAGAAAACCGTCGCGGAACACTTCAATCCGCTTTTCGTACAAAGCGCGTTCCTCCTGCACGCCCGCATCGAAGCAGGCGGATTCGATTTCCATAATCGCGTCCAAATCGCGCAAAAGAACGGGACGGAACAGAATACTGTCGGGCAGGTCGGTCAACATTTTGAAAAACTCCAATCCAAATATTTTGGCAAAAGCTGTTTTTGTCCTTGAAATATTGTCCGAAAAGCGGGTAAAAATCAAACAGTATTTTTTATAAAGGGCTTAGAGGCTTTCATGACGAAATATCTGATTACAAGCGCGCTGCCGTACATCAACGGCATCAAACATCTGGGCAATCTGGTCGGTTCAATGCTGCCCGCCGACGTTTATTCGCGGTTTTTGCGCCAAACGGGCGAAGATGTCCTGTTTATCTGCGCGACCGACGAACACGGCACGCCCGCGGAACTGGCGGCGTTGGAAAAGCATCAGGACGTCGAAACGTTCTGCACCGAACAGCACGAAGTCCAAAAGGATATTTATCACCGCTTCAACCTGTCGTTCGACCATTTCGGACGGTCGTCCTCCGACCAGAATACGCGGCTGACTCAGCATATGTGCAAAAAGCTGATGGAAAACGGCTATATCGAGGAACGCACCATCAAACAGGTTTATTCCGTCGACGACGGACGTTTTCTGCCCGACCGCTATATTGTAGGGACTTGCCCGCATTGCGGATACGAAGCCGCCCGCGGCGACCAGTGCGAAAACTGCACGCGCGTGCTGGATCCGACGGATTTGATTAACCCGCGTTCCGCCGTATCGGGATCGCACAATTTGGAAATCAAAGACAGCAAGCATCTGTTTTTGAAACTGCCGATGCTGGAAGGCGAACTGACGAAGTTTATCGACTCTCACGAAGCCGAATGGCCCGTCGTCGTGACCTCGATTGCCCGCAAATGGCTGAAAGAAGGATTGCGCGAACGCTGCATCACCCGTGATTTGAAATGGGGCATTCCCGTTCCGTGCGACGGTTTTGACGGCAAAGTGTTCTATGTATGGTTTGACGCCCCGATTGAATACATCGGCGCGACGGCGGAATGGGCTGAAAAAGATCCTGAACACCGCAACTGGAAAGACTGGTGGTATGACGCCAAAGACGTCCGCTATGTCGAATTTATGGCAAAGGACAATATCCCGTTCCATACGATTATGTTCCCCGCGACTTTGCTGGGCGTGCGCGAACCGTGGAAAAAAGTCGATTACATCAAAGGCTTCAACTGGCTGACGTTCTACGGCGGCAAGTTCTCCACGTCGCAGAAACGCGGTATTTTTACCAATCAGGCGTTGGATGAATTCAAAGCCGACTACTGGCGTTACTGGCTGATGGCGAACGCGCCCGAAAATTCGGATTCAAGCTTTACATTCACGGGCTTTGCCGCGACAATCAACAAAGACTTGAACGACGTTCTGGGCAACTTTGTCAACCGCATTTTGAAAATGACGGCGTCCAAAATCGGAACGAACGTTCCCGCAGGCGGCGAATGGGGCGATATGGAACGCGAATTCATCCGCACGCTGTCCGCCCGCATTGCCGATTATTCCAAATATATGCGTGAAATGGAATTCCGCAAAGCTTTGGTCGAACTGCGCGCAATTTGGGTGGAAGGCAACAACTATCTGACCGCCGCAGCGCCGTGGACGGTGATTAAAGAAAACCCCGAACAGGCGGCGATGATTTTGCGCATGGCGCTGAACGTCATCCGCTTGTACGCCGTTTTGTCCGCCCCCGTCATTCCCGAAACGTCGACTGAAATGCTGAAACTGCTGAACTTGAATCCCGACGAATTGGGATGGGTCGGCGACGATTTGGCTGCGGAACTGCAAAAACTGCCCGCGGGGCATCCGTTTGCCGTTCCCGAAACGCCGTTGTTCCAGAAAATCACACCCGAACGCATCGCCGAATTGTGCGAACGTTACGGGGCTGATCCGAACGAATGAAAATAATCAAGGGGCTTTTGGCTTTTTTAAACGACGGCAGGCGGCTTTTTATATGGTTCATCAAAAGCCCGCTTGCCGTTGCGTTTGCGCTGTTCCTGTTTTTCGGGGTGTTTTACGCTTTCGGCATTGCGCCGAACGAAATCGGCGGGTGGTTTAAGCGGACGGCGGCTCCCGCTGTCGGGCGGCGCATTGATTATTTGAAATCGGATGCGGAGGGAATGTCCGATTTGGCAAAGAAAAAGCTGGCGGAAAAAGGCGTTGTTTTACCCGCCGCCCCCAAAAAACGGGTGCGTCCCGTTGAACCGCCGACGATTGAAGCAACGGCGGAAACCGATATTCCCCCTCAGCAATCCGAGGAAGAACATCAGCGCCAAGTCGCGGAAGCGCTGGCTTGGGCAAAGGCGATGCGCGAAACAACAAAGCCTGTCGACCCTTTGGCGGATTTCGACGCCTCTCAAATCGTTGCGGGCGTGGCGAATGTTATCGGCGCGGATAAAATCAAAGTGAACGGACAAACGCTGAAATTGGCGGTCAAAGTCCGTGCGGGCAAAGCGGCAGAGGCGTTTCAGGCGCTGAAACAGGCGGCGGATTCTGCGGCCGTCCGTTGTTTGTTGCCTGCCGACGAAGCCCGTTGTTTCCGCAATAACAAAGACATTACCGACGTTTTGCGCGACAGACTGTTGGTCGATTAAGCTTTTCCCTGTTCCGCCGACAGGCGCAACGGGTCGATTCCGATGGTGCGCAAGGCAAATTCCCATTTCTTTTCCAAACGCCAGTCAAACAGCAAATCGTTGGACGCGGCAACGGGCAGCCACGCGTTTTGTTTCAGCTCTTCCTCCAGCTGACCCGCGCCCCAGCCCGCGTAGCCCAACATAATCAAAAAGCTTTTCGGGCTGTTGCCGTGGGCGATGTCGCGGATGATTTCCGTTGTAACCGTCAAAGACGTTTGCGTCCCGACGGGCAAAGTCGCCGTGCCCGCATATTCGTTGGAATGCAGGACAAATCCGCGGTTTGCGTCCATCGGTCCGCCCGCCAAAATGGGAATGTTCCCGATTTCCGGCGCGGGTTCCATATTCAGCTGCGACAACAGCGAAGCGAAAGAAAGGTCTTCGATTTGTTTGTTGATAATCAATCCCATGGCGCCTTGTTCGGAATGGGCGCATAAAAACACGACGGCTTTTTCAAATCGTTCGTCTTCCATTCCGGGCATAGCCACCAAACATTGTCCGCTGAGTGTCGCCATGATTTCCTCGTTTCAAAAAACAGAGTTATATGTTATCCTGAAACAACTTAATACAAGTTAAAGGAAATTAAAATGTTCCGCTTTGCTTTTTTTGCATTTTTGGTGATTTTTTCATGCGTCGCGCGGGCGGAAGTCATTCCGTTCACGGTGGGGGATTTGCAGGCGTACAAATCTTTGGACGGCAGCGGAAAGCTGAGCTATTTGATTGATTTTTATAAAAAAAACAAAGCCGTCGGGGCGACGGACGGTGAAATCATCAACGAAATCGTCAAAATCGACGACATTCAAAACGACCCTGTGTTTAAAACGTTTTCCCGCTTTTCATCCAAGATAAAAGACCTTGATGGTTATGTTCGTACCGCTGTGAACGACATCAACAAGGAAATTTCGCTGAAAAATCCGGGGCGGGACGATTTGTTTATCAATCCCGACGATTCGGCAACATGGAAAAACATCCAATATGTGGCTGTCGGCGACAGGCGAATCAAAGATTACATTGACGATTATTCGAAAAACAAATTTTTTTCAAAACCCGCTTATACGGACAGAGGGGCGGTTATGCTGGCGTCATGCGCCCGCACGCGCGACAAAACCGAAGTGCTGATGGGATATATGGTGCTTTTGGATGAAGACCTTGCCCTTTTGCGGCAAAAAGAGGGAGAGCCGAAAATTCCGATGACGATTGATTTTTCGGGTTCGGAAAACGTTGTCGTCGGCGATGTCGCCTATCCTTTGCAGCAACGGCTGCCCGCGCTGGGCGGTTTGGGGTATGCCGCGGAAGCGGTTTTGCCTTTTGCGGTCGACATCAAAAATTTGACACAGCCCGCCGTCGTCCGTGCGGTGCTGACTGCGAACGTTTGCAAAAACACGGATTGCGCGATTAAAACGTTTCCGCAAATCGAATACGAAATCCCGCGGTCGTTTTTGGAATCGTCGGTTTGCACGGAATTGGAACAGACTCTTTACAACGCGCCCGCGAACCGCCATGCGGGAATTACGATAAAAAGCGCGGGCTTTCAGAGTAAAAACGGCATAACGGATTTGATTGTCCGCCTTGAAAAGCCGTTTTCGTTTTCGGGACAACCCGATTTGCAGATTTCAAACGAGGTCGGCTTGCGGTTCGAAGCTCCTTTTGTCGGAAAGGACGGGGACGTCTTTTTTTATCGCGCGCGGCTGAAAAATCCCGAAAAAATCGCAGGAAAGAAAGAAATTCCGCTGATTTTGACGGTATACAACAACATCAAATCCGATGAATTTTCTATCAACGTCAAAACACGGGGCGACTTTTTTCAATCGACCTCAACGACTCTTTCTGGGTGTATATCGGCGTTTTTCATGGGCATTTCGTTTGTGCTTTTCACGCCTTTGCTGTCGGCTTGGCTGATGCTGGTTTACGCGCTGGTCGGCGCGCCGAACCGTTCCGTTCAAAAAGCGGGCGAATTTTTCGACGGACTGGCAAGCGCGGCAAAGTGTGCGCTGACTTTTTACGCCATCCTGATTTCAATCGGTCTGATGTTGCCCAAAGCTGTGTTTTGGGGTGTTCAGTTTGAATCCCCGTGGCTGAATTTTGTGTATGCGGCACTATTCTGCGCGGCGGCTTTTGTTTTGCCCAAACTGTTCGACAATGCTTTTGTTTGCCGTTTTAATTGGGGAAAAACGAAAAGCGTGAACGGAAAAGCGGGCTTTGCAACGGGAATTGTTTGCGGCGGTTTGTTGCTGTTTACGCCCGAAATCAGCCGATTTTATGAAATATACGGATTGTTGCGCCAGTCGCCGATTGTTTACGGCGCGCTGTTTTTGTTTGCAATCGTAATGCTGTTCTCGATAACGGCACTGTTCGACGGCGTGGCGGCAAAGGAAATTCCGCCGCTTAAAGGCGCAAAAGCCGTTATTGTCCTGCCATTGGCTGTGCAAGCCGTCTTATTGCTGTTTTTGGCGGGCTTGGAAAGCGGACTGCCGCGCGGAATCGGCGCCTTTGTTTTGCTGGGGGGCGGCATTGCGGCGATGCTTAAATTCAACAAAAAGAAAACGGCGGCGGTTGTTGCCGTTGTCAGTTTGGTTGTACTGCCTTTGGTGCCGAACGAATACGATTTCAACACATTGGGCGCGCGGGATTTTGACGAACGCGCTTTGACCCAAGCCGTTCAAGACGGCAAAACCGTTTACCTGAACGTGACCGAAAGCGGCTGCCTGATGTGTCAAATGAACAGAATGACCATGATGTACCGCGGCGGACGCGAGGCAATCAAGCAGGGGCGGCTGATTGTCATGGGGATTCCGTATTCGCATCCGTTCGTGCGCCGCCTGTTGGACGGGACGGGGCAGGATGTTTTGCCCGCGAACGTTGTTTTCGCGCCGAACGCGCCGTTGGGAAAAGTGCTGCCGTCCGTTATCGGTCCTTGGCTGGCGCCCGATATTGTGCGGGAATACGTTCAGCCTTTGAGCAAATCGACAAATTGAGCGTTTAAATACGCCGCAACATCCTGCGGGTTCAGGCACAGGTTCACACCGACTTTGCCCGCGCTGATGCAGAATTTGTCATACAGCAAAGCCGTTTCGTCGATGAATGTCGGAAACGGCTTTTTCATGCCGATTGGCGAACATCCGCCGTGAATGTAGCCCGTCAAGGGCAACAGCTGTTTTTGCGCAATCATTTCGATGCTTTTTTGATTGGCGGCTTTGGCGGCTTTTTTCAAATCAAGCTCGCCGATGCTGGGGACGACGAAAACGAAATGTTCGTGCGTCGGCGATTGGGTGACAAGCGTTTTGAATACCTGTTCGGGGGCTTGCCCGATTTTGGCGGCGACGGATTTTGCGTCGATTTTTCCGTCAGTCGTTTCGTATTCGTAAAACTCGAAAGACACTTTTGCCTGTTCCAACAGGCGCATGGCATTGGTTTTCTTTAAAGCGGTCATTGCAATTTTCCGATTTTTCTAAAGATTTTGTCGCGCGGACGGTTGCCCGATTGTTCCAAATCCGCCGCTGTCAGCAAAGGAATTAACAGCAGCTGCCGTTTCAAAGCGTCCCTGTTTTTCAAACGGTAAGCGCGATAGGCTTCGCGGTCGGGCAGGGGCATTTTGGCGATTTCCTCGATTTCCGCATGGATGGCGGCGGATTGCAGTTCGGCTTGTTTTTCCTGCAAGGCGACGGCGTAAAATTCGGCTTGTTCGACGGCGGGATGTTTTTCGGACAAAGCCTGCAAAATCCGCGTTTGCGCCGCCAGCACATCAGCATAATCAAGTGCGTTCAGCCGCTGTTCCAGCGCAATCAGGCTTTCGCGCCCCTGCGATGTCAGCTTGGATTCAAGGGGCAAAGGCGGGCGTTCTTGCGGGATAAAGGCGGAAACCGCCGCCCCCGCCATAAAGCATACAATTCCTGTCAAAACGGTTTTGTTCATTGGTTCAGCGACTTTGATACGATTTCATAGGTGTTCGGCGACAAATCGGGCGTGTTTGCAAGGCGGGTCAAAGCGGCTTTCATCATCGCCTGCCGTTTTGCGTCGAATTTTTTCCACTTGCCCAAAGCGACGGGAATTGTCGCCGCGATTTGCGGGTTGATTTTGTCGACGGCAAGCGTTTGTTCGACAATAAAGTCGTATCCCGACCCGTCCGCTTTGTGCAAAGCCGTCGGATTGGCGGCGAACGCCCCGATTAAAGCGCGGACTTTGTTCGGATTGGTCAGCGAAAAAGCCTCGTGATGTAGCAGTTTCTTTACAACGGCAAGCGAATTTTCGTTCGCCGTCGCCTGCATCGCCAGCCATTTGTCAACGACAAGGGAATCCGCTTTGTACGTTTGATAAAAATCGTCCATAATCGCTTTGGCTTGTGCAGTGTCCTTGCCTGCGAACACGCGGACGGCGGCGTCTTTGTCCGTCATTTGAGCCGCGGCGTAATACTGTTTTTGCGCCAAAGAGTCGTCCAGCAGGCTCAAATACGCCAAAGCCGAGTTTTTGACAGCGCGTTTGCCCGAATCCGCCGCGTTCGGAACATAAGCCCCCGTTGTCGCATTGGCGATGTAAGCGTCAAGCAACTCGGCTTTCAATTCGGTTGCGATACGGCGGCGCAAAGCTTCGCGCGCGCGGTGAATCGCGTCAACGTCGATGACGGCGACCTGTTCCGCCAGCATTCGTTCGGACGGCAGGATGAACGCTTTGGCGACAAAGGCTTTGTCCAGCGTTTCGTCGGTCAAGTATTCTCTTAACGCTTTGATAAACGTAGGTGGAATCGGGGCGTTTTCCTCCTTGACCAAAGACAGCAGAATATCGGTTGCGAACTGCTGTCCCGCGTCCCAGCGGTTGAACAAATCGGAATCTTTTGCCATCAGCAAAGCGCGCTGTTCGGGCGTGCAGTCGGCTTTGAACCAAATCGGCGCGGTAAAGCCGCGGTTTCCCGACAAAACAGGAGCTTCCGCAATGTTTTCAAAAACGAAAGTCTGTTCGGCTTTGGTCAAAACAATCAGCTTGTCCAGCATATCGTTGCCGTTCTTATCCACCAGCCCGATTTGCAAAGGAATGACAAACGGCTGTTTTTCGGGCTGGTTCGGCGTTGCGGGCGTCGATTGCCGCAAAGTCAGCATGTACGTTTTGTTTTCGGCGTCGTAAACGCCAGAAGCCGTAACGGTCGGCGTTCCCGCCTGATGATACCAAGTGTCCTCGAACTGTTTTAAATCCAATTCCGCGCCATCGGCAATCGCCGTTACGAAATCGTGGCACGTTACCGCTTTGCCGTCGTTGCGGGAAAAGTACAAATCCATGCCTTTGCGGAATTTTTCCTTGCCCGCCATGCGCGCCATCATGCGGATGACCTCCGCCCCCTTGTCGTAAACGGTCGTTGTGTAAAGCGAACGCACGGAAATATAGGAATCGGGGCGTATCGGGTGGGCAAGGGGGCTTGCGTCCTGCGGGAACTGGAACGCGCGCAAAGCGGCGGCGTCTTCGATGCGTTTGACGGCGCGCGACCGCATGTCCGACGAAAATTCTTGGTCGCGATAGACGGTCAAGCCCTCTTTCAGCGTCAAATCGAACCAGTCGCGCAAAGTAACGCGGTTGCCCGACCAGTTGTGAAAATACTCGTGCGCGATGACTCCCTCGATATGGGCGTAATCGGCGTCCGTCGCTTTGGCGGGGTCGGCAAGCACATATTTGTCGTTAAAGATGTTCAAGGACGTGTTTTCGCACGCGCCAGAATTGAAATTCGACACCGCGACAATGTTGAAAACGTCATGGTCGTATTCGCGCCCGAACGTGTCTTCGTCCCACTTCATCGCGCGTTTCAGGGATTCAAGGGCGTATGCGGTCATATCGCCTTTGCCTGATTCGACAAACACGTTCAGTTCGACTTGACGTCCCGAACGGGTGGTGAAGCTGTCATGCCGCCTGTCCAAATCGCCCGCGACAACCGCGTACAGATAGCACGCTTTCGGCACGGGGTCGAAAAATACCGCTTTGTGCCGTCCGTCGGGCAAATTTTCGGCGGATTCCTTGTTGCCGTTGGAAATCAAAGTCGGAAAGACCGCTTTGTCGGCAATCAGCGTCGTGCGCCAAACGGGCATCACGTCGGGACGGTCAAGGAAGTAGGTGATGCGGCGGAAACCGTGCGTTTCGCATTTGGTGCACAGGATTCCGTCCGATGCGTAAAGCCCCTGCAGCTTTGTGTTCGCCGCGGGATTGACAAGTGTTTTGACTGTCAAAGTAAAGTTTTCGGGCGGATTGAAAACCGTCATGCCGTCGTCGGAAAGCGCATATTCGCTTTCCGTCAAAACTCTGCCGTCAATCGCAACGCTTTGCAGCGTCAGTTCGTCGCCGTCCAAAAACAAAGACGTTCCCGCCGCCGTGTCGGGTTCGCGGCGAACGCGCATTTCCGCCGTGGTTTCGGTGCGATTGAAATCAAGGTCAAACGCCATATCGACGCGGTCGATTTGATAGGCGGGCTTTCGGTAATCTTTTGCGTAAACGGTTTTGGGCGAAGCGGACATGTCAAGCTTCCTTTCATCAAAAAACGGGCGGATTTTAGCCGATTTTTCCGCGAAAACCAAGATTAAAAATTTCTAAACCTTTTGCGTCTATTCTGATGAAGTTCGAACAACGGTGTTTCAAAATGGAATGGGACTTTAAAAAAATTGTCGGGGGTGCCGCGCTTGCCGCCGTTTTGGCGGGGTGTTCGGGCGTTGCGCTGAATCACGGAGGGTATTACGCCCCCGTCAAGGCGCAAAATTCGCCCTATTACCGCGAACAATACCGCGTGCAAAGCCTGTCTCCGTCGTATGTTACGGTGCATAAAGGCGATACGGTTTATTCGCTGTCCCGCCGCTACAACGTCCCCATCCGCTCGATGATTGAGGTCAACAACCTCAAACCGCCGTTCATCCTGTCCAAAGGGGCGCGCCTTCGTTTGCCCGAACCGTCCGTTCACATTGTTCAAAAGGGAGACACCATTTACAGCATTTCCCGCCGCTATAACGTGGATATGAGCGTGCTGACCCGCACAAACAACCTGTACGCGCCGTATTCGATTTATCTGGGGCAGATTTTAAAGCTGCCGGGGTCGGTTGTCGAACCGATGGAACGCTGGGTTGTTTTGAAAAATTCGCCGACGAAAGCGACCTCTCAAAAAACAACCAAATCAACGGCATCCAAATCCGCAAAATCAAGCAAAAAGACAACCCGCAAAACAACAACACGTCTGCCGACACCGCCCGACCGCGCCAAAGCCAAGTTTGCTTGGCCCGTCAACGGTTCGGTGATGAACAAATTCGGTTCCGCGGGGGGAGGGCGCCATAACGACGGCATCAATATCAAAGTCGCCGAGGGAACTTTCGTCCGCGCCGCCGAAAACGGCGTAGTGGCTTACGCGGGCAACGAACTGAAAGGGTTCGGCAATCTGCTGCTGGTCAAACACGCCGACGGGTGGATTACCGCCTACGCGCATAACAAGGAATTTCTGGTCAAGCGCGGCGATACAGTCAAGCGCGGTCAGCCGATGGCGAAAGCGGGCAAAACGGGCAACGCCAAAGAACTGCAGCTGCATTTTGAAATCCGCCGCGGGACAAAAGCCGTCGACCCGATGATTTATCTGGAAAAACGCTAAAAAAAAACGGTTGATAAGCATACAAAAAAGCCTCTGTCGGAACAGAGGCTTTTTCGTTATCGTTATTTAGCGAGAACGGTCGGATTTCAGCTTTTGAACGTTCAGCGTTTTGTTCGCTCCGCTTTGCTGATACTGCCGTTTCTTTTCTTCAATCGCTTGACGGCGGCTTTCGTAATTCTTTTTGAATTCTTCCGTCTTCTGAACATCGCGCTGCCGATGTTTTTCAGAGAACTTCGCCGCAATGATGTCGTAAGCGTATGTCTGGAAGTATCCGCTGTTTGCCAAGCTCTGGTACAGGGAAACGACACGTTTCGCATCGCGCTGTTTGTTTTCCGTGCGGCCGGGGCGTTTGAAATCGGGAACCTGCGGATCCTTGATTTTCGAATTTTCGTTGCCCGCCTGACGGTAGCCGTTCAAAATCGTGGAAATTTCCTTGAACACGGGAACTTCTTTGATTTCGTTGACTTTCAGGTGCATTTTCGGACGCCAGTTTTTCCAAGGGATATTGCTTGCGCCGCCCTGTTCAAAGACTTTCTGGACGTTTTCGCTCTTGGACGCATGACGCTGACGCGTGCCGGGGATGTTGCCCATGTAGTTCGTGCGGAACATATCCGAGAACGGGAACAGCAACATCGCCGATTTCGACTGACCCAAGTAGTCCGCAATCGCCTGTTCGAACTTGTACGGAACGGAACGGGTGTCGTGCGCGGGGTCGGAAACGGGCATCGCCCCGACTTTCTGCCAGCTGCCTTTTTCGTTCAAGGCGTAGTTGATGGCGCAACGCTGGGTTTCATACTGTCTGAATTCCATATTGCGCTGCTGGTCGCTTTCGTAATAGCCCAAGTAGTCTTTCAAATGCACGTCGCGCGCCGTCCATTGGCTCGCCAAAGACGGAGTGTCGTGCGTGGACGGAGCCGCCGTCGAATACTGCGGATATTCTTCGGGATGACGGAAAGCGTTGTTGTCGCTGCCGTTCTGATAGCCCCATTGACGTTCAAAGGGCAACACGCGGTACGACAGAATGCCGTGATCCATCAATTTGTCTTGGAAACCCGGAGGCAGCTGCCCCAAGTCTTCGCCGATCAGCATGCATTTGTTGCGGTTGGATTCCAACGCCGCGACAGCCATCAGGTCGTCAACGGGGTAATAGACAAACGCGCCTTCTTTAGCGGTTTTGCCGTGCGGAATCATGTACAAACGCGCCAACTGCAAAACGTGGTCCAAACGGGTGCAGCCCGACGTTTTCATATTGTTGCGCAACATTTCGATAAACGGTTTGTAGCCCGTTTCTTTCAATGCTTTCGGCTTGAAGCCCAAAACGTCCCAGTTCTGACCGTTCGGGCTCAGAATGTCGGCGGGAGCGCCCGCGGACGCTTTCATATACAGGTCTTTGCAGCCCCAGCCTTCGAAACCGAACGGCGCGCTGCCGACGGCGATGTCGGTATACAGACCGACCTTCATGCCGTTGTTGTGGCAGACATCCTGAACGTTTTCCATCTGGCGCAGGGTTTCCCATTGCAGATAGGTGTACTTTTCAATCTGTTTTTTGTTCTGTTCTTTGAACGCCTGAACTTCGGGAGTCGAGGGGTCCTGATATTCCTTGGGCCAATCGCGCCAGTCAAAGCTTTTCGGGTCGGCTTTCGAGAAATGGTCGGACAAAGCCTGCCAAGTCGCAAAGTCTTCCAGACGTTTGCCGCCCTCGGTTTTGAACGATTCGAAAGCGGCGCGGCGTTCGGGCGACGCGGACTTTTCGAACGTGTCGAAGCATTTGTCCAAAATCGGATTTTTCAATTCGAACGCGGACGTGTAGTCGACGTCGACAGTATCCTGCGCTTTGCGGCGTTTTTCCGTGTATTCGGGCGAATCGTACAAAGCTTGCGCTTCTTTGCTGTCCTTGAAATCGGGAACGGCGGTCACGTCCAAATAAATGTGGTTGAAATAGGTGCGGCTGGCGGGCGAATAGGGGCTTGCTTCTTCTGCGCCGTTCTGGAACATGGCGTGCAACGGGTTGACACCGACGATGCCCGCACCGTGTTTGCCGATGGTGTCCGCGATTTCCGCCAAGTCGGACAAATCGCCGATGCCTTGGTTTTCGTCGGAACGCTGTTCGTACAGCTGAACGGGAACGCCCCAAGCTTTGCCGCCGTTTTTGATGTCAATCGGGTCGTAGCATTTCGTCGGCGCGTAAATCATTTCCGCTGTGGCTTTGGGCTGACCGGGGATTTGCGCTTCCAGCGTATGATAGCCCATTTCCATATCGGCGTTCAGTTCGAACGAACGTTTTTCGTAGGTAACGCCGTTGATTTCGCGGCGCATCGGCTGACCGTCGACGCCGTAGCACATCTGTGTATCGGCGATTTTGACGGAACCGTTGTGTTTGGCACCGTTTTCTTCGGTAACGCCCCACGTCAGGGATTCGTTGTCATGTCCCGCGGGAACGACGAATTCGACGCGGTTTTGGCGATCTTTGCGCAAAACGGAAACGTTCGCCAACGGTTTGGCGTACTGTTCGTCCAAAGATTTGTTCAAAGTCTTGTTGATTTCGGCGGCATAGTCGGTGTCGCTCATATTGCCTTGGGGTTTCAAAACATCCAAAGCCACCAGCAAAGACTGTTTGTTTTCGATGGTCGCGTGTTCGTCAATACCGGACATCATCGCCAACAGATGCAATTCATATTCGTTCAAAATCGCCATAGAAGTCACCTTTGCAAAAGAGTCGTTGAACTCGTTGGTTTAATCGTTTATAAAAATGATATGACATTTTTTTTGTTTCCGCCAGACTTTTTTTCAGAAAAAAGCGATTTTTTCGAAAATTTTTTGCGAAAAAGCCGCGCGCGGCAAAAAGAGGGTAATCGGATGAGGAAAAATAACGTTGTTTTGGGCGGAGCCGTGCTGGCTTGTTTGGTTTTGAACGCGCCGTTTGCCGCTTCAATGGGCGGAAAACCCGACAGGGATGCGGCCTATTATATGAATGATTTGACAAAAGACGGCACGAAACCCGATACGGCGCCGGCGGTTGTTTTGCCGAAAAAGCTGCTGACGGGATGCGCTCCGTCGGACAGCGTGTACGGTTCGCAGGCAAAGGGATTCTTTTTAACGGACGACGGTGTGCTGTACGGCTTTGAAGGATATCCGCAAATCGAAGCGGTGGACGTGTATTTTCAAAAGAAGCTGAAAACGGATTCTTCGACGGCGCAAACGATATTCGACTATGCCGAAAAAACGGGATTGGCGGATATGCGATTTGAAAATTACCCCAACGGGGCGGACTTTTGTTTCGTTGCGTATGCGAATGCGGGTAAAAAAGTCAGGGTTTCTTGGGCAAAGGACGCGTCGCTGCGCAGTTTGAATCCGCCGCCTGCGGAAGCGGTCAAAATATTCGACGCGGTTCAAAATATGGCAACGGGAAAAGCGGCGGGGCTGTAGTCAGGCTTCGCCGTTTTGTTCGTTTTGCCCGTCGGCGTTTTCCATGGCGGCTGTCGGCGGCGTAAACGTTGTTTTGAAAATCGATTCCAAAACGCCGTCGCGGTCGCTTTCCTTGGCTTTTCCTTCGGTTTCAAGGGCGGCAAGCGTTTCCAACAGGGATAC
>CAVCSV010000004.1:50386-66815 GCA_963604715.1 Limosilactobacillus gorillae
CTTTTTCGTAACGGCTTCTGGTTTGCAACAGCAGCCAAAACAGCCCGCCCGCGACCATCAGCGGCAAAAACAGCATGATAAACGGCACAAAAGCCGCCGTTCCCGCCATAAACTTTTTAACCAAAACGCCGATTAACCCCAAAAAGGTAATCGAAAACAATCCGGCAATCACATACCAGCCCGTCATTTGGTTGGCTTTCGCTTGATTCAAGGACAGCTGGGCGTTCCAGTAATCCAAAGCCGTTCCGTAGCGGATGCGGCTGGACACGCTTTGCCGCAAAGCCGCCAGCTGGCGTTCATGGTCGTTTTGAATCAAATTCATCTGATTCCACATTTCGTTGACGGCGCTGTCGGAAGTTTGCTTGACTTCGGCAACCAATCGCGAAATGTATTCCGCAACGTCCGTTCTGTAAGTTTGCAGTTGACGGCGGGCTTCTTCGATATTTTGCTGCAAGACGATTTGTTCGTTGGCAATCGGTTTGATTTGTTTGTCCGCCAATTCGACGCGGCGGATGATATGATTGATTTTGCGCAACGTGTCGCTGACTTTTCCGTCCAGCATTTCGGGACGGATGTCGGTGCGGCAGTTCATGGTGAAAGCGTAGCCGAACGCAAAGCTTTCCGCGTCGGCGTGGGAAGCGTATCCCGCAGCGTCAGACAGTGAAACGGAACCCGACGCCCCCGCGACTATGCCCATCAGCATCGGTTCGTAGCGGTACATAATCGCCGCCATTTTGCCGATTGTTCCCGCGCTGTGAATGCATTTGTAGCTTAAATAGGCGTCCAATTCCTTGCGAATGACGGAAAAGCCCTCGGTCGGGGACATCTCCCCGTTCAAAACGGCAGCCGCCGTTTCGGCTATCGCGCGCGGCGTTTGCAGCTGAAAATCAATGACGGTTTGCACGAACGCTTTGTCGGCTTTTTCCTTTCCGAAGAGTTTAACCCAAGCCGTCAGTTCGTCGAAAGCGAACCGTCCCGCTTCGTAAAACGATTTAAGCTCGACAACGCCGCCGTTGTCGTCCAATTCGGCGTGCAGAGGGATGTTGAAAAGAATGTCCTTTGACGGGGCAAAGGTGTATTCGGGGGAAAAGATGCTTTCGTTCATAGTCGCTTCCATTGTCGCAATGTGTCAAACTATGGCGGATTCGGATTGAAAAATCAATGCAAAAAAAGGCGGAATATCATCGCCAAAATTTTCATTCCGTCCTTGTACGTCGACAATTTGCTGACGGAACCTTGCGGCCGGGCGAAATACGCGGTTTCGATTTCGCCGACGGGCAGTTTGTTGCGCGCGGCAAAGACGGTCAATTCCGTTTCCAGTTCAAAGCCGTTCGATTTCGCGGGGAACGATTTGACGAATTCTTTTGTAAAAGCGCGGAATCCCGACAGCATATCGCGGGTTTTCGTGCCGAACAGAAAACGAACCAACCCTGTCAAAGCCTTGTTCCCGAAACAATGTCCCGAACGATAGGCGGCTTTGTCCGCGTGAACGCGCGTCCCGACGACCATTTGCAGGTTGTTTTCGGTCAGTTCTTTAATCAAATCGGGGGCGCGCGACAAATCGTAAGTCGAATCGCCGTCCGTCATTATATATATGTCGGCATCGATATCCTTGAACATTCTGCGCACGACGCTGCCTTTGCCGCGGGCAAGGACGGGACGCACGACGGCCCCCGCCTGCGCGGCGATGTCCGCCGTTTTGTCGGTTGAAGCGTTGTCGTAAACGTAAACCGTCGCGTTGGGTAGGGCGGCTTTTGCCTGCCGCACGACGGCGGCAATGGCGGCGGCTTCGTTGTAACAGGGAATTAAAACGGCAATGTCGGTCATGGCAATATCTTTAAAAACAAAAATCGAAAAAAGTATAACCCGTTTGTTTGAAAAATTCAAAGAGTCGTTTTTTCGCTCCGACGCGCCCGTTTCAAAGCCGTTCAGCGACGGTAAAATAATACCATTCTTGCAACATATTGAAAATAAATGATTTTTGTTTTATGATTTTTGTTGACACGGCGCGGCGGATTAAGTATCTTGCTTGCAGTTTTTAACTCTAATGTAGGGAATAACTCTATGCAGACCTTATCCGTTAAGCCTGCCGAAATCCAGAAAAAGTGGTATCTGATTGATGCCGAAGACTTGGTTCTGGGGCGCTTGGCAAGCATTGTCGCCAAAATTCTGCGCGGCAAACACAAAACCTCTTTCACTCCGCACATGGACTGCGGCGACTGCGTCGTTATCATCAATGCGGAAAAAGTCGCTTTGACCGGTAAAAAACTGGAAGACAAAGTGTACTATCGCCACACGGGTCATCCCGGCGGCATCAAAGGCGTTACCGCCGGCAAAGTCATTGCGGGCGAACATCCCGAACGCGTTATTATCAAAGCGGTTGAACGCATGATTACGCGCAATTCGCTGGGACGCAAACAGATGACAAATCTGCGCGTCTATGCCGGCAAAGAACATCCGCATGCCGCCCAGAACCCCGAATTTCTGGACGTCGCCGCGTTGAACCCGAAAAACAAAAGGAGCTAACCCATGGCTGAAATCAAATCTTTCGAAGACTTGAAACAGACCGCCGAAGCCATTGCCGCCGAACCGGTCGCCGTTCGTGAACCGCAGCGCGACAAATTCGGCCGTGCTTATGCCACGGGTCGCCGCAAAGACGCTTCCGCCCGCGTTTGGCTGAAGGCCGGTTCGGGCAAAGTCACCATCAACGGCAAAGAATTGGACGCTTACTTTACCCGCCCCGTTCTGCGCATGCTGATTAACCAGCCGTTCGCGGTGACCAACCGTGAAGGTCAGTTCGACGCCGTTGTCACTGTTTCGGGCGGCGGTTTGTCGGGTCAGGCGGGCGCTATCCGCCACGGTATCAGCCGTTGCTTGGACAACTATGAACCGGAACTGCACACCGCGTTGAAACGCGCAGGCTTCCTGACACGCGATCCGCGCGTCGTCGAACGTAAAAAATACGGCAAAGCCAAAGCGCGCCGTAGCTACCAGTTCTCCAAACGTTAATCGTTTCGGATTACCCAAAGAAAAGAGTCGCAGATTTGCGGCTCTTTTTTTATCCCGCTTTCAGGGTTTTGACGGCTTCGTCTTTGCCAAACAAATACAGTAGAATACGCAAGGCTTTGCCGCGTTCGGATTTCAATTCGGGGTCGATGTTCATAATGTATTTTGCGTCGTTGCTTGCCATTTTCAGCAAGTCCGTATGCGCCGCCAAATCGGCAATTCGGAATTCGGGCAAGCCGCTTTGCTTCGTTCCCAATACTTCGCCCGCGCCGCGCAAAGTCAAATCCTGCTCCGCGATTTTAAAGCCGTCTTGCGTTTCGCGCATGGCGGTCAGGCGGGCTTTGGCGGTTTCGCTCAGCGGGTCGGCGTAAAGCAGCAAGCAGGTGGACGCTTTTTGCCCGCGTCCGATGCGCCCGCGCAACTGGTGAAGCTGAGCCAGCCCGAAGCGTTCCGAATGTTCGATGACCATAACGGTTGCGGCGGGAACGTCCACGCCGACTTCGATAACCGTTGTCGCGACCAGAATATCCAATTCGTTGCCCGCGAATTTTTGCATAATCGCGTCTTTTTCCGCGCTTTTCATTTTGCCGTGAACCAGACCGACGCGTTTTGGGTAAAGCTTTGACAAGTATTCGAACCGCTGTTCCGCGGCGGCAAGGTCGATTTTTTCGCTTTCCTCGACCAAAGGGCAGACCCAATAGGCTTTGTTGCCGTCCGCCAGCGACCGCCCCAAAGCGGCGGCGACTTCGTCCAGTCGCGCGGCGGGCAGAACACGGGTGGCGATTTCTTTGCGTCCCGGCGGCAGTTCGTCAATCTGCGACACGTCCATATCGCCGTAATAGGTGAGGGCGAGCGTGCGGGGAATGGGTGTCGCCGTCATCACCAGCATATCGCTTTTGTTGCCTTTTTCAGACAAGCTCAAACGTTGATGAACGCCGAATTTGTGCTGTTCGTCGATAACGGTCAACGCCAAATCTTTAAAAGCGACATCTTCGGAAAAAAGGGCATGCGTGCCGACGACGATGTTTGCCTGTCCCGATGAAATTTTGTCTAAAATCTCTTGCCGTTTTTTACCCTTGTCGCGTCCCGTCAGCAATACGATGTTGACGGCGTCGCCCGCGAATTTTTGCAGGGTCGCAAAGTGCTGGTTTGCCAGAATGTCCGTCGGCGCCATCAGCGCGGCTTGCATACCCGCTTCGACGGCGTTCAGCATGGCGAACAGGGCGACCAGAGTCTTGCCGCTGCCGACATCGCCCTGCACCAGACGCAACATTCTGTCGTTGGATTCCATATCGGCGTTGATTTCTTTTAAAACGCGGATTTGTGCGCAAGTAAGCGAAAAGCTTAAACCGTCAAGAACGTGTTTGCGGATTTTGCCGTTTCCTTTGATTTGTCTGCCAGACAGTTTTTTCATACTTTTTCTGACCAAAGCAAGGGCAAGCTGGTTTGCCAGCAGTTCATCATACGCCAAACGGGCGCGCGCGGCGGGCAAAGCGGACAGATCGTTTTCGCTTTTCGGGGCGTGAACGGTTGCCAAAGCGGCGTTGAACGGCTGCCATTTTTCGCGTGCCGTCATTGCCGTATCCTGCCATTCGGGAAGCATCGGCAACTTGTTCAATTCGCAGCGGATGGCTTTGTTCAACACCTTGCCCGACAGTCCAGCGGTCAGCGGATAAACACACTCTATCGCCGGAATTTTGTCTAAATCTCCCGCAGGAACGATATAGTCGGGATGTAGCATTTGCACAAAGCCGTTCGACCGTTCGACCTTGCCGCTAATCAACCGCGGCTGACCCAGCGGCAGGGCTTGGGCGGGGTAATCGCCGAAAGCGTGAAAGAAAACGACGCTGATTTCGCCCGTTTCGTCGCGGCATATCACGCGGTAAGGGCTTTTTCGCGTAGAGGGCTTGCGGTATTCGACGGCGGTGACTTCGATTGTGGCGACGCTGTTTTCGGGCGCGTCGGCAATCGTTGTTTTCAATCGGCGGTCGATAACGCCCGTCGGCATGTGCGTCAACAGGTCGAAAACAACTTTGCACCCCAGCTTTTCGCACAAGGCGGCGGTTTTCTTGCCAATGCCCGCGACGCTGTCCAAAGCGGCGAAGTACGGGTATAAAATTTCGGGGCGCATGGGTGTTTCCTAAAAATAACAGATGATTTTCTTTTGTTCCTATTGTAATTTATCTGATTGACGGAGCAAGTTTAAAAATGCCGAAATTTACAAAAAGTCCTCAAAAAAGCCTGCTTGCGGGCGTTCCCGAAAGCTTTGCGCCGATTGCGCTGAGCAAAATCGCCAAACAAACGGGCGATGTGCTGTATGTGTGCCGCGACGAAATGCAGCTGGCGCAAACGGTGGCGAATTTGGCTTTTTTCGACACGGCGGCGGAGGTTTTGACTTTTCCCGCTTGGGACACCGTGCCCTATGACCGCGTGTCGCCCAACACCGACGTTGTGGCAAAAAGGCTGGAAACGCTGACCCGACTGCACGGCGGCAAAGGCACTCAGCCCCGCATTGTGCTGACGACGGTTGCGGCATTGCTGCAGCGTGTGCCGCCGTTTGACTTTTTCGCCGCGTCCTTGACCGCCGAGGCGGGCAGAACGTTTGATGAAGACGCGTTCAAGGCTTTTTTGGAAAAGAACGGCTACCAGCGCACGGAGCAAGTCATGGAGGCGGGGGAATACGCCGTTCGCGGCGGCATTGTCGACGTGTTCGCTCCGGGGACTGCCGAACCGTTGCGCCTTGATTTGTTCGGTGACGAACTGGAAAGCATCCGCACGTTCGATCCGATGACCCAGCGCACCAGCGGCACTTTGTCCCGCTTTGTGTTCCGTCCCGTCAGCGAAGTCGCTTTGGACGCCGAGTCCGTGTCGCGCTTCAGAACACAATACCGCGAACTGTTCGGCGTGGGAACAAACGACATTTTGTATGAAAGCATTTCGGAACACCGCCGCTTTCAAGGCATGGAGCATTGGCTTCCGCTGTTCCATGACGGTATGGACACGCTGTTTGCGTTCGTTCCCGACGCGGTCGTCGTTTGGGAATACCAAGCGGACGAAGCCGTCAAAGCCCGTTTTGAGCAAATCGAGGAGTTTTACAACGCCCGATTGGACGCGGAAAAGAACGGGCTGAGCGAAAGCGGCATGATTTATCATCCCGTTCCCGTTGAACGGATGTTCATGGGGGCGGACGAATTGCAGGCTTTGCTTCGGGCAAGGTCTGTCTATCAGCTGTTTCCGTTCGTCGCGCCCGATTACGACGGCGAACTGCCCGCGCAGGACATGGGCGGCAGAAACGGCAAGGATTTTTCCGCCGAACGCGCTTTGCCCGAAGTCGACATTTACGACGCGGTGCGCAAGTTCATCGTTGCGGAACGTTTGGCGAAAAGAAACGTGATTTTGACCGCCTTTACAAACGGGTCGCGTTCCAGAATCGCGGGATTACTGAAAGAACGCGGCGTTCCGACGACCGAGGTTGCAACATGGGCGGAAGCTTTGGCGATAAAGGACGGCACGGCTTTTGCCGTTTTGCCGCTGACCGAGGGTTTTAAGACGGATTCTTACACCGTATTGTCCGAAGCCGATATTTTCGGTGACCGCTTGGTGCGTCCCGTGCGTAAAAAGCGGCGCGGCGACCAGTTTATTTCCGACGTATCCGCGTTGAACGAAGGCGACTTGGTTGTGCATATCGACCACGGTATCGGGCGGTACGAGGGATTGAAAACGATTCAAGTCGGCGGCGCGCCGCACGACTGCGTGTGCTTGGTTTACGCCGACGACGACAAGCTGTTCGTTCCCGTCGAAAATATCGAAGTCCTGTCCCGTTACGGTTCCGACCAAGCCACCGCTTTGCTGGACAAGCTTGGCGGTCATGCGTGGCAGGCGCGCAAGGCGAAACTGAAAAAGCGCATTCGCGACATGGCGGACGCTTTGATAAAGGTCGCGGCGGAGCGTCATTTGCGCAAAGCCGAACGTCTGCCCGTTCCCGACGGCGTTTATGACGATTTTTGCGCCCGCTTCCCCTATGCGGAAACGGAAGATCAGGAAAAAAGCATTCAGGACGTACTGTCCGATTTGTCCGAAGGGCGCCCCATGGACAGGCTGGTTTGCGGGGACGTCGGCTTCGGCAAAACCGAAGTCGCTTTGCGCGCGGCGTTTACGGCTGCGATGAACGGCGTGCAGGTCGCGGTTGTCGTGCCGACGACTTTGCTTGCCCGTCAGCATTATGAAACGTTCAAAGCGCGGTTGGCGGGATTCCCGTTGCGATTGGCGCAGCTGTCGCGTTTGGTCAACGCAAAAAACACGGCGCAGACCAAAAAAGAATTGGCGGAGGGAAAAGTCGATATTGTGGTCGGGACGCACGCTTTATTGTCCAAAAACATCCAATTCGCGAATTTGGGACTGCTGATTGTGGACGAAGAACAGCACTTCGGCGTCGCACACAAGGAACGATTGAAACAGCTGAAAGCCAACGTTCACGTTTTGACGCTGACGGCGACGCCCATTCCCCGCACTTTGCAAATGGCGCTGACGGGGGTGAGGGAACTGAGCGTCATCGCAACGCCGCCCGTTGACCGTTTGGCGGTGCGCACGTTCGTTTTGCCGTTCGACCCCGTGATTATCCGCGAAGCTTTGGTGCGCGAACGCATGCGCGGCGGTCAGACGTTCTATGTTTGCCCGCGCATCGCCGATATGGACGAAGTCAAAAAGAAACTGGACGCTCTGGTTCCCGAAATCCGCGTTGTCGCCGCCCACGGCAAGATGACTCCGACGGAATTGGAAGAGATTATGACCGCCTTTGCGGACAAAAAGTATGACGTTTTGCTGTCCACGACGATCATTGAATCGGGGCTGGACATGCCGTCGGTCAACACGATGATTGTGCACCGCGCGGATATGTTCGGTTTGGCGCAGTTGTACCAGTTGCGCGGACGCGTCGGGCGCGGCAAAACGCGCGGTTATGCGTATTTGACTTTGCCCGCGAACCGTTCGGTCAACAAAACCGCTTTGAAGCGTATGGAAGTCATGCAGAAACTGGATACTCTGGGCGCGGGCTTTACGCTGGCAAGCTACGACTTGGACATTCGCGGGGCGGGCAATCTGCTGGGCGAAGAACAATCGGGGCATATCCGCGAAGTCGGTATCGAACTTTATCAAAAAATGTTGGAGGAAGCGGTTTCCCAAGCTCGTTCGGGCGAAGCGGAAACGGACGAGGAAACCAACTGGTCGCCGCAAATCTCGGCGGGCATGCCCGTCCTTATTCCCGAAAGCTATGTGCGTGATTTGGGCGTGCGCATGGGGCTGTACAAACGGTTGGCGGACGTGCAGGAATTGGATGAAATCGACGGTTTTGCCGCCGAATTGGCGGACAGGTTCGGACCCTTGCCGCCCGAAGTCGAAAACCTGCTGGAAATCATCGCCATCAAGGTTTTGTGCCGCAAAGCCAACGTTGAAAAAATCGAAGCGGGCCCCAAGGGCGCGGTGCTGACTTTGCGCAACAACCGTTTTCCGAACCCTGCGGGATTGGTTGCTTTTATCGCCCAAAACCGCGGCGCGGCAAAGCTTCGCCCCGACCAGAAAATCGTGTGCATCAGGGCGTGGGAAACACCGAAAGACCGTATCGTCGGCATGCGCAAGCTGATGACGAAAATCGCGCATATTGCCGTTGAAAATCAAACAGATGTAAAAACTTCTTGATAAAAAGGATTAAGTAAAAATGGCTTTGGAAACACATATTTTAACCCTCAGCTGTCCCGACAGAACAGGCATTGCGGCGCGTGTTTTTTCCAAAATCGCGGCGGAAGGCGGCTTTGTCAAAGAAGCCGCGCAGTTCGGCGACGAACTCAGCCGTTTGTTCTTTATGCGCATCGTGTTCACGACGGACACGGCGGAAAGCATGCGCCCCGTTTTGCGGGAATCGTTCAAACCGTTGGCGGCGGAATACAAAATGGACTGGAAGCTGCATAACGGCGACCGTCCCGCGCGCCTGTTGCTGCTGGTGTCCAAGGAAAGCCATTGTTTGAACGACTTGCTGCAGCGGTGGCGGACGGGTTTGCTGAACGTCGACATCGCGGGCGTCGTTTCCAATCACGAGGATATGCGCGAATTCGTCGAATGGAACAAAATTCCGTATCATTATCTGCCTTTGCCCGCGGGGTCAAGCTTTGAAGCCAAGCGCGAACAGGAAAACAAAATTTTGAAGCTTGCCGCCGATTTGCGCGTCGATTTGGTCGTTCTGGCGCGCTATATGCAGATTTTGTCCGACGACATGTGCCGCACTTTGCAGGGGCACTGCATCAACATTCACCATTCGTTCCTGCCCAGCTTCAAGGGGGCAAAGCCGTATCATCAAGCCTATGAACGCGGGGTCAAGCTTATCGGCGCGACGGCGCACTATGTCACGGCGGATTTGGACGAAGGTCCGATTATCGAACAGGCGGTCGAACGCGTCGACCACACCTTTACGCCCGCTAAACTGATTGCCGTCGGCAAGGATTTGGAAAACATTGTTTTGGCGCGCGCGGTGCGTTATCATACCGAAAGGCGCATTTTGCTGAACGGTCGCCGCACCGTTATTTTTAAGTGAGGTTTAAATGAACACAACTCGCCTGTTTTTATTCAGCGGAATTTCGATGTTTGCCGTTATGAACGCGGCGAACGCGACCTTGCAGGAAGCCACGGACGCCATCAAAGACAAGGACTATGTCTTTGCCGTTCAGGAATTGAACCGCTTGGTCAAGGATGAAAACAACGCGGAAGCGATGTATCATTTGGGACGGCTGTACGAAAACGGGCAGGGCGTTGAAAAAAACGATGAAAAGGCGCTTGATTTTTATAAAAAATCCGCCGAGGCGGGAAACGAAAAAGCCGCGCTGAAAGTCGGAAATGCGTATTATTTGGGCAAAGGGGCGGTCAAAAGCTACCCCGACGCGTTCCGCTGGTACAGACAGGCGGCGGAAAAGGGCAACTATGCCGCTTTGTACAACATCGGTTTGATGTTTGAAGAGGGAACGGGCGTTCGCAAAGACCCCGTCAAGGCTTTCGAATACTACAAAAAATCGGGCGACCAAGGCTACGGTCCCGCGCAATACACGCTGGGCGGCATGTATCTGAAAGGTTCGGGCACGCCGCAGGACTTTACCGCCGCCATCCGCTGGTACAAGCTTGCCGCCGATCAGGGCGACAGCAAAGCGCAGATGGATTTGGCGAAACTGTACGGAAACACGGATTTGCGCGGACTGCCGTTCAGCTTAATCGGCGCGCACATGTACTACAACTTGGTTTCGGCTTATGCTTCGTCCCCGATGAAAGAGGAAGCCGCCGCTTTGCGTGACGAGGTCACTTTGAAAATGCAGCCGCAGGAAGTGCAGGAAGCGCAAAACCGCGCGCAAAGATGGCGTAAAAAATCCAGAACGGAATCCATTCCGTCCATGCAGGATGCGGCGGGACTGGAAGAAGAACTGGGCGAAAACAAGCGCAAAACTTCCGTTCAAAAAGAAGACGAAGCAATCAAATTGACCGTCAAAACCGACAAAGCGACAATGTTGGTCGCCGCGGGAATCGGTCGCCGCGAACTCAGCGACGCGGTGCGCGCGGACGATTTCAAGCCCGTTTTGGACAAGCTGATTCCAAACGCCGAAAAGGGCGACGTCGTCGCTCAGCTGGCTTTGGGGGATTTGTACACTTTGGGACAGGGGATGAAAGCCGATACCGCCGAAGCGTTCAAATGGTATTCCAAAGCCGCCGAACAGAACAACGCCATCGCTTTTTACAAGCTGGGTCCCATGTATTGCGAAGGCGAAGCGGTTTCCCCCGATTTGGCGACGTGTTACATGTATTTCCTGCTGGCGAAAAAATACGCCGACGCGGACTCTTTGCCGACGATTGACGAAACGATTAAGATGCTGGACGCGAACTTTAACCAGCAAATCCGCGATGCGGGAACAAAGCTTGCCGAAGAATACGGAAAATCCGAAAAGGATGAAAAGCCCAAAAAAGGACTGTTTGAGGGCTTGAAAGAAAAATTGCTGAAGAAAAACGAAGAGGAAATCGAAAACGAAGTCGTACAGCCCGCCAAACAGGAACCGCAGGACGCGGACGACTTCTTTGCCGATATGTAAAGGAAAAAGACAATGGAAAGCATTTTGGAACTGTCCGACGGAAAACAGCTGTCCTACCGATTCAATCACGGAAACAACGAACCGACGGTTGTTTTCATGCACGGCACGCTGTCCGACAAAAACGGAACGAAATCCCTGTTTTTGGAACAATACTGCGAAAAACACGATATTTCCTATGTGGCGTTCGATTTTACGGGGCATGGCGAATCTTCGGGCGAATATACCGACGGGACAATCGGGATTTGGTTCAAAAACGCGCTGGACATCATCGACCGCGTTGTTGTCGGCGACGTTGTGCTGGTCGGCAGTTCGATGGGCGGATGGATTTCTTTGCTGACGGCGCAAGCTTTGCCGAACCGCGTCAAAGCCGTTATCGGACTTGCCGCCGCCGCCGATTTTACAAAGGATGTCTGGGACGGTTTTTCCGTCGAACAAAAACAGGAAGTGCTGGACAAAGGCATTCTCTACACGCCGAACGGCTGGACGGAGCAGGGCGATCCGTGGACAAAGCGTTTGTTCAGCGAAGCGGAACAATTCTATGTTCTGCACGGCAAAGACAGCCTGAATATCGATTGCCCCGTCGTTTTAATCCACGGGGAAAAGGACGACTGCGTTCCTGTCCAAAAGTCTTTTGAAATAATGGATGCCGTAAAAACGGATAACTGTAAAGTCATTGTTTTGAAAAACAGCGGGCACCGTCTGTCAGACGAAAAGGATTTGGCGGCTTTGGAACGCGAGCTGACGGCGGTTTTGGAAGACTTGGCATGAAAAAATGGTATGCCGAAGAATATGAGTTTGAAATCGAGGTCGTCGGCTTTTTGCGCGGCGACAAGACAGAACGTTATTGCCGCAACGGTGAAGAAATCGGCGACAAATACAAATGCACATACGGCTGTCCCGTCAATCAATGCGGGCAAGGGATTTGTTCGAAAACGATGATGATGCTGTATCCGATTATGGAAGCCGTCAGAAGCGGCGGCGATTTGGAAAACGTCGGCGGCGACGGAAAATACAGCAAAACAATCGTTTGTCCCGACGGAAACGTCATTTTCAAGCTGACCGCCAAAAAAACGGGCAATCCCAATTTCTTTAAGGGAAAGTTTTTCGGCTGATTATTTGTAAACGGGGTCCATCCGCAACAAAACGCGGCGGTTGCGCTGCTGGTTGTGCGGAATCGGATTGCCGTAAGCGTCACGGTTGGGATAGCGCGGCTGAATATCTGCCATGCCGACGGCGCGCAAACGCGTTGCGTCCAATCCGCCCGCTATCAGGGCGCGGGCGACGGCGGAGGCGCGGGCGGACGACAGTTCCCAGTTGGACGGGAATTGTTCCGTGTGAATCGGATCGTCGTCCGTATGCCCCTGAACTTCGAAACGGAACAGGCTGTAGCGCGGTTCTTTCAGCGTTGCCGCCAGCTTTCTCAAAATGGGATAGGCGGATGCTTTCAATTTCGCCGAACCGCTGTCAAAAAACGTGTCCGCTTCCAAATCCAGCGTAACACCGACGTGGTCGCTGCCCAGCAGGGATTCCTTGTCCATTTTCAACGACTTGATGTCCGAACTTAAATCGGCGACCAGCATGCTGACGGGCTGTTCGACCTTTTTATCCATAAAATCGCGGGAAATGCCCGTGCGGATTTGTTCGAACATCACCGTATCGACTTTCGACGCCGCCAGCAGCATAACGAAAAAACACAACAACAGCGTTACCATGTCGCTGTAGGTGGTCATCCATTCTTCCAGATTTTCGTCGGGCTTTTTGGGAGGCATCGGCATGTCGGTTGTCCTTAGCGCTGCATGTCGCGGTCAATCAGGAAATGCTGCGACGGGTCGAGATACGCGTTCAAACGGTCTTGAATATAGCGGGGGCTTTTGCGTTCCGCCAGCAAAACAAGGCTTTCCGTAATCAGCAGGTTGCGAAACAGCGTATCGTCGGCGTGTTCGCTCATTTTGCTGTAAGCGGGCAGGTAAACCAGGCGCGCCGCCAAAATGCCGTAGAACGTTGTAATCAAAGCAACCGCCATGCCCATACCGATAGCGCCGGGGTCGCCCGACATATTGCCCAGCATCACAATCAGCCCGATAAGCGTTCCCGCCATACCGAACGCGGGCGTGTTCGCGCCCAGCTGTTTGGCGACTTCGATGCGTTTGCCGATGCGCTGGTATTCGCTGAAGCTGGCTTCTTTCAAAATATCGCGGACTTCGTTGCCCGTATAGCCCGAAATCACCAGCTCGATGCCGTAGCGCAAAAACGGGTCGTCGTTTCCGACAGAGGTCAGCGCTTCGTTTTCCAAGCCCTGCAGACCGTTTTTCTGCGTAACGTAAGCCCATTGGACGAAACGCCCGACTTCGTTTTTGTACGACCGTTCGGAATCCGGGTGCGGTTTGAACAGGCGCAGGATTTCTTTGGTCGCGCCGATGACATCCTTGGCTTCAAAGCAGATGAACATGGTCACATACGACCCGCCAAGCACCAAAACCGCGCTGGATATATCCGCGAACAATCCGAAGTTGTCCGTTGCCAGACGCATGCTCATCAGCACCAAAAACCAACCGCCGATAAAACCGAAAATCGTTCCGCGTGACATAGTGATTCCCTGTAAACAAACAAACGTATTCTTATTTTCTATGATACTCGGCTGCAAAAATCAACGGCTAAGTTTTTATTTTGCGGGAAAAGAGCAAATTTCCTTTGATTTTCGGAGCCGGTCGTTATAAAAGAATAAAAACATTCTATTTTATGGAGTTCCGACCCTGCCGTCCATTTTGGAAAACAGTCAAAGCGCAGTTTTGAAAATCGCCGCGGACGGAACCGTTGTTTCGGCGAACGGGGCGGCTTTGCGGCTGTTCGGATACGGACAGGATGCCGTTGTCGGCAAGCCCGCGCGCGTTTTGTTTTCCGACAGCGACAATCCCGACGACGCTTTCGGTTCGCTTCGCCGTTTGCTGGGACGGATTGCTTTGGCAAACACGGCGGAAACGGTCGCTTTGCGCGGCGACGACACGGAAATTCCCGTCGAAGTGGTTTTGATTCCGACGGATGACGGCTTTGTCTGTCAGGTGCGCGACATTTCACGCAACCGTCTGTCATCGGCGATGGATGCGATTTTGCATGCGACCCTGCGCCGCGTGATGCGCGGACAGACGTATGAACAGTTTTGCCCGTACATTTGCGAAAAAATCGTCGATTTGCTCGGTTGTCCGCTGGCTTGGATAGGTAAAAAGGAACGGGACGGCTCCGTTGCCGTTTGCGCGGCGGCGGGCGCTATGGCTAACAACTTTCCCGCCCAAGAAATCCGTTGGGACGATTTAAGCGAAAACTTCGGTCCGACGGGGCAGGCGATACGCACCAAACGCACGAAAATCATCGAACTTGCCGACGACAAAATCGTCGATTCCGACGGTCGCGCGCATATCCGCCAGATATTGGTGTTCCCGCTGATAACCCATGACGGCGTTGAAGGCGTGCTGGAAATCCATTCCAAAACGGGCAAGCTGGATTCGTCAACCGTTCAGCGGTTGGAAACGTTTTCTTTGCGTATCGCAATGGCGATGCAGATGGCGACCAACCAGCGGACTTTGCGCCTGCAGGGCGCGGCGTTGGAAACGTCGCCGAACGCTTTTGCCATTACGGACAAAAGCGGCACGGTTTTGTGGGTCAATCCCGCTTTTTGCCGATTGAGCGGCTATGCCGAAAGCGAAGTCGTCGGGCAAGCGCTGTCGTTTTTGAAAACGGAAACGCAGAACGACGCTTTTTATGCGGAAATGTGGAGTACGCTTGAAGCGGGCGGCAACTGGTGCGCCGAAATCACGGAACGCAAAAAATCGGGCGCCCTCTATACGGTTGAACAGCGGATTACGCCGATTATGGGACAGGACGGAAAGCTGGCGTACTGCGTTTTTGTTCGCAACGATGTCACCGCGCGCAAGGATGCCGAAGGACTGATTATGCACCTTGCCAATTACGACCAGCTGACGGGACTGCCGAACCGCAGTCTGTTTTACGAACAGCTGCGCCCGATTTTGAAGCGCGCGGCGGCTAAAGAGCAAAAAGTCGCTTTGATTTTTGCGGATTTGACAAACTTCAACCGCATCAACGACACGCTGGGGCATGCGGCAGGCGACGAACTGTTGAAAATTGTGGCTCAACGCCTGTCAAAATTGGGGACAAACAAAGATTTTGTCGCCAGAATCGGCGGAGACGAATTCACCGTCATTGTCGAGGGCGTCAAAAACGCCGAAGCCGCCGCCATGCGCGCCCGCACGATGATAGAATCGATTTTGGAACCTGTATTCATCGAAAATACAGAGGTCAACGTCGGCGCGAACATCGGCATTTCGATTTTCCCCGACGACGGAACGGAGGCAGACAAGCTTGTCAACTTTGCCGACATGGCTTTGCGCACGGCGTCCCATTCCGCGCCGAACAGCTATTTCTTCTTTTCGCAGGAAATGAACGAGGAAACCGAAGACAATCTGGCTTTGGAACGCGATTTGCGCAAGGGATTGCTTCAAAACGAATTCGCTTTGTTTTTCCAGCCGCAATACGATGTCAAAACGGGCAAAGTCCTGTCCGCCGAAGCGCTCATCCGCTGGTTTCATCCGACGCGCGGCATGGTGTCGCCCGTGCGGTTCATTCCGATAGCCGAAGATACGGGATTGATTATCCCGCTGGGCGACTGGATTTTACGCGAAGCTTTACGCCATATCAAGCTGTGGGATGACATGGGGCTGCCGAAAATATCGGTTGCCGTCAATTTGTCCGCCATTCAGTTCCAGCAGGAAGACTTGGCGGGCTCGATTGAAAAAATCCTGAACGAAAGCGGCGTTTCGCCCGACAGATTGGAACTGGAGCTGACGGAAAGCGTCGTTATGCAGGACGCGCGCAAAGCCGACAACATTCTGTCGCGTCTGTCGCGTATCGGTATCAAACTGGCGATTGACGATTTCGGCACGGGGTATTCGTCGCTGAGCTATCTGAAACGTTTTGACGTCGACCGTCTGAAAATCGACCAATCGTTTGTGCGCGACATGACGAACAATTATGACGACGCGGAAATCGCTCGCGCCATTATAAACCTTGGGCACACTTTGGGTTTGGAAATCGTGTCCGAAGGTGTTGAAACCAAAGAACAGCTGGAATTGCTGAAACAACAGGGGTGCGATGTCATCCAAGGCTACCTTATCAGCCGACCGATACCCGCGGCGGAAATTCCCGCGTTCTTAAAGAAAGAGAAGTTTTACGAATGAACAAGACTGTATTTGCTTTAACGATGTTGGCAAGCGGTATTGCCAACGCCGAAAACA
>CAVCSV010000004.1:66825-79205 GCA_963604715.1 Limosilactobacillus gorillae
CTTTGCCCGCGCCCGACACAACAGGCGGAAAACCGCTGATGCAAGCCATGGCGGAACGCAAAACCGTGCGTGAATTTGCCGACAAGCCCGTGTCCGCCAAGGATTTGAGCAATATCCTGTGGGCGGCTTACGGTTTCAACCGTCCCGACAAACGCACCATCCCCACCGCCCGCAACGAACAAGGCATGGATGTTTACGTTTTGACGGCGAACGGCGCGTTTCTGTATAACGCCAAAGACAACGTTTTGAAACAGGTTGTCAAAAAGGATTTACGCGATTTGCTGGGACCGCAGGATTTCGCGCACAAAGCGCCGCTGACGCTGCTGTTTGTCGAAAAACAACACAGATACGCCGGAACGCATGCGGGATCGGCATATCAAAACGTCGGCTTGTATTGCGCTTCGGCAGGATTGAACAACGTTGTGCGCGGTCTGGTCGATTTCGACGGTTTGGCAAAAGCCTTGAATCTGGGCGACAAGGAAGTCATTATCACCCAGACTATAGGTTATCCCGCTTAAAACAGCTTTTTAATCAGTTTGTTCAAGGATTTGGCACCCGATTTCAGGGTTTCCTTCGCAGAATTCTGAACGGCTGAAAGCGTTTCTTTCGAAAATACGGACAGGATGTCGGCGAACGCTTCTTTTATGGATTTGGATTTGTGTTTGCCGATGTCCGCCAAATGAATGTCGGGCAGGGGCATGGTCGCCCCGATGCCCGCGAACGAAGCGGACACTTCCGCGTTTTGCAGTGTGAATTTGTCGATAACGACCTGCTTTTCGGGTTTCGGAGTTTTATCGGCGGGCTTTGCTGTTTTGTTTGTCCGCGGCTTTGCGTCGCCCGCAACGTTTTGTTGCAAAACGGCGATGTTGGAAACACCGTTTGCGGATACGGCGTAATTGACAGAAACGCCGTCGATGAAAATGTCGTGAATGACGATTTTGTCGGATAAAACCGTTGACGGGTCAAGCGAAACGCCGATATCCGCCAGTTTCAACATATCGCCGTCGTATCCCGCGGGATTGCCCAAAGTCAGTGCTTTGATTTCAGTCCGTCCCGCAAAAGGATTGAAATCGACTGCGCCGACCGAAACCGCTGTTTTCGTGATTTTCGGCACAACCGTTTCAATCGCGGACGCAATGATTTGATTGCGGAACAAATACGCGCCGCCCGACAGTACCGCAACAACGCCGATGCCGTAACAGACGATTTTGACAGGTTTATTCATAACATCCTCCTTGTTGCGTCCAGTTTACGCCAAAACGGCGACAAAGGAAAGCAAGGCTTTGGTCTATTTGTTCATTGCCAGCCAATGTTGCTGTGCCGCCAGCATCGGGTTGCTTGACCCGCCGCGCTGCAAAGCCCGAACCGTCAGGGAATACGCTTTGTCGTAATCTTTTTTCGCCATTTCGACGGCGGCTTGGGCGGCTAAGCCCTCCCATGAATCGCGGGTTTCGGCTTCCAATCCGTTAGCCAAATCGGCGGCAAGCTCCGTTTCCCCCGCGCGCGCCAACAGACGAATTAACCGATAATGCGCCTTGGGCGCTTTGAACAATTCCGTATCCAGATATTTGTCGCTCAACACTTCAATCAAGCGCAAAACCGCGTCGTGTTTGTCCTTTTCGCTCAGCATTTCTGCGACCAACAGCAGGGTATCCTGCAAATCGGAACACAAGGGCAAACAATCGGCATAACTTTTGCCGTTTGCAATCAAAGCCGCCGCGTAATACGCCAAAACGGGCGCGTCGGATTTGTTCGTGTCGTCGACGGCTTGTTTCAAAAAGCTTTCCGCCTGTTCCGTTTCGCCCGTCATCAGCGAACACAATCCCGCCTGAGCCGACGCGATGACGCAGTGCGGGTCGATTGCCAGACATTCCCTTAGCTTTTCAATCGTTTCGGGCAGTTTGAACGCCTGTTTCAAAGAACGGGCTTCGTTCAGCTTTTCGGTCAGCTGCAGATTCATGGCTTTTCCTTTCAGGGCGTTAATTCCATGCCTGTATAATAGCAGGCGCGGGTGTCGATGCCGCGGGCGTAAATTTCATTCAAAGCGGCATCGCGAATGGCTTCGGGACGCCAGTTTTTGGTGGCTTGACACAAATCCTTGAACGGAGCCGTTTTCGCCCATTCGCGAGCTTCGACGGGCAGGGCGTAGCTTCGTTCGTAAAAGGGCTGTTCTTTCGTTTGAAAGACGGCGCATCCTGCGACAGCCAGCGTCAAAAACAAAACGCGGGTTTTCATAAGGTTTTGCCGAACGGTGCGGTAACGCGGTCCAAAACGCCCTGCACGGCGGACAGCGCCATACCGAAATTGGTAACGGGAACGTTTGAGCGCACGCATTCGTTCAAACGGCGCAGGGTTTCCTGTCTGGTCAGCATGCAACCGCCGCAATGAACGACCAAATCGTAATCGCCCAAATCGTCGGGGAAGTCAATGCCGGCACACCAGTTGAATTCGACTTTGCCCGAACAGGCTTTTTGAATCAAGGCGGGCATTTTGACGCGCGCGATGTCGTCGCCCTGAACGTGATGGGAGCAGGCTTCCGCAATCAGAACGCGGTTGCCGTCTTTTAAGCTTTTCAGCGTTTGCGCACCGTGAAGCAGGGTGGTAAAATCGCCTTTATAGCGGGCGAACAGCGTCGAAAACGTCGTCAAAGGAACGTCTTGCGGCACGGTTTCGGCGACCGCGCGAATCAGCTGGGAATCCGTAATCACCAGCGCGGGCGGATTTTTCAGGTTGGAGACGGCGGCTTTGTAGTCGTTTTGGTTCTGCACGGTATACGCATACGCGCCTGCGTCCAAAATGTCGCGGATGACCTGAACCTGCGGCAAAATCAAACGTCCTTTCGGCGCGGAAGCGTCAATCGGCGCAATGCAAACGACCGTATCGCCCGATTTAATCAAATCGGCGACCAGAGGCGGGCGTTTTTTGAACGATTCGGGAACAAGGTTTTTCAGCAACGCTTTTAAATCCTCGATATTCGCGCCGTCCTTGGCGGAAACGGAAATCGTCGGAAAATCGAAACCGTAGCCCGTGATGTTCACTTTGTCGCATTTGTTGAACACGACAACGAACGGAACTCCCAATTCTTTTAAATTTTTAATCAGAGAGTCTTCCTCCGCACCGACCCCCGTTTCGTCGGTGATGACCATGGCAATATCGACTTTTTTCATCACGCGCATCGTGGCGTCGACGCGCTTTTGACCGATTTCGCCTTTGTCGTCCACGCCCGCCGTGTCAAAGAACGTTACGGGACCGACGGGGATGAGTTCGTAAATTTTGGATACGGCGTCGGTGGTCGTTCCCGCGATGTCGGAAACAATGGAAACTTCCTGCCCGCACAAAGCGTTCAAAAGGGATGATTTACCAGCGTTTCTGCGTCCGAACAAACCGATATTCAGCCGTTCTCCGCGCGGAGCCGTTTGAGTCATGGAAACCTCCTGTTTATATGGTGTTTTTGTCACATATACCCGTTTCGGGCGTCAAAGTCATTTGTTTTCTTTAGACTTTTTTAGCTTTTTTCCTGCAAAATAATCGGACGGGAGATTTGAAGTCTATGGCGACCGCTGGGAAAAAAGTCAACAACTGCATAAAAACAATCGCTTTTTTGACGGCGGTTTTGTCGGCGCAAAACGCTTGCGCCGAACCGAAAGACGTGTTTTTGCATCCGAACGACAACGCTTACGCTTTGGATAAAATCGCGGTTCGTCCGTTTTTGCAAAGAACGCCCATCCGCTCCGTATGGAATTCGGGCGCGATTGATATGAATTTGCTGGAGTTTATGTATAACTTCAACGTTCCCGACCAAAACGAAGAACAGCAGTTCAATGCGTTGCTGTGGGCGCAGGACGCCGAGGAACGAAAGGGCGAATTCGACGCTCACCGCGCCGATGCGCTGCAGGAAATCGAGCTGATTGCCGACTTGGGGGCGGCTGTGTTTCCGGAAATCGAAGACAATGCCAAGGACTTTTTTACGCAAATCGACAACGCCGACTTGGAGTTTTCGAACGCGTTGCTGGATTACGAAAGCAAAAAGGATATGGTGCGCGAAGCCGACGCTTTGGCGGATTACGCGCAGGGCAGAACGGGACAGGCTTTGATTGATTTGGAATACGCCCGTCTGGGCGCGGGCGAGCGGAAAGCCGACGCCGTCGTTACGGATGCGCTGTTGGAACACGCCGAAGAACCGACTGACGAATTCGCCGCATCCGCCGATGTCTATATGACGGAAACGGCGGGAGGGGCGGCTTTGAAGAATTTCGATTTGGCAATACTGGGGGCGACGTTCGGCGATTTGGAAGACTTGTCGACGACGCTGGACGTTACGGACGAAGACAGGGCTTGGTGGGAAAAGTCGGATTTGGGGCTTGACACACCGCATATTTCTGCGAAAATCCTTGCAAAACAAAATGCCAAACGCTGGCTTGAACTGATTAAAAACGCCATGGAAGGTGAAAAATGAGCGACTTTTTTGCAAAACGGAAAAGATTTTGGAAAAGGACGTCTTTTTTGACCGCGGGCGTGTCTTTGGCTTTCATTGCCGCATGCACGGTCGAACCAGAACCGATAAGCGACTGGGAACGCGCCGTCCGCGTCGATCGCGACATTCAGGAAATGTTCGCCGACCAGCGCACGGACATTGTTTTCAAACCGATGACGATGTACGACGCCATGGCGCGCGCACTGAAGTACAACCTGAATTCCCGCTTGAAAATGATGGAAAGCGCTTTGGCGGTCAAGCAAATGAACCTGAATTCGACGGACATGCTGCCGCAAATCGCCGCCAACGCGGGATATTCGGGACGCAACAATTACGAAGCCGTCGTTTCGAAATCCATGAAAACGGGGGTTTTGTCCGATCCGACGGCATACGGCGAAAAAACGCACGGTTTTGCGGATATTCAGGTGTCTTGGAACATCCTTGATTTCGGCGTCAGTTATTATCAGGCGCGGCAGGATATGAACAAAGTCTTGATTTCCAAAGAGGAACGCCGCAAACAGACGCAGTCTTTGCTGCAGGACGTGCGCGAAGCGTTTTGGCGGGCGATTGCCGCCGAACGGCTGATTCCCGAAATCGACGATTTGATGGAGGAAGCCACCGCCGTTTTGGAAATGATACGGTCGGGCAGGGACAAAAACGTTCAGGCGTTGACCTATCAAATGACGCTGATGGAAACGATGCGCGATTTGAGCGAAATGAAAAAAGAGCTGCAAATGGCGCGCGACAAGCTGGCTTCTCTGATTAACCTGAAGCCCGGAACGCGTTTCCGTCTGGTCGCGTCCGAAGAAGGCAACTATATCCTGCCTGAAATCCGTTCCAATTTGGACAGGCTGGAATGGCTGGCGCTGATGAACCGTCCCGAACTGCGCGCTGAGGATTACAAGTTGCAAAATACGCGCTTGGAAGCCAAAAAAGCGCTGGTCAAGCTGTTGCCGAATTTGAATTTGTTTGCATCCGCGAACTATGACAGCAATTCGTATTTGTCCAATTCGTCGTGGCTGCAGGCGGCGGCTCAGCTGGGATTCAACCTGCTGAACCCGATGAAGATGCAGCAGACCGTGACAACCTCGGAAGTCAAGGAAGCGGTCGACAATCTGAACAGGCAGGTTATCGCCATGGCGGTTTTGACGCAAACCCATTTAGGCTGGGCGCGTTATCAGGGGGCGAAAGAAACCTATCAGCTGAGCGTCGAAATCGCCAATGTTGCCGAACAGCTGGCGCAAAAAACGGCAGAAAACAATGCCGACACTTTGGCGGAAGCCGCACAGGTCGTTCAGGTGTCTTCGGCGGCGCGCGCTTTGTTCGCAAAACTGCGTATGGCGATGAACTTTGCGGAATTGCAGGATGCAACGGGAACGATGTTTGCGACCCTGGGGCTGGACGCTTTGCCCGAAGACTTCGCGTCAAACGATTTGAATACGATTTCGCGGGCTTTGGAACGCGTCATGGGGGCGTGGGACATCGGACGCTTTACCAACGAAGACGCGCCGAAACTGCCGCCCGTGCCGATGCACCGCCCGCCCGTGTTCCTGAACGTTACGTTGCCGATGAAAAAAGTGGTCGAAGATTCGCGCTTTATCGTTACGATTCCGCCGACCGTCTTTGCCGAAGCCGATTTGGGGCATGACGTGGCGTATACGGCGACGCTGATTGACGGAACACCGTTGCCGCCGTGGATGTTCTTTGACGCCAAAACGATTACGCTGTCGGGCAAGCCGCCCGCAACATCCGAAGGGTTCTACGAAATCAAGATTTCCGCCCGCAACAAAAAGAAAATGTCCGCGTATGTCGTGATGACCGTTCAGGTCGTGCGCGGCTACAGAACGATTATGGATATGCGCGGGGCGGAGCGGGATTCGCGGGTTACCGTCATTCAGAAATGCACGGCGGACGAGGTATGCAAAAACAACCAAAACGTCAGATTGATTGACGTGTTCCCCGAACGGGTTTCCGTCGCCCCCCTGCCGCTGAAAAGGACAAAATAAGGGGCGCTGTATACGGAGCGCCGACCGGTCAAGGGATTGCCGCGTCGCGCCATAGGTGCTCCTCGCAAGTTCGATTTTATATTATTCGAAACAACGAGGAGTAAAGCGACGCGGTTGTCCCGTGCAGGAATGGCACAAGTGCCAGCCAATCACAAGATTGCTTCCGCCTGTCGACGTCGCAATGATGATTTATGTTTATATTAAAAAGCCCCCAAATTGGGGGCTTTTTGTGTAAGAAAGGTTAAAATTTGACTTTCAGGTTAATCATGCCTGTGTGGTCTTGGTAATGCTCTTTGAACTTGCCGTCGTAGGTGAGCGCGATTTCCGACATGTTGCCGATGCTGACCGTCATTCCCGCGCCCGCTTCAACGCCGAAGCGTTCCATTGCTTCGCCCGCCGCGGTGTAGCTCGATCCGTCTGGCAGGGCGACCGTGCGGTTTTCGTCGTCGCGCGCGAAGTCGTACGTCGCCGCGACTTTCAATTCGGGCGACAATCCGATTTTGCGGTTGGCTTTCAGCGCGTAGTCTTTGCCGACTTTCGCGCCCAAGACGCCCGTCCATGTGTTCGCCGTCTTGTCCGCCATTTTCGCTCCCATCGCGTCCGTGTACGCTTTCTGCTTCACGTTCGTAAAGCGCACCGAGGCTTCGGGCGTCAACACGCCCGCTTTGTACCCCGCAGCGACTTGAGCGGCAATCGTGTCCGTCTTGTAATCGCTGGTCAGGTTCAAGCTGCGCGTCGTGTCGTCATAATCCGAACGTCCGAAGCTGACGACGCCGTTGACGTACGCTCTGTTCGGCTTGTATTCGCCGTACACAAAGCCCGTGTGCGTTTTGACGTCCGTGGTTGAACGTTCCGTCGAAATGTCGGTTGCTGTGTACGCATAGCCGACGCCCGCTTTGAAGCTGTCGGTGAAGTTCGCTTCGAAGCCCGCGGCAAAACCGTTCGAGTGCGCGGCAAAGCCGTTGTCCGTGTCCAGTTTGGCGTAGTTCAGCATGCCTTGCGCCCAAACGGAGGCTTGCCCGACGGTGTAGTCGCCGCCCGCGCGGCCTCTGCGGGGCGAGCCGCCGAAACGCGAATTGATGACGCTGATGACGGATTTGGCGGTGTTGGAAGCCGTTTTGGCTCCCGAAGACGATGCGTCGGGCGCGATTTCTTTCAGGATTTGCTTGACTTCTTCGGCTTTGCCTGCGGCTTTGTCCAGCAAATCGTTGACTTTTTCGATGTTTTCCCGCGCGCTGTCGGTCAGCTTGTCCAGAATGTCGTTTGCCAAATCCAGAATTTTTGACGCGTTTTTCTCATTTTCGGGAAGTTTGACGCCCGCGGCTTCCAAGTCTTCGATAGCGGCTTCGGAAGCGGTCGCCAAACGCAAAATCCACAAATCGCCGCCCGTCCAGCCGCTCAGTTTCTCAAGCGTTTTGGCGTCGGCTTTGTCGAATTTGGAAGCGGATACGGCGTAACGGTTGGACGCATAGTCGCCGAACGTAAAGCCCGTGCCGTCGGTGATTTTGTATTTCGTCACCGCGTCGCGCGAAGCTTGGCTCATGTCCAGTTTCAGCGTGACTTTGTCCGCGTTCGCCGTGATAATCGCCGTGTTTTTCGCCGCGTCGGTCAATATCGCCGATATCGTCCCGCCCGTGATGGTCGAAGCTGTCAGGCTGTTCGCCCCGATGTCCAGCGTCTTGCCCGCGGATATGGTGATGTTTTTCAGCGTCGCTTTGTTTTTCAAGTTGGACAGCACATAGTTGTCTTTGAACGCCAAATCAACATTCGCCCCCGACAAAACACCGTTCAAACGGGCGGACTCTTTGCCGAAAGCAATCGTTCCGCCAGTCGCGTCAATGTTCGCCGTCAGCGCGCCGTTCAAGTTGATTGCGCCGCCCGTAAAGTCCGCCGTGGCGATGCCCTTTGCGTTTTCAAATCTGTTGTTTCCATTGACATTGATGATTGCCGTGTCGGAAATGCGAATTGTGCCGTCGGACGAATGATTCACGATCGACGCCGTGTCGTTGAGCGTAATCGTACCGCCGGAAATGTCGATTTCGCCCGTTGTTTTGGGCAGTTCATTCGGACGGGAATCTTTCAGATAGTTGGAAACAAGAGTTTCGCCGGCTTCGTTGTTGTCGTTATCGGTTCTGATGATTTGAGCGTTTTTGTTCAGCGTAATATTTCCACCGCTGATTTTAATATCCCCGCGATAGGAAGCGGGAAGATTTTCCGTGTCATCATCGCCCCATTCTCTCAACAACACAATGTAACGGTTTTTTCCCAAGGTGATGTCGCCGCCGGAAATCGACAAAGTTCCGGATGTTTGTTCATCAGCCGCGTCAATGCCCAATCCTTTGCCGAAATACAGTTCTTTGTTGGCGTCGTTCGTATCGGCGAGTGTGATTTTTCCTCCGGAAATTGTCACTCCGGCATCGGACATCATTGCCGTATTGATAACGGCGTTTCCCGAAATTGACAGTGCGCCGCGGTAAGCACTCAAAGTTTCTTCATTCCTTGCAGAAACTGTTCCGCCGGAGATGTCAATTCCGCCTGTTCCCTGCCAATCCAACCAATCGCCGACCTTGGATTCAACAATCAAATTCCCGCCCGTCATTTTCAAAGCGTCGGGAGAATAATTAACAAATTCTTCCGCATTGTTGTTGATTTTAATCGTATAGCGGTTGTTTTGTCCTTCTCTTGCGACCCGTGTATAAGTCGCCGCATCTCCGTCACCAATGACGACATCCCCTGCTTTCGCGGGCATTGCAATTGCAAACGCCGCCAGATTCAGCAAAGCACATTTAACCAGCACCACGCGGTAACGGCGCGTCAGTTCTTTCATCGTTGTTTTGGATTGTTTCATGTCCTAATCCCCTTAAAGTAAACGAAAACCGCCTTGACAGGCGGTCGGGGAGTTGAACAACCATACACAAAATGATCCTGATGACCTTTAAATATCCCGTTTTTTCAAGGATAAGGACGGGTATATTCTGAACATACGTCAAAAGCTCCCCGACCCTTAAAAAAAGAAATCGGGGGATATTTTCCGTTTGGCAATATGCAAAACGGCGGCAACGCATATCTGCGCCGATTGTGTAAAAGAGCTGTTCAAGGCTCCGCGCCCCTCTCAAGGCACTGACGTATTCCCCTTTTGAGGGATACGCTTGACAAAAAGCCTACAGCCTTACGTTGTTGTTGGCAAGGATTTTTTTAGTACACAAAAAAAGCGGAGGAAAATCCCCCGCCTTTTGTATTACAAATTGATTTTCGCGTTAAGTATGACGGAATGGCTTTGCAGTTTTCCTTGGAACATGCCGTCGTACAGAAGCGATAAAGAACCGTTGTTTCCGAACCCGAACGAAAATCCCGCGCCGATTTCCGCGCCGACGCGTTTGTCCTTTTCCGTTTCGACGACATAACTTGCGCCGTTGGGCAACAGAGCGGTTCTGTCGCTGTTGCTGCGGGCAAAATCATAAGTGGCGGCGGCTTTCAGTTCCGGAATGAAAGAAACGGCGGTGTTTGTCCGCAAACGATAGCGTTTTGACAGTTTGAAACCTCCGACGGCGGTTGCGGTAACGCTGCTTTTGGCTTTCAATTCAACCCCCAAAGCGTCGGTGTAGGCTTTTTGATGTGTGTTGATAAAACGCAAAGCGGCTTCGGGGGACAATACGGGGGCGGAATATCCGACTGCGATTTGCGCGCTGACTGTGTTTGTTTGATAATCGCTTTCCAGTTTTGCGATTTCGGTCGTGTCTTCATAAGATGAATGGCCGACGCCCGCAAAAAAGTTTGTGTAAAACCGTTCCGGCCGGTAATGGGCATAAATAAAGCCCGTATGCGTGTAAACATCGGTGTCGGATCTGTCTGAATCGATGGATGTTGAAGCATAAGAATAGCCGAAACCTGCTTTGAAATCGTCGGAAACATAGGCTTCAATGCCGGCGGCAAACCCTGCGGAATCGGACGAAAAACCTTCTTTTCCGCTTTGTTCCGCATGATTGTACAGCCCTTGCGCCCAAACCGCACCTTGTCCCGCTTCATAATCGCCGCCCGAACGCCCGTACTGCCGCCTGTAATAATAGCCGCCGTGATAGCCGTTCGGGGAAAAGCGTTGCGCGCGCGGCAAGTTGAAACGCGTTGCTACAACATTGATAACGTTTTTAGCCGTTGTTTCGGCGGTGTGAAGTCCGGATTTTGACAAATCGGGAGTCACTTCGCGCATCAGTTGGTATTGTTTTTTCGCATTGCCGTCGAATTTGGCGAGCAGGTCGTCGATTTTATCCAAGGCGTCCAGCTGTTCATCGCTCAGCTTGCCCAAGGATTTGTCGTCCAAATCCAAAATTTTCAGCGCTTTTTCAATAACGGGATTGATTTTGATGCCGCTGTTTCCTTCGACATCGTCAATAATCGGCGAAGTCGAACCGCTTAGCCGCAAAATGTACAAATCGCCGCCGTTCCAATTCGTCAAAGCGCCGATTTTGGCGGCGTCTTCAGGCTTGAAGTATGAGGATGAAACGGCATAGCGGGTTGTCAAGTAATTGCTTAGTTTGAAACCTGTGCCTTGCGTGATGTGATACAGCGTCGTTTCGGTGTTGGAAGCCGCGCTCATTCCCAATTTGAGTGTGACGTTTTGAGCCTTGGCGGTGATAATGGGCGTTGTTTTGGCGGCATCGGTCAGTGCGGCGGAAATCGTCCCGCCGGAAATCGACGCGGCAGTCAAGCGGTTTGTTCCGATGTCAAGCGTTTTGCCGCTGTCGATAACGATATTGCGAAACTGAAATCCGTCGGCAAGGGACAGGTTGCTTAACGCGTAATCGGCGTTAAAGTTCACATCCGCCGTTCCCGACAATGTTCCGTTCAGGCGCGCCGCCGATGATTGAAAAGCGATTGTTGCGCTGTCGGCGGCGACGTTCCCCGTCATTTTACCGCTCAGCGACAAAGTACTGCCGTTGTCCAAATGCAGCGCGCCGTCCGCGGACGAAAAAGTCAGTACGGCGTTGTCGGCGACATCCAAAACAGAGCCGACAAGCTGAACTTTGCCTGAACGGGCGGACAATTCGTTGTTGCCGTTGACGGTGACGGTTGAGCTGGTTATCGTCATATCGCCCGATTTGAAACTGTCGTTGACGAGCTTGGCGTTGTCGTTCAATACGAATTTCGAATTGGAAATGTTCACAGCTGCGCCCGTTTCGCCCAGTTTGGCGTTGAAATCGGCATACTTTTGACGAAGTTTTTGCTCAATGACATCCCAGCCGACAGTTTCCAAGGATAAATCTTTGAACCATGTTTCAGAAAAAATATCCACGAGAATAGTTGTGCAATCGGCTAAATCACTAACATTTTTTGTTGTTGAATCAATTCGTTTTAAATCGGATATTATAAATGAAATTGATGAACTTATTTCGTTGTCAGAAATTTTATCGCGTAGCTGAATCACTGTTTCAGGAGTGTCTTCATTTATATTTCCTGCTAAGTCCGCTATATAGTTGTATGTGTAGTACCCCAATCCTGCTACTGAGGAATCATTTAACACGATGTTTGCGTTGTTGAAAAGGGTGTCGGACTGTTGTTCTACACCTAAGGCACTTCTAACAATAGAATTGCCGATGCGGTTGTAATCAGCTTCGGTCCAAACAAATCCTCCCAACAAAGTATTTTTTGATGCAGTTATTTTTCCCGAAGTTGATTTGCTGTCAAACATGATGTCCTGTAAAAAAATACCTTTGTCGCCCGTGACGACAGTATTTTCAACTTCTATTTCAGGGGTGTCTCCATCTGAATTTTTTAAAGAAAAATCCGTGTTGTCCGAATCGATGGTCATGTTTTTTCCTGAAATATTAAACCAGCCATTGCCTTGCGAATCAAACTTCCCGCCTAAAATGTTCAGGTTTGTAAAGGCATTGAATGTAGAAGAG
>CAVCSV010000005.1:0-77932 GCA_963604715.1 Limosilactobacillus gorillae
CGTATGTTCAGAATATACCCGTCCTTATCCTTGAAAAAACGGGATATTTAAAGGTTAAAAGGATCACACATAGCTGATTTTCTTAACTCCCCGACCGCTCTTTCGGCGGTCTTTTTTTTGTAATTGAAACAGGGAGTTTGTTTATGGATTTGGAACAACTGGAACAAGTGGAAAAGCTGAACGAACTGAAAGAGAAAGGTATTCTGACTCAAGAAGAGTTCGATGAGAAAAAGAAAGAATTACTGAACGGTTCAAATACTGCCAAGACTGAAAAAGCCGCTGCACCGACGGACGGGACGGCGGACTTCAGCCATTTGGATCTTATCAAGGGTGCTTTCAACGCCTTTATTTCCTCTTTTAAACGCTGGAACGATTTTAAAGGCAGAACATCCCGTTTCGATTATTTTGGGGCCTCGTTGTTTTTATATGTGACCTTGACGGTTTCGAATATCGTCTTATATGCCTTGTTTAGAGGGAATATCGATGCATTCATCCTGATACAAAGTGTATTGTCGCTGGTTGTCTGTTGGATTCACTTGACCTTGTCCGTCAGACGTCTGCACGACATTAACAAAAGCGGCTGGTGGATACCGACGATTGTCGTTCCGCTTGTGTGTCAGTTCTTTAAAGGGGACGTCGAAGCAAACCGTTTCGGTTCTGCGGTGACAACAGACGAAAAGAAAGCGAATGGCGCGTTGGCTCTTGCGCTTGTTTATTCAATAATTGTCGATCCGTTGCTTGTAGGCGCTTTCGGTTTTGATATTAGCTCTTTTGTCGCTAAATCCGTACAATCTATACAATCAGCACAATCCATAGCCGCTAAATATAGCTTCTTCAAAGCTACCAAAACGACCGAACAGGTGCAAACGATGGTGACGAACATCCGCACGTTGTTTGCGGGACAGCGCACCTATGCAGGATTGAACGGGTCAAACGCGTATACGATGGGCATTTTGACGGATGAAACATGGAATTCTGCGAATAAAAAAGGCGTAAATCCGTACGGCGGCGAGATTATATTCGATACGCCGAACAATCAGGAATATTTCTCGATTACCTACAACGGTTTGCCGCAAAAGGCTTGCGTTGAAGTGGCATCAGCCGATTATGGCGACCGCAGTTCGGGACTTGTATCTATAGCGATAAATCCCCATCTGTCCCAAAATTATGTATTCAGTTCGGGATATGAAGGACCATGCGTGTCTGAACAAAGTGCGCAACAAGCTTGCCGTTCCTCAAACAATACTATTGTCTGGACGTACAGATAAAATCAATGGGTGGGAAAGGCGATTTCGCCTTTCCTATCAAATTAAACACCCGATGAGCAAAGCTATGGTTGAAGTCATTAAAGGAAAACAAACGATGAAAAAACAATTTGCCGTATATGCGGCTTTTTTGCTGTTGTGCGCCTGCGATTTAAAGATGGAAACAACAGCCAAAATCAGCGATTTGCTGAGCCAAGACAGCAAAACGCTTTTGGCAGAAATGAAAGCTCAAGTTTCGTCTTGCACAGATCCGACAGATCCGTCGGAAGCATCCGAAGACACTTATAAAGTCCAGCGAATGGTTGCAAAAAGCATCACGGGAGCGCAATATTTGGGATGTAAAAACGAAAATTTTAATTTTTTCACCATTTTTTCAGTTCCTGTAGCTCTTAGCGAATACGGCAGTCTTCGCAAAGAGGGGGAAGTTTTCCGCCTGCTGCGAAAAGGCAACACATTCTACTTTGATTTTTCCAGAGAAGTTATCCGTAGCTTGGAACAGAAAAGCATAATCAATTTGACACTGTCAGCGACGATTGTTGCCGTCAACGACACAACCGAAACAATTAACTACAAAACACTTGCGGCTTTTGTCAATGGCGAACCTGTTATTTCGGGAAATCTGTCCCTTGCTCCCATGCAAAAAGCGGCAATCCGCGCTTCCGACGTCAGCATCGCCCAAGCCAAAAACGGAACGCCCGCTTATTTTATGGAAATTATCAAAGAATAACCATCCGACGGGAAAGCGGAAATGCTGTTTTCCCGTCTTTTAACTTTAAAAGGAACCGTTATGAAATCTGCAAGAATTTTTATCGCCATATTGACAATTATTCTGGCTCCGTTGTCGCTTCTGCAGTCATGTGCCGTTTCCGTTGGTAACGCAATCACCGACACTCAAACCGACGCTCCTTCTGTGGGTGCCCTCCTCAGCTTTATTTTTATGTTTGCGGGAATTGTAGGCTTATCAACGAAAAAATACAGAACAGGAAATATTATTACAGGGACTATGTTTTTTGTGACTGCAATGTCCGTGTATGGTGCTCACGATCAAATTGCTCAAAATTTTCCCGACTTGATTTTTTACGGATGGCTAAGCCTTTTTGCCGCTATAGTTTATATTTGTCCGTCAAATGAAAAAGCCGAACCTGAAAACGTTATTGTGTTGAGTGAAAAAATACCTGCCGTTCATTCTGCTCCATCCGAAGATCTAAGTGCAAAATTGGAAAAACTGTTCGCGCTGAAAGAAAAAGGCATCTTGAGCCAGCAGGAATTCGACGAACAGAAAGCCGCTTTGCTGAAAAAGTAAAATAATTGTTTTTGACGCACGCAAAGGCGGGGGATTTTCCTCCGCCTTTTTTTATGATGCTTAGAACCATTGATACACAAAAGCAACCTGTTGCCAAAGGTTGCTTTTGTAAAATTCAACGCCTGTTGTTATCCCTCTTTTTTGGGTTCGCGCAGGACGTATCCGCGTCCCCAGACGGTTTCGATATAGTCGTCGCCGCCTGTCGCGTCTTTGATTTTTTTGCGCAGTTTGCAGATGAACACGTCGATGATTTTCAGTTCGGGTTCGTCCATGCCGTTGTACAGATGATTCAGGAACTGCTCTTTGCTGAGCGTTGTTCCCTTGGACAGCGACAGACGTTCCAAAATGCCGTATTCGCGCCCCGTCAGGTGCAAAGGCTTGCCGTTGACGAAAGCGGTGCGGGTGTCCAGATTGACCTCTATCGCGCCCGTGCGGATGACGGATTCCGAATGCCCTTTGGAACGGCGGACCAGCGCGCGGATGCGGGCGATAAGTTCGGCTTTGTCGAACGGTTTGGTCAGATAATCGTCCGCGCCCGTCGAAAAACCTTTGACTTTTTTGTCCGCGCCCGACAGTCCCGACAAAATCAAAACGGGTGTGTTGATTTTCGCGGCGCGCAGGCGTTTCAAAACTTCGTACCCGTCGATGTCGGGCAGCATCAAATCCAAAATGATGATGTCGTAGTCGTACAATTTTCCGATTTCCAGTCCGTCCTCGCCCAGAACGGTGGTGTCGACGACCATGCCTTCTTTGTGCAGGACGGCTTCGATTGTTTGAGAAATCGCCTGATCGTCCTCGACTAATAAAACGCGCATAAGAATTCCCTTTTTCGGACAAAATGAAATTAACAGCTTATTAACTTTATGTTGTATGACTCCGATATGCAAGCCGAAAAAATCAAAAAGCGGGCTTTTTTTATGCGGGAAAACATTATATAAAGAAACAAAGGGATAAAAAGCCGATGGACGAATGGCACAAAAGTTTGATTGACGACATAGACGCTTTGCCCGAATACCGTTCGCACGGGTCGGTTTCGGCGGTCAAAGGCATGCTGGTCGAAATGACGGGCGCGCGTTCCGAATTGTCCGTCGGCGACCGATGCACGATTTTGGCGCGCGCGGGCAAAAAAGTCCCCGCCGAAGTCGTCGGATTCAACGGCGGCAAAGTATTGCTGATGCCGTTTGCGAACCTTGACGGCGTGGGGCCGGGAAACGAAGTCGATTTAAGCAACGCGCATCCCGTTTTGTATCCCGACGTTTCTTGGCTGGGGCGGGTGATTAACGCCATGGGCGAACCCGTCGACGGCAAAGGCCCGCTGAAAAAAGGCAAGATTCCGTGCTTGATTCACGCGTCCCCTCCGCCCGCCAATTCGCGCGAACGCGTCGCGGGCAAAGCCGATTTGGGCGTGCGGGCGATTAACACTTTCCTGACGCTGTGCAAGGGGCAGCGTATGGGCATTTTCGCGGGGTCTGGCGTGGGCAAGTCGTCCTTGATGGCGATGATGGCGCGTCATACGCAGCTGGACGTTACCGTTTTGGGGCTTATCGGCGAACGCGGACGCGAAGCGCGCGAATTCATCGAGGACGACTTGGGCGTCGAGGGCATGAAGCGCAGCGTCGTCGTGGTGGCGACGTCGGACGAAAGCCCGCTGATGCGGCGGCAGGCGGCTTATGTCGCGATGACGGTTGCCGAGTATTTCCGCGATTTGAACAACAACGTTTTGTGCATGATGGACAGTATTACGCGCTTTGCGATGGCGCAAAGGGAAATCAGCCTGTCGGCGGGCGAACCGCCGGCGACCAAAGGCTACACGCCGACGGTGTTTGCGGAGCTTCCACGTTTGCTGGAACGCGCGGGTCCGGGGCGCATCGGGTCGGGGTCGATTACGGGCTTGTTTACCGTTTTGGTGGACGGCGACGACCACAACGAACCGATTGCCGACGCGGTGCGCGGCATTTTGGACGGGCATATCGTTTTGGAACGCGCGATTGCCGAACGCAACCGCTATCCCGCGGTCAACCTGCTGCGCAGTATTTCGCGTACCATGCCGGGATGCAACACGGACGAGGAAAACGCCCTTGTCAACCGCGCGCGCGCCTTGATTGCGACGTATGAAGATATGGCGGAGCTTATCCGTTTGGGCGCGTACAAGCGCGGGTCGAACGCACAGGTCGACGAAGCGATTTTCTATTATGACAAGCTTGAAGCCTTTTTGTCGCAAAAGAAAAAGGAAAAAGTCGATTTCGCAACGGGTTATCAGCAGCTGAAAGACATCTTGTCGCAAAAGCCGTCCGGTGCTGAATAATGGCGAAGAACGACCTGAAGACGCTGATACGCGTGCATCAATTCGAACTGGACGAAAAACGCCGTCAGCTGGGCAATCTGCTGCGGTTCGAACAATCGCTTGAAAACCGCAAAATCCTGCTTGCCAAACGGTTCAAGGAGGAAGAGGAAGCCGCCAAAAGCGACCAAACGGCGGCGCTGACGTTCGGGGCGTATGTCGATTGGCACATCGACGAAACAAAGCGGGTCGAGCGCGCTTTGGTCGATGTTCGGCAGGAAATCGCATTGATGCGCGATGAAATACGGGAAGCGTATCAGGAACTGAAAACCTTTGAAATCACACAGGAAAACCGCGAAAAACGCGAAGCGGCGGAACTGGAGCGCAAAAACAACGCCGTGCTGGACGAAATCGGCTTGACGCTTTACAGACGCAGACAGGAAGAAGATTCCGCCGAAGAAAAGAAAAAAGACGATGAATAGGACGGCACGGGGAAACAAAAATCGTCATTGCGACGCCGACAGGCGGAAGCAATCCATTTGCAGGTGTTGAGCCGCGCTTGCGGAATCAATGGATTGCCGTGTCGCTCCGCTCCTCGCAGAGACGAAGTGAGGCGGTGAGGGTGTCAATGCCTGCACGGGACTGTTGTTTTGCTTTTATGTTTATTTCCAATAGAATAAGGCGGCAAAATAAAAAGCCCCCTGCGAGGGGGCTTTTTGGGGTGTGCAGACAGCTATCAGTCCTTAAAGACGCAATATCCGTTGACACATGTTTTTTCCGCGGAACAATCGTCGTTGGTTTTGCAAGATTCTGTCGTATCGATTGTTCCCCCTACAACGCATTCGTTTGCAGGCCATTTAGTTTGACATGTGTATCCAGCACTACAAGAATTGGAAGTACATTCACAAATGCATCCATGATTAGTTGCTACGCCACGAGGAGTTGTTCCTGAGCAGGTAACTCCCGAACAACCGTTTACGCATTTTCCACCGGAACATTTTTCGTAACTGGCACAGTCACTATTGGAGGTGCACCCTTCTTTAACGCATTCGTTTGCAGGGACTTGAGTTCTGCATGTATATCCTGCACCGCAAGAATTGGAGGTACACTCGCAAATGCATCCATGCCCCGATGCTACACCATGAGGAGTGGTTCCGGAACAAGTAACTCCCGAACAACCGTTTACGCATTCTCCTCCGGAGCATTTTTCGTAACTGGCACAGTCACTATTGGAGGAGCAACTGTTTTTCTCGCATTTGTTTATGGGTACATGCGTTACGCACCTATAGCCCGAAGCGCAAGAAGTACTGGTACATTCACATCCTATAAATTTATGACCGTAAGCACGACATTTTGGAGCTTCTCCGCTGCATGTCGTTGATGAACACAACGGAACACACGAGTGACTGACGCAACCGTCTGAATCTGATTTACAATCTTCACCGGTATAACACTTGCCCGCCTGCAGGTAGCATTTGCCGCCTTTGCAGTATTCGTAGCTTTCACAGCCGCATTGTTCTTCGCATTTATTGTTAATGCAGGCTTCGTTGCTTGCGCATTGGCTGTCCGACGTACAGCATCCGCTTTTTTCGACGCAGGAATGATTTTGAATCGAATAGCAGGTGGTGTTCGGGCATGTTACGGAAACGCAAGTGTATGTTGCCGTATCGCATTGCTGTGATGAACCGCAATGACTGTCCGATGTGCAGGCGCGGCAGTAACCGTCCGACCAATACGGTTTGGACGACGGGCATCCGCAGGTGCCGTTCGAACAGACTTGTCCGCCCGAACACGAAACATCCGCGCAGGGATCCGCGCTTTTGCATCCGCCGTTGCCGTTGGCGATTTTTCCCGACGGACAGCCGCACGATTCACCCGCGGAACAGGCAACGCATTCTTTGCAGGGACTTGAACCCGAATAGTTGCCCGTACTTTGTGCTTTCATCCCCGCGGAACACGACGGATAAGTCGACGTTCCCGTCGGACAGGCTTTGGCTTGGCAGTTGCCGCCCGAAATTTCGTAGCCTGTCGAACACGACGAACAAACATAGCATCCGCCCGTCATCGAACAGTTCGAGCAGTTGGACGTTCCCGATTTGCATGCGGAAGCCGTTGAAAATTCACAGCCGAATTCACAACTGCCGTTTCCGTCGGCAACCATGCCGCCCGAACAGGTGCAGGTTTCGCCTTTGGCGCAGGGCGTGCAGTATGCGTCGGATTTTCCCGCGTTTTCGCAATAGCTGCCGTTCGGGCAATCGCCGTAGGACGAACAGGCGGGTTTGACGCATGTTCCGCTGCTGTTGACGACATAGCCGTCGGGGCAGGTGCATTGCGTGTCGACTTCGCACGCCGCGCAGTACGATTCCACCGTGTCGGGGTTCACGCATTGCATGCCCGCGTCGCAACATTTGTCGGTGACGGAAGAACCGCAAACCGTGTCGGCGGAGCATGCAACGGCAACGCATTTGCCCGAACCGTCGGACAGTTGTCCGTCGGGACAGCGGCATTGTTCGTTTTTGCCGCAGGACACGCATTCCGCGCTTTCCGTCCCGCCGTTTTGGCAGACGTTACCCGCGTCGCAGTCGTCATCCGCGACGCATTCATACGACGCGCATCCGTTCGCTGTCGGGAAAGTTCCCGTCGGGCACGGATTGTCGCAGTTGTCGTTGGATGTGCACGCCACGCATTCGCAAGTGTTCGTGCTGTCGAAAGAGTATCCTTCGCCGCAGGATTTCTTTTCTTTGCAGTAACAGCCGCCCGCGCCGTCGGGGTAAGTCTTTCCGGGACAGTTGCATTTGCCGAGCGGTTCATAGTCTTTCGCGCATTTTTTGCATGAACAGTCGCTGTTCAGGTATTGCCCCGCGGAACAGCTTAAATTCGCGGGACAGACGCACGTTCCGTCGGAACCGAGGACTTTTTCGCCGTCGCAGTTGCATTTCGACCCCGTCGCGCACGTTTCGCATTTGCCGTTTTCGCATTTTTTTGCCGTGCCGCATGAATTTTCCGTGCATTGGCAGGTATGCGAATGGTTGGCGGCTTCGCAGTCGGGTGTTTCGCCCGAACACGTCGTCGACGTGCAAACGTCTTCGCATTTGTTGGCGACGCATTTTTGCGTTGCCAAGCAGTCATTGTTTGATGTGCAGACATTCAGTTCGGGACGCGTCCCGATAGCGGCTACGGTGCCTTTGGAGCTTTCGCCATAGCCCAATTTCACACTTTTTGCGATTCGGAAAGAGGCGGAATCATCTAAAAGTAGGGGGGGGGGGTAAGGATTTAACAACCGATACGTTCAAAGTGAACGCCGTTGCCAACAGGAAAAGCGTTTTTTTCATAGCATAATTCCTTCAAGATTTTCAAACGCTCCAAGTATAACACAAAATTCGGGCGGAATTCAGCAAAAAAATGTGTTTTCCCGTCAGGCGGCTTGCTTTTTCTTTTTTTTCAGCACAATCAGCAAAACGGATGTCAGAATCAGCGCGATGCCCGCCGCAATGCGCACGGTCATGGATTCGCCGAACACGAACACGCCGATAAGGACGGCGGTCACGGGTTCCAGCGCACCCAAAATCGCGGACAGCGTCGGTCCGATAAGCTTGATGGCGATGGTCATGGTTTCCAGCGAAACGATGGTCGGGAAAAACGCCAAGCAAATGACGCACCCCGCCGTAAAGGGCGACGTTATCGGCCGCAAATCCAATCCGAACCGCAGGTTGAACAAAAACACGAACAGCCCGAAAAACATCACATAAAACGTCAGCGTCGGGAAATGCATTCTTTTCGCCGTTTTCAGCTGTTTCAGGGCAATCATGTAAACGGCGTAGCTCAGCGCCGACAGCAAAGTCAAAACAACGCCGTACAAACTGAGCGTTTTGCCGTCGTCCGTTTTGTAAAACAGCAGGATACCCGCGCTCATCAGCACAATCGATACGATGGTGCGCAAATCAATGCGTTCGTGGAAAAACACCGCCATCAAAACGGCGACCATAATCGGATAAACGAACAAAATCGTCGAAGCGATGCCCGCGCCGATAAGCGAATAGCTCATAAACAGGGTCAGAGACGACATCGCGAACACGATGCCCAGACAAAACATGACCAGCGCGTCTTTCAGGGAAATTTTCAGCGACACTTTTTTATGAAAGTGCACCCACAGCCCGTACAGGACGACCGCCGTCAGATAGCGGTAAAACAAAACGGAATTGACATCCATCCCCGCGGCGTACAACGGCAGGGCGAACAGCGGGTTCGTGCCGTAGGAACAGGTCCCCAGCATTCCCAAAAACACGCCTTTGTTTTTTCTGGTCATAGCGTCTTCTTCCTTCGGAAAAATCAAAACGCCGTCAAACAATCACAGCCCGCGGCGAATGTCAAGCGACAAAAAAGCCGCCGTTTTGCGGCGGCTTTCGAAAACGGAAATATCAGGCGTTTTTGGCGTTGTCCTGTATGAAACGGGTCATTTTTTCAATGGCGCGCGTTTCGATTTGACGGACGCGTTCGCGGCTGATGCCCAGCTGTTCGCCCAGACTGTCCAGCGTCGTCGGGTCGTCCTGCAAACGGCGGGCGCGGACGATAATGCGTTCGCGGTCGTTCAGCTTGTCCATCGCTTGAGCCAGCAAACGCAAGCGCAAATCGCTTTCCTGTTTGTCGGCGACGGCGTCCTCGATACTGCTTTCGTTGCTCAAAAAGTCCTGTTTTTCGGCATAGCCGTCCGTGTAAACGGGCGTGTTCAGCGACACGTCGCCGTTCAAACGGTTGTCCATGGCGACGACGTCGTCTTCGGACACGTTCAAATCTTTGGAAATTTCCTTGACGCTGTCGGAATCCAAAGCGGAATCGCCGTACAGTCCCAAGCGCGCTTTGATTTTGCGCAGATTGTAAAACAGCCGTTTCTGCGCCGCGACCGTGCCGATGCGCACCAAAGACCACGACCGCAAAATGAATTCGTTAATCGCCGCTTTTATCCACCAAACGGCATACGTCGACAGACGGTTGCCCTTTTCGGGTTCGAATTTTTTGACAGCCTGCATCAAACCGATGTTGGCTTCGGAAATCAAGTCCTCCAAAGGCAGACCGTAATAACGGTAGCCGAACGCGACCTTTGCCGCCAAACGCAAATGCGCCGAAATCAAACGCTTTGCCGCGTCCAAATCGCCATGATTGCGGAAACGGTTCGCCAACATAAACTCCTCTTCCGCCGACAGGACGGGGATTTTGCGAATCGCCGCCAGATAAGAGGTGATGCCGTTTTGAATCACGGGCACCAAAGAGGTGTTTGTCATTGTTGTATCCATTGTCAAAATCCTTTCATCAGGCATGATGACCCGACCGTCCGCGAATCCGAAACGGATTCCCAGACATCACAATTATACACAAACGCCCCTTGGATTCAATAGTTTTTTATATTGTTTTGTATAATTCTAAAGTTCAGGCTTCTTTGTTGAAAACACGCGACAACGTCATATACAGACGCCCCGCCTCCGATCCCAGCAGAACGGCGGTCAGCACGTCGGCGCGTTCGTTTTCCTGCGCGCGGGACAGAACGCCTTCGAACGTGCCCATATATTGAGTGATATAGCCGCGGAATTCGGCGTCCGAAGCGAATTGTTCGCTGATTTTGCGCATTTGGTTTTTGTCGATTGCGCGGGACAGATAGCGGACAAAAGCGCTTTTATCGCCCGAATAGTAGCGTTTCCACAGGTCTTCTTCGACGTTCGGGGCGAACAGGCGCGTCATGTCAACGCCCAAAGACTGCAAACGTTCGATGATGACGGCGGCGTCTTTCATAAAGCGGTCGGTGTCGGCTTCTTCCTTACGTTTGTTCAGGGCGGCGATGTATTCCTCCGCCGAACGGGACGCGGAAATCAGCGATTGAACCTGACGGTTGAACGCGCCGCCCAGCTTCAGCGACTGCGCCGAAATTTTTTCGCCCGATTCCTGAATTTCTTTGGCGTTGTCGCGCAAAACCGTCAGCAGGTTCTGCAAGCGGGCAAGCGCTTCGTCCGAAGCGGTCGACAGCACGTCCGACTGGTCGATGAACTGTTCGCCCGATTTGCGGACTTCGGCGGCGATGCGTTCGGAATTGCCCGCGACTTCGCTGATCATGGCGCGCAGACGCTGTCCCGCCAAATCGATTTGAACGACGCCTTTGTTGGACATTTCTTCGAATTCTTTGCCGATTTGGTGGACGGTATCGCTCAAGCGGCGGACGCGGGCGTCGGCGTCCTGCGCCGTTTTGTCAAAGTCCGAAGCGCGTTCGCGCAAAACGACGCCGCAGTTTTTGACGGCTTTCTGCGATTCTTCGGACAGACGCGAAATCTGGTGCGCTTGAACAAGGAACGTATCGCCCGATTTTTCCAGTTCGCCGCGCGCGATGACGGATGCCGCCTGCAGCCGTTGGGTTTTGGTTTCGAATTCGTCGCCCGCCGCTTTCAATCCGTCCAAAACCTGCTGAGCAAGCTGCGACAGCAAATCGGTTTTTTCCTGCAGCATTTGAGCGGTGGCGGCGGAACGCTTGACGGTTTCGTCGGCGGCTTTTTGCGCTTCGTCGTTGCGCTGGCGCAGGTTTTCGCCCGTGGCTTCCAATTCAAAGCCGATTCGCGACGACGCGGTCAGCAAATCGGTCGTGTTTTGGCGCACGGCTTCGTTGATGTCGCGCAAATGCCGCATGACGTCCTGCGCCGCCGCGTTCAAAGCGTCCGTTTGATTGCTCAAAGAGGCTTCGCCCAAGCGGGACTGGGTCGCAATCATATTGGCGACGTCGCCCAAATCGACGATGTGCCGCTGCATGGAATCGCGAACCATCATGGCTTGCTGCGTCGATTTCGCGGATTGCTGCTGCAAGCTGTCCGTTTGGGCGGCGATTTCAGCTTTCAAAGCCTCCATACGTTGTGTCAAAGCGTCGGCGGCTGTCGAAAAATCGGTTTGTCCGCGGCTGATTTGCGCCAAAGAATCGCCGTTTTGCACGCCGAAATCCTTTATCAAAGCGGTAAAAGCCGTGATTTTTTCGGCAAAGTCCGCCGCCGAATCGGACAGGTGCTTTTGCGCCTGTTCCGTTAGTTCCGCCAGATTTTCCGATTGCTTCGTCAGCGATTCGCCGACGGTTTCCAAGTGTGCGACCGTCAAATCGGACGCGTTGGCCAGTTCTTTGGTTTGGACGTTCAATCCTTCCTCTATCAAGCGGATGCGCGACACCAGACGTTCCAAATCGTTGTCCGCCTGTTCGGATTGTTCACGCAGCAAAGCGGCGACTTTGCCCGTCTGTTCGGACAGTTTGTCGGAAGCGTCTGACAGGGTTTGGCTCTGTTTGGCAAACAAAGTATCGATTTTTTGCGTTTTTTCGGACAGGTCGTCCGCCGTGCTCGCCGCCGTTTCCAACAGCTTGCGCGCGTCGCCGTCCAGCTTGCGGAATTGTTCGTCCAGCTGGGAAACGGCTTTTTCCGCGCGGTTTTTCAACAAATCCGCGGACACGTCCATTTGCGTCGTTCTGCGCGTGATTTCGGCGGAAACTTCCTCGGTATAGCCCGCGACGCGCCGCGCAGAAGCGTCCAGCATGTCTTTGTGCGCGCTCAGCGTTTCGGACAAATCCGCATTGACGGCGGCGGTTTGTTTCGACGCGGAGTCGAACGCTTGAATTCTGTTGCCCAGCGTGATTTCCAGTTCGGCGAACTTGTCCGCCGCCGCGCCCGATTTCACCAGCATATCGCGCATGTTTTCGGTCAAAGCCGCAACCGTTTCCGCACAGCGTTTTTCAAGCAGTTCGGCGATTTGCGTCAAGTCTTCGGACTGTTGTTTCAGGCTGTTTTTGGTTTCTTCGACGCGCGCGGCGGCGGCGGAGATGTATTTTTGCTGCTGGGTCAGCGACGTTTCGCTGACCAAAGCCTGCGACACCAGCGCGCTGCTTAAATCGGACAGCTCCGCGGAATGTTTCAGCAGGCGCGCGCAGACGGAATCGGCGCGTTCGTCGGTTTGGGCGACGGTCTTGTCCAAAACGGAAATGCCGGATTCAAAGCCTTCTTTCATCTTATCCAGACGTTCGTTGGCGGAATCCAAAGCCGAAGTCAGCCGCGCCGTTTGCACGTCCAGCGTTTCGGAAACGGTCTGCGTGTCGTTTTTCATGGTTTTCAAAGCGACGCTCAGCAGCTGCGTTTTCATATCGACGTCTTCGCCGACGGCGGTCAAACCGGCGCGCGCCGCGTCCGCCTGCGCCGTCAAACGTTCGGATTTGTCCGACAAAGCATCGGAAACGGCGGAAATTTTCGCAACGGCGGCATCGGTCGCCGCGCCGATTTCGGCAATGTAAGTGTCCAGCGTCGTTTCGACGGTTTTGAACCGCGCGACGGTTTTTTCGGCTTCGTTGTCCAAAGCGGCGTTTTGTTCGCCGAATTTGGCGGTCAGCTGAGCCGTCAGTTTGACCAAAGCTTCGTCTTTGGCGGTCAGAACGTCACTTTGGACGGTCAGGGCGTGTTCGATGTCCGCGACGCGGCTTTCCATCAAATCCGCCGATTTTTCCATATCGGTCAGCACGGTTTGCGCCGTTTTTTGCAACGCCGCCGTTTGGTCGTCCAAAACGACGCCCGCGGCGGTCATGTCGTCGCGCGTTTTGTCGCCCGCTTCGCGCAACAGGGACAGATGCGCTTGGATGTCCTGTTTCAAATCGACCGCCTGTTGCGCCAGTTTTGCGTGAACGTCGGCGGCGACGGCGGTCAAATCGGCGGCGTGTTTGCCGATTTCCAAAGCGGCGATGCCCGTTTGTTCGCTCAGCACGTCGCGCGCTTTTTCAGACGCGGCGCGCAGGACGGCGCTTTGTTCCCGCACGTCCGCAGTCAATCGGGACAGATTGTCGGACAAGGCATCGCCCGTTTGCCGCAAAGCCGCCTTTTCCGCGTTCAATTTTTCCCCCGCGGCGGTGACGGCGGCGTCGGTTTCGGCGGCGGCCGTTTGCAAAGCCGCCGCGTTTTCGCGCAACAGGGTCAAACTGTTGTCGGTTTGCAGTCGGGCGGAGGAGCACAGCCGTTCAAGCTCTTGGGCTTTTGCCGTTATGCATTCGGAACCGTCCGCCAGAATTTCGGCAAGCGTTTTCGACGCTTTTTCAATGTCCGCGGCATGCGCCGAAAACGTCGTTTCAGCCGAATCGGAACATTCTTTCAGTTTGGCGTAGACCGCGTTCAGGCTGTCGGTTTGCGTTTTCAGATTGTCCAGAACGCCCGACACGTACAGCTTGTTTTTCGCGCCGGGGTGCGTCAGTTCGGCGATGTAGCGGCGCAAAACGTCGGCTTCGCGGACAAAGCGGCGCTCCGATGCGAAATAAGCCGCCGCAATCCAGATGAACGCGACGGGGCTCAACAGTCCCGCCAAGCAACTGAAGTATTCGGGCGGGGTCATTTCGTAGCGCGCGCTCCACCACCCCGAAACGCCCAAAAAAGACCACGCCAGAACGCCCCACAGCAGGGTCAGCGCGCCCGCCGCGATGACGGCGATGCGGTCTTTTGCCGATTTGGGGGGCAAAGTTTCCTGCGACAGCAACAGCGTTTCGTTTGTTTCGTTTTCCGAAGCCATGGTCTTTTCCATTCGTCAAGGGTGATTTTTTTATCCCTCAGAATTCCCCAAATTTGCCTTTTCGTCAAGGATTGTATTGACGTTTAAAGGCGATATGATTAAAAAAGTATCCAAAGGATAACCCTATCGGTCGGAGATTTTTACGATATGACGGAAAAAACAAAGCATTATCCCGACGTTTCGGCAAAGGCGGATTTTCCCGCGCTGGAACGCGACATTCTGGATTATTGGCGCAAGGACGACACGTTCGCCAAATCCATTGCCAACCGCGACGCGGGGGCAAAGGGATCGAACGAATACGTTTTTTATGACGGTCCTCCGTTTGCCAACGGTTTGCCCCACTACGGGCATTTGCTGACGGGATATGTCAAGGACATCGTTCCCCGCTATCAAACGATGCGCGGTCACCGCGTCGAACGCCGTTTCGGCTGGGACTGCCACGGTTTGCCCGCCGAAATGGATACGGAAAAATTCCTGGGCATTTCGGGGCGCGCCGCGATTTCCGCCTACGGCATCGGCAAATTCAACGAAACCTGCCGCGAACGCGTGCTGATGTACACCAACGAATGGAAACAGACGGTTACGCGCCAAGCCCGCTGGGTGTCGTTCGACAACGACTATAAAACGATGGATTTGAACTATATGGAATCCATCATCTGGGCGTTCAAGGAACTGTACAAAAAGGGATTGATGTACGAGGGCGTGCGCATCCAGCCGTACAGCTGGGCGGCGGAAACCCCCGTTTCGAACTTTGAAACGCGCATGGACAACTGCTACCGCGAACGCGAAGACCCGTCCGTGACCGTGATGTTCCTGCTGAATCCGATTGAGGGCGAAACAAAACCCGTCAAAGCTTTGGCGTGGACGACGACCCCGTGGACTTTGCCGTCGAACTTGGCGCTGTGCGTGAACAAGGAATTCGACTACGATTTCTACGAAGAAGACGGCGTGCAGTACGTTCTGGCTTCCGCTCTGGTCGGTCGCTACAAACGCGAACTTGCCAACGCGGTCAAAGTCAAAACGGTCAAGGGCGCGGAGCTGGTTGGACGCACTTATCAGCCGTTGTTCCCGTATTTCGAAGGCACGAAAAACGCGTTCCAAATCATTCAGGCGGACTACGTTTCGACCGAAGACGGCACGGGCATCGTTCACATCGCCCCCGGATTCGGCGAAGACGATATGATTGCCTGTCAGCCCTACAACATCCCTGTTGTCTGCCCCGTGGACGGCAAAGGCTGCTTTACCAAAGAAGTCCCCGATTACGAAGGCATGCAGGTTTTCGAAACCAACGAACCGATTATCAAACGCCTGAAAGCCGAAGGCAAGCTGGTGCGCAAGGAAATGTACAAGCACAACTACCCGCATTGCTGGCGCACGGACACCCCGCTGATTTACAAGGCGATTAACAGCTGGTTTGTCAAAGTCACGGCTTTCCGCGACAAAATGGTTGCGAACAACCAGACGATTAACTGGATTCCCGAACACATCAAAAACGGGGCGATGGGCATGTGGCTGGAAGGCGCGCGCGACTGGTCGATTTCGCGCAACCGTTTCTGGGGCGCGCCGATTCCCGTGTGGAAATCCGACGACCCGAAATATCCGCGCGTCGACGTGTACGGTTCGATTGCCGAACTGGAAAAGGATTTCGGCGTGAAAGTCACCGACCTGCACCGTCCGTTCATCGACACTTTGGTTCGTCCGAACCCCGACGATCCGACGGGCAAATCCATGATGCGCCGCGTCGAAGACGTTTTGGACTGCTGGTTCGAATCGGGTTCGATGCCGTTCGCGCAGGTGCATTACCCGTTCGAAAACAAAGACTGGTTCGAAAACCATTCGCCCGCGGATTTCATCGTCGAATATCTGGCGCAGACCCGCGGCTGGTTCTATACGTTAATGGTGATGAGCACCGCTTTGTTCGACCGCGCGCCGTTCAAAACGTGCCTGTGCCACGGGGTCGTGCTGGACGAAAACCAGCAAAAGCTGTCGAAGCGTTTGCGCAATTATCCCGACCCGACGGACGTGTTCAATACGCTCGGCTCCGACGCTTTGCGGTGGTTCTTGGTGTCTTCGCCGATTTTGCGCGGCGGCAATCTGTCCATTGACCGCGAGGGCAAGGAAATCGCGAAATCGTCGCGCAAAGCGTTGATTCCGCTGTGGAACGCGTTCTACTTCTTTACCCTGTACGCGAACGCCGAGGGGTTGAAAGCCAAAGAACTGTACGCGCCGAAAGACATCCTTGACCGCTACATTCTGGCAAAAACGCGCGATTTGGTCAAAACGCTGACCGAAGAGCTGGACGCGTGCGACATTGTCAGCGCGTGTTCCGCCGTTGCGGATTTCTTGGAAATCATGAACAACTGGTACATCCGCCGTTCGCGCGCGCGGTTCTGGGACGTTTCACAGGGCACGGAAGCGTTCGACACGCTGTACACGGTTTTGGTTACGCTGTCCAAAGCGTTGGCGCCGCTGCTGCCGCTGACGTGCGAATACATCTACCGCGCGTTGACGGGCGGGGAAAGCGTCCATTTGACGGATTATCCCGATTACAACGCGTTTGCGGCGGACGACAAACTGGCGGCGGACATGGACTTTGTGCGCGCCGTGTGTTCGACCGCCAAAGCGATTCGCGAAGACCGCAAACTGCGCAACCGTCTGCCGCTGGCTTCGATGACCGTTGCGGGCGCGAAAGCCGACGCTTTGAACGCTTACGCCGAATTGATTGAGGACGAAGTCAACGTCAAAAATCTGATTTTGGCGCAGGATGTTTCCGAACTGGCGAACCAAACGCTGTACATCATTACGCCGCTGGTCGGCAAACGGCTGGGTCGGTATATGAAAGACATCCTTGCCGCGTCCAAAACGACCGAATGGCGCAAAAACGCCGACGGCACGCTGTCGATTGCGGGACAGACGCTGAACCCCGACGAATTCGAACTGCGTCTGGTGCTGAAAGACGGCAAAGCGGGACAGGCTTTGCCCGACAACACGGCGGTTGTTGTTCTGGATACGGAAATCCGTCCCGAATTGGAACGCGAGGGCATTGCCCGCGACTTTGTGCGCGTTGTTCAGCAAAAACGCAAAGACAGCGGTTTCGACGTGTCCGACCGTATCGAAGTGATGTACGATTCCGATTCTTCCATTATTCCGGAAGCGTTGAAAGAACACGCTGATTACATTGCCGAACAGGTCTTGGCGGTTAAATTCGCCGAACAGAAAGGTTTGGCGGGCGATGTCGGGGAAGTCGGCGACGGCAAAGTAACCTATACCGTCAAAAAAGCGTAAAGTCATAAACGAAAAGCCCCCTTGCCGCTGCGGCAGGGGGGCTTTTTGTATGAAAAATCAATAAAAAATAAACCAATTTTTGGCAAAATAGCGGCGATGTCATTTGTCGCAAGGGGATGGAATATGAAATTGACCCGTACCGCTTTGAAAGTTTTGACCGCCCGTTACCGCGCCGTGTTAATCCGTTGTCTGGCAGGCGTGCTGACCGTATCCGCCGCCCAAGCCCAGAGCTTGACCGACGGAACGCTGACCGAAAACAAGACGTTTGACGGCGGCAGCGGGACTTCCGTCAGTTCGGGATTGAACATTGACGGCGACAGTCAGTATACGCTGACGTTGGACGGGACATGGACGTTCAAGGGCAGCAACGATTATGTTTTTTCGAATTTGAAAGAATTGAACGCGGCGCGTGTCGATATAGACGCGAATTTCAAAATTTCGAATTCGGAAGTGAATTTTACACAGCAGACGCAAATCAAAGCGGGCGCGACGCTGACTTTGGAATCCGTTACGGGCAGTTTTTACGATATTTCCGCGGCGGGGACGCTGATTGTGGACGATGCCAGCAATATTACCCTGACAAACGCGCTGATGGTCGGCACAATCAAAAACGGCGGAACGATTACGCTGGATACGTCCAACATCGCTTTTGATTTCAATACGGTGATTGATTCATACGACGACGACACAAACGGAACGCTGGTTGTAACAGGGGAAAAAGGGGCGATATTTTCCAGCACGCTGACAAACAAACTGACGGTCACCACGGATTCGAAAGCGACGTTCAATACGACGTCAAACCTGCAAAGCGACACCCTTGCCATCAGCGGACAGCTGATTTTTACGGAAGAATCCTCGTCCTTTAACGCAAACAATTACAGCTGGAGCGGTACGGGCGTGGTTAAAATGGCAAACGGAATGACGTTTCAGGGGGATTTCGGTTCGGTCAGCGTTTCTTTAAACGGGGATGCCGCCGCAACGGGCGATATTGCAACGGGAAACGTATTCTTTTTGGGCGCAAACACGCTGGATTTGGGAAAACGGACTCTGACCGCGGATGAAATCATCGGTTATGATAATTCATCACAACCAAGCGTTGAAGCCTCAGGAGGGGTGGCAAGGAGCGGTGTCTCTACGGGGATTATCAAAATCACTTTGCCCGCGACGGGAAACACGTCGTCGATTTTGAATGCGGATGTATCAACGGTCACGATTGCGCTGGATTTGTCGGCTTTGCAAAAGAAAAAGGTGGAAAAATACATTCTTGTCGAAAAAGACAAAGAGTTGACCGATGTCTTTCTGGAGTACGACAGCAAAAAGTATGTGATTTCGTATACCGGGTTTGAACGCAAGGACGCCAAAAATATCACCAGTCTGACCGAATTGACGACCGAGGGCGGCGGTACGGTTTACATCGGATTGAAAATGGGGTCGGGCGAACAGGCGGTTGATGATTTGATTGACGGCGGCATTCCTGTTACGCCGGCGGATGAAATCGCGGGCGACATTATTGACGAACTGGACAACGACGACATCAATGACGCGCTGGACAACGCGGATTTGAAAGACAAGAAAAACATCCTGCGCGAAGTCGGATTGGATACCGCCAACACGCATATTGCCGTTTCGGCGGCGCGCACGGTTTTGGACACGGTATCCGCCCGCTTGACGAACATTGCGGAAACGCCGCGCTACAGCCCGTACTATGAAAACATTCGGCATAACAAAACAAGAATGTACAAAGGACGCAACGGCGGCGACTATGTCGCGGGCAGGGCGAGCCTGTGGGTGCGCGGGCTGGTGAACAAAACGAACTTTGACGGCGAACATGCTTTTGACGCGGATTCGACGGGTTTCGCCGCGGGGCTGGAGGGTTCCCCGTCAAACGATTGGAAAGTGGGCATCGGTTACGCCTACACGTCGACGGATGTCGATGCCGACAGGTCGAAAACGGATGCGAAAACAAACGCCGCTTTCCTGTACGCGCGCTACAAACCGGAAAGCTTTTACATCAACACCGTCGGAACGTTCGGGCATACCGATTTCAAAGATACGACGAAAATTCTGAAGCTGAAATCCGACTATTCGACGGATACGGTTGCGGTGCAGGCTGTCACAGGCTATGATTTCGGAACGTTTTCGCCCGAAATCGGCGCACGCTACACCGCCGTTCATCAGGACGATTACAAAACGGGACTGAATTTGAACGTCAAATCCAAAACAATGGAATACGCAACCGCAATCGCGGGATTCCGCGCGGGAATGACGCGATACCTGCGTTTGAACAGAAAAGTGGCAATCCGTTCCGAACTTAAAGCGCTGGCGACTTACGACTGGTTGCGCGACGATGAAACGCGGCTGGTTGCAATGCCTGACAATTCGGCGACGTATGTGATGAAAGGCGAAGCTTTCGCCCGTTTCGGCGGCGAAGTCGGCGCGGACGTGTTCCTGACGTTCGGCGGCGCGGGCGAAATCGTGCTGACGTATGACGGCAAATTCAAAGAGGATTATCAGGACCATACGGGCATGGTCAGTCTGAAAATCAATTTCTGACAAAGAAACGCTTTGTTTTTCGCAAAGGGCGGCGCGGCAATGTGCCGCCTGTGATTATTCCTTTGCTTTTTGACGTGTTTTCTGCCACAAATAGACGTGCAAGGAGAAGCGGCATGGCTGACGAAGACGATTATTCCAAACAAAGCTTTGAAAAAATCAAACAGATGTACGACGAATTTCATCGCGCGCGTCTGCTGGAATATATCGAACTGGTCAATTCCCCCAAAAAACTGTTCTGGCTGAATTTCTTTTCGGGCTTGGCAAAAGGGTTGGGGCTGACCATCGGAACGGCGATTGTGCTGACTCTGCTGTTCAAAGCGATGCAGCATTTGATTTCCTTGAACATTCCGTATTTGACGGTGTGGATTTCCGATTGGATCGGACAGGTTTCGACTTTGTTGAAAGCGACGGGCAAATAACCGTCCCGAGGGGGAAAACATGAACGTATTTTCAACGCTTTACAGGGTGTTTTACGATAAAAAGCTTGCCGTTGAATTTATCAAAAACGGCAAAGGACGCGGCGGAAAAATGCTGCTGGTTTTGGCACTTTTCACTGCTTTGGCGATAGCCGTACGCGGATATTTCGAAGTCGGCGCGCTGAAAAACCTGCCTGTTTCCGAAATAACGGAAAATATGCCCGAAATCGTGTTCGAAAACAACAAAATCGTTTCCCCCGAAAATTACTATGCGTCCTTTTCCGATGAAGAAAAAACGGTCAGCTTTGCTTTCGATACAACGGACGAACCGTTTATGCCGTCGTCCGTCAACGGTCTTTTTATGCGCAAAGACGCTTTAATCAGTCAGAACAACGGCGAAATTCGCGTTATTCCGTACCGCAATATCTTGAACGGAAAAAAGCTGAAAATCACCCGCGAATCGGTGCGGGCGCTGTTTCCGAAAATTGTTAACGGGATGCAAACGGCTGTTCCGTTTGTTTTTGTTGCCGTCCTGACGCCGGCGTACTTTTTGTGGTATATTGTTTTAAGCTACTTTTACGGCGGAATGTCGTATTTGATGACGTATGCGCTGCGGCGGAAACTGGAATATGACGAACGGCTCCGCTTGTCCGTTTTGTCGCTGATGCCGTGGGCGGTTTTAAACGCGCTGGCAACTTTTATGAATATCAATATCCGCTTCGGAACCGCCAGCGGACTGTTGTTGACGCTGATTTATATGTTTTGTTTCCTGAAAGAGGAAAAAGACGCGGTTTAAAACAGTTCGTCGACGAACAGATACAGCGCTTCCGAAAATGTGGGAAAAGTACAGCTGTTCGTGAAATCCAGACGGTTGATGATGTGGTATTTTTGGTCCGCGCTGTCGTAAACGAACAGCTCTTCCGCCGCGCGTCCCAACAACAGCTTGCCTTGCATCGGCGCGGCGTTGGAAAATTCCAGATTGGCTTCAATCAGCCCCGGCAGGGTGTAGCCTTTGGTTTCGCGGTCGTTGGCGCGCGTGCCGTACAGTTCGACCCCGTTCCAGCTTAATCCGTCCGTTTGTTTCAGCAGGGCGACGTAGTCCAGCGGCAGGGGCGGGAATCTGTGCGATGCCAGCAAAGAGCTGACAAAACGCAGGGACCGTTCGTCCACGGGCGGAAAAAACACCGCGCCGTCTTTTTGAATTGTGGTCAAAATCCGTCCCAGCATGGCTTAACGTCCCATCATCGACCGTTCGGCAATCATTTCGAACGTGCTTTCCAAAAATCCCGCGTAAACGCTGCGGTCGTGGCGGCTGCTTCCGCCCGACGAAACTTCGATTTCACCGGGGGTGTACACTTTTCCCTTGGGCGAAGGCAAAAACAGTTTCATCGGCTTCAAATTCGGCTGAATCAACGTTTGCATGTCGATAAAGCGGTGAATTTCGTTGTGGTACGGATGCGTTTGAATCAACACCAAATTCGAAAAGCTGTTCGTGCCGCCGTAATCGAACGGCACGCGCACATGCACGTTGAAATTTTCGGGTGCTTTGCCTTTTTTGACCAGTTTGATGGCTTCCTCGTCCATTCCCGCCGCAATCAGTTCGTTGATGTGGTGATAGCCGACGTATTTCAAAAAGTCGCGGCGCGTCCGCTTGAACGCTTTGCGCAATTCGGACAGCCAGTTTGCGTCAAGCATGGTGTAATTGACTTCAATCAATTCCATGTTCGGCAAATCCATTTGCGAAAACTGCCATTCCCACAGGGAACGGTCGGCATCGGGGTTTCCCGTCGGGGAAGCAGGCATGCCTGCGTAGGCTTGCGGCATCGGCGCGTAGGGTTGCGGTTGGGGCGCATACGGCTGAGGTTGCGGCGCATACGGTTGGGGTTGGGGAGCATACGGCTGAGGTTGCGGAGCGTAAGCCTGCTGCGGCATCGGCGCGTAGGGTTGCGGCTGGGGTGCGTAAGGCTGAGGCGCATACGGCTGGGGTTGGGGCGCGTAAGGCTGAGGTTGCGGCGCGTAGGGTTGGGGCTGAGGAGTGTATGTCGGCGGCTGGGGCGCGTAAGCCTGTTGAGGCTGGGGAATCATCAGCGGATCGGGATAAGCGGAGGCGGGCGCCGTCGGCGGCAATGTTTTGAACGCGCGGGCGTCACGGTAAATCGGCACAGGTCGAACATCGCGGCGCAACGGGGTCGAACCCTGATTTTGCGCTTCCAAAGCCGCATCGCCTCTTGGTCTGACGGGGGGCGGCGTTTTTGTTCCGGACCAATCCCACATAAGCGTTACCTAATCAATATTTTTCGTCGATAAAGTTGTCGTAGTCGTTGTCGTCAAACGAACCGTCTTCCGAATTTTCGTCTTCATCCTCCTCTTCGTCGTAGTCGTCTTCCTCCAAATCGTCGATGTCGTAATCTTCGTCGTCATCGTCGTCGGCTTCCTGATTGTCCAGATAGCCTTCAACCAATTCTTCGGCGGGATCGTCTTCATCCTCTTCTTCTTCGATGTCAATCAATCCCTGCAGCGCGCTGACGTCTGTGTCTTCACGCTGGGCAACCACCCAGTACGGCACGAACGGCGACGGCGGAATGTTGCATTTCGCCGTCATTTCCTTGTCCCAGAACCAGCGCGGCGCGTCCGCCATAATCGGCTTGTTCATAAAGCCCTGCATCAAAACGATTTGCTGGGTCGACGGCATACTCAACATCTGGGAAGCGCCGATAACCGCCGTTCCCTGCAAAGAACGCGAAACGTTTTTCGAAAACGGCGTCGCCTGTTTCGACCAGCCTTCGGTTCTGGACGACGACGCGATTTCGACCGTGCGCGTGCCTATCATTTTTTCGAAACGCTGAGCCGTTTGTTCGTTGTTCTGCGACAGAATGATTTTCGCCGCCGTCGTGGAAATAATGGTTTCAAGGTCGTCTTTGCCGTATTGACCCGAAATTTGCCCCAAATCTTGCCCGATAAGCAGATAAGACACTTTCTGACCGCGCCCGACCGCGGGGCCGTCTTTCACCGCGCCCAGCTTCGGCATTTGGGGAAATTCGTCCAGCACGAACAATGCGGGGAACGGTCCCGTTTTCGTCCCGTCGCCCAGTTTGAAGTTGGGCGGGTTCGCAATCAGGAAGTTCGACATCAGTTCGACGAACGTTCCCGTAATGATGTTCAAAGCGCGCGCGTCGACTTGGTTCACGGACAGGTAAATCGCAATGGATTTCATTTCGCCCGTAATGGGGTCTTTCATTCCGCGAATGTCCTTAAAGATGAAGTCGCTCATCTTGGTACGCGAACGCACGGCGGAGTTTTTGAAAATACCGATACCCGTCAAAGCCGTTGACAGAATGGAGCCGCGTTCCTTGTCGGGCGTGCCGGACAGCTGGTTCAATTCGACGACCGCGCGGTGGGCGTAGCCGTATTTTTTGCATTCCTCGACCGCTTTGTCCAACATGTCGCGCATCGGGTCGGCAAGCGCCGCCATTTGGTCGCCTTCCTCGGTTTTGCGTTTGATTTCCGCCGCCATTTGCATTTGCGCTTCGGTCAGCCAGTCCAAAATCATCGCAATCGACGGTTCCGCGCCGACCCAGTTTTCAGGCAGCATTTCCCACGTTCCGATGGGAACGTAGTTGTTCAAATCCAACGTGCCGTTGCGCAAGTGTTCCAAAGCTTCGGCGGCGTCCGCGTCCGTCATTTCCATATAGTAGCCTTCAAGAACTTCGCGGTCTTTGTCGTCCAGCTTGCCTTCGTAGATTTTGCCGATGAAGTAATCGTTCGCGCGCGCGTGCTCGCATTTGCCGACAACGAAATGGATAAAGCCCGTCAGCGCGTTACGCCCTGTTTTCGCCCAGTGCGGGTCCGCGCCGCCTTTGGGTTCTTCCACCAAAACGTTCACCATGGAATCGACGTACATGTCGCGCGCGGGACCGAAAGCGGGCAAACAGGAAAACGACAAGGGATTCCAGCTGGGGTAATAAATGCCTTTTTCGGGTTCGTCCTCCGCACCCCAGTTGATGACGAAAACAGGACCGACTGTTTGACGGTAGCCGCTGGTTTTAAAGCACAATTCGGGCTTCGGGTCGTTGACGATGATGCTGATGTCGTTCGATTCGAAAATCGTGGGCATAACCACCCCCACGGTTTTACCCGTGCCCGGAGGCGCCAGCACCAGAACGGACAGTGTTTCGGGCAGTTTCAGCAATTTGCCGTGCCAGCGTCCCAGAACGACGATAAAGCCCGTAAACAGCCCCATTTTCTGAATGTCGCTTTTGGTTGCGATACGCCCCGCGCCGTGAATGGTCGACATCCACGAATGCGGGTTTGTCATCAATCCCACCGCCAAAATGCCGATGAACGAAAACAGCGGCAGAATCGGCAGCCACAAACTGACGGACGGCGCACCGCTGTAATTGTACATTTTGACAATCCACTTCCAGTACGTTTTCAGCAAAAACGTCGGGTCAAAAGCAAGCTTTTTGATGAATTTCCACACATACAGCATGGAATCCTGACTGATGCCCTTGGGAATCAGGTATGCCAAAGCGAACGATAAAACCGCGCAGGCAAACGATGCCGCGAATGCGATTGCGACCGTTGCGATAACCCAGTTTACCGCTGCGTCATGTGATGCCCATTCGTCCCCGCGCTTAGCCATAGTGCGTACAGCTCCTTCAAGTTTGCATAAAACTTTGATAAGTATAAAGGAAACAGCGATAAAAATCTACCATTCATCGGTTGTTCCCCGATAAATATGCGCTATAAAAGTAAAAAAAGGTTAAGGATTTCAGGTCAGCAGTCCCGAAATGTCGCGGACGACATCGTCATCGGGGGCTTTTACCTTGGAAAGCGAATCCTCAAGCGTTTTGATTTCGTCGGGACCTCCCGCGTCGTGACGGCAGACGGCGACTTTCAGATTATCCCACACTTCGAACATATCTTCGGCGTTGATAATCGTGCCCTGACGGATGACGACCATGGGTTTGACCTCCATGCCGCGCGCCGCGCCAGACAGCATCGGGATTAACGCGTCGCGCGCGTTCAAAACGACACGGACGGGCGAAATACGGTGGTTGCTTTCGGAAAACCACAACGGTTCTTCGTCGTTGAAGCGTTCTTCGTCAGCCAGCCAATCGCCGTTTTCCGAATCGACCAGACACAGCAGCAGATGATTGGCGCAAACACCGACAAAATCAATGGCTTTGCCCGCGATTTTAACATCCGACAACAGCTTGTATCCCGCGGAACGCAAAGCGTCGCCGATGGAAGACTCTCCGCTTCCTTTTGAAGCCGCCGTTGAAGAAGCGGCGGGCTTCGGCGCCGATTTTTTGGATTCGGGCGCGGGTTCGGGTTTGTGCTTGTGTTCTTTGTGCTGTTGTTCCTGCGCCTTTTCCGCGTGTTTCTTTTCTTCCGGTTCTTTTTCCTTTTCTTTGTCGGCGGCTTTGGCGACGCGCCCCGTTGCGGCGCGCACGGCGGCGGGGCGGGTTTGTTTGTAGGATTTACGCTTGGTTATTTTCGGACGAACGGTCTGAGCGTGGCGTTCTTTGTGTTTTTTCCAAAGCTGTTTCAGCAGTTTCCACGGAAAAGTCAGAATGATTTTGAACCATTTCGTCCATTCGACCGTCGACAAAATCGCCCAGCCCGTCAGCCATGCGGGAATGGCGGCGAACAGCAGTAAAACGAACATCCATTCGCGCAAAGACGTTATCGTCCAGCCCTCTTGCCATTGACGCTGCAGATAATGCCAATGAATTTTGTCAAACGGGTTGAAACGCCAAAACGCCAGCATCAGCTTTTGAAACCAAAAAGCGTATCCCCACGACCAAACCAAAAAAATGGCGAATGCGCGGCTGAAGGATAAAGCGAATTTCATGGACAACCTCCTTTGCCGTCAAAGCCGTTCGGAATTCATCAAACTCAGCACGGCGACGGCGACGGCGTCGCTCAAAGCCCTGTCGGCTTTCGGCAAAGATTGGATGTATTCAATCAGCGCGCCCGTGTCGGGCAGTTCCGCCATTTTGCAACTGCCCGCCCGCAGGACGGACAAATCGGCCGTTGTTAAATAATTCAGCATGGTGTCGGCGTTTGAAACCGTTCCGTGATCCAACAGCAGACAGCCGTTGACAGCCAAATTGCCGTAAGCGGGGGATGACGCGGCAATCAATTTTCTCAGTTCGTCCCGCCCTTTAATCAGCATTTGCAGCGGGGACGGCAAAGACTGCCCCTGTTCCGTTTTCCAGACATGCGCGTTTTCGTCGACAGTCCAAGCGGTGCCGTTTTCGGGACCCGAACACAGCATAAACAGTCCGTCCTGCGTTACGGCAAGCAGATTGATATGGCAGTTGACAAGCGACATTTCACGCAAAACGAAAGTCCCCGCGCTTTCCAGCTGTTTTGCCAGATTGTCCCAAATCTGCGAACGTGACAGCGCTTCGTTTTCCATACGGACTCCGCCGTTGTCCGCCACGGGCTTTTCAGCCGAGCCATGCTGCTGCAGCGTCGACTGCATGCCGCGCAAACGAACCAGTTTGTCGGGCAGTTTTTGAGCGGTGTGTTTCGGAGCGGGGGCTTTTTTCAGTTTTTCGGGATTGCCGACCGCCGCCGCCAGCGATTTTTTTTCCAATTCTTTTCTTTTGCGCTTTTGCAACGGTTCAAGCGGCAGGCTCAGTACTTTCATCCAGCGGATTTTGTAAACCGCAAACCATACGATTAAAACAATCAGAGGCAATGCCGTCAGCGAAATCAAAAAAGCGTATTCGCCCGTTTTGTTGACGACCCAGCCCGCGTTCCATTTGCGCAAAATCAGGTTCCAATGCCTGCTCAGAAAAAGGTCGAATTTCCAAAAATGCAAAAAATAAGCGCGCGCAACCGCTCCTGTTGCCGCAACAGCCGTCAAACCGGAAAACACAAGCCGCGAAAGTTTTACTTTTTTCAATGTCAAAGCGCCCTCAAAAGTCCGTAACAACTTGATTATAAAATACAGGATACAAGACGGGATGTCAAAAATAAAGGGCAAAACGCCCGTTTTTCAAAAGTCTGCCGAAAAAGAAAGGCAACCTTTCATCGGAAAGGCTGCCTTCGGAATGAACTTGCTTATTCGCGTCCGCCCTGTTTTCCGGACCGTCCGCGCGTATTTGTTCTGGTTTGATTTTGCTGATTCTGTCTGCTCAGATTCAAAATCTTGTTTTTACTGCTTTGCGTATCGTGCATTTTCTGCTTCGTTCCCTTGGCCTTGTTGGAAACGGTGCGTCCTTTTTTGGCGTAGTCCTGCCGTTTTTTCCGGTTGTTTTCGGCTTCCTGCGCAACTTCTTGCGGGGAACGTTTGCGACGGGCGCGCGTTTTTTTCGGTTCGTCCTTGCCCTTTTCGTCTTTGGTCTTTTTTGTGTCCCGCGGCTGTTTCTTTTTGGTATCCTTGCCGTCTTTCTTTTTACCGTCTTTCTTCTTGCCGTCGTTGGACTTTTCGCGTTTTTTGGGTTTTTCGTCCTTGGACGGAGTTTTTTTCTCCGATTTGGAATTGTTTCCCTTTTCGGCGGCGTTTTTGCGGGATTGAAGCAGTTGCGCTTCTATTTCTTTGACGGTTTTACCCTGCAAAGGCTTGCCCTCGGCATCGACCAGTTTGTCTTTCGGTTGGACTTCGTAATCGTCGATTTTGATTAAATTGCCTTTGTCGTCGTATTCACGGGTTTTCGACGCGCCGACGTTGATGGAGCCGTCTTCGTTCGTCAAAGCTTTCTTCGAAGATTCGGCAGCGCGTTTTTTTGCTTCCTTGACCTGCAAGGCCTGCTGGCGCTTTTCGGCATTCCGTTCCAAACGGCTGAAGAACGCGCGGTCGCACAAATCGCCCGCCCATTCCAAGTTGTTGATGGCGAAATCCCACAAACGCCCTGACAGCATATTGACCAGCCAGTCGGAAACGTTGTCTTCGTTGCCCAAGTCAAGCGGCTGGAATTCGGCGCGGTCTTTCTTTTCCTTTTTTGCGATTTTTTTCTCTACATCGCTGACTTCGCCGACGTTTTCCTCGCCTTCTTTGGGGGCGTCCTCAATGATTTGGGATTTTTTCTGTTCTCGGGTTACTTTTACTTCTTCTTTGTCAGCCATGGGATTTCTCCTCGCAAGTTCACTTTAATTTCAGTATACGAAATCGAGCCTTTTTTGTCCAGAGTGTCATTAAAAGTTCACACGAATCAGACTTTCAGGTGTTTCAAAAAAGTCGCCAGCCGTTTGTTGACGGCGCGGGCTTCTTTGGGGCCGGGGGGAATCAGCCCGAAGAATTTTTTGGGCAGTCTGTCCATCTGAATCGGCGAAAAATACAGCGGATTCGTAATCAAGGTCTGGTAAGCCTTTTCGGGATCCTTTTTCGCCAGCGTGAAATAGTTGTTGACAAGCTTTGTCGCGTTGACGGGGAACCCTTTGCGCTGAATGGCGACGATGAAATCGTGTTTCATGGCTTTTTCGTCGGCTTCAAGGGCTTGGATGCCGTCGACGACGCTTTGCCGTTCTTTGTCGATTTCGTGCAGTTCCAGCCGCTGCTGAACCATTTTCATATCCGACAGAATCATCAAAAAGCCCAGCACAATCTGCTGCGCGGAGGTCAGCGCATCCTGATTTTGCGCGCGGCGGACTTCCTCGTCAATCAAATCTTCGACGGATTCGCTGCTGTGCATGACGCGCTCCAGCCCGGGGATGAACGGGGCGATTTCCTTGAAATCGCTGAGCAGGGCGTCGTAAATGTCTTCGTCCACGTCGTCAATCATTTCCGCGGCTTCCAAAGTGTCTTTGGGCAAATCAATCAGCATGGGCGGAAATTTGTAACCGTCGCGCGCGGCGTTTTGTTCCGCCAGCGTTTTGGCGAAAATAAACAGCAAAAACAGTTTTTCGGGGATTTTTTTGCGCGCGTCGATTCGTTCGATGATGTCGGCGGGAACCTCGTAAATCAGCGGCTTGACTTCTTTTCCGCCCGCGTAGCGTCTGGTTTTCCCCGCGGATCTGGGAGCGGGGGGCGGCGCAGGTGCGCGCGCGGGAACGGCGGGAGCCGTCGCAACGGGGCGCTTGACGGGCACTTTGACCATAACGGGGCGTTTGACGGGAACCTTGACCATTGCGGGCGCGGCGGGGGCGGGCGCGACGGGGCGCTTGACAAGCACCTTGATTTTTTTGACCAAAACTTTTTTTTGCACCGGCGCGGCAGAATCCACCATGATTGTTCCTGACCATTCAAAAAACGACACCGTATTATTTATAGAGGAATAAGCGGCGGAAGTCAAAGCCCTTTTAAAACGCGGCATCGGGCGGAAAACAAGGCTTTTTTTCAAGATTGCGCAGAAATCAAAAAAATGTCATACTTCTAAGGCGCTTTTTATATTAGTATGATGATAATGGTAAAAGTGTAGGCGCTTGAAGCGGCGTCGGAAAAGGAATCAAGTCAGAAAGGGTTGCTCAAATGATAAAGTTTCTGCACAAAGGAAAAATAAATTTTTTGTTCGCCGCGATGGTCTTGGTTTCCGCTTTCTTTGCGCCGTATCAGGCTTTGGCGGGATTGGAAACCGACAAGTACAACGAAGAGTGCAAGGCGCTTTCCGTTTACACCAAGGAAGCGGATTCCAGCCGCTGGTGGGAAAAGCCCTTTAAAATCGTCAGCGAGGCCGCCGTCAAATTCGGCGACGAAACCTTTGCGAAAGTCGCCCCCGACGCCGTAAAACTGGCGGGGGTCGGTTTCGGGCTGTGGCTGGCTGTTTTCTGTATGAAGTGGGTCGGCAGCATGACCGAAACGGACGGCTTGGCGAACGCGACCCAAGTCGGCGGCATGATGATAAAACTGTGCATCGCCGCGGGTCTGCTGATGAACAAAGATTACTTTTTCGGCTATTTCGTCGTCCCGATTCTGGATGCGGGCGCGGGTATGGCGGGCTTGGGCGGCGGAGGCGGCTCGGGACTGTGGAGTACGATCGAGCCGATGCACCAAATCATTGACGATGCGCACAAGGCGCTTGCGAAAACGCAGGGGCTGGGCGATTTGGCGATGTGTATTTCCCATATCTACAGAATCGAAATCTGGGGCATCAAGCTGTTGGGCGGCATTTTGGATCCCAGTGTTTGGGCGAACGGATGCGCCGTGTCTTGGATTACTTGGTTTTTGATGGTGTGCTGGCCGATTTTGATTTTCGACGCGCTGTTCCGTTTGGGCATCACGGCGGCGTTCTGCCCGCTGTTCATCGTGGCGTGGGTGTTCCCCGTAACCGGTCGTTTCGCAACCAAGGGATTGAATTCGTTTTTGAACATTGCGTTCTTCTACGTCTGCCTGAACTTTGCGATTAAAATCGGCATGAAGCTGTTGGAAGGCGCCAGCGGTTTGGACACATTGCTGCCCGACACGCCCGACGCGAAAACCAAAACCGTCTGCATTTTGAAAGTCGGCGGCGGCGAAGGTCTGCCCCATTGCGCGGCATACATGGGGGCGACGAACAACGCCAGCGGATTGCTGATTTTGGCGGCGTGCGGTTTTTACTGCATCCTGTTCCTGAAAGAAGCGACCACGTTTGCAAACTACTTCTCGGATGCTCAATTTTCGAACGATATGGCGTTCCAAGCCGCCAAAGCGACTGGCAACGCCACAATGAAAGCGGGTAAGGTGGCGCTGAAAGGCGGCGCATGGGCGCAGGACAAAGTCAGTCAGGGATTGGACAGACGCGCCGCGCGCACCGTTGAAAAAGGGCGCGCAAACGGCGGCAACTTCAAGTCCGCTTCGGAGCAAAGACGCTATATGAAAGCGGAAGAACGCTTGCGCGACCGCGGCTATCTGGACAGAAAGACGGGCGCGGAAACGCAGGAATACGGTCAGCTGTTGCGCAACGGCAAGCGCCGTCAATTCATGAACTTTATTTCCGGCGGTGCTTTTACCCGCTATGGCAAGCAAGGGCTCTTGTATAAAAACAAAGATTACAAAAATTGGAAAGGACCGCGCGAGGCCAGCGAAGTATCGGGTATTCAGTCGAAATACAACGACTATATCGACGAAAAATACGGCAAATAAGCTTTCGTTTCTTTGAAGGATGACGGGCATGGGTACGGTAAAGGATAAAAAAGGGTTCTGGCGGATATGCGCAAAGGCTTTGTGCGTGGCGCTGATGCTTGCCTTTACCTGTACGCTGACCGCGTGCGGCGACGACGAAGGTCAAACCATGATGGACGACATTCAGGGCAAAAAAGGCGGCGAAGCGGCGGTTCAAGCCAAAATGGTCGGCAAGTCCTGCTGGGTTTGTCCGCTGTTTGAACTGGCGATGGACACTTCCGAAAAAATGTACAAGGAATTGATTCCCAAGGTCGCGCAGGGTGCCGTTCCTTTGCTGGGCGTTATTTTCGGTCTGTGGCTGGCGGTTCGCATTCTGAAATTCGTCGGTTCGATGAGCGAACCCAACATTCCCGATTTTTGGAAAGACGTGGGGACGCGGCTGTTTTGGACGGCTATCGGCGCGGCAATTCTGTACAATATCGACTGGGCGGTCGATTTCATCAAAGGGCTGTTTACGGGCTTTATCGATTTCGGCGTTGCCGTTGTGTCGACTTTGCCCATTCCGGGGGGCAATATCTCGTGTCCGCAGGGTGAACCGAAATCGTCGTTCATCTGTTTGCTGACGGCGATGCAGGAAAAACTGAACGTCGGGCAGGACGCGTCGCTGTTGTCCATCGTGTTCGGCGATTTCGTCGCAATCATTATCGGCGCGGGTTCTTACATTATGTCGATTGTGATGAGCCTGTATTTCCCGATGCTGTTGATGGACGGCGTGTTCCGCATGGGTTTGGTGATGGCGTTTTTGCCGCTGGGCGTTGTCGGATTGTGCTTCCCGTTCCTCAGCCGCTTTGCGGGCAAGCTGGTAGCCGCGATTATGTCCATCGGTTTGCAGATTGTCGGATTGTCGATTTTCATTGCCATGGCGGCGGGCGTTTTGAACAAATATATCGAAGAATACGAACCGATGCTGAAAAATCCGATGGGATTCTTGAACAACGTGATAGAGGTCAGCAAATTCTTTGACGGTTCGCCGGGGCTTATAGGCTTTATCTTTGTGTGCGTGTTCCTGCTGTTGTTCGCGGGCGTGATTATGGACATTATGGCAACGTTCGGCGGGCTGTCCCCCTCCAACACGATGGGGGCGACGGTGATGGCGATGCGCAATGTCGCCAAACAAGCGCAAAAAGCGACCCGCTTTGCTTCCAACCGCGCCAGCCGCATCAGAGACAATAAGGCAAAGGCGACAATCGAAGCATCCAAAAACGGCAAGGCGGTTGATGCCAAAAAGCTGGAAAAGGCGCAACAGCGCATGGAGGACCGCGGCTATATGAAGCGGGACGACAAAGGCAATTTGCGCGAAACGCAGGCGTACAAGGATTTGAACAGCAACAGCGCGCGCGGATTTTTGGGGCGGATTCAGCAGGATTTGCAGACCAGCGGCGGCGACCAGACGGCAAACCGCACGGGCGACGGCAACAAGATTTTGGATTCGTAGCGATAGCGTATGACGAGGTGGCAGCAATATTTGATTTTCGGCGGACTGGTTTTCTTGGTTCAAACCGATTTTGTGCAAGGAGTGGCGAGGTCGAAAAATTTTTACGTCGGATTGTTTGTGTTTATCGGACTGTTGTTGATTGTTGCCGTTTTGCATACAATCCGTTTGAGGAACAGATTGTAAGCGTGGAAAAAGAAAGGCTTTGATATGGTGGTATCAAAACGATTTTGGATAGCGATGATGTTGCTGGCGATGGTTTTAATCATCGCGAATCCCGCTTTTGCCGCTGAAAAAGCCGGCGATTGCGAACCCTATTCCACGTATTTGAAGCAATACAGCGGCGATTCGGGCAGTTGCTGGACGTGCCAGATTTTCATGCTGTTTTTCGATACGGGGAACGAAGTTTCGGGCTATATCGCAAAGGCCATTGAAGAACCCGCGAAAATGCTGCTGGCGGTCGGATTCGGGATTTGGATTTTATGCAAAACGGCAAGCTTTTTCAGCAATGTCGGCGATGCGCCCGATATTTTCGCGCACATGACGGAAATCGGCGGCGGCATGATTCGCGCAGGCATTGCCACTTGTCTGCTGTTGGGCGGATCCGCGGCGGCGTTTGATTATTTCGTCAATCCCATTCTGTCCAGCGCGGCGGCGTATTCGACGACGGTCGTTTCCGACGTGCCGTGCAAGGCGGGGGAAACGAATTCTGGCTCTTTGAGCCTGCCGCTGGGACCCGGCGTGCGCAGTTCGATGGAATGCATGGTTAAACAAATCGCAAACGGTATGGGACCGACGCAGGCTTTGGCGCGCGGAATGCGGTGCGGCGCATGGCACTATTTCGAAGTTCCCGCCACGGGGCTGGATGTCTTTTGGCCGCCGATGTGGGCGTGGGGTTGCGTCATGGCGATGTTTTTCTGGGTCGTGTCCTTCCTGTTCCCGATGACGCTTTTGGATGTGATTTTCCGTATTTGCATTATTTTGGGGATGCTACCGCTGTTTGTTGTGGCGTGGGTGTTCCCGCTGACGCGAAATTACGCCACAACGGGGTGGAACGTCTTTTTGCAGGGATGTTTTATCTTTGTCGTTGCTTCCATGATGATCGGAATGCTGGTGAAAGTGGTCGAGCAGACTTGGGTCATTGCCGCAGGCAAGGGCATGGAGGCGTGGAAGGCGCAGATGGAAGCGGGCGCTTATGTCGACGCTTTCAAAGATTTGGTCAAAGCGGGCGGACTGTCGAACTTTTTCATCATTATTTCGGTCGCGTGTTTCGGGATTTACATTGCCCCTAAAGCGGATGAATTCGGCGCGAAGCTGATTGGCGAAACGACGCCGCCGCGCGGATGCGCCGTCCGCGCCATCAAAGCGATTGTCAACGGCATTATCGATTTGATTTTGCTGGTGTTGACTATCTTTACACTGGGGGCGGCGGCATGCACATACGTTTTGAAAGTGGCGCAATGGGCGAAAAATACAGCCGACGGCATCAAACGGATGCAGGAACGCATTAAAAAGCTGCGCGAACTGGAACAGCGCGTCCGCCGCGCAAAGCAAAAAATCCAAGCGGCGCGAAATTACCTGTAAAATTCCAAGCCCCGTTTCGAAAGCGGGGCTTGATGCTGTTTTTGTGTTTGAATTTTCGGACGAAAAACGGTATAACTGTTTATCCGCGTCGTTTTGGATGCTGTCAACGTAAGGAACTTAACGTATGGAAGAGATTATCTTTCCCAATCAGATTCGCATGTACCGCCGTGTCCGCGGTCGTTCAATGCAGGAATTGGCGGATTTTCTGGGGGTCAGTTTGTCTGCCGTCAGTAAAATCGAAAAAGGATACCGCCGCATTGATCAGGAACAGCTGGTTCGTATCGCTGAATTTTTGGACTGCCCGTTGCAGGATATTTTCGTCAACGAAGCCAGTTCCCAGCCCGACGTTGTTCAAGCATGGCGCCGCGAACAGGAACGCCGCAACCGTGTCAACGAACGCAGCGGTTTGAAAATGCTGGGCGCGGGACTGCGCTATATCCGCGGGCAGAAAAACCTGACGCTGGCGGATGTCGCCGACGGGGCGGAATTGACGCTGTCCGTTTATCACCGTATCGAAATGGGACAGCGCGAAGTGTCCGAGGATGAAATTTCCCGCATTGCCCGCGCTTTGGGATATACGAACGAAGAATTGCAAAAACAGATTTACGACTTGGACAAAGCGGGGGCTTTGGACGAGTTCATTCAGCGCAACGACGCCCGTTACCGCGCCGTGTCAGGCGTCAAGTCGGGCTATCCCGATTTGCCCGTCGCAAAAGCGGGTGCGAAAGCCGAACGTCAGGATGTCGTTTTGCCCGTCTACGGTCAGCCTGCCGAAAACGGCATGATTGCCGTCGACCGCGCGTCTTCGCTGGGGACGGTTTCATGTTTGGCAAGCGCCGTCAACGGCTTGGCGTCGTATGCGGTTTCGCTGTGCACGCGCCGTTTGGGCAATTTGCTGCCGACGCGTTCGGTGCTGGTCGTCGATCCGACGAAAATGGTCGGGCTGGGCGATTTGGCGCTGATGTACGTCAACGAAACGGACGCGCGTTTAATCAGCATTCGCGAAGATTTGGACGGCAAATTGTTCGGCGTTATGTGGAACCCCGAGGAAAAGGTCGAAATCCCCGAAGACCAAATCGCCGCTTTGCATCGGATTGTTCAAATCATTTTGCCGTAAACAAAGCTTTGACAAAAACGCCGCGGATTAAAGATATGTTAATCTGCGGCGTTTTAGTATACAATCAAGTTTAACTTTGTTTGGTCAAAACAGGAATGAGCCCGCCTAAAAAAGATGCAAAAAAATGGAAGCCGAAGTTTCCCGGTCAGCAAAACGACGGGGAAGAGGATTCCTATGTCAAGGCGCAAAGGCTTGTCAACGTATATCGCCAGCTTCATGTCCTGCGCGAAGATTTGGTCAAGCGGTACAATGAAACGCTGTTGGACGTCGATGCGGACACCCGTGTAACGCTGGCGGACATTCCGGGCGGGCGCGATGTCCGCAATTATTTGGAATATCTGGAAACCGAAAAATACGGCGAAGATTTTCATCACGACGAGGAAGAGGACGTTTTCGTTTCGCGCGAAGAAAAGGCGAAAGCCAAAGCCATTGCCGACGCGCTGACTTCCGCGCAGGAAAAAATGACCCAAAACCAGTTGCAAGCCATGCAGCAGGCGCAGGAAGAATCGCGCAAAAATATGGAAATGCTGGCGCGGACGCTTGCCGAAGCGCGGCAAGACCCCAACCGCAAAGGCGAAATCGAAGGGCTGGCGCAATCCCTGAAAAAGGCCAAGGAAGACTATACGACTTACGCCGAAAAAATCAGCGAAAGCGCGCAAACGGCGGAAAGCGAACAGGCAAACGTTCAAAATATTATGCGTGCGCAGTATCAGCAGCAAGTGCCCGTTCCCGTTTCGCAAGTGCCAGTTTCGTTCGATTTTTCGAACGATGGCGCGAACGGCATGCAGGCGTTGGTTACCGCGATTACCGAAGCGCAGACGAAATCCGCCGAAGCGCAGGCGAAAATGCAGTCCGAAACGATGGCGAAAATCTTTTCCCAAAGTCAGGAAATGACGGCGCGCGCGATGGCGGAGGCTTTTTCGAAATCACAGCAGAGCGCCGCCGAAGTGCAGGGGTCGATTATTGCCAAAGCGCTGGCGGAATCGCAGAAAAACGCCAACGAAACATTGGCGGCTTTGTTTGCGGCGGTCCAGAAAAACGGGGGCGGCGGCGGACCGCAAATCGTTATCGAAAATTCGAATTCGGCGCAGGCGGGCATTCAAACCAACGAACTGCTGAAACAGCAAGCCGATGCCATGGCGGAAGCTCAGCGCGAAGCGCAAAAAGAGCTGCTGAAATCGCAAAAAGAACTGCTGGAAGCGCAGAAAAAAGCGATTTTGGAATCGACCGCCAAAGGAACGCCGATGCCGGTGTTCGGCGCGCCGTCGATGGGAATGGGCATGGATTCCGCCGAACAGGCGAAAATGATTGCGGAAATCATTTCCAAAACGCAAACGGCGCTGCTGTCCGAAACGATGAGCGAGCTTATCCACCGTCAGGAGGAATCCCAGCGTTTCCAAGCGACACTGATGGCGGAAGCATTTACCAAGCAGACCAAAGCCATTACGGACGCGCTGACCGAATCGCAAAAATCCGTCCGTCAGGAAACGCTGCAAAATCAGGCGCAAATCGTTGCCGAAGCGATGTTCAACGCGCAAAAGGAAACGCAAAAGGAAACCGTCGCGGCTCAGGCGACGGCGATTGCCCGCGCGATTAACAACGCCCACAACGAAACGCAGTCCAAAGTGTTCGCCGACCAAGCGCGCGCGATGGCGGAAGCGCTTGCTGAAACGAACAAGGAAGCGCTGGCTGAACAGGCGCGCGTTGTGGCTGAAGCTCAATCCGCCGTTCAGCAGGAGGCTTTGGCGCGTCAGGCGCGTGTCGTCGCCGAAGCCGTTGCGGAAAAGCAATCTTCCGTACAGCAGGAAGCTTTGGCAAGTCAAGCCCGCGTCGTCGCCGAGGCAATGGCGGAAAAACAATCCGCCGTTCAGCAGGAAGCTTTGGCAAGTCAGGCTCGCGTCGTTGCGGAAGCAATGGCGGAAAAACAATCCGCCGTTCAACAGGAAGCGTTGGAAAAACAGGCGCGCATTGTTGCCGAAGCGCAATCGGCGGTTCAAAAGGAAGTGCTGGCGGAACAGGCGCGCGCCGTGGCGGAAGCGCAATCCGCGGTTCAGCAGGAAGCTTTGGAAAACCAAGCCCGCGTTGTCGCCGAAGCTGTCGCGCAGAAACAAAACGCCAATCTGTCCGAAACAATCGACATCATCAGTCAAAAGCAGATGTCGCAGACGGAAGCTTTGGCGGAAGCGCTGTCCAACAAAAAAACAACGCTGGAGGTCGTGCGCGGGGCGATGGAATCGGCGACCGACGCTCCCGCGCCCGCAGTCAAGGAAGAAAAGAAAGCTCCGCCGCCCGTCGAAGAAAAAGAGAAAAAACGGAAATGGCACATTCCCAAAATGGATTTGTCGTCATTTACGGCGGGACTGGAAAAAGCGTACGCGTCCCTGTCGTCCAAACCCGCCGCCGAAGAATCCGAAGAGGATGACAGCTGGGGCTACGGATATGCCGAACCGCCGCCGCCCGCGGAATCGGCGGATATGCCGCCGCCCGCTTACAACGTGCAGGAATCCGAAGCCGCGTCTTACGCTTATCCGACGGAACAGACCGACAATCCCGAATTGTACGGCTATGTCGCGGCGGGGAATTACGGGGCTTATTCCTACACGGACGAAAACGGCAATCAGATTTACTACGACCCGAATTCCGCATATCAGGACGAAAACGGCGCGACTTATTATATAGACGCGAACGGGACGGCTTATTATTTGGATGAAAACGGCAATCCGTACTACGTCGACGAAAACGGCGCGGGCGTGTATTTCGAACCCGCTTATCCCCCGACGTCGCAAGCGCCGTATTACACCGATGAAAACGGAAACCCGTACTATTTGGACGAGAACGGCGCGGCGTATTACTTGGATGCGAACGGGGCGCCCTATTATCTGGACGAAAACGGGGCGGCATATTACTTGGATGCGAACGGCGTTCCGTATTATTTGGATGAAAACGGCGCGCCTTACTATTTGGACGCGGGCGGCATTCCGTATTATATGACCGAAGACGGCGTCGCTTATTATCTGGATTCGACGGGAACGCCATACTATGTCGACGAAAACGGCAATCCGTACTATCTGGATGAAAACGGCAATCCCTATTACGTCGACGAAAGCGGCAATCCGCTGTACAAGGAAGAGCAAGTCGACGTGCCCGACGACTCCATTTCTTTGGACGACATCGATTCGATGCTGGCGGACGTGGGGGAAATGCTGGGGGACAAACCCGCCGAACCCGAAGCGGAAAGCGGCGGACAAACGGAAGAAGCCGAGCCTGCGGAAAGCCTTGAAGCGGAGGCGGAAACGATCCCCGCCGAACCCGAAACGCCGCCCGAAATCGTTGATGTAGAAGCCGAACCCGCGGACGAACCGCCCGAACTTCCCGCAGCCGAAGAACCCGCTTTGCCCCCTCCGTCTGCGGACGAAACGGACTTTTCGCCTGTCGAAGCCGAGCCGCCGCCCGCCGAAGAGCCCGAATCCCCGATTATCGAAGACAATTTGCCTTTGCCTGTTGCCGATGAAGCGGACTTGCCCGTTATTGCGGACGAATTGCCCCTTGCCGCGGAAGAAAAATCGGAAATCGTCGAAGATTATCAACCGGCTGCCGTTGACGAAACGGCGGAAACGCCTGTTGCCGAAGAAACGGATTCGGCGCAGGCGGAACAACCCGTTGTGTACGAACCCGTTCCGCCATCCGTGCCCGCTCCGCCCGTCAATTCGCCGCTGGACGTGGCGATGCTGTTGCGGCTGGACGACGACGCGCCGCTGAAACGGGTTTTGAAAACATCCGCGTCCGCGTTGCCTGTTTTCAACGCCGCGCCGCATGCGTTCAAAGCCGCCGTTCCGCCCGACCATGTCGTCGTCGCCGTGCCCGAAGATTCGGACGATCCGTATCTTCGTTAAGGAAATGTTTGCTTTTTTGCCGAAACATAATATAAATTGAACAAAGGATTGAAATCGGACGGGAACAATGGCTGATAAAGAAATTCCGGCGGCGCTTTCTTCGTTGTACGAAGCCCTTTTGGCGTATCAGGATACGCAAGAGGGGCTGGGGCGCGTCCGTTCGCTTGCCGAAGCCGTGTGGGGCGCGGATTGGCGCGCAAAACTGCCGACGATTGTTCAGGACTGCCCCGAAAGCAACCAAGCCAAAGTCAAAACGAATCTGGACCGCGCGTTAAGATACGAAAAAGCGGGGTCGATGTGGACGGAAGCGTCCCGTTTGGCGGATCCCCGCCGTCCGATTGACGTCGCCAAAGCCAAAGAGCAGCTGCCCGAAATGCAGAAATGGCTTGCCGTGTTCGGCAAAGCGGGGGCGGATTTGCTGGCGCGTCTGGTCAAAAGAATCGGCGACGCCGAATCTTCCCAGCCCGTTGCCGCCGCCGACGGTTCGGTCAATCCTTACGGGTTGACCATTGACCAGCTGTGGAACTTCGACCATTTTATGCGGCTGAAAACCTACTATGACCAAACGATTTCCCGCACCAGCGCGCGCTGCGTCCATTTGGGCGGACTGGAGCTGACGCAGTATCCGTATTTCGGCTACATCCTTGATTTGCTGGACGAAATTCTGACGTTCGGCATGGAAATCATGACGCCGCCTTATGCTGCCATTGTGCGCGACCGCTACAAAGGCGGCGACGCCGCTTTGCGCAAGCTGCTGGCGGAATTCAAAAAAGAATTCGAAGACAACGCTCCGCCCGAAATGCTGTCCGAAGAGGAAGAGTCTTTGGACGAAGTGAAAAACCGTTTGGGGTCTTTGGCTGACAATTCCGAACCCGAAGGCGACATCGGTCCCGCGCCCGACGGATTTGTCGCCCCCGACGAACAGCAGGCTCAGCCTGACCAGCCCGCGCAGTCCGCCGCGGGAACATCGACTGCTTAAGGAAAACGAAATGTTCCGCTTTTTGCTTCACTCAACAACCGTTTTGGCGACTCTCGCAGGACTGTTCGGATTGACCGCGTGTCAAACCCAAAACATCCGCGCGGGACGTCCGCTGGTCAATCTGGTGCGTCCGACCGATTTGCCGACGGAACCGAAAACAACGCGCGCGGCGCAGATGATAAGCTTGGAAACGCCTTTGCGCTGTACAATCGAGGAAACGCAAAAGAATATCATGACCGCCGTTCCGTTCAGACAGGAAGCGTTCAAACTGGAACGCGCGGAACAAAGCGACACGCTGCCGCTGTTCGAAGTCAAAGGCTTTTCGTTTGACGGACAAACGGCGGAAAAAGTGTTTTACAAGTTGCTTAGCGGCGCGAAAATCAAAGTCATCGGCGTTGACGGTCCGTTCCCCGAACTTGCCGCCGAAAACATCACGGGCGAACTGTCGGACGTGATGGAAATGATTGCTTCCGCCGCCGATGTGTATTACCGCTACGACGCCAAGCAGAAAACGCTGTTCGTCAGCCGCGAAGTCGGCTGGAACATGTTTGTTCCCGACCGCCGCGAAGTGATGATTGCCGTTCTGGATTCCCTGCGCGGGGCGGGCATGCACGATTTGTCCGTCAACTGGGAGGAAAACGTCATTTCCTTCAAAGGCGACAAAGGAACGGAAGCCAAGGTGCGCCAGCTGATTGATTTGTTCGACAAAGAACCGAATCTGATTGTGTTCAACGTGCAGGTTTTGCGCGTCAAACCGCTCAGCCCCGCCAAAGAAATCAACTGGCAGGATTTAATCGAAACATTCGGCGCGGGAACGATTCGCGTTTCCGTCAACGGCGTTTTGGGGCGGTCGCTGGTTACGGCGCACAAAATCAACGCGCAGAGCTTGAGCCGTTTTTTGACGCCGCGCGCGCAGTTCGCCGTCGTGTCCGAAGGCATGTTCATTGCCGCCGACAAATGGCGCGCCCGTTTCGACGTCGGACGGTGCGGCTATATGTCGATGCCCGAAGCGCAGCTGTCTTTGATGGCGCAGACAGAACTTTACGGCGACCGCGGCGAACGGATGAAAACCGTCTTGACATTGGATTCGATGCAGGGCGAAATAACGTCGTTCAAAACGAAAAACACGCTGGGGGACAATATTTTGCTGATAGGCATTCCGGCGTCGTCTTTCGCCGATTCGCTCAAAGGCTATGAAACAGTCGTCGTGCTGACGCCGCACATCATCCGCTTGGTCAAAGAAATCGTTTAAAAGGAATAAATCATGTCCGATCAGGATCAACATTATCCGCATCCGCCCGTTTCCCCCGTTTACGGACAAGTTCCTCCCGCGCCGGTGGGGATGCCGCGCCCGATGCCGATGAAAATGCCGGCGGGGATGAAAATGCCGCCGCGTCCGATGGGCTATCCCATGCCGGCGGGGATGAAAATGCCGCCGCGTCCGATGGGCTATCCCATGCCGCAACCCGTTGCGCCCCAGCCTGCCGTTCAGCCCGTCGAAGAGGAAATTCCCCCCGCCGCCGAAGAAGAGGCGGCAGAGGAACTGCAGGCCGACGAAAACGGCATTATCGACGATTTGGACGAAGAAATCCCCGTCGAACAGGAAGAAGAGGAATTCGAAAATCCTTACGACAAAAACTTTGCGTCCGATTTGGGATTGCCCCCCGCGTTTATCAGAACGCCGATGATTTTGTTCTTTTTCCTGATGTTCACGTTTATCGGCGCGGGGTTGGGATTCTTTTACGGGACGATGGATTCGCGCGGCGCGGATGAATTGCCGGGTGTTGTAACGAACGCCGAAATTCCCAAGGGACGCCCCCGTTGCGGCATTGCCCAAAAAGGGCAGGGCTGTGTGTTTTATGTGATGAATGCTCAGCGCAAAGAATTGGAGGCGCGCGATTTTTTCGGCATTGCGTCGGATATGCTGCAAATGCCGAAATTCCAAATCGAAACGGCGAACATCCGTTATGCGACGACGCGGATTCCCCCCGGCTACATCGCTTTGCTGAACATTCCGCCGTTGCAGTAAAGACGGGCTTTCCATCAAATATTTTTGACAAAATTTTTTACAAAGGCCTTGTTATGTGTAAAACAAGCCCTTTGTTTTTTAACAAATTACGGGAATCGACGCTTTTGACGGCGGTTTTGCTTTTTTGTCAAAATTTTTGAAAAATTTTTCAAAAAAGTGTTTGCAAAATTTTAAAAAACAGGTGTAAGATGTCTTTAACAGATTTGGGAAGACCAAGTCGCAAAAACTTAAAGGAGTGAGTCGATGTCATACGGATGGAAAGATTATTGCGAAATTGCAGACGCGTTGAACGAGGCTTATCCCGATCAGTCTTTGACGAACATGAAGCCGGAGGAATTGATTCGTCTGGTCAAATCTTTGCCCGATTTTCAGGACGATTCCGAACCCAGCGAACTGGTTTTGGACGCGATTTGGAACCGTTGGGTTTATGTCGGTTATCCCGAAGAATAAAATTTTTTGATATAGAAAGGTACTGCTATGGCTGAAAAAAGAACAGAGTTCGAATCTCTCGGCGGTAATAACTTGGACGGCATCGGCGGCAATGCGAAAAAAATCACATACACCGCAGAAGACGGAACCAAAAAATCGATTCAAATCGACTGCGGGATGAAGTTTTCCGACAAAGCCTTGACGGGTGTCGACAACTACATCGCTCCGCTGGAATGCGACGACTTGCTGCTGACGCACGCTCACGCAGACCATATCGCGGGGATTATTCACCATATTCAGATGAATCCCGAACGTCCGCTGAACATTTACGCCGACAAATTCACGCACCAGTTCATGCTGGCGGAAATGACCAAGCAGGGATTGCCCATCGACAACATGCCGAAATTTCACGATGTCGAAGACGGTAAGAAATTCAAAGTCAACGGCTTTGAAGTCGAACCCGTTCCCGTGACCCACTCGGCGCCCGGCGCGGTGGCGTTCGTCGTCGAATCCCCCGACGGTACCCGTATGATGGACCTGGGCGATTTCAAAACGACCAAAGCCGAATTGGGCAAAGGCTGGGACGACAAACGCATCGGTGAAGTTTTTGCCAAAGGCGTTGACGTTTGCTTCTGCGACTCCACGTCCACAACGTCCAAAGAAGTCACGCCGTCTTATGACATGGTGACCAAAGGCTTCAAAAAGATTTTGCGCGAAAACCCGAACGCCCAGATGATGGTCGGCACGATTGCCCGTTCCGCTCAGCAGATGATGGCTGACGTTATCGCGGTTGCCGAATACGCCAAAGAAACGGGTACGAAACCCCGCACGTTCATTCTGGACGGCGCTTCTTTGGTTCAGGTCAACGAATGCCTGAACAAAGCGGGCATCGGCATGACCCACGCCTGCCAGCAGCGCACGGGCGTCCGCGTCAACATCATCGACGCCAAAGACCCCGCCGCCCGCGCTATTCCGCCCAGCGAACGCATCTATATGGTGACGGGCACGCAGGGTGAAGAAATGGCGTCCATGGCGCGCGTTTCCCGCGGCGAAAACAGAAACATTCATCCCGCGCACGGCGTTCCCAATCTGTGCGTCAACCAGCAGGCGGTCATTCCGTCGGGCGACAACCAAGCCGTCGTTGACCAGATGATGACTGCTTTGGAAGCGCAGGGTTGGAAAACGATGATTCCGCAGCGCGGCGCTCCGTTCGTCGAAGGCGAAACCTACTACGTTTCCGGTCACGGTCGCGCAGGGGATATGGAAAAGGTTGCCGATTTGGCTGCCGCCAACCAGCCCGCTGACCGCAAGACGACGTTCATCGGCATTCACGGCGACGAAAAACAGACCACGGCTACCGAAGAAATCTTCAAAGGCAAAGGTCAGAAAGTCGACCACATCACGAATGCGCAGAAAATCGTTGTGTCCAAGGGTAAAGTCGAAGTTTCCCCGACCATCGGCAAAGCCAGCCGTATCGCGGTCATTGACCAGAACGACGACTTTATGAACCCCGATTTCCGCTACATCAAACAGGCGTTCAACCCCGTTGCCAAGAAATGGGAAGACGTCAAGGAAATCGAATACAAGAAGATTTTGCTGTCCAAAACCGAACGCAAGAATATGAACAAAGGCAAAGGTAAAGGCGGCAAGAAGGGCGGAAAACGTCATAATATCGCGATGATGGCGAAAATGGAACGCACCCGTTAATCCGATTTGAAAAAAAAGAGCGCCTTGCGAAAGGCGCTCTTTTTGTATCGAAAACGGAACCGACGGCGCGGGGCGGATAGACTATAACCTAATGGCTGGATTGTCGAATTCACCGCGGAAGACGTATATTCTTCCGACACGGAAAGGAGGACGCCATGAAGGTCAAAAAGCTGGATTTAAACGCAGGTTGGCAAATGTCCGCTTTGGGATTCTGCTTGTGGAACATCGGCGAAAAAGCAAGTCAGTTCCCCGCTCAGGCGGATTTTTTGCGTTACGCGTTTGACGTGGGATTTCGTATTTTCGACGCGGCGGAAAGTTACGGCAGGGGCGGCGCGGAGGAAGTGGCGGGCGAAGCGTTTTGCCAAATGCGCGATGAAGTCAAGCTGGGGTCTAAAGTGTCCCCCGTTTCCATCGATGCAGACGATGTGTATGACAGCGTTATCCGCGCGTGCGAAGAAAGCTTGCGGCGGCTTCAAACCGATTATTTGGATATGTATACGCTCCATTCCCCCGAAAACGACGAGGATTGGCAGGAAATTTTGGACGCTTTTCTGGACTTGAAAGCGGCGGGGAAAATCAAAAACTTCGGTGTCAGCTATTTCGATGCGGAGGATTTGACCGAATGGCTGAAACTGGACGGGGCGGAACAAACTGCCGTTTGCGAAAGCTATTTTTCTTTGGCGAACAGGGCGTATGAGTGCGATTTGCTGCCGTTGTGCCGACAAAAGGGCATTCCGCTGATTTCCTATCCGCGTCTGGCAATGTACAGCAATGCGTTTCAGTCCCCCGTTTTAAAGCGAATTGCCGCGGACAGAGGTGTAACACCCGCCCAAATCGCGCTGGCGTGGCAACTGTCGTTTTCGGGTGTCGGCGCATTTGTCATTCCGACTTCACAGGCGGAAATCCGCGCGTTTTGGGACAGTCAGGGAATCGCGCTGAAGCGGGACGAACTGCGCGCCCTTGACGCGCAATTCCCCCGACCGTGCAAACAAATCAGCCGCCGCGAGCAGCGCGCATCCGTTTAATGAACGCTTTTGCCGCCGCTTCGGGCGCGGGATTGTCTTTTAAGACTTTGACGACGTCGGCTTTGGTCAGCCCCGAAAATTTGACCAAAGCGGCGATGTATTCGCCTTTTTGGCTCAGCACGTTGTCTTTATTTTTCAAAATGAACGCTTCGACTTGTTCTTCGTATGCCTGCCAAGGGGAGTACGTTCCGCTTTTTTTTGCCAGATTGACGTGAAATTCGTTGTCGCCGTAAGCGTAGTAGTAGCCCAGCGGGTTGAACTGCGTCGCGAAATCGAACGGCATCCACACGATTCCCAGCACCATTTTGACCAGATTGACGGGCAGCATCACCGTTGACGTCGGGCTGGTCGTCGCGGCGTTGGCGCCGACATCCCACACATCCGACGAAACGTTCGCCGTCTGTTGACTTGACCAGCTGACGGAGCTTTCGTGCGACGTCATATTTTTTTCCTTGGGCGGCAGGGGATAGACCAACAGCTCGACGTCGTTGTATCCCGCGGCGCGCACGGTCAGATTCATGCCGACATTTTTCAAAGTATGCGTCGTCGCCGTTTCGGAAACGACTTCTCCGTCCTTTAAAATTTCGGCGGGAACGTTCGTGGAAATCAGGATTTCTTCTTTCGGTTTTTCGTCCGCGCTTTCGTAATGGGTCAGCGCGCATCCGCTCAACGCCAGCGCGCCCGCCGTCAGCAGTATTTTTCCGATTTTCATGGCAACCTCCGCATGATTGAAAAAAAACATTATACTACGGATTGTAACCGAAAGCCAAGCCTTGAGGCGTTTTTTTAAAAAACTGACTCTTTATGCGGGAAAGGCTTTGATTTTTTTTTCAAAGTGTGGCAAATATAAACGTGCTTGAGAATTCAATCGCGTCTGATTTGACGCAAGCTTAACAATTTAAGGAGAAAATACATGGCAGTTCGCGTTGCGATTAATGGTTTCGGCCGTATCGGTCGTTTGGCTTTCCGCGCTTTGGCGGAATCCGGCCGCACGGACGTCGACGTCGTTGCGATTAACGACCTCGGTTCGCCGAAAGCCAACGCTCATTTGTTGAAATTCGATTCCGTTCACGGACCTTTCCCCGGCGAAGTTTCCGCCACCGACGATTCGATTACCGTCAACGGTAAAACCGTGAAAGTCTTGGCTGAACGCGATCCGCACAACCTGCCCTGGAAAGAAATGGACATCGATATCGTGTACGAATGCACGGGCATCTTCACCGACGCCGAAAAAGCGAAAGTCCATCTGGAAGCCGGCGCAAAACGCGTTCTGGTGTCCGCTCCGTCCAAAGGCGCCGATTTGACGGTTGTTTACGGCGTGAACGACGACAAGCTGACCAGTGAACACAAAATCGTTTCCAACGCGTCCTGCACGACGAACTGCTTGTCCCCCGTTGCCAAAGTTTTGAACGAAAACTTCGGTATCGTCCGCGGCTACATGACGACGATTCACTCCTACACGGGCGACCAGCGCACGGTTGACACGTTGCACAAAGACCTGTACCGCGCCCGCGCCGCCGCTTTGTCGATGATTCCGACGACGACCGGTGCCGCGAAAGCCGTCGGTCTGGTTCTGCCGGAATTGGCGGGTAAACTGCAGGGTTCCGCGATTCGCGTTCCGACTCCCGACGTGTCCGTCGTCGACCTGAAAGTCGAATTGGCGAAAAACACGACCGAAGAAGAAGTCAACGCCGCGATGAAAGCCGCGTCCGAATCGGGTCGCCTGAAAGGCATTTTGGGCTACAACGACCTGCCGCTGGTTTCGTCCGACTTCACGCACACGAAATTCAGCTCCATCTTCCACGCCGACCAGACGAAAGTCATCGACGGCAACTTCCTGCGCATCCTGAGCTGGTACGACAACGAATGGGGCTTCTCCAACCGTATGTCCGATACCGCCGTTGCGATGTCGAAGTTCATCTAAGGTTTTTTACCGCAAAACGGCTTCCTCCCTCAAAGGAGGGAGCCGATTTTGTTTATCTGCAAGGAAAATAAAAAAATGGCTAAATTCAATACGATTAAAGATTTGGACGCCAAAGGCAAAGTCGTTTTCGTCCGCGCCGATTTGAACGTCCCGTTCAAAGACGGCAAAGTCACCGACTCGACCCGTATCGACCGTTTCGTCCCGACCGTCAAAGCGTTGACGGAAAAAGGCGCGAAAGTCGTTATCGCTTCGCACTTCGGCCGTCCCAAAGGTCAGGTCGTTCCCGAAATGTCGCTGGGTCAGATTGTTCCCGACGTCGAAAAAGCTTTGGGTCAGAAAATCGTTTTCGTTGACGACTGCATCGGACCGAAAGTCGAATCCGCCATCAAAGCGATGAAAGACGGCGACGTCATCATGCTGGAAAATCTGCGCTTCTATGCCGAAGAAGAAAAGAACGACGCGGATTTCGCCGCCAAATTGGCGAAAGACATCGACATCTATGTCAACGACGCGTTTTCGTGCGCCCACCGCGCCCACGCTTCCACCGAAGGCATGGCGAAACTGAAACCGAACGCCGCGGGTCTGCTGATGCAGGCGGAATTGGAAGCTTTGGACGCCGCTTTGGGCAACCCCGTCCGCCCCGTTTGCGCGATTGTCGGCGGCGCGAAAGTGTCCACGAAGCTGGACTTGCTGGGCAACTTGGTCGCCAAGGTTGACAAACTGGTCATCGGCGGCGGCATGGCGAACACGTTCCTGTTTGCCAAAGGCGTTGCCGTCGGCACGTCCTTGTGTGAAAAAGAAATGGCTGACACCGCCCGCGAAATCATGAAAAAGGCGGAAGCGGCGAAATGCGAAATCATTTTGCCCGTTGACGTCGTTGTCGCCAAAGAATTCGCCGAAAACGCCGAAAACGAAACGGTTGACGTGAACGCTGTTCCCGCCGACATGATGATTTTGGACATCGGTCCGAAATCCGTCGCCGAAATCGTCAAAAAGCTGGGCGAATGCAAGACCGTGATTTGGAACGGTCCCGTCGGCGCGTTTGAAATCAAACCGTTCAACAAAGCGACCTTTGCGATTGCCGAAGCGGTTGCCGATTTGACCGCCAAAGGATTGAAATCCATCGGCGGCGGCGGCGACACGGTTTCCGCGCTGAAACACGCGGGCGTTGCCGACAAACTGTCGTATTTGTCCGCCGCGGGCGGCGCTTTCCTGGAATGGATGGAAGGCAAAGTCCTGCCGGGCGTCAAAGTGTTGGAAAAATAAGATTTTTTCAATCAAAAGACCGTCCTTGGAAACAAGGGCGGTCTTTTTTTGTCAAATAAAACTTGTTTAGTTTCAATCTGTTAAGATTTTTTGTAAAGGACGTTTCGAAAAAACGTTTCTTTTCTTTTGAAAACGGGATATAGTGAATCGTCGGATTAGTGTGTCCGCCGTTGTAAAAGGGAGCTTTGAAATGGCTGAAGAAAACAAAGTCGAAAATATCGCGAGTTCATTTGAAGACTTTATGAACGGTCTGGGAAAAACAGAGGAAGAACGCGACAAAAACGGCAATCTGCTGTCGTCGAAAACGCTGGACGGCAACGGTAATGTTTTGTACTCGTTCGTCTACACTTACGACGAATCGGGGCGGCAAACTTCCAAAACCACCTTTGACAAAGACGGAAAAGCGGAAAAACGGGTGGAAAGCACCTATGACGAAAACGGATTCAGAACCACGCGGCGTTTTGACAAGGACAACGAATTGACATCCGAAAACCGTTACGACGACAAAGGGCGCGAAGTGGCGTCGCTCAGCTATTACAACGGCGAAATGCGGCAGATTTCTTCCTATTCTTACAAGGAAAACGGGGATGTGGAACAGGAAGTCCGCTATGAAATGCGCAACGGTAAAATGCGCATTGCGGAACAGGCTTTCTATGACGACGCTTTGACCCGTCATTCCCGCCGCTACGGTGCGGACGGTTCGGTCAATCTGGAATACCAGCCCAAAGGCGCGTCGTTTCCTTACGGTGTTTCCGAACCGACCAAAGACGATTATGCGCGCGATGCCGAACGGGCTGAGGAAAATCTGAAAAATTATCAAGCCGAGGCGGCTTTCTATAACGACAAACCCGCCCCCGTCAAAGATGCATGGATTGCGTCGTTTGAACCGAAAACGGCTGAGGAACCCGCCAAAGAAGAACCCGTAAAGGAAACCGTTGCTCAAAGCGAACAATCCGAACCCGAAAAGCAAAGCAAAACCCGCGACAGGCAGTTCACCGATTCGGAAGGATTCGCGCACACGGTCAGCTATGATGACGACGGTCGTGTCGTTGCCAATAAAAAATTCGACGAACGGGGCAACCTGATTGGCGAAGGCATTTACGAAAACGGCGAATTCAAGGGAACGAAAGAGTATTCCGAAAGCATCGTCGGGGACAAAACGGTTGTTGTCCGCGACACGCAAGACCGTGTTGTATCCGACCAAACCTTCGATAGAAAGGGAAACCTGAGGCGGGAAGGGCTGTACGAAAACGGCGAACACGTCGGGGCAAGAACGTATACCGAACTTGGCGGAAGAATGCGCATCGTTACCACCGACAACGACTTTATGACCGTGTCGGATCAGACGTTTGACAAAAACGGCAACCTGATTAACGAAGGCATTATCCAAGACGGCATTGTAACGGGGTCGAACGAATACTATACGGACGACGAAGGCTTTAAACACGTTTTTGAAAGTGACGCGCACGATTATCCCGTTTCGGACAGAAAACTGGATTCGGACGGCAAATTGCTGGAAGAAAGACTGTATGACAACGGAACGTATGCGGGGCGGCGCGAATACTCGGTCGTGGACGGTGTCGAACAGGTTGTCGAATATGACGCAAATGACAACGTGAAAACTCCCGAACCCGAAAAGCAAGCCGAAACAACGCTTGAAAACACGATTCAAAACGGCGACGAACCGAAAGCCGAAGAAAACACCATTCAGAACGGAGCAGAGCCGATGACGGAAGAAAATACGATTCAGAACGGTGACGAACAAGTCGAAACCGTTTATGAAAACAATTCGAACGAAAAACAGTATATCGATGCCGAGGGATATTCCCATTCCGTCAGATATGACGACAACGGACGGGTAACCGCCGATTTGAAATACGGTCAGGACGGCAAACTGGCGGGACAGGATTTGTATCGTGACGGGGAACGCATGGGGACTGTGGAATACGCCTACGGACAGGATGGAAGCAAGTCGATATACCGCTATGACGCTCAAGGCGTTCAGACAAGATACGACAGCTACGATGCAAACGGGCGGCATGTTTATACGTCGGATTTCCGCGATGGGAATCCCAAAACGAGTGTCGCGTTTGACGAAGAGGGACGTCCCGAAACCATTTACAGATTTGTTCAGGGGACAAACGCCATATCCACCAATATCAGTTATGACGGCGATTCGGTTTACAAAACCGTTCATTCCCCCGACGGTCAGCTGTTGCGCACGGAAACGACCCGCGACGGCGTTCTGTCCGTTGTCGATTACGTTTCCAAAACGGCAAAAATGACATCTTTTGACGATGAAGGGCGGGTGCAGAGCTGCGTCGGCTACGAAATCCAAGGCGAAGAACTGATTAAAACGGACGATACGGTCTACACCTATGAGGGCGCGGAAGTCCGACAGGTTCAATCCCGCACTTACGAAAACGGTCGAATGACGGAAGCTTATACGGGGCTTCCGTGGGGCGACGGAAACGATACGACGTATTATTTCGAACAGGACGGTTCTTATACGGAAAGCACTGCCGACAAAACCAAAAAACACAGCGCGGTCAAGCTGTTCGGGAAAACCCTTCGCACGCCGGAACAGCCCGAATTTAAGGAAAATCCGCTGGAAAATATGCCGTTTGTCGGTGTTGACACATCGGTGAAGCCGCAAATAAGCGAAGAAGAACGGGAATCTTATCGGAAACATTACGGCGCCGCTTGGAACAATTACGTCCTTTTGGATGCCGCGACCGTAAAAAAAGATGTTTTTACCTCCGAAGGGATTTGGTTTGCGGACAGAGGGGAATACGGCCGTCAACAGGATAAAGAGCTGTTGGATAAAACAGACGAAAAGTTTGTCCGAAACGAAGCGGTGATGGATACCGCCGAAAATATCTTGCCCGAACCGCAGCCGAAACGGCAGTCCGAACAAAACGACGTCGAAGAACAGCCCGTTCAAGATACGGAACAAAAGGACAAAGAGGAAAACGCCGAACAACACGGCGAAAAACAAACTCAGGACGACACCCGTTCCCATGATGAGGAAGTTTTGCAAAACGACGTCGAGGATTTGGGCTGGGACAACGCGGACAATCAGACTTTGGACGCTGAAACCTGCGCCGCCGAAAACGCGGACGAAAAAACGGGACGCGGCTTGGGCGAATCCGATTTGATGCAGCAAAACAAAAACCTGCAGCAATGGATTAACTATTTCGGCATGGAAGGTTCGCGCGCAAAGCCGCCTTATGCGTCCCCGTTTGAAAAAATTTCGGGATGCCGCGACTTGAAAGGGTTGGCGATGCTGGACTTGGAAAGCGGCAATTCGTTAATCAACAGCAAAAACCGTATCGAACTGATTGTCAGAAACGAAGACGGACAGAAAAAAGAACCGACGCTGGAAGAATGCATGACTTTGGTGCGTCTGGGGCAGCAAAAAGGCTGGACGTCCATTCGTATTTCAGGGTCGGCGGCGTTCCAAAAACAGATGTATTTGGCGTGCCGTTCCTTGGGCATGCCGACCAAAGATTTCATTCCGACGCCCGAAATGCTGAAAGAGGGCGACGCGCTGGATGCGGCGCACAATTCGAAAGACAACCTGCTGAAGCAAAGCGCGGAAGACAAGGAAGCGGGCAAACCCGAAATGCGTTTGCCGACTTTGACGGAACGCTGCGCGGATTTGGACAACCGTTTTTACGCGTTGGAAAAAGTGCGCAAAGCTCAGCCCGAACGCAAGAAAACCGCCGAAGACCCGCATCCCGAACTGGCGAACTTCGATACAATCCGCGCGGCGGAAAAACAGGGCATCAGACCCCTTAACGCCGTTGAAAAGGAACCCGACGATTTGGACGGCAAAGTCAAAGTGTTGCACAAACGCACCAACGACGCGCTGAACGAATTGATGGAATCCGAACAGAAGCACAAAGGCGCTTTGTTCAATTCGGCGGCGGCGGAACAGCGCAGCGAATGGCGCAAAGAACTGATTGCCGTTCAGGAAAAAGAAGTCAACGGACAGCCCTTGACCGATGCCGACAAGCATGTTCAGGCTATGGCGAGCAAATACAAAATCAACGCCGATCCGAAAAAAGAACCCGACAAAGTGCCGCCCATCAATCGCAAAGATTTCGATGAAAAAACGGAAAAAGCTTTGCGTAAAAAGGAAATCGGCGTCGAAGCGGGAACGGCTTATGCGGCGGCGGTGGTTCGCCGCGAAGCGGCTGCCAACGCGGCGGGGCTGATTGCTTCCGGAAAATCGGATTTGAAAACGGCAAAGGATTTGGTGAACACCGCCAAACAGGAATTGAAAACCAATGCCGCCAATCGTCCGCCGATTTCGGAAGTCGTTCGTCAAATCGGGCAAATCAATGCCCAAACGGTGTCTCAAACCGCGCAGAACAAGAAAAACTATCGCGACGTTACGGGACATGCGATGCCCGAACGCCGAGCCAATTCCGAGGCGTCCCGCAAGCTGGATGCGCGTGTTCTTGCCGCTTCTCAAAACAGAAACAGATAAGGGAGTTTTGCCATGACAGACAAACCCGATTGGGAAAACAAAACGCCGCGCAAAAAAAGTTCGGAAAAAGATCCAAAACGTTTGAAAGCGGCTTGGGAACAGCTGATGCGGCGGCAGGACGCGGCTTTTAACGCGCGGCATGTCAGCAAATCCGCCGAAGCGATTTCGTCTGTCAAAATCGTCAATGACGGCGAACAGGGCGAACGGGTGGAAATCAGCACGGTTGCGGGCAGAAAAATCAGCGACGGCGGCGAAAAATCGGTCGAATTCGGCGCCATGGCGGCGGAAGCGAAATCGCAAAAGAATTCGTATTCCATCGACGCTTTGATTCAAGAGGTCAAAGAGCACGGATTCGAAAACGTCGCCGAAGATTTGCCGCCCGATGTCGCGCGTGCTTTGAAAGCCGCCTGCGAACGTTCCGGCGTTAATCTGGAAGCGGCGGAGGAACGCAAAAAAGAAGCGGCGTTTCAGGCGGCGATAATGGCGAAAGACGCCGCCGAACGCAAGGCGGAACAGGCGGAACGGCAGAAAAACCACAAACCGCCTGCGGCGTTCAGTCTGGATAAAGAGTTGAAGCATCTGATGGCAATGTCCAACCGCATCGCCATCAACACGCGCCGGTCGCAAACCAAACTGCATCTGACGAAAAGCCGCATGGTTTCCGAACAGCGCAAGCGTTTTGAAGCGGAAAAATCAAACGTCCGCAATACGTTCAACGAAATGCAAATCGACGCTTACCGCTCTGAATTGTTCGGTCCGAAAGGAAAAGCCAAAATTATCGAACAAAAGCTGAAAGAAGGAACTCCTTTGACCCAATCCGAACAGGCTTTGTGGAATAAAAAGGAACGCTACGGCTTGCAGGCTCAGCCCGAACGGGAAAATCCGACCCCCGAACAAATCAGGGCGCGCAGTCAGATGTCCGTTCGCGACTACAACAAAGACCTGACGCGCCAATACAACGAAGCGGTCGCGCGCAAAAAAGCTATTTTCACAACAAAAGTCAAAGCGTTGGAAACGGCGTCCGAACAAATTCAGCTGCATTTGGCGCACGGCAAAAAAATGGATGTCGACAGGGATGTTTTGGAAGAATACGCCGTCAAACTGATGCCGACGCGGGATCAGCTGACGACGAACAATTTGCGCAAAACATGCGCCAAGCTGCAAAAACACAAAACGAAACTGCATTCGACCGTTGTTCAAGTGCGCGAACGGCGCAAAAACGAAATCGAAGAAAAACTGCAGAACGCCATGAAAAGGGGCGGCGGGCGGAGTGTACAGCCGTTGCTTCATGAAAAAAAGGAAAGGCGGTTGCCTTTGACGGTGGAATTGCTGCAGCAGGCGCGGTTGTCGGGAAAAACGCGTTAAAAAGCGCGGGGTGTTGAATTTTCTTGGCAAACACGCTATAAATCCGTCAAAGGATTGACGATGGCAACAGATTTCGATACTCCGCTGTACAGCTTGCAAAACGTCCGATTGACGTTCGGTGTTCACCCTGTTTTTACGGGGCTGGACTTGTTTATCAAAAAAGGCGACAAAACCTGCCTTATCGGGCGGAACGGGTCGGGCAAATCGACTTTGCTGAAAGTCATTGCGGGCGTGATTGAACCCGACGAGGGCGAAAAATTCATCCAGCCCGGAACGAAAATCGCTTATATGGCGCAGGAATCCGATTTCGACGGCTTTGCGACTTTGCGCGATGTCGTTGTTGCGGGGCTGCGCGATTCCGCGGATGTTTACAAAGCCGATATGCTGATTGACAAGCTGGGGCTTGCGGCGGAACAGAACCCGAAATCCGCTTCGGGCGGCGAACGCAAAAAGGCCGCGTTGGCGCAGGCGCTGGCGGGCGAACCCGATATTTTGCTGCTGGACGAACCGACCAACCATTTGGATATTGCGACAATCGAAAAATTGGAAAAAACGGTCAAGGATTTTTCAGGCGCCGTGATTGTCATCAGCCATGACCGCGCGTTTTTGAAATCGGTTTCGACGTCGACAATCTGGCTTGACCGCGGGAAAACGCACGCCCAAAACAAGGGATATGCGGATTTCGAGGATTGGCAGGATAAAATCCTGACCGCCGAGGAAGTCGAACAATCCCGTCTGGCTCAGCGAATCGAGCGGGAAACGCAATGGCTTCACAAAGGCGTTACCGCGCGCCGCAAGCGCAATATGGGGCGTTTGCGCCGCTTGCAGGAACTTCGCCAGCAGCGCAAAGACCAAATCAAACAAACGGGGTCCGTCGAACTGGCGATTGACAAGGGCGCGATTTTGTCAAAACTGGTCATTGAAGCCAAACATTTGGAAAAATCGTTCGGCGACCGCCCGCTTATCAAGGATTTTTCGTTCCGTTTGATGCGCGGCAACAAAATCGGCATTGTGGGTCCCAACGGCGCGGGGAAAACGACGCTGATTAAAGTATTGACGGGGCGCATTTCCCCCGATTCGGGAACTGTGCGGCTGATGAAAAATTTGGAAGAAGCGTATTTCGACCAGAACCGCATGACGCTTGACCCGAACAAAACGCTGCGGGAAACGCTGTGTCCCGACGGCGGCGATACCGTTTTTGTGCGCGGCACGCCCAGACACATCATGTCATATCTAAAGGATTTCCTGTTTGCCCCGACCCAAGCCGACACGCCCGTTTCCGCGCTGTCGGGCGGGGAAAAGAACAGGCTGGTTTTGGCGCAGACGCTTGCCAAGCCCTCGAATTTCCTTGTGCTGGACGAACCGACGAACGATTTGGATATGGACACGCTGGATTTGTTGCAGGACGCGCTGATGAGCTATGACGGCACCGTTTTGATTGTCAGCCACGATCGCGACTTTCTGGACAATGTGGCAACATCGCTGCTGTATATGAAAGGCGACGGAACGATTATCGAGCATGTCGGCACTTACACGGATTTGCTGGAAAAACTGAAAGAGCGGGAAAAAACAGCCGCCAAACCTGCGGACAAACCCAAAATTCAGCGTGAAAAGCCTCAGCAGCCCGCCCGTATGTCCTTTAAAAACAAGCGGTTGCTGGAAATCCTGCCCGCCGAAGTCGAAGCGTTGGAAAAACAAATCGCCGTGTTGGAAGCAAAGATTGCCGACCCGAATTTTTATCTGTCAAATCCTGCGGCGTTCAATCAAACAACGGCGGATTTGGAAAAACTGAAAGCCGAAAAGGACGAAAAAGAATCGCTGTGGCTGGAATTGGCGGACAGCGCGTCTTAACCGAACAAGCCGTTCAGCCAGTTCAGCACATCGTTGCTTGCCCCGAAATCGTACAAATCGATATGGTGTCCGTCGGGATAGATTTTAATCGTTTTGTTGCTTGATTTTGCCGCGTTCAGCATTTTATACGCGTGCGAAACAGGCACGGTTTTGTCCTTTTCCCCGTGCAGAATCAGCAAAGGCGCGGTCAGGGACGCAATCCGTTTTTCGGAATTGTAAGTGTCTTTAATCAACCGTTTGACGGGCAAAAGCGGATAGCGGTTTTGCGCCGCCGCCGTCATGGACGTAAAGCCGCATTCCTGCACCAAAGCGGCGGGCGGGAATTTTTCCGCCAGCGCGTTTGCCACGCCCGTTCCCATAGACATCCCGTAATAAACGACGGGCGAAGCGGGAGCGTTTTCGCGCGCAAAGCGCAAGGCGGCCTCGGCATCCTGTATCAACCCCTGTTCCGACGGCGCGCCCGCGTTGCCGTCAAAGCCGCGGTATTCGGGCATCAAGACGCCGTATCCCGCGTTGACCAGAGGGATAAGCTTGTGCATTGCGTCGGCGACAATGCCCGTGTTGCCGTGAAAATAGATGACGGTCGGTTTGCCGTTTTCGGGGGCTTTGTACGCGGCTTTCAGCGTCAAGCCGTCCGCCGTATGCAGTTCGACGGATTCGTGGGGGAATGTTTCGTTTTGGTGCGGCGTGTACAGCCGTTCCGCGGGATGATACATCAGTTTGCGCTGATGGACGGCAACCCAAGCCAGCACCAGTCCGTACAAAACAGCCAATCCCAAAACGATTTTCATTCTTTCCCCCGCGTGTAGCATTTAAAGCCGTAAGCCCTGATGTTTTCGTTGGATACGATTTCGGGCGGACGTCCCGTCGGCACCAAATCCAGCGCGGCGTTTTCGGATACCATGCGGAACGAAGGACCTTCGCAGACGTTCAGCATGATTTTGCGCGCCAAGCGGCGGTTGTCGTTCGCGTCGCCGCCGAACAGACGGATTTTGACTTGATAAAGTCCGTTGACATCGGCGGGCAAGGTGTCGACGACGGCTTGAACGCCGTTGACTTTGTCCCAAGAACGGTGCGCTTTGCTCCATTTCTGCTGTTCGGTCTGCAAAAAGTCGTAAGTCGGCTTTTCGGCTTCTTTGCGGCAGCGGTAGCGAATGCCGACGGACAAATCCGCGTTTTGGTAAAAATAACGGTCAAGCGTGCGCGCCCCCGCGTCCTGCGGCGCAACTTGGGCGACAAAGTTTTGCGCCCCGCATTGCTCCGTCATCATTTCGAATGCGACCTGTTCCGCCGCTTCGATATATCCCGCCGCCAAAGACGGCACGTTTTCGCGGTGAGGCGTCAGTTTCAAAGCGTAATAGCCGCCGTCTTGGAACCGTTTGACGCGCACGTTGAACCCGCGCGCGGGATGCCAGTCGTTCTGCCCCGCTTCCCAGTATTTGTATTGACGGTACAGTTCGGGGTCGGTTTCCGACCACGGCGCGACGCATCCGAACAAAAGCACCGCCAAAAACAAATTAAGGAGCGTCTTCATTGCCTTTAATCCTTGCGGCAAGGGACGCTTCCAAAAACAAATCGATGTCGCCGTCCAAAACGCCTTTGGTGTCCGACGTTTCGACCTCGGTGCGCAAATCCTTGACCATCTGATAGGGCTGAAGAACGTAGGAACGAATCTGATGTCCCCAGCCGATGTCGGCTTTGGCGTCTTCCTGACTTTGGATTTTTTCTTCTTTTTTCTTCAGTTCGATTTCGTACAAGCGCGCGCGCAGCATCGACCACGCCACGTCTTTGTTTTGAAACTGCGACCGCTGGGTTTGGCACGACACGACGACGCCCGTCGGAATGTGCGTGATGCGGACGGCGGATTCCGTTTTGTTGACGTGCTGTCCGCCCGCGCCCGAAGAACGGTAGGTGTCGATTTTGCAGTCCGCGGGGTTGATGTCGATTTTGATGCTGTCGTCAATCACGGGGTACACCCACACCGAACTGAAGCTGGTGTGACGGCGCGCGTTCGCGTCATAGGGCGAAATGCGCACCAAGCGGTGAACGCCGCTTTCCGTTTTCAGCCAGCCGTAAGCGTTATGTCCCGAAATTTTGATAATCGAAGATTTGATGCCCGCTTCTTCGCCCTCGCTGGCTTCCAGATATTCGACCTTAAAGTCGTGCTTTTCCGCCCAGCGCATGTACATGCGCAACAGCATTTCCGACCAGTCCTGCGCTTCCGTGCCGCCCGCGCCCGCGTGAATTTCCAAATAGGTGTCGTTGGAATCCGCTTCGCCCGACAACAGCGCGTTCAGCGTCTGCTTTTGCGCCTGTTTTTGCAAATCGGCAAGCGACGCTTCCGCTTCGGCGACGATTTCGTCGTCTCCTTCGGCTTCGCCCAGCTCTATCAAGTCTTCGGCGTCCTTGACCCCTTGTTCCAAATCGCGGCAGCCTTTGACGGAATCCTCCAGATAAGTGCGCTCCGCCATCAGCTTTTGCGCCTGTTCGGGGTTGTTCCACAAATTGGCGTCCGCCGTCAATGAATTGATTTCCTCCAACCGGTACAACGCGTTGTCCCAGTCAAAGATGCCTCCTCAGCAGTTCCAGCGACTGCTTGATGTCTTGGATGAGAGTAGCCGTTTCAGCTTTCATAAGAGCTCCTTTCGTTAAAATACGCTGCCGATTTCAGGCATGTTGTCGTCGATTTCCTCGATTTGATTGATGCGGCTTTGCACCCGCTCGGCTTTGTCCGCCGTTTCCTCGTTCGCCGAATCGTCGTTTTTGCGCGCGTCGTCCGATCCGTCCAAAGTGCCTTTGATTTTGCCGCGCCAATCTTCGCCGATTTTGAACGCTTCCAAAACGACGTCGCGGTCTTTGGGCGATGCGGGTCTGCCTGTTTTATGGTTGACGCGCACCAAACGGATGCCCGCGGGAACACGGAACGGAATGCGGGGTTCATCCTTTAACGCCGTGTCGACGAACTGCTTGAAAATCGGGGAGGCGACCGTGCCGCCCAAGTCGTGCTTGCCCAGCGTGCGCGGGTCGTCGAAGCCGACGAAAACCACCATGACAAGGTCGGGGGTAACGCCGACGAACCAAGCGTCCAGCGAATTGTTCGACGTTCCCGTTTTCGCCGCGAACGTCCGTCCCAGACGGCGCAGGTTCGACGCGCTGCCCCCCGGCGCCAGAACGCCCGTCATGATATTGATGATTTGGTACGCGCTGCGCGGGTCCTCGATTTGTTCGCGGATGTCGGGGATTTTCGGCGCGGGCTGTCCGTCCCACATTGTGTCGCGGCAGTTTTCGCACGGACGCGTGTCCGAATTGTACACCGTCGCTCCCGTTCTGTCCTGAATGCGGTCGATTAAAACGGGTTCGATTTTCTTGCCCCCATTGACCAGCATGCCGAACGCCGTCGCCAAGCGCAGAACCGTCGTTTCGCCCGAACCGATGGCAACCGACATCTGCGGCGGCAAATCGTCCGAAATGCCGAACTTTTTGGCATATTCGACCACTTTGTCGATGCCGATGGCGCGGGCAAGACGAATCGTAATCAGGTTGCGGGATTTTTCAATCCCCATGCGCAAAGTCGTCGGACCGTAAAAGCGTTTGGACACGTTTTTCGGTTTCCATTTGCCCATGCCGTTGCCCTGTTCCATGACGAACGGCGCGTCCAAAACCAGCGTCGACGGCGTAAAGCCTTCGTCCAAAGCCGCCAGATACACGAACGGCTTGAAGCTTGACCCCGGCTGACGTTTCGCCTGCACGGCGCGGTTGAACTGCGATCGTTTGAACGAAAATCCGCCGACCATTGCCAAAACGCGCCCCGTGTGCGGGTCAAGGACGACCATCGCGCCTTCGACTTCGGGGATTTGGCGCAAAGTGTAAGTGTTGTCGGGATACGGCACGCGTTTTGCGCCGAATTTGACGGGTTCGACCCAAATCACGTCCCCCGCTTTCAAAACCTCGGACGGCGCATTGATTTCGGGACCCAATGTCTGGTCGGGCATGTTTTTGCGCGCCCATTTCAGTTCCGCCAAAGGAATCGTTCCCGTCGTTTTGTCGGTCAGTCCGATTTCGGCGGCTTCATGGGTGACGTTTGTCACAACCGCCGTTTTCCACGTTTCGGGAACGTAAGACACGGCGGGAACGGCTTTCAGCGGTTCCAGCCATTTCGGGTCGGGCTGCGGGATTTCTTCGGCGATGTCCGATTCCGCGCTTTCCGCTTCATCCGCGGCGGTTTCGTCCGTCGCAGTTTCCTCGACCGCGGGCTGTTCGACGGGTTCGGGATCGGGAATCGCATCCAAATCGATGTGCGCAATCGGCGCGCGGAATCCGTGACGGCGGTCGTAGTTCAGCAATCCTTGGCGAAGCGCGTCGGACGCGTATTTCTGTTTTTCGGGGTCAAGCGTCGTTCTGACCGCCAAACCGCCCTTGTACAAAATGTCTTCGCCGTACTTGGAAACCAAGTCGCGGCGGATTTCTTCGGCAAAGTATTCCCCGTCAACGGCGGTTTCGCCGCTTGCCCGTTTGGCAAGGGTAATCGGTTCCTGCGCGGCGTTTGTCGCTTCTTCTTCGGAAATGTAGCCGTCTTCCGCCATACGGGACAGCACCCAGTTGCGGCGCGCGACGGCTTCGTCGTAACGCTTGTCGGGGTCGTAGTTGTTCGGTCCTTTGGGCAAAGCCGCCAGAAAAGCGTCCTCCGCAACCGTCAGTTCGTCCAAGGATTTGTTGAAATAGTTAAGTGCCGCCGCCGCGACGCCGTAGGAATAATGCCCCAGATAAATCTGGTTCAAATACAATTCCATAATGTATTCTTTGGTAAACGCGCGTTCGATGCGGATGGCAAGAATGGCTTCCTTGATTTTGCGTTCGAAAGACGCTTCGTTGGTCAGCAGAAAGTTCTTGGCGACCTGCTGGGTAATGGTCGACGCGCCAATCATGCGCCGTCCGCGTCCGATGTTGCGGATGTTTTGGAAAACCGCGCGGGTGATGCCCATGAAATCCACGCCGCCGTGGCTGAAAAACTTTTTGTCTTCGGCGGAAATAAAGGCGTGAATCAGCTGTTTCGGAATCGCTTCGTAAGGGACGAAGACGCGTTTTTCGGACGCGTATTCCGCCAGCAGCTTGCCGTCCGCGGCGTACAGGCGGCTGGTAATCGGCGGTTCGTACGTCGCCAGCTGGCGATAGTCGTCAACGCTTCTGCCGTAATGGGAAAAAATCAGCAGCAAAGCGATAAGCCCCATAATCGCCGCCAGCATGGCGTAGCTGAGCAAAGTTGAAAAAATCTTGGACATATCGCATTACCCTTTAATTAAAATTTGCCTTGTGCTTTTCGGCAAAGTAGTCGTCAATCGCGCGGACGGTCGCTTTCGCCAGTTTTTCACGATACGGCGCCTGACGCAACAGTCTTTCCTCTTCCGCGTTGGAAAGGTAGCCCATTTCGATTAAAACGGACGGCACGTCGGGCGATTTCAGCACCGCAAACCCCGCGAAACGGTGGGAATTCGGCAGCACTTTGATTTCCTTGCGGATTTCACCCATCAGCTTTTCGGCGAAAAACGACGAACGGTTGTTGGTTTCGCGCCGCGCCAAATCAATCAGAATGTCTGTTACTTCCTGCGTTTCGTTTGATAAATCGATTCCCGCTATCAAGTCAACCTTGTTTTCCTTTTCCGCCAGTTTTTCAGCCTCTTTGTCGGACGCTTTTTCGGACAGGGTGTAAACGGACAGCCCGCGGGTTTGCGGCTTTTTGATACTGTCCGCGTGAATCGAGATGAACAAATCCGCGTTGACGGAGCGCGCAAAACGCCGCCTGTCGTACAAAGCGATGAAAATGTCGGTTTCGCGGGTCAGCTTCACGCGGTAGCGCCCCGTCTTTTCCAGCAAAGCGCGCAGCTGCTTGACCATGGCAAGGGTCAGATGCTTTTCGTACACGCCCGAAACGCCGATGGCGCCGGGGTCTTTGCCGCCGTGTCCGGGGTCAAGCACGATAAGCGGCTTGACTTTGGGCTGTTCGGCGGGTTTCACGGCGGGCTTTTGCTCCGCAACGGAGTTGTCGTACCATTCGGCAGTGACCTGCTTCAAGGGCTGGGACCGTCCCAACAGTTCCAAATCGACGACCAGCCGCCATTTGAAGCCGCTTTGCGGAGCAAGGACGAACGATTTTTTGATTACGGTTTCCCGCGCCGTTTCCAAAACGATGCGCGCCGCATTGCCGTTTTTGCCGAAACGCACATTTTTTAAATAAGCAGGCAGAGCGCCGACGCTTTTTTCCGAAATGCCGTTTGTCGTGTCGGACAAATCGATGACGACGCGGGACGGGTTTTGCAGGGGAAAGATTTTAAAATCCGCCTTTTCGGACAAATCGATGACGATGCGCGCGGCGGATTCGCCCTGATTGCCGAATCGGACGCCCGTCGTCCGCCCCGCCAGACAAGGCGCGCAAAAACTCAGGAAAACAAATGTTCCCAGAGCCATAATCCGCGTTAATTTTTGTATCCAGACCGTCATGCCGATTCGTGTTTTTTCAAAAAATATAGCATACCCTAACAAAATATGATTGTTCTTTGGTTAAGAGATGGTTATTCTATCAGCGCTGAAAGTCAATTTTTTTATTGCGCCTCCTGCGGCAACAGGGCTGTACGGCACGGCGGCGAAACGATAAAAGCAGCGTTTTAAACAGTTTTTTCGGGAAACCGAAGCGCGTCGGAAGGGATTTTTTAAAGTGCGTCAGTTTTCAAATTCGGATTTGAAACATACGATTGCCCCGCTTTTTGCGCTCGGGTTGACCGACTTGGCACCCATTATGTCGGCGGACATGCTTTACGCCGACGCTCGGAGAATTAACTTTAATGACAAAGAAAATGCTAATAGACGCGACCCATGTCGAAGAAACGCGGGTCGTTATCGTGGACGGTACGAAGCTTGACGAACTGGACATCGAAACTTCGACCAAAAAACAGCTGAAAGGCAACATCTATCTGGCGAAAGTCGCGCGCGTCGAACCGTCGTTGCAGGCGGCTTTCGTGGATTACGGCGGCAACCGCCACGGCTTTTTGGCGTTCAACGAAATCCACCCCGACTATTATCAAATCCCCGTCGCCGACCGCGAAGCGCTGAAAGAAGCGCTGATGCAGGAAGACAAGGACGACGACCGTGAAGACGAACACGAATCGGCGGAAAACGAAGAATCCGACGAACGCGTCGTTGAAACCGTCAGCGAAAACGAAGCCGACGAAGTCGCCGCCCGCCGCTTCAAACAAATCAAAAAATACAAGATTCAAGAGGTCATCCACCGCGGACAGGTTTTGCTGGTGCAGGTGATTAAGGAAGAACGCGGCAACAAAGGCGCGGCTTTGACGACGTATCTGTCTTTGGCGGGACGCTATTGCGTTTTGATGCCGAACAACGCGCGCGGCGGCGGCGTTTCGCGCAAAATCACCAACGCGGCGGACAGAAAACGGCTGAAAGGCATTGTTTCGAAACTGCCTTTGCCGACGGGCATGTCCGTCATCGTCCGCACGGCGGGCAAGGAACGCACCAGCTTGGAAATCAAGCGCGACTACGATTACTTGATTAAAACGTGGGTGCAGATTCGCGATACGACGATGGAATCGTCCGCTCCCGCTTTGATTCACGAAGAGGGCAATCTGATTAAGCGCGCCCTGCGCGACATGTACACCCGCGACATCGAAGAAATCCTCATCGAGGGCGAAGCCGAATACAAAATGGCGCGCGACTTTATGAAAATGCTGACCCCCAGCCACGCCAAAAAGGTCAAGCTGTACAAGGATGAAACAATCCCCCTGTTTTTCCGCTATCAGGTCGAATCCCAGCTGGAAGCGTTGCACAGCAACATCGTTCAGCTGAAATCGGGGGCGTATCTGGTTATGGACCAGACCGAAGCTTTGGTGGCGATTGACGTGAACTCGGGTCGCGCGACCAAAGAACGCAACATCGAGGAAACCGCGCTGAAAACCAATCTGGAAGCCGCAGACGAAATCGCGCGCCAGCTGCGTTTGCGCGATATGGCGGGGCTGGTCGTCATCGACTTTATCGATATGGAGGAAGCCCGCAACAACCACGCTATCGAACGCCGCATGAAAGAAGCGCTGAAACGCGACCGCGCGCGCGTTCAAATGGGACGCATTACGGGATTCGGACTGATGGAGCTGTCGCGTCAGCGCCTGCATTCCAGCTTTATCGAAACCAGCTATTCGGTTTGCCCGCACTGCCGCGGCAAAGGCATGATTCGTTCGACCCAATCCGCGTCGATTCACACGCTCCATGTGTTGGAGGAAGAAAGCATGAAGCTGCGTTTCAGCGAACTGCACATGACGGTTCCGCCCGAAACGGCTTTGTATGTTTTGAACTACAAACGGCGTGATTTGAACGCGATTGAAACGATGTACAACGTCAAAATCTTTTTGGAAGCGGATGCGTCTTTGGTGTTCCCGACAGACTACCGCATGGAACGCGTCGTGCGCGAGGAAGACGTTGCCGCCGCCGTTGCGGAAACCGCCGTTGAGCAATCGGACGAACAAACGGAAAAGGCGGACAAAAAAGACCGCCGCAACCGCCGCGGACGCAACCGCCGCGACCGTCAACCTGTCGTCGAAATGCCCGAACAGCCCGAAGAACCGCAGGATGACGCCATTATCAAAGAAGACGTTATTGCCGAGGAAGACTATACGGGCGAAGACGTCATCAAAGCCGACGAGGTGTTCGAGGAAGGCTTGAAGCACGAGGAAAAAGACGACAACGCCGACGGTGAAAACAACAACCGCCGCCGCCGCCGTTTCCCGCGCCGCGACCGCCGTTTCGGACGCAAGCACCGCTTCAACGGCGACGAAAACCGCGAACAGGCGCAAAGCGATAATGCCGAAGCACCGCAGCCCGCGGAAGAATCGCACGAAGAAGCTGGCGAACAGCCGCAGGAACAGGGCGAGGGTGAAAAGCAAAACAGACCCCGTCGCCGCCGTTATCCGAACCGCCGCCGCCGTCATCCGAAACAGGACGGACAGGAACAGGCGGACAACGGCAGCGCCGCCGAATAATCGCCGAAAAACAACAGACCGCGCCCTTTTGACAGGGCGCGGTTTTGTGACAGAACAAGCGGAACAATTCCGCTATATTCCAAAGCGTGCGTTTGTTTACGCCAAAACGGTCATAATCAGGCGGTAGGCTTCGGTAATGTCTTTGAACCGCTCTTCCAGTTTTTTGTCGCCGCCCGTCGAATCGGGATGACAGATTTTCGCCAGTCGTTTGTAGTTTGTTTTGACTTGCTTTTTATCCAACGGAAACGTCAATTCCAAAATCCGCGCCGCCGCCGTTACGGCGGGGTCGACCGCGGGGCGTTTTTCGGCTTTGGGTTTGGCGGTTTCGTCGCCGAACGCTTCGCGCTTCAATCCCAGCGGGTCGGCAAACAGCCGCGAAGCCACCCGTTCGCCCATATCCCACGTCGGGCGTCCCCAGCCGTAATCATCTTTCAGTTGCTGTTCGATTTCGGCTTCGGTCATATCGGCGTAGTAGTCCCACTTGGCGTTGTATTCGCGGACATGTTCCAAACAAAACCAGTAATATTCTTTCAGCGATTTGTCTTTGGGCGCGCGGTATTCGCCCGCGCACGGACACCCCGGAACATCGCACGGGCGTTTCGGCGGTTCGGGTTCGCGGTTCCATGCGGAATAAGAAAATTTAGCCCGCCGTCCCATCGCTTTTTTCCTTGTACCAATCGGGCCATTGGCGTTTGACCATTTCGCCCGAACTGTCCCAAGCGACGCACGAATCCAGCGGATCGGGCTTGACGCCGTTGCAATATTTCATAATGCGAACCTGACTGACGGCTTGGAACGCCGCGCCCGCCGCTTCGACCAGCAATCCGAACAAATGCGCGCATCCCGATTTCGCGGGAATGGCGCGGTGAACCTCTTTGGAAAATCCCGCGCAGATTTTCAGTCCGACAACGGCTTTGAAAGCGGCTTCGGCGCACGGGCATTGCTTGTAGGGGAATTTTTCCAGCTTGACGTCCAATCCGTGAATGACCAAATCGTCGTCGACGGTCAGCCGCAGCAGCAAATCGTGAAAAGCGTCGCCCGCAGGCACCATTCCGCCGCGGTCGAAACACGGATAATCGAACGGGCGGCGGTCGACAAAGCGCGCGTCAATGTCCCACAGCCCGTCGCTGCGCCGATACCCCGTGCAGGCGGTATGACGGAAATAGACTTCTTCGCGTTCGGCGGAAACAGGCAGCGGCATTCATTCCTCCAATACGGCGGCAACATCGGATTCGGCAACGCCGCTGACAACGCGCGCCTGTCCGACGGCAGTCGGCAAAACAAAGTTCAAACGGTTGGACAGGGCTTTTTTGTCCTTGTGCATCAAGGCAATCAAATCCGCCGTTTTGTACCCGTCGAATTTGACGGGCAGTCCGATTTTTTCAAAGTGGGCGGAAATTCGCGGGGCAAGGTTGCTCAAACCCAGTTTTTCGGCCAGTTTCGCCGCGTAAACACAGCCTGCCGCCACCCCTTCGCCGTGCAGGATTTTCATTTGCGAAGCGGCTTCGAACGCGTGTCCGAACGTGTGTCCCAAATTCAGCAAAGCCCGTTCGCCCGTTTCTTCGCGTTCGTCGGCAATGACAATCCGCGCTTTGGTCAAAACGCTTTGTTTGACGGCATAGGAAAGGGCGGCATCGTCCAAAGCGACGACTTTTTCGCCGTTTTGTTCCAGCCATTCCCAGAAATCCGCGCGCTTTATCAGACCGTATTTCGCGACTTCCGCATAGCCCGCCAAAATCTGGCGGCGGGGCAGGGTTTTCAAAGTGTCCGTATCGATGACGACCGCTTTCGGCTGATAAAAAGTGCCGACCAGATTCTTGCCCGCCCGCGTGTCGATTGCCGTTTTGCCGCCGACCGAGCTGTCCGTTTGCGCCAAAAGCGTCGTCGGAATTTGGATGAAGTCGATGCCGCGTTCCAAAATCGACGCGCAAAATCCCGTGACGTCGCCGACAACGCCGCCGCCCAAAGAAATCAAAGCCGAACGGCGGTCGCATCCCTTGTCCAAAACGGCGTCCGTTACGGTTTGAACGGTTTGCCAGCTTTTGGACGGTTCGCCCGCGGGAATGAGGATTGTTTCGGCGTTCAAAGCTTTTGCGGTTTGTTCCAAATACAGCGGCGCGACGTTTTCGTCCGAAACAACGAACGCTTTGCCGCGCAAATACGGTTTCAGCAAGCCGCCGATGTCCGTCAGCAGTCCTTTGCCGACAAAAACGGGATAGCCGCGCTCTTTCAAATCGATTGTAAGGGTTTCAACGTCTTGCATAATTGTTCACCGTCGCCACAACGCGCCGCAGCACTTGCCCCAAAGTTTCCGAATTGTACTTCAACACAATGTCCGCCGTTTCGTAAATCGGACGGCGCTTTGCCATCAGTTCCGCGATAACCCTTTGCGGATTTTCCGCGTTCAGCAAAGGACGGTGCGTCCGTCCCGCCGTATTGCGGACGATAACCGCGATGTCCGCGTCCAAAAACAGCGTAATTGCCCGCCGTTTTGCGATTTCGCGCGTTTTTTCGGACAGAAAAGCCCCGCCGCCCGACGACAGAATGCACCGTTTGCCGTTCAGCAGGCGTTCCATGACGCGTTCTTCGCCGCGGCGAAACTCCGCTTCGCCGAATCGGGCGAACAAATCGGCGCAGGAACTGCCGCCCGCTTTTTCCACCTCGACATCGCCGTCGACGAACGGCATGCCGTAAATGCGCGCCAGACGACTGCCGATACTGGTTTTCCCCGCCCCCGGCATGCCGACCAGCATCAGCGTTTTGGTCAGCGGATAGGGAAAATGCAAAATCGTGTTTGCGTTTGTCACGGCGGCTCCTTGATAATTTCTAACTTTCTTTTAACTTGATTATGACATAATAATAAAACTTTCAATACCGTTTTGAACGAAAGGTGTTTTTAATGCGTCGCAAATCCCGTTGGTACATTTATCCGATTATCCTTGCCGTTGCGGGATTCGGACTGTTCATCGCCCTGCACGATTATCAGGTGCCGCAAACCGATGTTGAAAAAGACATCCCCTATGCGCGTCTTCAGAAATAGTCTGCTGTTATTGCTGGCAACGGTTCTGCCCGTCCGCGCGGACGTGCCCGTCGTTCGGACGGCGGAGCTGGCGAAAATCACGTCCGACGCTTACGGGTTGAACGTTCCGCGCGACAAAGCGATGTGGGCGCAGACGGATTTTTCCGCCGCCAAAAGGCTGATTGAAGACATGGCGCCCGTTTCCCCGACGGCGACGGAGCTGCAGCGGGATATGTTGCTGTCGACCGCTCAGCCGCCCGCGTTTACGCCGCCGAACGAATGGCTGACCGTGCGTATGGGCAAGCTGTTCGATTGGGGATTTTTCGACGAAGCCGTCAGGCTGGGCGAAAAAATCCCGTTCAACAACAGAACGGCGCGGCAAAACGAAATCATCGTCAACGCCTTGTTGCTGACCGATTTTCGGCGGGCATGCACTTATCCCGCGGACAACACCGAAAAAATCCGTCTGATTTGCGAAGCCGTGAACGGCAATGAAGACGAAGTGTTCCGCTGGACGGACATTCTGAAAGAACAAACTTACGATGCTTTTGTTTTGAACGCGGCGGAGGCGTTTTTGACGCATACGCCGTTTACGGAACCCCTTGCCAAAAAAACGCCGCTGAACATTGCCGTCGCGCGGCTGGCGGGAACCGATTTTTCCGATGCGGTTTCGGAAACGGACACGCTTTGGCTGCAAAAGGCGTTTGTCGAAACGGCGGGGATTCCTGCGGAAAAACGCGTGCCTTTCGCCGAACGGCTGACCGAAAAGGGATTGCTGGCTCCGACGGCTCTGCGGGCGTTGTACGACGAGGCGGGAACGCTGACGGGGGATTTGAAAGCCGATTTCGAAAACGCTCAAAAACGCGGCGTTTCGACGGCGTTTGCTCTGGCGACCAAAGAATTGTGGGAAGCCGAAGAACCCGATGTCGAAAATCTGAAAGATTCCGCATGGCGCATTCGCGGATTTATGGCGGCGGGATTGACCGAAAAAGCCGCCGAGTGGCTGGATAAAGCGGAAGCTTTGTTTCCCGATTCGGACACGGTTGAAAACGGCTGGACGTACGCCGAACTGCGCCCCAAAACGGACCGCTATTTCCTGTTTCGCATGGAACGGATGATACGGCGCGACGAACCCGTTGAAAAACTGGACGGCATTATGGCGGTGTTTATGGCGCTGAATTTGCTTTCTTACGGGGAAAACTGGAATTTGTCGACGCGTTCGCTGCCCGAAGAATTGAATCCGCGGGGCGGTTCCGCCGAACGGCTGCTGCAAATCCTGGCCGTGATGAACGACCGTCCGAACGGACTGCTGCGGGGGGTGAGGGCGCTGAAAAAAGAGGGATTCGAAAACGAAGCCTTGCGAATCGCCGTCGAAACGGACGTTTTGCCGTGAACGGTTTAATCGAATCGTTTTTGGAAATGACGCAGGCGGAACGCGGCGCGGCGAAAAACACGGTGCTGGCGTACACGCGCGATTTGCAGGATTTCGAAAGTTTCCTTGCCGCGCGGCGAAAAACGTTCGAAAACGCCGCTTTGTCCGATTTCAGGGCGTATCTGGCGGATTTGACGGCAAACGGTTCGGCGGTGCGCACGCAAAGCCGCCGCTTGTCCGCTTTGCGCGAGTTTTACAAGTTCCTTTACACCGAAAAAATCCGCAAAGACAACCCGACGGAGGCGTTGGATTCGCCCAAGCTCGGTCGTCCTTTGCCCAAATATCTGTCCGAAGCCGAAGTCGCCCGCCTGATTGACGCGGTCAACAAATTGCCCGCTTACCAGCGGGAACGGATGCGCGCGCTGACGGAAATCGCCTACGATTCGGGACTGCGCGTGTCGGAACTGGTCGGATTGCCCGTCAGCGTCGCCAATCTGAAAGAAAACGTCATGACCGTTCGCGGCAAAGGCGGCAAGGACAGAATCGTTCCTCTGACGGACATTGCCAAACGCGCCATTCAAGATTGGCTGGGCATGCGCGAGCTTCACCTGCCGAACGGACGCGCGTCCAAATGGCTGTTTCCCGCCCAAAACAAAGAGGGGCATTTGAGCCGCTTCGCGTTTTATCAGGAACTGAAACAGCTGGCGGCGGCGGCGGGCATTCTGCCGTCGCGCGTGTCGCCGCACGTTTTGCGCCATTCGTTCGCGTCGCATTTGATTGCGCATGACGCGGATTTGCGCTCCGTCCAGCAAATGCTGGGGCACAGCGACATTTCGACGACGCAAATCTATACCCACATTCTGGACGACCGCCTGAAAAAAACGGTCGAAAAAAGCCATCCGCTGACGGATGAAAACTTTTTGTCGGAAATCTTAAAAAAATGAAGACGAAAGGCTTTCGACCCGCTATAATCCCGCCTATGACGATTATAACGAAATACATTTTGAAGCAAATGCTGTTCGGCTTTGTCCTGATTACGTCGGGACTGCTGATGATTGTTTGGCTGTCGCAGTCGCTGCGCCTGTTCGAAATCCTGCTGAATTCCAAGGTTTCGATAGGGCTGTTCGTGCGGCTGACGCTGACTTTGGTTCCCAGCTATTTGTCGATTATTTCGCCGATTGCCCTGTTCGCCGTCGCGCTGTTCACTTACAACCGTTTGATTGCCGACCGCGAACTGATTGTTCTGCGCGCCGCGGGGATGAGCCCCATGCAGCTGGCAAAGCCCGCGATTGCCGTCGGGGCGATATTCACACTCATCGGATTTTATATTTCAATCGTTCTGGTGCCCGCCGCAACGTCGGATTTCCGTTCCCTGCGCTGGAAAATCCAGCACGACGTTTCCCATCTGCTGTTGCAGGAGGGCGAATTCAACGAAGTTGCCAAAGGCATTACCGTTTACATCGGCGAAAAGAACGCCGACGGTTCGCTGGAGGGCATCATTCTGCACGACAGCCATTCGCCGCAAAGCGAAGTTACTTTGCTGGCGGAAAGGGGGAGCATCGCTTATCACGAGGGCGTGCCCCAAATTTCGATGATTAACGGTTCGCGGCAGGAAGTCGTTGCCAAATCGGGGCGGTTTTCGATTTTGTATTTCGATTCGTACAATATGGACTTCTTTTCCCGCGCGGAAAAAAACGCGGCGCGTTTGAAAAAACAAACGGAAGCCAGCATGCGCGAACTGTTTACGCCCGAAAAACTGTTGCCCGACGACAGGACTTACCGCCGCTTCAGACTGGAAGCTTTCCGCCGGCTGTCCATGCCGTTTTACAATCTGGCGTTCATGCTGATTGCGGCGACGGGATTGTTGACGGGAACGTTCAACCGCCGCGGCAACAACCGCCGCGTCGTCGCCACGGTGCTGATTATGGCGGCGGTGCAGGTCGGCGGGCTGATGGCTGAAAATATGACGGGGCGCGATTTGCGTTTTGCGCCGTTGCTGTTTTTGTTTTCCGTCGGACCGATTGCGGTGTGTCCGTATATTTTGAAAAAAGCGGGAACGTTCAATTTCGCGGGATTGCGCAAAAAAATCGATTCCGTGAAAAAAGCGGCAAACCGCCTGCACGGCAAAAGGAAGCATTCAAAAAAATGATTCGGGCGGTTCTGATTTCGGTGTTTTTGCTGTTTTCGGGGACGGCGCGGGCGATTGACGCCGAAAAGCCCGTCGATTTTTCCGCCGACGATTTGACGTACAACCGCGAACTGAATTTGATTATCGCGCGCGGCAATGTTACGTTTGTGCAGGGCAAATCCACGCTGAAAGCCGACCACATCAGCTACAGCCCCATCGACGATACGGTTATCGCGTCGGGCAACGTCGAAATCTATACGCCGGACGGCGGACTGATGAGGGCAAATTATGCCAGTTTGTCGGGCGAAATGAAAGAAATGCTGGTGACAAAAATCCGCTATACGCTGTCGGACAAATCCGTGCTGACGGCGGATGACGCGCAGCGTGTCCGCGAAAACTTTACGCAATTTACGAACGTTGCGTATTCGTCGTGCGATTTTTGTCGGGACGGCAGCCGTTTTTGGGAAATCAAAGCCGAAAAGATGACCCACGACAACGACAAGCACGATATGACGGCGCACAACGCCACGATGACCGTCAAGGATGTTCCGCTGATGTATGTGCCGTATTTCACCTATCCCGATCCGACGGTCAAACGGCGGTCGGGACTGTTGATGCCGTCCGTCAAGTCCAACCGCGCGATGGGAATGGGCGTGGTCGTTCCGTATTATTGGGAAATCACGCCGTACACGGATTTCACGTTTTCGCCATGGCTGGCGGCGAACGGCATTTTGACGGCGGGCGAAATCAGACACAATTTTTCGAACGGAACCTTGGATTTGAAAGCATCGTTTATTGACGACCGCTACAATATCGACGGAAAGCTGAAAGTGGATATGAACGATGTCTGGCGTTTCAAAGCCAATGTCGATTACGCTTCGGACGACACTTATTTGCGCCGCTACGATTTGCGGGACGATTACGCGCCGTGGTTGACGTCGGACGCGGGTGTCGAGGCTTTGACGACGAACGCTTATTTCTATGCGGGCGGGGCGTATTACCGCAATATGCGCGCGGATGTCGACGACGACACCGTTCCGACGGCTTTTCCGCTGATGACGTTTGCGCAAAACGTGGACGCGGATTTCGGCGGGTATTGGAGCTTCGGCGCCTCGTCCGCCGTGCTGAACCGCAAAATCGGGACGGACAGCGCCCGTTTGTCTTTTGAAAGCGGCTATCATTTGCCGGGGATTTCCGATTGGGGCGCAGCATACAGCTTTGACGTGACGGCTTTGGTCAACGGCTACAAAATCAAAGATTACACTTATGTTCAAGACGGCAAAAGAAAAACGTTCGACGGGGACGCCGCGTCGTTTCATCCGCAGGCGTCTTTGAAAGTGTCGTATCCGCTCGTCAATGTGGGGGAACGCGTCACGCAAATTCTGGAACCCGTCGTGATGGGCGTCCTTGCGCCGAATTCCACGCCGTCCGACAAAATCCCGAACGAAGACAGCAACGATTTGGATTTCGACGACACCAATCTGTTCAGCGAAAACCGCTTTGTCGGCTATGACAGGTACGAAGCGGGGTCGCGCGTCAACTACGGTTTGCAGTGGAGCGCTTACGGCAAAAAAGGCGGGCAGGTATCGGTGCTAATCGGGCAAAGCTACCGTTTTTCGAACCGCGAGGAATTTCCTATTGATTCGGGACTGTTTGAACGGGCGTCGGATTTGGTCGGCAGAATCGCGCTCTATCCCAATTCGTTTTTGAATCTCAGCTATGCGTTCCGCATGGACAGGAACAACTTTTCCGTCAACCGCAGCAATCTGACTTTGGGAATCGGGAACGCTCTGCTGCGGGCGAACGTGTCGTATTTGTATCTGAAAAGCCGTCTGTCGTCCTATTCCGATTACGACACGCGCGAAGAAATCACTTATACGCTGACATCGCATTTGACGCGGTACTGGAGCGTCAGATTCTATCAGCGCGTCAATTTGTCCGACGGCGGCGGCGTGCTGGAAAACAGCGGCTATGTGCGCTACGAAGACGAATGTTTCGCGCTTGAAACGGGAATTGAAAAGGAATACACGCACGACCGCGATTACCAAAACGGCGTAACGTTCAAACTGGGATTGGAATTCAAGCCGTTCGGCGCGTTCAACCTGTAAGGATTTTTCCATGCGGCTGTTTTTTTTAAGCTTTTTGTTGGCAATGAACGCGGCGGCGGTGTCGGCGCAGACGGAAATTCTGGCGCAGGTCAACGAAGACATCATCACCCGCCGCGATTTCGATCGGCGGCTGAAACTGCTGAGCATTACGAACGCGGTGGACGTAACCGCCCGCGATATTCGCGACAGACTGCTGAATCAGCTGATTGACGAAAAACTAAAACGGCAGGAAGCCGCCCGATTGGACGTGTCCGTCGCCAAAGCCGAAGTCAAGCAGGCGCTGAAAGAAGCGATGAAGCAAAACGGACTGGATTTCGATACGGTGCAAAAGAAAATGGCGGTCAAAGGATTGTCCGCCGATGTGCTGGAGGAACAAATCGAAAGCGATTTGCTGTTTATCCGCGCCGTCCGCAAAGCCGAAGCGCGCCGCAGCGAACCGCCCCAAGCCGCCGTGGAGGCGAAGCTTGCCGAACTGGCGGCGCAAACAAAGGAAAAGCAATATCTGCTGTCCGAAATCAAACTGCCCGTCGAAACGGAAGACGAGGACGGCGCCGTTTACGGTCAAGCGATGAAACTGATTATGCAAATGCGCGGCGGCGCGGGATTCGAACCGCTGGCGGAACGGTATTCTCAATCCCCCTCGGCGGCGCAAGGCGGCTTTGTCGGCTGGGTTGCCGAATCCGCTTTGGACGACGCCGTGCGCGAGGAATTGGCGCTGATGCAGGCGGGACAGCTGAGTTCGCCGATTCGCACAAAGGACGCTTATATGATTTTGGCTTTGCGCGCCGTCCGCACTCCCAAACAGATGAAAGAACAGGATGCCGTGCGGCTGGTGCAGCTGTTTTTGCCCGACGGATTCCCGAAACGCGCGGATGTTTTGCGCGAATTGCCGCTGACGAAAGGGTCGTGCGAACAATTCAAGGCTTTGAGCGAACGGCTGAACACGACGCCGCGCGTCGAAACGGGGGCTGTGCCCGTTTCCGAATTGCCGCCGCCGATTGCCGCCGCTTTGCAAAAAACGCCGCTGCGGCATCCGACCGCGCCGATAAAGACGGACGGCGGGGAATTGATTTTAATGCCGTGCGCGTTTGAAAAACTGTCGCCCCTGCCGTCGAAAGAGGCGATTAAGGCTCAGCTGGAAACGCGCGCGCTGGAAACCGCCGCCGCGCGCCGCATGCGCGAATTGCGCCGCGAAGCCGTAACGGAGATTCGCCAATGATTTTGCCGCCTTTAAAGGAAGTCATCGCCCAAAACGGTCTGTTTGCGAAAAAAACGCTGGGGCAGAACTTTATTTTGGACACCAATCTGCTGGACAAGATTGTCCGCGCCGCCAAAACGCGCAATGCGGACGCTTTCGAAAACGGCACGGTTATCGAAGTCGGACCCGGTCCCGGCGGGCTGACCCGCGCGATTTTGGAAAACGGCGCAAAGCGGCTGACCGTCATTGAAAAGGACGAACGCTGCATGCCGATTTTGGAACAAATCCAATCGGCATACCCCGACCGCATGACCGTGATGAACACGGACGCGCTGACGGTCGACGCGGCGGCGCTGGGCAATGCTCCGCGCGTTGTCATATCGAATTTGCCCTATAATGTCGGCACTTTACTGTTGACGGGCTGGCTGAAGCGCGCGCGGGATTTCGCGGGTTTTACCCTGATGTTTCAAAAAGAAGTGGCGGAACGCCTGACGGCAAAACCCCGCACGCCCGATTACGGCAGATTGTCCATCTTGACGCAATGGCTGTGCGAAGCGCAAATTCTGTTTACCGTGCCGCCGTCGTGCTTTACGCCGCCGCCGAAAGTCACCTCGGCAATCGTGTATTTGAAACCGCGGGAACAGCCGCTTGCCCCCGCGCGGTTGGATTTGCTGGAAAAAGTAACGTCCGCCGCTTTCAATCAGCGTCGGAAAATGTTAAGGTCGTCTTTGAAATGTTTGGGCGACGCGCAGGCGTTGTGCGATGCGGCGAACGTTCCGTCAACCGCCCGCGCGGAAGAGCTTTCCGTTGAAGCTTTTTGCGCCATGGCGACCGCTTTGGAGGAAATGTAAATGGCTGTTTTGCAACAATTTCTGCTTTCCTTGATTCCCGTTGTGATTATCGCGTTCGATTTGTATATCAAAGTGGTGTTCGCCGCGATTGTTTTAAGCTGGCTGGAATCGTTCGGCATTGTCAATTCCTACAATAAAATCGTTCGCGTGATTTCGGATGTGATTCATTCCCTGACGGATTGGTATTTCGGATTTTTCCGCCGCTTCATATCGCCCGTCGGCATTGTGGACGTGTCGTCTTTGCTGGCGTTGTTTGTGCTGTATTTTGCGGCGCAGTTCATTCCGCGGGTGCTGTATGTCCTTGCCCAATCGCTGTAAGTTTTTTGCCATGACCGACGGCGGCGTCAAGCTGTTCGTCCGTCTGTCGCCCAAAGCCAAACGCGAAGGCGTCGAGGGCGTTTACACCGACCCCGACGGTTCGGAGCGGCTGAAAATCGCGGTCAACGCGCCGCCCGTCGACGGCAAAGCGAACGAAGCTTTGATTAAAACGCTTGCCAAACAGCTGAAAATCGCCAAAAGTTCGATTACGTTGATTGCGGGGGCGACGGACAGGTCGAAAACGCTGTTGATAGAGGGCGATGCCGAAAACATTGCCGAAAAATTGGAGGAGCTGCCATGACTTTATTGCTGAACGGGTTTGAATTGGCGAAACAATGCCGCGCGGGACTGGCGGAACGGGTCAAAGCGATGCCCCGCGCGCCGAAGCTTGCCGTCATTTTGGTCGGCGATAATCCCGCTTCGGCGATTTACGTCCGCAACAAAGAAAAAGCCGCCGCCGAAGTCGGCATTGAATCGCTGGTTTACCGCATAGAGCAAACAACGCAGGGCGAACTGATTGCGCTCATCAAACAACTGAACGCGGATGATTCCGTTGACGGAATTTTGGTGCAAATGCCTTTGCCCGCGCCGCTGAACGAACGCGAAATTCTGCAAACCATCAATCCCGCCAAAGACGTGGACGGCTTTCATCCGCTGAATTTGGGCAAACTGCTTATCGGCGAACCCGCGCCCGTCGCCTGCACGCCAAAAGGCTGTATGAAATTGATACACTTGGCAAAGCAGGATTTGACGGGACTGCACGCCGTTGTTATCGGACGGTCGGTGATTGTGGGCAAACCGATGGCGCAGTTGTTGCTGAACGCGAATTGCACCGTTACGACGGCTCATTCCAAAACACGGGACTTGCCCGCTTTGAGCCGTACCGCCGATATTGTCGTCGCGGCAATCGGCAAACCCAAAACCGTCAAAGCCGACTGGATTAAGGACGGCGCAATCGTTATCGATGTCGGCATCAACAGACTTGAAGACGGCAAACTGTGCGGCGATGTCGATTTTGACGCGTGTTTCGACAAATGCGCCGCCATAACTCCCGTTCCCAAGGGGGTCGGTCCCATGACAATCGCCATGC
>CAVCSV010000006.1:0-48596 GCA_963604715.1 Limosilactobacillus gorillae
CCTTTGACAATTCCGGAATTTATATTGAAACAAATGATTATAAGAATGTCCCTATAATATATTCTGTTAGTAAGATTATGCAAATATTCGAAAAAGAAATTTCGACCATCAGAGAATCAAATAATTTTTCGAAAAAATAATATCAATCCCCCTGCGAACAAAAGAGAAAGCCCCCTCTGCATTTTATAGTGGCATTTCGAGTAATACATCGCCACAAACAAAGACACAACCCTTTCGAGTTACAGTCAACATTGATAAATCCTACAGCAACCTACTCTTCCGTTTTCTGACGTCAATAGAAGTGGCAAAAAAAAGCGGCTTTCGAATGAAAGCCGCTTTTCGATTTTTTATGAATTATTCACCGTAAACGATGGTCGTCTGTTTCGTGTACAGGAACAGAACCGTCGTTGTTTTGTAATCGACATGGTGAACTTTGGTGATCTTGCCGTTTTTCATAGCGGCTTCGATGGACGCATCGCCCGACGAGAACAAAATAATGCCCGTCTGGGTTGCTTCGCCGCGTTTCGTGGGGCGAACATCGTTGTTGACGAACGCCTGATTCGGCGCAACGGCGTCAACGGCGACCGGAGAAAAGATAGCCATATTCGACGGAATGACCGCACATGCGGACATCATCATCGAACCGAGCAACACTGTCAATAAAGCAAGTTTCTTCATAAAACCCTCATCAAATATGAAATTAAACCTTAGGGGGAATCCCTTTGGACTTGTCGAGTATAACCGTTTTGGCGTATAAATCCAACACCAAAGAATAAAGGTGATTGTTATGATTGCACTGCCCTCGCCCAACTTTACGGAACGCAAGCTGCCCGTCAGCCTGCTGATTCTGCATTATACGGGCATGCAAACGGCGCAAGCCGCCCTTGACCGCCTGCGCGACCCCGCGGCGCAAGTCAGCGCGCATTACGTCATCGACACCGACGGCGAAATTTACGCTTTGGTTGACGAATCGCGGCGCGCGCACCACGCGGGCGTGTCGTACTGGCACGGAATCGCGGATATCAACAGCGCGTCAATCGGCATCGAACTGGTCAACAAAGGGCACGAATTCGGCTATACCCCGTTTCCCGACGCCCAAATCGACGCTTTAATCGGTTTAAGCACGGACATTCTGTCCCGTCACCGCATTTCGGCGGTTTTGGGGCATTCCGACGTCGCGCCGACGCGCAAGCAAGACCCCGGGGAACTGTTCCCGTGGGCAAAGCTGGCTGAAAACGGCATAGGCTTTTGGACGGACGCCTTTTGTCCGCCTGCCGCATCCGCCGAAGATATGTTAAAGTCAATCGGCTACGACACGACGGATTTGAACGCCGCTTTGACGGCTTTTCAACGGCATTTTTACCCCGCGGCCCTCTTGTCGGGCGAAACGCGGACTTTGGAACGGATGAGCGCGGTTTTGAAAGGAGTTTCCCATGACTTATAAAATGGTATTCAGCGACATCGACGGCACTCTGGTCGATTCGAATCATTGCCTGACCCCCGCGACAATCAAAGCGGCGCAACATGTCGTTTCAAAAGGCGTCCCTTTTATCTTGGGGTCGGGGCGGCAACCGTCGTCCGTACGCGAAATCAATCAAAACTTGGGTATCGAAATGCCCGTCGTCGGGTTCAGCGGCGCGCTGATTTGGGACGAACACGACGCAAAAGTCTGGGAATGCGGCTTGACCAAAGCTTTGGCGATTGAAATCAAGCACGCCGTCGAATCCGAATTTCCCGATTTGTGCTGTTCGACGTACAGCGACAGGCTTTGGATAGTCGACGACGCAAGCCTGCCGTCGCTTCGGTTCGAGCAAAGCATCACGCACGCCCCGATGACCGAAGGCGACTCCGCCGAATTACTGACGGACGACGCCGTCGTTCACAAAGTTCTATGCACGGGCGACGCGGCTGTTTTGGACGCGGTGCAGGCGCGGTTCGCCCCCTTGTACCCGATGTGCCGCATTTACAAATCCCAGCCGACATATTTGGAAATTATGAACATCGGCGCGTCGAAATCCGCGGCGGCGGCGGTGTTGTGCGACCGATACGGCATCACGGCGCGGGACGTCATCGCGTTCGGCGACAACTACAACGACGTCGACATGCTGAAATTCGCGGGACTGGGCGTCGCCATGGGCAACGCCCCCGCCGACGTCAAGCAAATCGCCGACAGAATCGCCGACACGAACGACAACGACGGGCTTGCCGCCGTTTTGATGCAAGAATTCGGTTGACGCAAAGCGCTAAAAACCGTACTCTACGCCCCGTGTCAGACGATCGGACGATTGCTGCATGGCGTGTCCATGTTGAGGAAAGTCCGGGCTTCACAGAAACACGATACCGGATAACGTCCGGCTGGGGCAACCCAAGGGAAAGCGCAACAGAAAAAATTCCGCCGATGCTTTAAAGCAGGCAAGGTTGAAATGGTGCGGTAAGAGCGCACCGCTTTTCCGGCAACGGAAAAGGCACGGCAAGCCCTATCGGAAGCAAGACCAAATAAGGCTATTTTTAAAGGGGGCGTTTCTGACCCCGCCAGAGGTAGGTCGCTACAGACAATCGGCAACGATTGCCGCAGAAGAATAATCGTCGATTACAGAACCCGGCTTACAGATTGTCTGACACGCTTTTCTTTCCGATTCGAATCGATTCTTTTTTACAGTCCCAGAACATCACGGGAACAAAAACGATTCCCGATTTTTGCCCGAAAAATTTTTGATTTTTTTTGTCCGTTTTTTGCGTCCATGACAAACGGCTGAATCTCTTGTCATTTTTAAAAACTCCCCGGTCCGTTTTGCCGCTCATTCCCGTTTTAAACCATTTTCACCCATTGACGAGCCATAAAATCCCATGCTATCCCATAAGAGTCCACGGGGCAAAAATTGCCTACCAAACCAGAAGTTCGGAAAGCGGACAGGAACGAAAGGGTTTTGACACATGCCGAAGACTGACAGAAAATACAGTCTGTTTCTCGACACCACTTTGAACAAAGTGGATGCCAAAGGGCGCGTGTCCATCCCTGCGGATTTTCGGGCTTTGCTGGAACAAAAGGAAACACAGCTGACGGCGTTCCGTTCGTTCAGCCAGCCCTGCATCGAATGCCGCACGTCCGAAATGATGGAAAAAATGGCGAACGACATCGAAAGTTCTTTCGACGCTTTTTCCGACGAACAGGACGATTTGACGGACTTGATTTTCGCGGATGCCAAGGAATTTCCGTTCGATTCGACGGGACGCATCGTTTTGACCGAAAAACTGTTGAAACATGCGGGCATCACGGACAAAGCCCTGTTTGTCGGCAAAGGCAAAACGTTCCAGATTTGGAATCCCGACACCTATGAAGAACTGGCGGCGAAACGCCGCGAACAGGCGCTCGCAAAACACTTCAAGCTGAAAAACGGGGGAAGCGATGACTGAAAAAGCCCCGCATATTCCCGTTTTGTTAAACGAAGTCGTTGAAAGCATCGCGCCCAAGGACGGCGGCGTTTACGTTGACGGCACGTTCGGCGCGGGCGGCTATACCCGCGCGGTTCTGGATGCCGCAAACTGCACCGTTTACGCCATCGACCGCGATCCCGACGCGATTCGCGAAGGACAAAAGCTGGTCGAAGCCTACAAAGGACGTTTGCACCTGCTTCACGGCACGTTCGGCGAAATGGCGGATTTGGTTCGCGGCGAAGGTGTTGATTTTGTTGACGGCGTGATGTTGGACATCGGCGTGTCCTCGATGCAAATCGACCGCGCGGAACGGGGCTTTTCGTTTCAGAAAGACGGCGCGCTGGATATGCGGATGAGCCAAAACGGTCTGTCCGCCGCCGACGTTTTGAACACGTTCAGCGAACGCGAAATCGCCGACATCATCTATAAATACGGCGAAGAACGTTTTTCCCGCCGCATTGCCGCCGCCGTTGTCGAGCGGCGTAAAACCGCCCCGTTCAAAACGACTTTGGAATTTGCGGATGTCATTCGCCGCGTCGTTCCGCACAAACGCGAAGACATCGACCCCGCGACCCGCAGCTTTCAAGCTTTGCGCATCTATGTGAACGACGAATTGGGACAGCTGGAAAGCGGTTTGTCCGCCGCGCACGATTTGTTGAAAACGGGCGGCAGAATGGCGATTGTGTCCTTTCATTCTTTGGAAGACCGCATCGTCAAAACCTTTATGCAGGAAAAAAGCGGCAAAACCGCCAATCCGTCGCGCTATATGCCCGCAGTCGAAAAACAGGCGGCGACTTTGGAAATTCTGACAAAGAAACCGATTTTGCCGACCGAATCCGAAACGAATGTCAACCCCCGCGCGCGTTCCGCCCGTTTGCGCGTTGCCGAAAAAGCGAAGGGGTGAGCCATGACCCGATTTTTCCTGATACTCATGTTTGCGGCGATGGCGACGGGAATGTTCGTCATCAAAAACCGCGTTATCGGATTGGAAAAGGAATTGGCTTCGGTCAACGCCCAAATCGAATCCGACCAAAAAGCCATTCATGTCTTAAAAGCCGAATGGACCTATTTGACCGATCCGCACCGCATCCGCATTCTGAGCGAACGTTTCGCGCAGATGAAGCCGATAAGGGGAAATCAAATCAAATCGATTTCGGCGCTTCCGCTGAAAAACGGACAAACGGCAACAGGGGTGATTCGCGTTTCTTACGCGCCCGCCGCAAAACGGGAGTAGCCCTATGTTCCGTTTTTCGAAACCGACAGACGCGCCGTACAGACGGGGACAGGAACTGCCCCTGCCCGAACGTTTCCGTTTTTCGGGAAAACAGTCGGACGACAGTTTGGAAGAAGGCAAAAACCGTCTGGTGCTGACAATGTTCGGCTTTTGTCTGGCGTTCGCCGCCGTCGCGGTGCAGCTGTGCAACGTTTCCCTGCGCGGCGTTTCCGTCGAAACGCGCAAAAGCGACAAAGCGCAAGCCCGCGCCGTCGATATAAAAATGGACCGCGCAGACATCACCGACCGCAACGGCATCGTTTTGGCGACCAGCCTGCCGTCGGCGGATTTGTACGTCGACACGGAAAATCTGAAAAATCCCGAAACGATTGCCGCGGCGCTGGCGGAAACCCTGCCCGACGTCAAATACCAGCCTTTACTGAAACAGCTCAAAAGCGGCAAAAAGTTCGTTTACGTCAAACGCAACCTGATTCCCCGCGAACTGTACGAAGTCAACCGCTTGGGCTTTCCCCAGCTGAATTTCGAAACCAAGGAAATGCGCGTCTATCCGCAAGGGTCTTTGTTTTCCCATGTTTTGGGCGTGACCAACATCGACGGAAAAGGCGTTTCGGGCGTCGAAATGGCAATGAACAACAAATTGACGCAAGACAAGGAAACCGTCCGCCTGTCTTTGGATTTGGGCGTCCAAGCCGCCGTGCGTTCCGTTTTGCTGGAAAACATCAAAAAATTTTCGGCGCTGGGCGCGTCCGCTATTTTGATGAACGCCAAGACGGGGGAAATCGTGTCCATGGTGTCCCTGCCCGACTTTGACCCGAACAACCGCCAAAACGCGCGTGAAAATCAATTTTTCAACACCACGACTTCGGGGGTTTACGAAGCGGGGTCGATTATGAAAACATTCAATACGGCTATCGGACTGGATACGGGAACGGTCAAAGTAACGGACACGTTCGACGCCCGAAACCCGCTGATTTTGGCGAACTTTAAGATTCAAGACGAAAAAAAGCTGCAAAAAATCCTGACATTGTCCGAAGTCATGGAAAAATCGTCCAACGTCGGATCGGCGAAAATCGCTTTGGCGGTCGGCGCAAAAAAGCAAAGGGAATACTTGACGAACTTCGGATTCCTTGACGCGCCCGAAATCGAATTGCCCGAAAAGGGACGCCCGCTTTATCCCAAAAAGAAATGGCGCGACGTCAACACGGCGACCATCAGCTACGGCTACGGATTGTCCGTGTCGCCGCTGCAAGTCGTCGCAGCCGCCGCGGCGGTTGTAAACGGCGGAATTTACCGCAACCCGACATTGGTTTCGCGTCCTTTCGGCAAAAAAAATTACGAACGCCGCGTCATTTCGGAGAAGACATCCAAAACAATGCGCGCTATTATGCGCAGAGTTGTTACCCACGGCACCGCGACACGGGCGAACATCCCCGGATTCGAGGTCGGCGGGAAAACGGGTTCGGCACAGAAAATCACCCGCGGCGGTTATGTCAAAGGCACCGTTCAAACATCGTTTTTGGGGGCGTTTCCCATGGACGACCCGCAATATGTTTTGATGGTGATGATGGATGCGCCCAAAGGCATTGCCGAAACCTACAACCTTAACAACGCAGGTTGGAACGCCGTGCCGACGGCGGGACAGATTATTTCGACGGTTGCGCCGCAGCTGGGGATTTCCCCCCGCCCGTTCGACAGCAAAACCGACGCGCCGTATGTCAAAGCGGCTTTTGAAACGCAGGGGTAACCGCTCCTGCGCACGAAGGAGAAACAAAACGTGCAACTGACAGACCTTTTACGCAAAGCAAACATTCCTTATACAGGCGCGGACTGCGCCGTCGACGGCTTGACCGCGGATTCCAGAAAAGTCGGCAAAAACTTTCTGTTTGCCGCCCTGCCCGGCGTCAAAGCCGACGGGACGGCTTTTTTGCAGGACGCTAAAGAAGCGGGCGCGACGGCGGCTTTGGTTCCCGAATCGGCTGAAAACCTGCCCGACAACGGTTTGATTTACGTCAAAGCCGCCGATGCGCGCAAAGCTTTGGCTTTGATTGCCGCCGCGTTTTACGGCAAACAGCCCGAAACGGCGGTGTGCGTCACAGGCACGAACGGCAAAACGTCGACGGCGAACTTCTGCCGTCAGATTTGGGATTTTCTGGGCAAAAAAGGCGCAAGCGTCGGCACTTTGGGCGTTTTGACTTCCGAATTTGCAACATACGGCTCTTTGACGACGCCCGATTCGGTAACGCTTCATTCGGAACTGAAAGATTTGGCGGACAAAGGCTACAATCATCTGGCGTTCGAAGCGTCTTCGCACGGCATTGAACAGCACCGCATCGACGGCGTGAACATCGCCGCGGCGGGCTTTACGAACATCACGCGCGACCATTTGGACTATCACAAAACAATGGAAAACTATCTGGCGGCGAAGCTGGGTTTGTTCGACCGTCCGCTGTCGACGAAAACCGTTGTTTTGAACGCCGACATTCCCGAATACGACCGTATCGCCGATTATTGCAGACAGCGCGGCTTGGCGATTCTCGACTACGGCAAAAAAGCCAAAGCGTTGCGGCTGATTTCCGCCCGCCACGAAACGAACGGTCAGCATTTGGAATTGGAAATTCTGGGCAAACCGTATTCGATTCACCTGCCTTTGGCGGGAACGTTCCAAGCGATGAACGCCTTGTGTGCTTTGGGTTTGGTTCTGGCAACGGGCGAAGATGCGGAAATGTGCGTCAATGCTCTTGAAACGCTGAAAGGCGCGCCCGGACGGCTGGAACACGTTGCCGACCGCAAAAACGGCGCGGCGGTGTATGTCGATTACGCGCACACGCCCGACGCTTTGGAAACCGTTTTGAACGCTTTGCGCCCGCACACGAAAAACCGTCTGTGCGTCGTATTCGGCTGCGGCGGCGACCGCGACCCCGGAAAACGTCCGCAAATGGGCGCGATTTGCAACGCTTTGGCAGATGTGGTCTATGTTACGGACGACAATCCCCGTTCCGAAGAACCCGCTGTCATCCGCGCCGCGATTTTGCCCGCCTGCCCCAAAGGCATCAACGTCGGCAACCGCGCTTTGGCGATTGAGGAAGCCGTCAAACAGCTGGAATCGGGCGACATTCTGGTCGTTGCGGGCAAAGGTCACGAAACGGGACAGCTGATAAAGGGCGTCATGCACCCCTTTGACGACCGCGAGGAAGTCCGCAAAGCCGTGGCTTTGGCGGATACGCCGCTGTGGACGGCGGAAGCCGTGGCGCATGCAACGAACGGGCGCGCGGGCAGCGACTTTGCGATAACGGGCATTTCGATTGATTCGCGCACGGTCAAATCGGGCGATTTGTACATCGCTTTAATCGGCGAACGTCTGGACGGACACGATTTCGTCGCGCAGGCTTTGGAAAAAGGCGCGGCGGGCGTACTGGTATCCAAACTGCCCGAAAACATTCCGCTGGAACAGGTCATTCTGGTTTCCGACACGACCAAAGCTTTAAAAGACTTGGCTGCCGCCGCGCGCGCCAGAACGTCCGCAAAAGTCATCGGCATTACCGGCAGTTCGGGCAAAACCAGCACAAAGGAAATGCTGAAAATCGCGCTGTCTTCGGTCGGACGGACGCATACGACCATGGGCAATCTGAACAACAACATCGGCTTGCCTTTGACGTTGGCGCGCATGCCCGAAAAAACGGATTTCGCCGTGATTGAAATGGGCATCAACCATGCGGGCGAAATGGCGGAGCTGACCGCTTTGACCCGTCCCGACATCGCCGTTGTCACCATGATTGGCACGGCGCATCACGAATACTTCAAAACCCCCGACGACACCGCCCTTGCCAAAGCCGAAATTTTCGAAGGCATGACCGACAAAGGCATCGTGTTTTTGAACGCGGACAATCCGCAGTTTGACTTATTGGCAAAGGAAGCCAAAAAAGCGGGACTGACGGACATCCGCACGTTCGGCACGCGTGCCGAAAACAGCGTCGGGCTGATTTACTGCGCGGAAACGGCGGACGAAACGCCCGTCACAGTCCGCGTCGAACCCGCGCGCTATTCCTACATTCTGCATCTGCCGGGGAAACATCAAGTCATGAACAGCCTTGCCGTTGTCGGCGTTTTGGACGCTTTGGGCGTCGATATGGCTTCGGCTTTGCAAAGCTTGAGCCGTCTGTATCCGACGGCGGGGCGCGGCAAGCGTTACACTTTGCCTTGTGTCGGCGGCGAGTTTATGCTGATTGACGACGCCTACAACGCCAACCCCGAATCCATGGCGGCGGGACTGGAAGTGCTCGGCACGCTTGAACCCGAAAAGGACGGTCGCCGCATCGCCGTTTTGGGCGACATGCTGGAACTGGGCGACGAATCGGAAAGCCTGCATTTGGGACTGAAAAAAAGTCTGGAAGACAACCGCGTCGACCTGTTGTTTGCGGCGGGCGAACAGACGGGCAAACTGTTCGACAGCCTGCCTGCCGAAAACCAAGGCGCAAAAGCCTTGACTTCCGCCGAATTGGCGGATACCGTCGCGCAATCCGTCCGCCCCGATGACATTGTATTCGTCAAAGGGTCGTTCGGCAGCAAAATGACGCTGATTGTCGAAAAACTAAAAAATATGAACAACGGGTAATCTGTTATGCTTTACAACCTGCTTTATCCCCTGTCCGCCAAGTATTCCGTACTGAACATTTTTAAATATCTGACGTTCAGAACGGGCGGCGCGATTTTTACGGCTTTGATTGTATGCTTTGTCATCGGACCGATGCTGATTCATTGGCTGAAAGACAAGCAGCATTGCTGTCAGCCGATTCGCACGGACGGCCCCGAAACCCACCTGAAAAAACAGGGAACGCCGACCATGGGCGGGCTGATGATTCTGGCGTCGCTGACCGTTTCGACCGTGCTGTGGGCGGATTGGAAAAGCGCGTATGTCTGGCTGGTTTTGGGATTGACGCTGTGCTTCGGTCTTATCGGTTTTGCCGACGATTATCTGAAAGTGTCGCGCAAAAGCTCGGGCGGCATGCGCGGCAAATTAAAGCTGGTCTGCGAATTCGCGGTTGCGGGTTTCGTCGCATGGTACATCACAAAAATCACGGTCGCCCCGACGGCAACGACATTGACGTTTCCGTTCTTTAAAAACTGGGCGGTCAACCTGTGCTGGGCATACCTGCCGTTTGCGATGTTCGTCATTGTCGGTTCGGCGAACGCGGTCAACCTGACCGACGGGCTGGACGGATTGGCGACCGTGCCCGTGATGATCGTTTCCGCCGTGTTTATGATTATCAGCTATGTCGCGGGACACGCGGCTTTCGCGGCGTACCTGCAAATCCCCTACATCGCGGGGTCGGGCGAACTGGCGGTGTTCTGCGGCGCGCTTATCGGCGCGGGGATGGGATTTTTATGGTTCAACGCGCCGCCCGCCAAAATCTTTATGGGCGACACGGGTTCTCTGGCTTTGGGCGGGGCTTTGGGCGCGCTGAGCGTCGCGACCAAGCACGAAATCGTTTTGGCGATTGCGGGCGGACTGTTCGTTGCCGAAACCCTGTCCGTCATCATCCAAGTTCTGGCGTACAAGACAACGCATCACCGCGTTTTCAAAATGGCGCCTTTGCATCATCACTTTGAAAAAATGGGCTGGTCGGAACTGACGGTTGTCGTCCGTTTCTGGATTATCGCCATGATTTTGGGACTGCTCGCCCTTTCAACTTTGAAAATTCGATAAACAATGAAAACGGCGATTGCCAGAACGGACAACAGCATACTGGGGCGGTGGTGGTGGACGGTTGACCATCCGCTGTTGGGGGCTTTGTTTGTTTTGTTCGTCGTGGGAACGGTTTTGAACTTTTCCGCAACCCCCGCCATCGCCGCGCATTTAAAGCTGGACACCTACTTTCTGGTCAAACATCAAATTGCCTTTATGATTTTGGCGGCGGCGGTGATGATTGCCGTATCGCTGCAAACCCCGAAAACGATTCGCCTGCTCAGTCTGGCGATGACGGCGGCAATGCTAATTTGTCTGGTGCTGGTGCTGGTTCACGGCACGCAAATCAAAGGCGCGTCGCGCTGGATTCGCATTTTCGGCATTTCACTGCAGCCGTCCGAATTCGCCAAGCCCGCTTTCGCCGTTGTCGCCGCATGGTTGATTTCGCTGGGCAAGTCCAATCCGCACGTCAAAGGCACGCTTTGGACGACGGGGCTTTACTTGATTTTGGTCGGATTGCTGATAAAACAGCCCGATTTCGGCATGGTGCTGACGGTCAGCGCGATTTTCGGCATCGAATTGTTTTTAAGCGGTCTGCCGATGCTGTGGGTTTCCGTGCTGATTCTGACGGGCGGCATCGGAGCGACGTCGGCGTACTTTCTGTTGCCCCACGTCCAAGCGCGCGTCGACCGCTTCATCAACCCCGAAGCGGGCGATACGTTCCAAGTCCGCACCGCGTTCGAAGCCATTCAAAACGGCGGATTGTTCGGCATGGGACCGGGGGAAGGAACCGTCAAAAACATCCTGCCCGACGCGCATACGGACTTTGTGCTGGCGGTCGCGGCGGAGGAATTCGGGCTGTTCGTAACTTTGCTGGTCGTTTTGCTGTTCGCCTTTATCGTCTACCGCGGTTTTTTGTTGATTCTGACCAAGGATAAGAACCTGTTCACTTTGCTGGCGGTGTCGGGATTGCTGGCGCAGTTCGGCATGCAGGCTTTTGTCAATATGGCGTCGACGCTGAGCTTGATTCCCACCAAAGGCATGACTTTGCCGTTTGTTTCCTACGGCGGGTCGTCGCTGTTGTCGCTGGGATTCGCGATGGGCATGGTTTTGGGATTGACGCGCAGCACAAACACGGGAAAGGATATTCAATGACGGATACTTATGTTTTGACGGCGGGCGGCACGGGCGGACACGTTTTCCCCGCGCAGGCTCTGGCAACCGAATTGACCAAGCGCGGCAACGCCGTTTGCTTTATCACGGACAGGCGCGGCAATTCGTTTTCGGGACAGTTCCCGCAAAGCAAAGAATACCGCGTGTTTGCGGGGGCTTATGCGAATTTGGGCAAGCTCCGCAAGATTAAAGCCTTGATGCTGATGGCTCTGGGTATTTTGCAATGCCTGTTCGTTTTGCGCAAAATCAAGCCCAAAACCGTTGTCGGATTTGGCGGATACGCCTCCTTTCCCGCCGCGTTCGCCGCGGGGATTTTGGGAATCCCCCTTGTCCTGCACGAACAAAACAGCGTGCTGGGCGGGGCGAACCGCGTTTTGGCAAAACGGGCAAGCCTGATTGCCACGACCTTTCCGAACGTCGCGAAAATCCCCGCGAAAATCAAAACCGCCTATACGGGCGTTCCCGTCCGTCCCGCGATTCTGGCTTTGGGCGGCGTGCCGTATCAAGTCCCCGCCGACACGTTCGATTTGCTGATTTTCGGCGGCTCGCAAGGCGCGCATATTTTAAGCGAAGTGATTCCCGAAGCCCTGAAATCCCTGCCCGTTTCCGTCAAGTACCGCTTGACCGTCGCCCAGCAGGCGCGCCCCGCCGATTTGCCCGCGTTGGAACAAGCCTACGCCGACAGCGGACTGAAAGTCGAACTTGCCCCGTTTTTTGCGGATATGGATAAACGGCTGGCAAAGGCAAGCCTTGTCATTTGCCGCGCGGGCGCGTCCACCATCGCCGAACTGACCGCCGCGGGACGCCCCGCCGTCATTGTGCCGATTTTGCGTTCCCCCGACGCGCACCAGCTGCATAACGCCGAGTTTATGAGCAAAAACAACGCCGCTTTTTTAATCGAAGAACCCGATTTCACCCCCGAAAAGCTGACGGCGTTAATTACGGAATTGTTTAACGACGCAAAAAAGCTTATAACTGTAGCCGACAATGCAAAACTTTTGGCTAAGCCAGACGCGGCGACGCTGTTGGCGGACGCCGTTATCGAAACAGGAAACGCTGAACAATGACAAACCTGCCTTTTTCATTCGGAACGCTTCATTTTGTGGGCATCGGCGGCAGCGGGATGAGCTGCATCGCCGAACTGATGCACAACCTCGGTTACGCCGTGCAGGGTTCGGACATTGCCGAATCCGCCAACGTCAAACGGTTGCGTGAAATGGGCATCAAGATTTTCATCGGACACAAGCCCGAAAACGTCCAAAACGCGGGCGTTGTCGTCGTGTCGTCCGCCATTCACGGGGACAACCCCGAAATCGTCGAAGCGCGCAAGCACCGCATCCCCGTCGTGCGCCGCGCGGAAATGCTGGCGGAACTGATGCGCCTGAAATGGTCGGTCGCGGTCGGCGGAACGCACGGCAAAACAACGACAACATCTATGATTGGCGCGGTGTTGCAGGCGGCGGGGCTTGACCCCACGGTCGCAAACGGCGGCATCATCAATTCCTACGGCACGAACGCGCATTTGGGCGACGGCAAATGGCTGGTCGCCGAAGCCGACGAATCGGACGGCAGCTTTATCAAACTGCCCGCCACCGCCGTCGTCGTTACGAATATGGATCCCGAACATCTGAACTATTACGGCACTTACGACAAAATGAAAGACGCGTATTTAAGCTTTGTTCAGAACATTCCGTTTTACGGATTCGCGTGTCTGTGCGTCGACCACCCCGAGGTTCAAAAGCTTATCGGGCGCGTGTCCGACCGCCACATCATCACTTACGGTCTGACCCCGCAGGCGGAAGTCAGCGGTCAAATCCAAGACGCCGAACCGGGGATGATTACCTTTGACGCCGTCATCGCGCCCGAAGTGTCGCCGACGGGACAGGAATACCGAATCGAGGGCTTGAAACTGCCCGTTTACGGTCGCCACAACGTCCAAAACGCTTTGGCGGCGATTGCCGTCGGGCTGCAGCTGGGCGTGAAAGAGGACGCAATCCGTACCGCTTTGGCGAATTTCGAGGGCGTGCAAAGGCGCTTTACCAAACGCGGCGAAGTCAACGGCATTACGATTATCGACGATTACGGTCATCATCCGATTGAAATCGCGTCGACGCTGAAAGCCGCGCGCGACGTCGCGAAAAAGAAAGTCATCGCCGTCTGGCAGCCGCACCGCTACACCCGCGTTGCCGATTTGTTTGAACAGTTTTGCACCGCGTTCAACGATGCGGACTGCGTAATCGTCGCCGACATTTACGCGGCGGGCGAAGATGAAATTCCGTCGGCGAACAAGCACGCTTTGGTCGACGGACTGCGCGCGCACGGTCACCGCAACGTCATCGAATTGGACAAGCGCGAAGATTTGGCGGGCATCATCGCCGAACAGGCGGGCAAGGACGACATCGTCATTTGCTTGGGCGCGGGTAGCATTTCCGCGTGGGCAAAAGCTCTGCCCGCCGAATTGGAAGCTTTGTTTGCGGCGAAAGGATAAGCCTATGTTTTCGTGGTTTCGTCATTTGTTTTCAAAATCCCCGTCGTTAAAGGACTTGATGCCCCCCGTTCGCGGACGCGTTACGGAAAACGCGCCGCTGGCTCAGCTGACTTGGCTGGGCGTCGGCGGTCCTGCGGAAGTATTGTTCGAACCCGCGGACAAAGACGACTTGGCGTTCTTTTTGAAAGCCAAAGTCAACACGCCCGTTACGGTTATCGGCGGCGGCTCGAATTTGCTGATTCGCGACGGCGGAATCCCCGGCGTCGTCATCCGCTTGACAACGGGATTTAAAAAGATTCGCGTCGACGGCGACAAAATCATCTGCGACGCGGCGGTCAAAAATACGGAAATCGCAAAAACGGCATTGGAAGCGGGGTTGTCGGGCTTTGAATTCATGGTCGGCATCCCCGGCACAATCGGCGGAGCGGTTCGCATGAACGCGGGCGCGCACGGCGGATGCGTCGCGGACAGACTGGTTGAACTGAACGGGTTGGAACAATCGGGGGCGGAAATCAGCCTGACGCGCGAAGAAATCCCGTTCGGATACCGCGAAAACGCCCTGCCCGCGGGCTGGATTTTCACGGATGTCGTTTTGAAAGGCATTCCCGACACCAAAGAATCCATCGCCGCCCGCATGGAGGAATACAAAAAACTGCGCAAACAAAGCCAGCCGACGGGCGTTCGCACGGCGGGATCGATGTTCAAAAACCCCGTGGGACTGAAAGCGTGGCAGCTGATTGAAAAAGCGGGATGCCGCGGATTGCGCGTCGGCGACGCGATAGTGTCGGAAAAGCACGCGAATTTCTTTGTCAATCTGGGCAAAGCGACGGCGCGCGACTTTGAAACGCTGGCGGAAACGGTACAAAAACGCGTTTGGGAAACCAGCGAAATCAATTTGGAATGGGAAGTCCGCCGCGTCGGCGTGAAACCCAAAGCTTTCAGCACGTTCGGAGGAAAATGATGACCAAAAAAGTCGGTGTATTGATGGGCGGCATATCGTCGGAACGCGAAGTTTCCCTGAACAGCGGCGCGAATGTCGCGGACGCTTTGAAACAGGCGGGCTACGACGTTTTCACAATCGATTTGACGGCGGACATTCCCGCTTTCATCGCAACAATCCAACGCGAAAAGCCCGACGTTCTGTTTAACGCTTTGCACGGCAAATACGGCGAAGACGGTTGCGTCCAAGGATTGCTTGATTTGATGCGAATCCCCTACACCCATTCGGGACGGCTGGCGTCGGCTTTGGCGATGAACAAAGCGGCGGCGCGCGGCGTCTATCAACAGGCGGGCATTCCCATCGCCAAAGGGCGCGTCGTTACAAAAACCGACATTCTGGCGGGCGACGTTCTGCCCCGCCCGTATGTGTTGAAGCCCGTCAGCGACGGCTCTTCGGTCGGCGTGTACATCTTTGAAAAGGACGAGCCGAACTTTACCGCCGAAAACTACCCCTACCCCGACGACGCCGAAATTCTGGCGGAGGAATACATCGCGGGGCGTGAAATGACCGTCGCCGTTTTGGACGGCAAGCCTTTGGGCGTTTTGGAAATCGTGCCGAACGACGACTTTTACGACTATCACGCCAAATACACCGACGGCGGTGCGCGTCACATCGTTCCCGCCCCCATGCCCGCCGCCGATTACGAAGCCATGATGACTCTGGCGGCGAAAGCGCACGACGCTTTGGGCTGCCGCGGGGTGTCGCGTTCGGATTTCCGCTATGACGACACGGACAAAACCAAACCCGCGCGCATCGTGATTTTGGAAACGAACACACAGCCGGGGATGACAAGTCTGTCTTTGGTTCCCGACATCGCGCGCTATGCGGGATATGCCTATCCCGAACTGGTTTCCCTGTTGGTGGAGAACGCCCGATGCGGGGATTAAGCTTCCGTTTTCCTGCGAAAATACGTCCGTTTTTGGCGGCGTTCGTTCTGCTTGTCGCGGCAAGCGGCATCGTCGCTTTCACTTACACGGCATATTATGCGGAAAAAAAGGAAATGCTGTCCTATCTGGTTCAGCAGGCGGCAATGACCGCGGATTTGCGGCTGAACGAAATTTTCGTGCGCGGACGCGACCGCACGCCGCAAAAAGCGCTGCTGGATATTTTGAAAGCCGAACGCGGCATGCCGCTGACCGCCGTCGACATCGGCAAAGCGCGCGAGGAAATGCAACGTCTGCCGTGGGTCAAAACGGTTGAAATCGAACGCCGTCTGCCGCATTTTCTGCTGGTCAATCTGACCGAACGCAAACCGATAGCCGTCTGGCAAAACCAAGGCGTTTACAAGCCGATTGATTCGGACGGACAAATCGTTGAAACGACCGTGCGCAAATTAAATGGTCTGCCCTTGATTTTGGGTGCGGAAGCCCCCGAAAAAACGCCCGAGTTCCTCAGCTTTCTGGCGCAGGAACCCGAATTGCTGCGCCGCGTCAAGGCGGGCATCCGCATCGGCAAGCGCCGCTGGAACGTGATTTTGGACGACTTGGACGACGGCATCACCGTCCGCCTGCCCGAAAGCGACCCCGCGTCCGAATGGGGGCGGCTGGCGCGTTTGAACAAAACCCAGCAACTGCTTGACCGCGATATTTCAATGGTTGATTTGCGCCAGCCCGACAAGCTTGTCGTTCATGTCAAAGAACCCAAAAATCCCCGCCGTCACAAATCCGTCAAGCCCGTTTCGGCCGTGGAAACCGCCTTGTAAGGACAAAAAGCCATGCCCCGCGTGTTAAACAAAAACGGATTGATTGCGGTGCTGGACGTCGGCACGTCGAAAACATGCTGCCTGCTTGCACGCCCGCTTGAAAACGAAAAAATCGAACCGGTCAGCATCGGCTTTTATCAAAGCCGCGGCATCGACAAAGGGGAAATATCGGATTTGAACGCCGCCGTCCAATCCGTCAAAAGCGCGGTTGCCGAAGCGGAAAAGCAAACGGGGGAACGAATCGAAATCGTTGTCGCGACGGCGACGGCGAAACAGCTGATGTCAGAACTGGTCAACGAATCCATGCCTTTGGACGGCAAGGAAGTCACCCAAGCCGACGTCGGACGGCTGATTGCCAAAGCGCAAAACAAAATTTCGGATAAAAACATCGAAGTCCTGCATTGCCTTGCCATCGATTACGGTGTCGACGACCGTCACGGGCTGTCCAATCCGCGCGGACTGACGGGGGATTCGCTGTCCCTGATTATGCATACGGTAACAACGCCGCGCTATCCGATGCGCGATATGGATTCCATGATGGCGCAAAGCCACTTGACATGCGTTAAAAAAGTGGCTTCGCCCTACGCGGCGGGGCTGGCATGCCTGACGCGCGAAGAATCCGAACAAGGCTCCGTCGTCATTGATTTGGGGGCGGGGTCGACGGGCATCGGCTACTTTTTCGACGGGCAGTTCACGTTTTGCGACCGCATCCCCGTCGGCGCGAACAATATTACAAAAGATTTGACCGCCGCGTTCAAAATATCGTGGAACGAAGCCGAACGCGTCAAAACTTTGCACGGTTCGACGTTGCCGTCGACCTCTTTCGCCCAAGAGGAAATCGCCCTGTTCCCGCTGGGTGAAGAAAACGAATCGAATCGGACCCGCGTTCCCAAATCCGCCATTGTCGACGTTATCGAACCGCGCGTCGCCGAAATTTTCGACGCCGTCCGCGCCCGATTGGAACGCAACGGCTTTTACGATTACTGTCTGAACGCCGTACTGGTCGGCGGCGGGGCGCAGCTGCACGGCATCCGTGAAAAAGCGGGGGCGGTTCTGGGATTGAATGCCCGATTGGGCAAGCCGCAACACATTCCTTTGCGTCAAACCGTCGTTCCCGAACACATGTACCCCATGGCGACGGGATGCTTCGGACTGTTGCGCTATACGTCGCGTTCTTTGCTGAACAAAGCTTTTATGCAGGAAGACGTCGGCAAACCCAAAAACAAATTCGTCCGACTTTTTCATTGGTTTTTAGATAATTGTTAAAGACTTTTCGGATACAATCGACGTCGAATTGTATCGGCTGAAGCGTCAAAAAGCGGGCAAACCCGCCGATTCGGCTGTCATTTTTGTTAAACGGAGAAGTCCATGAGCTTAGACATCAGCGTCCCTGAACAACAGCCCGTCGTCCTTTTGGAACCGCAAATCACCGTCATCGGTGTCGGCGGCGCGGGCGGCAACGCCATCAACAACATGATTCAATCCAATCTGGAAAAGGTTGACTTTGTCGTCGCCAACACGGACGCGCAAGCCTTGAAAGCTTCGCTGGCGTCGAAAAAAATTCAACTGGGCGTTCAGACGACAAAAGGGCAAGGCGCAGGCGCCCGTCCCGAAGTCGGCAAAGAATCCGCCGAAGAAGCCGCCGCCGAAATCTCCGAAGTGCTGGAAGGCGCGAACATGGTCTTTATCACCGCGGGCATGGGCGGCGGAACGGGAACGGGCGCGGCGCCCGTCATTGCGAAAATGGCGCGCGAACGCGACATCCTGACCGTCGGCGTTGTCACAAAGCCCTTTATGTTCGAAGGTCGCCACCGCATGTCGGTCGCCGAAGCGGGCATTGAAGAAATCGCGCAGTACGTCGATACGCTGATTGTCATTCCGAACCAAAACCTGTTTTTGGTCGCCGACGAAAAAATGACGTTTTCCGAAGCGTTCAAACGCGCCGACCAAGTTTTGCAGGGCGGCGTGCGCAGTATTACCGACTTGATTATCACGCCGGGGATTATCAATCTGGACTTTGCGGACGTGCGCACGGTCATGGCGGAAATGGGACGCGCCATGATGGGCATCGGCGTTGCTTCGGGCGAAAACCGCGCTTTGACGGCGGCGGAAGAAGCGATTGCCAACCCGCTGTTGGACGATGCGTCGATGACGGGGGCGAAAGGCATCCTGATTAACATTGCCAGCGGCGGCGATTTGACGCTGTTCGAATTGGACGAAGCCGTCAACCGCATCCGCCGCGAAGTCGACCCCGACGCGAACATCATTTTCGGCGCGTCCGTGGACGAATCTTTGGACGGCTCCATTCGCGTATCCGTTGTTGCGACAGGCATCACCCGTTCGCAGGATGCCGAAAACCCGTTCCGCAACAACTCGGCTTTGTTCAGTAAACCCGCCGCGGCGCCCGCTTACACCGCGCCCGTCCATGCCAAACCCGAACCCGCCCCCGTTCAAACGCACGCAGCCCCCGAACCCGTCGAGGAAGCAGACGACGATTTGCCTCCGGCGGAAGACGAAATTCCCGCGCTGCCGACCCAGCCGCCCGCAACGCCCTCCGCGCTGAAAGAAGCGCCGTCTTTCGTGCCGAAATCGGGCAGTTCGATTTTGCCCGCCATGCCGTCGCCGAACGAACTGTTCGGAACGGCATCGGAAGCCCGTCCGTCCGCGCATTTTGATTCTTTTGCGCCGAAAATACCCGCTGAAAAGCCGCATTTTCCCTCTTTCATGAGTGAACCCGCCATTCAGCCGGCCCCCGCGCCCGCCCCCGTTCGCGCTCAGGACGATTTGTTCGCCCCCGCCGCGCCCGTTGTGCCCGCGCCCGTCAAGCCTGTTGAAAAAGAAAAACCGCGCCCCTCTCTGTTCCAGTTTGTAACGGGACGCAAACAGGCGGCGCCCGCCGCTCCTCTTGACGAAGAAGAAAGCGACATGCCCGCCTTTTTAAGACGTTGACACAAACTTTTATCGTCAGCCGCCGGCTTTAAAACCGACGGCTGATTTTTTATTGCCAACGCCTTGAAAGGCTTAATAAAAAGTAAATGTAACAAACTGTAACAAAGCTTGATTTGAAATCAATCCCGTTCGTTGCTAAACCTTATGATAGAAGTTTAACCCGCAAGAAGGGGGCAGAAAAATGAACATGGAAAAATATCAACAAAAGACCATTAAACACGAAATTTCCTGTGTCGGTGTCGGTTTGCACACGGGCAACAAAATTTCGATGGTTTTAAAACCCGCCGACATCAACACGGGGATTGTTTTCCATCGCACGGACGTTGCGGGGCAGAATGCTTATATTCCCGCGCGCCACGAAAACGTCGTCGATACCAGAATGTGCACCTGCATCGGCAACAAAGACGGCGTCAAAATCGCGACCATCGAACATTTGATGGCGGCGATTCATGCTTTGGGCATTACCAACATGGAAATCGACATCAACGGTCCCGAAACGCCCGTTATGGACGGCAGCGCCGCCCCGTTCGTTTTCCTGATTGAATGCGCGGGCGTCAAAGTGCAGAAAGCCGCTTTGAAAGCCGTTAAAGTCCTGAAACCCGTTTCGTACAAAGACGGCGACAAGGAAGTAACCCTGTCCCCCGCGGACGAAGGTCTGTCCATGCATTTTGCCATCGATTTTCCCGCCGCGATTATCGGGCATCAGGAAACGGATTTGAACTTGTCCGCCGCGAACTTCAAAAATATGTTCTGCCGTGCCCGCACGTTCGGCTTCTTAAAGGATATTGAAATGTTGCGCTCCATCGGTTTGGCGCGCGGCGGGTCGCTGGACAACGCCATTCTGGTCAACGACAATACCATTATGAACAAAGAAGGTCTGCGCTACAAAGACGAATTCGTCCGTCATAAAATGCTGGACGCCGTCGGTGATTTGTATATGACGGGCATGCCGCTGATTGCGCACTTTACGGGCAACCGTTCGGGGCATACGGATACAAACGCCCTGCTGACCGCCCTTTTGGCTGACGAAAGCAACTACGAAATCGTCGACTTGCCGTCCTATATGGCTGAATTGGAAGAAAAACAAGCCGCCGAACAGTCCGACGAAGACGCCGCTTTCATGTGCGCCTGAGAAAGTTTCCTTTCATAACGCAAAAGCCCTGTTTTTCAACAGGGCTTTTATTTTAGCCCACACACAAAAAAACACCCGCTTGAAACCAAGCGGGTGTTTGAATGAAAAAATGTTTACAGACTGCGGATGTCCGACAAAGGCAGTTTGGAAACGTGGCGCACGGATGCCGTATATTCGCGGACAATCCCCTTTTGAGGATTGTCGGGTGTCGCATCGCTGAATTCGGCAACCAGAACGCTGTCGACTTTTGCCAGCAGCGGCGCAACGTCGGGGTGAATGTAATCCAGAACAATCATCTGATCCGCCGTGCGGTACAGCAAAGCATGGTTTTCGCCGTTAAACAAAATCTGCGGACGATCGGGACTGCCTTCACGCGCCTTCAAACAAAACAACAGCTCGCCGTCTGCATTTGCCAGAATATCGTAGTAGGCTTCGGTTTCTATTGCTGTCTGCGCCATTTTATTTCTCCGATTCAGTCTTCAAAGTTTATTTAACAACAGTCGCGGTTGCGGTTTTCAGCTTGACATTATACTTGCAGGTATAATTCAGTTTTGTTCTGATTCCGTTGCGGTCAATCAGCTGGGCGCGTTCGCCCATCAGCGTAATCAAATCGTTCAGAACGTCGACCTGATACGACGTGAATTTGTATTCTTTCGGACCGACCGTCCATTCGAAACGATCGGGAATTTCCTTTGAAACCGCCTGTTCGCAGATTTCCTGCGCCACTTCTTCGTGTTCGGCGTAATAGCTGTTTTTCTTGGTGTTCAGCTTTTTGCATTCTTCGTCGGTCGTGCAGGGTTTCGACGCCGCCATGCTCAGACGCATTTTTTCTGCTTCGCGGACGCGGCGCAATTCTTCGCGCTGTTTGGCGAAAGCGATTTCCTGTTCGACGCCGAATTGAATGAACGCGGATTGGAACGACATCGCAAAAGCCGCCGTCATCAGCGCCCCCAAAACCAGCTGAGGCAATGCAAAGCCCAAAGCCGCCGCTTTGTCGCGCAAAACATAAATGCCGACGCCCAAACCGCCCAAAATCAAAATCAAAAACAGTTCGGAAACAAACGATCCGTTCGACGTGATGTCGGACAATCTGGACAAAGCCACCATTCCGAACAGCACCAGCAAAAAGTACAGGACTGCGGGATATTTTGTGATTTTGACGACGTTTTTCAGTCCGACCAAAAAGCCGATTGCCCCGAAAATGCCGAACAAAATCAGCGTCAGCACCATTTTCATCATCACGCCGAAAACGGAAAACAAAGCCAGATACAGCAAAAATCCGGCAAAGACGCCGCCATAGCAAGCCGCCAGACGAATCGCCGCTTCTTTGTTGTGCGCCAGCAGCGTTTTGAAATCCCCGCGCAAAATCAGCGGCACATCGGCATCCGACAGCAACAGCAGTTCTTTCAGCTTTTCTTGAATCTTGAGCATATCCCAATCCTCGGCATTTTATAAAGATACTCAAAGAAAGCACAATTAACGTTTAAACGCAAGAGGAAACCTCTTACCCGCCTTTTAAAATTCTGTGCTTTTCGCGATTCCAGTCGCGTTTTTTGATGTCTTCGCGTTTGTCGATTTTGTTTTTCCCGACGCCCAGTCCCAGCTTCAGCTTGGCTATTCCCCGCGCGTTGAAGAAAATTTCCAGCGGAATCAAAGTGTAACCTTTGCGCGCGACGGCGCCCGCCAGCCGTTTCAGTTCGCATTTGTGCAGCAACAGTTTGCGCGGACGGGCGGCGACATGCTTCATGTAGCCGATGGAACCGTATTCCAGAATCGACGCGTTGACCAAAAAAGCCTCGCCGTCCGACGCGGTCGCATACGCTTCGTTGATGCTCGCCTGTCCCAAACGCAGGGATTTGACCTCCGCCCCCGTCAGAACGATGCCCGCTTCGAACGTTTCTTCAATGGCATAGTTGAACGAGGCTTTGCGGTTTTTGGCAACCGTCCCCTGCGTTATCATGGTTGAACGTTTTTGGCTCATTTATTCCCCCAAAACGGCTTTCATCGCCTTTCGGACGACCTGTTTCGACGTCTCCGAAATTTCGCACAAAGGCAACCGCAACGACCCGTCGCCGAATCCCTGCAAAGCCGCCGCGTATTTCACGGGACACGGATTGGATTCGACGAACATCGCCTGATGCAAATCCAACAGCAAATCGCGCAAACGGGCGATTTCCGCCCAATCTTTGCGCGCCCACGCTTTGTGCAAATCGGCGCATTCCTTGGGCGCAACGTTGGCGGTCACCGAAATGCACCCGTCCCCGCCGTGCGCCAGAAAAGCGACAATGGTCGCGTCTTCGCCCGACAAAACGGAAAAACCTTCGGGAACAACGCGGCGGATTTGAATCGGACGCAGCAAATCGGGCGTCGCGTCTTTGATGCCCGCGATTCGCGGCAGTTGCGCCAGCCGTCCGATTGTGTCGACCAACAGATTCACGCCCGTCCGCCCCGGAACGTTGTACAGGATTATCGGCATTTCGACGGCGTCATGAACGGCTTTGTAGTGGCGGAACAGCCCTTCCTGCGACGGTTTGTTGTAATACGGCGTGACAATCAAAGCGGCATCGGCGCCCAATTCTTTGGCGCGCGCCGTGGCTTCGATTGTTTTGGCGGTGTCGTTCGTTCCCGTTCCCGCAATGACGGGCAGCCTGCCCGCGGCGGTTTTGACGCACAAACCGATGACATGTTCGCGTTCTTCAACCGTCATCGTCGCGCTTTCGCCCGTCGTGCCGCATACGACCAGCCCGTTTGTGCCCAGCTCGATTTGACGGTCGACCAAGCGCGCAAACGCGCCGTCGTCGATTTTTCCGTTGTCGAAAGGGGTTATCAAAGCGGTGAAAGAACCTTTGAACATACAGCCTCCTTTAAAAATCTGCCTTAATTAACCGTATCTTAAAAAAATAGCACAAGAATAAAATTTAGCTATCGTTTTTTTTCGGGGAATAAACCTTACCGTGCCGCGTTTCGGAATGATTTTCGCGTGTTTGACCGTCTGCCTGTTTTCGGCGGACGCCTCGGCGTATTCCCCCGTCAAGCCGATGAAATCCCCCGCCGTCAAAGCCGCCGTCGACGCCGCCATGCGCGACGACTGGTCGAAAGCCGCCGCTTTGGCGCAGAAAACGCAGGACGCCAAGCTGGTCAAGCTGGTGGAATGGCTGCGTCTGACTCGCGGCAAAGACATGCCCGATTTCGGCGATATGACGCGCTTTATGACAAAAAATCCGCACTTTCCGCGCATTTACGTCATCCGCCGCCGCGCCGAAGAAGCGCTTTTGCAGAAAAACGACTCCGCCGCTTTGGAAAAATGGTTCAAAAAGCATCCGCCCGTATCCCCCGCCGCCGTTTTGAAGCATGCCGAACTGCTGATGGCGAAAAAAGAATGGGAACGCGCCGTGCCGATGCTTTACAATCTGTGGGCGAAAGGGGAACTTTCCGACGAAGAATCCGAACTTGTCCGCGAAAAGCTGTACTTGCTGCTGGACAAGCACGATTACGCCGCCCGCGTCGAAACGCTGCTGAACGGACGCAAAGCGAAACAAGCCAAAAAACTGTTGTCCGCCGTCGACGACGAAGCGAAAAAGCTGGCAACCGTCCGCATCGGGCTGATTGAAAATGCGGCGCACGCCGACAGAAAAATCAAAGACTTGCCCGCGGAACAGCGCAAAAACGCAGGGCTGTTGTTCGACGAACTGCGCTGGCTGAGGAACAAAGGCAAATACGCGGATGCCGCAAAGCTGCTGAAAGCCGTTCCGCCGTCCGTGCAATCCGGCGAACGCTGGTGGAACGAACGCGTCACCGTCGCGCGCCAAATGCTGAACGACAACCGCGCCGCGGATGCCTACGCTTTGGTCAAAAACCACGCTTTGGCGGCGGGCGGCGGAGCGTATGCCGACGCCGAATGGCTGGCGGGCTGGATTGCTTTGCGCGATTTGAAGAAAACAAAGCTTGCCCGCGCCCACTTCGCCAATATGCTTGACGCCGTAAGGTCCCCCGTCAGCACCGCCCGCGGCGAATACTGGACGGGTCGAGCGTTTGAAGCCGCCCGCAACAAATCCGAAGCCCGCAAGTGGTATCAAAAATCGGCGGAACACATCACAACGATATACGGACAGCTGGCGGCTCAGCGGTTAAAGAAAAAATACATTCCCGCTTTGCCGACGGAAACGGCGCCGACTTTGGACGCTATGGAACGGGTGCGCAAAAACGAACTGTTCCAAATCGCAAAACTGACCCGATTGGCGGAACAGAACGAATTGACGGACGTCTTTGCGGCGCGCCTGCTGTCCGATTCGAAATCCGCCGACGAAACGACGGCTTTGGCTTACGCGTTTGCAGAGGATTTGCAGCGCCCCGATTTGGCGGTCAACATCGCGCGGCGGGCGCGCGCCGACGGCACCTATATCGTGTCGCTGGGCTACCCCGTTTGGGATTTGAAGCATGACGAACGCACCGAAGCCGCCATCGTTCTTTCCATCATTCGACAGGAAAGCAATTTTTCCACCGACGCGGTCAGCCCTGCGGGCGCGCGCGGTTTGATGCAAATTCTGCCGTCCACGGCAAAGCAAATCGCCCGCAAAAAGAAAAAGCCGTTTTCGCCCGCCATGCTGAACTCGAATCCCGATTTCAACGTCGAAATGGGCAGCACTTATTTTGCGGAAATGCTGAAACGGTTCGACGGTTCTTACATTCTGGCGGTCGCGGCGTACAACGCGGGACCGACCAACGTCCGCAAATGGGTGAAAGCGCTGGGCAAGCCCGACGAACAGCTGGACGCCGTCGATTGGATAGAGCGCATTCCGTTCAACGAAACCCGCAACTATGTTCAGCGTGTTTTGGAAAACTTGCACATTTACAGACGCCATTTGAACTATCCCGACGAAGCGCTGAATTCGTGGGCACAAGCGGCATCGGCGAAAAAACAGCCCTAAACTTTCTTTTTCGTTTTCAAATAATGCTTTGACAAATGCCACTTTGCGGCGGCTTTTTGCACCAAAGCGTCATCGGGATTGACAAAGCGCCAGCCTTTTTTCAGCAGGTTTCTGACCGTCCATTCATTGCCTTTGAACGCCAAAACGACCGAACAGACCAACAGCGCGTTTTCAACGGCGTTGTCCAACGGGTTCATCCGCATCGCCGTTTCGATTTGGGAAATGTCGGTTACTTGCAGCAAAGCGGAAAAACGCCGCACAATGCCGAAAATTTCGACCGTCGACAGCCCGAACATCACCGCCGCCCATCCCCACAGCCGCCGCGACAGCAAAGGCAGTCCGAAAAACGTCGACAAAAGCAGCAGCGACCAGCTGAAGCCGACCTGCGCTTTGACACAATCGCCTTTGCCGTCTTTTTGCAGTTCCAGCGACGGTTCGTCTGAAGTCCCGAAAAAAAGTATTTTTAAAAAGTTTTTCATCCCGCTTTTGCCGTTTGCAGTCCGTCATAATACGCCGCCAGCGCATCCAGCATGTCGCACAATGCCGCGTATACCGCTTTATACGTCGTTTTCGCCCCTTTGTTCAAGACGGGATTTTTTAAAACGAACGCGCGCACGTTTTCGTCGTCGCGTAAAAAATGGTGCAGATAAACTTTGTATTTTCCGACGGCTTTGATCGCGCCCAAATATCGGTCGGCGGCGTTTTGTCTGGAATCGGCAAAGCGCAGCCCCGTGCCGCTTTTGCCGCCGCCGATGCCGTCGTAAGTCCTTGTTACTTTCGCCGTAAACAACGAAACGCGATAATCCCGCATCAGCATCAAAGCCGCCTTGATTCGCAAAGTTCCCTGCGGAAACGCGCCCAGTTTTCCTTTTTCGTACAATTTAACGATTTCCGATTTGTGTTCCATGACATCCTCCTTCAATTCCCGAAAACGCCTTTATTTATCACAAATTGATATTAAAGTAAATAACAAATAGTTTATTTTTTTTCGTTATAAACTGTGCCACTATGCAAAGCAGGTTAATTCGAATCAACAAAAGGACCCTTTCATGATTGGCGAGCGTTTGAATTCAAAACTTTCCGAACTCGGATTAACCCAGCAAAGGGCGGCGGACAGACTGGGAATCAGCCAAAGCCGTTTAAACCAATATCTGAAAAACAGGCGCGAACCCGATGCGCAAATGCTGTGCAAAATCTGTGAAACGTTCGGTATTACGCCGAATTATCTGTTCGGATTCGACGAAAACGCCCCTGCAGGGCTGAAAATCAACAAAAATGCCTTGGAATCGGCGATTCTGTTTTTGAAAAAGTATGAATCGGCGCATCAAAAAAGCTTTTCCGCAGAACAATCCGCCCGCATTATTTCCGTGGTCTATGACATTGTGTTGTCCGAATCCGCGGAAAACGCTCAAAAAGCCATTGATTGGGTCATAGAGGCTGTGGCATGACTCAAGATAATCGACCGGGGCATTTTCCCCAAACCGAGGAGGACAAGTTCGCAAAACTGCGCAATCTGCTGTCCGAACCCGTTGAAACTCAAACCCGCGAACCCGAAAAATCCGACAAAGCGCCCTCCGTTTTGTTTGTTTCGGGCGACAACAACAATATCGCTTTGCACGGTTTGATGCAGCAAACCGGAATCAAAGCGTTCAAAAGCCGCGACTTTGCCGTTCTGGTTGCATCGCTTCTCTTTTTTTCGTAACACCTTCCAGTAACAAGGTTGACATCCCCACTCTGTCATCCGAAAGTTGTATAACCGATTATCGGCTGATTGAGGCTTTGCGCCTGTATGTCAAGGAAACGGCGCGCCGCGAAAAACGCCATCCGAACGCCGTTTGGGCGCGGTTGCGCAAAAAATACGGATTTCGCAGCTACAAAAAAATCGACTGCTTTTTGCTAAACAGAATGGCGGCGGATTTAAAACTGAAGCCCGTAAAAATTACGATGATAAACTTAAAGCCAAGCTTATCTGGCTTAAAAGGCATAATGACTTCCTGAAATAAACGCATAATATAAATTGCTGTGAGGGGGTGTTTTGAAATACTTTTTCGAAAAGCCCGCAAGTACATATATGTATTTAAAACAAATAGGGAGATTACTATGTCTATGAAAAAAATCCTGTTGGGAAGCATTGCTTCCGTTTTTGTTTTCACTGCTTGCGTTTCGAACGCAAACGCGGGTGTCAAAGAACAGCCGTGCGGAATCAAGCCGTATGCCGCAATTCGTGCGGGATATTCCATGCTGGACAACCATATCGACAAAAACACATGGGATGCTTCGCTGGCTGTCGGTACGAAAATGGACGCGTTCCGTGTTGAAGGCGAATACACCTACCGCGGCGAAATCAAAGGGCACTACAAAGGCGAACGGCATAAACTGGGCGCGCAAACGCTGTTGATGAACGGTTATTACGACATCGACATCAATTCGGCGTTCACGCCGTTTGTCAACGCCAGTCTGGGCGTATCCCGTCTGCATGAAAAGAAAGGACACAAAAGCGACAACATGTATCGCGCGACGTGGGGCGGCGGCGTCGGTGTCGGCTATAACATCACGCAAGACGTTACGTTTGATGTCGGCTACCGTTTTCTGGATTTGGGCGACAATGTCAAATCAAATGAATTTTACGGCGGTTTGCGCTGGTCGTTCTAACGGAAAAAGCCTCCGAGTTTTCGGAGGCTTTTTCTTCACAAACACGGACAGGTTTGCGGTTTGGGCTTCGGTTTTGCCTTGACCGCTTTTTTCTTGGGCGCGGGCTTCGGCTTTGCCGCGGGACAAGGCGACGCGGGCGCACTCAAGCATTTTTGAATGCACTTTGCGGCGTCGGGCGTTGCCTGTCCGCCGCCCGTCATGCCGATTTTGGCATAAGTCAGCTTTTCGATTGCCGCCGTTTCGGATTTGGCTTCCGCAGGCGTAATCAGCCCCGCGTTTTTCAGCATTTCGATTTGACGCAAAGCCGTCGCAGCTTCCAGAATATCCTTGGGCGGGGCTTTGGGATTCATCCGATAGAACGGATTGGACGGCAACAGGGCTTCCAAAATAATCTCGCGTTCGGCGGCGTGTTCGCGCGGCGTAATCGCGCGCATTTCCAGCGCGTTGCGCAAAGCGTCCAACCGCCCGATGATAACGTTTCCGTCGGGCGCGGGCAAATCCAGCCCCAGCCCCGCGGGCGTCAAAGTGTACGGCAGCAGTCCGCCCAGATTGACCGTGCGGCGGTTCAGCCATTCCTGTTCGGTCACATAGCGTTCGTCGCGCAATCGTTTGAACGTCAAAAAGCGCATCACGATATTGCGGTCGCCCTCGCTCAGCATGTCAAAGCCGCCTTTGACGGTTTGCGGCTGTTCGTCATGCTTGACGGTTTTCGGCGCGTCCGTAAAGGTCGGCATCCCCGTTTGCGGATTGACGACGGCAAACGGACGTTTTTTCAATTCCATCATTTGCAGGCGTTCTTTCGCGCCTTTTTTTAGGTCTTCGGCAGGCATGGATTTAACGGCGGACAATACGCCGACGGCGGTCGTGTCGGACATCAGAATATCCTCGTAATACCGTCTGGACTGGTTCGGATAGCCCAAACTGTCGTACGACATTCCCGCCACCATCAAAGCATACGGGTCTTTGGGATTGTCTTTCAGCGCTTTTTGCGCGTAATCGACCGCACGTTCGAAATTGCCCGTCGACCAGAAAATCAAAGCCTGCTCCGTCGCGGTTTTGCGCCACGTTTCCCCGGGGGTCGTGCAGGCGGCGGTCAAAGCCAAGGCCGCAAACGTGCCGATTTTCAACAAATTCTTTTTCATTTTACCCCCCATTTTTCAAGCAAAGCCGCTTTGTTCAGCATCAGCCACTGCAAAGCGATAATCGTAATGCCGTTATTGATTTTGCCGTTTGTTAAAAGCTTTTCGGCTTCGGCGGCATCCATCACGACAATGCGGATGTCTTCGTCCTCCACGTCCAGCCCCGCATAAGCGGGCAAAGTGTCCACATCCACGCGACCGCAAAACAGTTCCAGCGTTTCCGTAATGCCGCCGGGGGACGAATAATAACGCGCGACATGTTCCAGCGCCGTTACTTTCGCGCCCGCCTCCTCTTGAGCTTCGCGCAAAGCGACGTCCTGCGGCGTTTCGTTTTCATGGTCAATCATGCCCGCGACGACTTCCAGCACCCACGGATAATCGCCGTTCAAATAGACGCCGCAGCGGAACTGTTCGACCAAAGCGACTTTGTCCTTGACGGGGTCGAACAGCAAAATGCCGACGGCGTGCCCCCTGTCCATGACTTCGCGTTTGACGGGACGGCTCATTTCGCCGTTGTACTGCGGATAGCGCATCGTATACTCGTCAACCTCGAAAAATTTTTTGTAAAGGTTGTTTTTTCCCAAGATTTCTACGTTTTTTGCCGTTCTTTCCGTCATGGCTTAAAATGCTCCCAAAGTCTGAACGATTGGAGTATAGTGGACAAAGATTAACAAAGTAAAAAGGAATCCTTGCCGTGGAAATTTTGACCGCCGCGCAAATGTACGCCGCCGACAAAGAAACGACTGCAAAAATTATGCCGGAAAACGACTTGGTCGAAAACGCGGGCTTCGCCGCCGCTTGCCAAATCGCGAAAAGATACGGAAAACAGCCGACATTGGTCGTTTGCGGCGCGGGCAACAACGGCGCGGACGGTTTTGCCGCCGCCCGCGTGCTGAGCAATCGCGGATTCAGCGTCAAGGTCGTTTTTGCCGGACAAAAGGACAAAATGTCCCCCGCCTGCCGTTTTGCCGCCGAACGGTTCAACGGCATCGTTTTGCCGCTGTCGCCCGACTGTCTGAGTCGGTTTAAAGGCGTTGTCGTCGACGCGTTGTACGGCATCGGTCTGTCCCGCCCGATTGAGGGCGAAACCGCGGCTTTCATCACCGCTTTAAACGCGGCAGCCCTGCCCGTTGTTTCGCTTGACATTCCCAGCGGCGTTTTCGCCGATACGGGCGCGGTGTCGCCCGCAACGGTCAAGGCGGATTTGACCGTCACGTTCTGCCGTCCGAAACCCGCGCATTTCCTTTACCCCGCCAAAGAATACGTCGGCGATTTGACCGTTTGCCCCATCGGTATTACGGACGAAACCGTTGCCAATCAGCATCCCCGCTTCATCGTCAATCCGCCTTTCAAGCTTCCCGCCCCGACACCGTACGATCACAAGTATTCGCGCGGCGCGGTTCTGGTTGCGGGCGGACAAATGACGGGCGCGGCGCGACTAACGGCACAAGCGGCGCGGCGGTTCGGCGCGGGGCTGGTCAAAATCGTCTGCTCCCCCGAAAACGCCCTGCCCTATACCGTCGGCGACGCGGGACTGGTCGTTTCGACCGAACCGCTTGAAGCCGCCGTCAGGGACAAAAAAATCTCGGCAATCGCTTTCGGCATGGGCTTCGGGCTGACGGAACGAACAAAAGCCGCCCTTGAAACCGTCGCAAAATCGGGCAAGCCGTTCGTCGCCGACGCGGACGCTTTGGCGTACATCAAGGATGTTGCGCCGCTGACAAACGCGGTCATCACCCCGCACGAGGGCGAATTCACCCGCCTGTTTCCCGATTTAAAGGGCGACAAACTTTCCCGCGCTTTGATTGCCGCCGAAACGTTAAAGTGCGTTGTCGTGCTGAAAGGTGCGGACACCGTCATCGCCGCCCCCGACGGACGCGCCGCGATTGACGCGAACACAAGCTTTTATCTGGCAACGGCGGGCAGCGGCGACGTGCTGAGCGGCATCATCGCCGCCCTGCTTGCCAAGCGACTGCCGCCGTTTGAAGCAGCTTGCGCGGGCGTTTTTCTGCATTCAACGGCGGGCATTGACGCAGGCGAAAACCTGATTGCCGAGGATTTGATTCGATGAACTTCCTGCTTTACCTGTTACGCCACAAGTTTTGGGTGTTTTGTTTTTGCGTGCGCCACGGACTGATTTGGCGCGGCATTATGCACGATTGCGACAAACTGCGTCCGTCGCTGTTTTTCGTTTACGCCCGCAACTTTGAAAAAGTCGCCAAACTGCGCGACAAAACGGGACATTACAGTCCGTCCGCGACTTCGCCCGAAAGCCAATACGCCCTCTTAAACCACTTTCATCATTCGCGCCACCATTGGCAACATTGGATTTTGCCAAGCGACACAACCGTCAAAGCTTTGGATATGGGCGAAACGGACGTGCGGGAAATGCTGTGCGACTGGGCAGGCGCGGGCAAAGCACGGCAGGGCAAAAACTGGACGCGCGCGGACGTGCGGCTTTTTTACACAAAAAACGGGGGCAAAATGGTTTTGTCCCCGAAAACAATCGAATTGATTGAAAAAAATCTGGATTCGATGGGTTTTTAAAGCAGTTTTTCAAAAGCGGCTTTGGTCAGTTCCTCGACATCCTCGCCCTGCGCGATTTCGGCGATATAGGAATTGTCGATTTTAAACGCGCCGTTTTCCCATGCATACGCCGCCCGCGCCCCGTATTGAGTGTATTCGACTTTGACGGGAACGACGCCCACCTTGAAATAACGGAACGACTCAGCCATTGCGCCCCTCCTGTTTCGCTTTCATCACGATTGCGGGGTTGAAAGCCAAAACTTTCAGCTTCCGCCCTTTGGTGCGTTTGTTGTAAGCAATCGCGGCGTTGACGTACAGTTCTTTGCACCGTTTTTGACGCAAAGCGATTTCCTTTTGCTCCGTTTCGAACAACGGGCGGTCTTTCGCCCCTGCGGTAATCGAACGGATTTTTTCATACTCTTTGTGTGTTTGTTTGTCCGCGCGGTCAAGGTCCGTCAGCTGAATTTGCATTTCGGCAACCCCGCCGTTGCGGGTGGGCAGAACGTATTTGACATCGCGGTATCCGTTTTCGGTCGGTTTGTCCATACGGTCGACCGCGCGAACGGGTTTGACGCGGGATTCGATGACTTTTTTCACCGCGTCGATTTGTTCCAAAGAATCGCAAACCAAGCGGCAGCGCGCCAAATCCTGCAGCTGAGTCAAATCGCCGCGGTATTTGGCATTCAGTTTTTCCTCGGCGCGTTCGCGTCCTTTCAGCGGCGCGGCTTCGAATTTGACACCGAATTTGTCCGCCAGTTCCTGCCCGAACTTGTCCAAAGCGGGCTTGGATTTCGCCGCTATTTCATACGCTTCGTCCAAAGTCTTGGGCACTTGCATTTCCGTCATTTCAGTCGCCTTTCCGATTTTCAGCGTCCGATACCCTTGTAATCGAATCCCGCCTGACGCGCTTCATCGGGATTCAGGATGTTCCTCAAGTCCACTATTTTAGCGGATTTCACAACGTTTTTCAAGGTTTTCAAATCAATCGCCTTGAAATCGTCCCATTCGGTCAAAATCGCTACGACATCGGCACCCTTTGCCGCGTCGTAAGCGTCCGAAGCGTATTCAATCGCATCGCCGACCAGCAGTTTTGCCGTAGGCATCGCTTTCGGGTCGAACGCGCGCACAACCGCCCCGCGTTTGAGCAAAGCGTCGACAATCTCCATGGCGGGGCTTTCGCGGCAGTCGTCCGTCCCGCCCTTGAACGCCAAGCCCAGCACGCCGATTTTCGGCGCGGCGATTCCGTCGGCAGCCGCCAAAATGCGTTCCGCCATTTCGACTTTGCGTTCGTCGTTGCGGCGGATTGTCGTTTCAATCAAAGCCATTTCAACGCCGTATTTGCGCGCCATGTACGCCATCGCGTTCGTGTCTTTGGGAAAACACGAACCGCCGTACCCCGGACCGGGGTTCAAAAATTTGGAACCGATGCGGGTGTCCATGCCCATGCCTTTGGCGACTTCGAACACATCCGCGCCCGATTTTTCGCAGAAATTCGCCATTTCGTTAATGTAGTTGATTTTCATCGCCAAAAAAGCGTTTGACGCGTATTTGATGGTTTCGGACGAACGGCGTTTGACGAACAGCATGTTGGCTTTGTCGCCGAACGGCGCATAAAGGGCTTTGATTACATCCTTTGCGCGTTCCGTGTTCGCCCCGACAATCACGCGGTCGGGGTTGAAAAAGTCGTGCACCGCAAAGCCTTCGCGCAAAAATTCGGGCAAAGACACCACATCGAAATCGGCGTGCGGATTTTCGTCGCGAATCATCTTTTCGACCTCGTCGCCCGTGCCGACGGGAACGGTCGATTTGTTCGCAACGACCGTGTATCCCGTCAAATACGGGGCAAGCTGTTTCGCCGCGGCGTGAATGTATTTCATGTTGGCTTCTTTGGTCACGGGATGCGGGGGCGTTCCGACGGCAATAATCACAATGTCGGCATCCTCGACGCCCTCTTTCATATCGGTTGTGAACTTGATTTTGCCCGCAACAAGGTTTTTATGGAACAATTCCTCCAATCCCGCCTCGAACAGAGTGATTTTGCCCGCTTTCAGCGCTTCGATTTTTTCGGGGATTGCGTCGATGCATACGACATCGTGTCCCAGTTCCGCCAAACCGACGCCCGTCGGCAGTCCGACATAACCCGTACCGATAATTCCGACTTTCATATTCAGCCCTTTCTTTTATAAAGACATTATTTGATGTATACTTTTTTTCGTCCCCCGCCGCAACCGAAAAAAGCCGACAACGCTTGCACCCAAAGCAAAAATCCTTTAGAATTCTTTAAAAATTTTTCAAAGGAGTTTTGCCATGAAAAAATCCGTTTTAACCGCCGCCGCATTGTGCGCTTTGGCTTCGAACGCGTTTGCGGAAACGAACGTTCCCCAATCCGCCGTCAAAAATTTAAGCGTCACCGTTTACAACAACGGCTTGGGACTGGTCAAAGACACGCGCGCCGTGCCGTTCGAAAAAGGGGCGAACACCGTTTCCTTTGCGGGCGTTTCGGCGCAAATCCAGCCCGAAAGCGCTCTGTTTTCGGGCAGCGGATTGCGGGTTGTGGAACAAAACTTCAACTTCGATTTGCTCAGCCGTCAATCCCTGCTGCAAAAGTTTTTGGGCAAGCAAATCAAGGTTGTTTCCACCAACCCCGCGACGGGCGCGGAAACAACCGAAGACGCCACCGTTCTGGCGGTCGACAGCGGCGTCGTTTTGAAAATCGGCGACCGAATCGAAACGGATTCCAAAGCGCGCCTGATTTTCCCCGACGTGCCCGCGACTTTGCGCGACAAACCGACCCTGACCGTCGATATGCTGTCCGACAAAGCGGGAGCGCGCGACGTGAATCTCAGCTATTTGACGAACGGGCTGACATGGCGCGCGGACTATGTCGTCGAATTGAACGACGCGGAAGATGCCCTTGATTTGAACGGCTGGGTTACGCTGACGAACAATTCCGGGGCGGATTACAAAAACGCCGACATGCAGTTTGTCGCGGGTTCCGTCAACCGCGTTCGTCCGACCGTTCGCGCCCGTCCGATGATGATGATGGCGAAAGCCGCCGTCATGGATTTCGAAAGCGCGTCCAATATGGCGGAGGAAGAATTGATGGATTATCATCTGTATTCTCTGGGACGCAAGACGGACATTCTGTCGAACCAGACCAAACAGCTGGCTTTGCTGTCGGGAACGGGCATCAAAGCGTCCAAAGAATACCGCTTTGACGACATCACGCCCGTTTATTCCCCGCGGCAAAAGGAATTCGACACCCGCAGCGCGTCGATTTACCTGCAATTCGTCAACGACAAAAAATCGAACTTGGGCATCGCTTTGCCCGCGGGCACGATGCGCGTGTACAAAGCCGATTCGAAACAGCGCGTCTTCTTTGTCGGCGAAGACCGCATCAAGCACACCGCCGAAAACGAAAAAATCAAACTGGCGCTGGGCGAAGCGTTTGACGTAACGGCGAAAGGCAAACAGACCGCTTACACCCAATTTTCGCCGAAAGCGTATGAAGCAAGCTATGAAATCACGTTCCAAAACGCCAAAAACGTTCCCGTGACGGTCAATGCGTATCAATCCCTGCCCGACGGCTGGACGATTACGGGCAATTCCGCCGCGTACACCAAAGAAAACGCGGGTCAGGTGCGCTGGTCGGTCGCCGTTCCCGCAAAGGGCAAAACCGTTTTGACCTACACCGTCCGCGTCAAAGGGGAATAATGCTTTACCTGTTGCTTTCGGCTTTGCTGTTTCCGACGGCGGCGGTTGCCGAATCGCCGCTGAACTGGACGGCTTTGCCCGTCACCGCGGAAGAAGAAGCGCCCGCGTCCGAACCGCCTGCGCCGACAACGGGGCGTTTTATGACGACCCTTGACAAAATGCGCGCCGATTTTCAAAAAGCGACCGCCGAACGCAACAGAAACGTTCCCGCCATCGTCAACAAACAAACCGTCTATTCCGCTTTGGAGGAGGTTTTGGAATCCTCTTTCCCCGGCGGGGTCGACGGGCTGGTCAAATCCCACAAACAAATCGAAGAAAACATTTACCGCCTGCTGAAAACGTTGCCGCCCGTGGTTTACCAGTACATCGGACCGTATCTGCACAGCCTGCCGCACATGTCCGACAGGATTTTGAACATGCCGGGGATTAAAGAAACCAAAGGGAAATTCCCGACGCGCATTGCGCCGCAAATGCAGGATTATGCGAAAAAATACGGCAAATACATGTCGAAATACATGTATATCCTGCTGATGCCCGAAGCGTGGGGAATGATTGAGCGCGAAGAACCGAACGGCTCCAAAAGCTTTGTGTCCGAAATCACCGTCAAACAGCGCGCTTACGTTCCGAAATCGCTGCTGCCGGCGTTCGGCATACTCCCTCCCGACGATTACAGAACGGGCAAAGCGCTGCAAAAACAGCACCGCCCGCAAACGCCCGCAAACAAAGTCGATGCGAAATCCCCGCTGACGGAAGGCGACGTGGAAGCGTCGCTGGCGTCGTTTGCCACCATCGAAACGGAATTCGGCAACAACCGTTTCGACGAATTCCACACGGCAATCCGCGACATGTCGCTGACCGACAACAATTTGATGGAAGAAGTGCGCAATCCCATGCAGACGCTGGCGGACAAAATCAAACGCCTGCCCCAAGCCGACAAATTCGCAAAAGCCGTCGCCAAACACGGCTTCACTATCGACAGCTGGGCGATAACGACGGACAAAATCCTCAAAGCTCGCCGAGTCGCGACTTTGGGCACGGGGGACGCGGCGGCGCTGGCATACTGGCGCGGACTGAAAAAATTGCCGCCCGAATTTCAAATGATGACGCCGCGCGACCGCAAAATCACGCTGGACAGTCTTCAGCTTTATCTGGATTTATATTCCTCGACGGAACAAAACGTGCTTGCAGTCAAAAATTATGGTGATAATATCCGAAAAGTGTTTGCAAAGCGCGATATGACGGTTTTGGAAGCGCCCGTCTTCGGAATTTACTGAAACAAAGGATACGACAATGGGTTGGACTGATGAACAAGTGGAAGAATTGAAACGTCTGTGGAACGAAGGATTGACCACGGGCGATATTGGCAAAGCACTGGGTGTTTCCAAAAACGCCGTTGTCGGCAAAGCCCACCGTTTGGGGCTGAACAGCCGTCCGTCGCCGATTCGCCGCGATGAAGAGGAAGCCCCCGAACTGCCGTTGAAACAGGCAAAACCCGAAAAACCGAAAGCCGCCAAAAAACAGCCCGAAAAACTGTTTACGGTCAACGATTTGACGCATTCGTCGTGCCGCTGGCCCATCGGCGACCCGAAAGACGCGGATTTCCATTTCTGCGGCAAAGAAGCCCTGCCCGACAAACCGTATTGCGCGGAACATGCCGCCATTGCGTATGTTTCGGCGAAATCCGTCCGCTGATTTTTACACGCCGAACGTCAAAGTAAAAGCCGTCCCTTGCCCTTCAACGCTTTGGACGGCTATTTTTCCGCCAGCGTTTTCGACGATGCTTTTGACAATCGACAATCCCAGTCCCGTTCCCTCGGCTTTGTTTTCCTGATTGTCGGAAAAGAACGGTTCGAAGATTCTTTGCAGGTTTTCCGCAGGGATTCCGCATCCGTTGTCGGCGATGCGCAAAACGGCTTTTCCGTCGTCGGCAAGCATTGTTTCCACGGTCAGCGTTCCGCCGTTGTTCATCGCATGAAACGCGTTTTGCGCCATATTGACCAGCACCATCCGCAATTCGGGGTCGGAAGCGTTGACGATAACGGGGCGGTTATCGGATTTGACGACAATTTCAATTCCGCGTTTTTTGGCTTCGTATTCCAGCAAAGACACCGTTTCGGGAACGATTTCGTTCAAATCGACCGCGGATGATTCTTCGGACGGCTTGCGCGCCAGCTTCAACAGCCGCGACGTTACCGAGATGCAGAATTCGATTTGTTCCAAAATCAGCTTTAAATAGCGTTTGGTTTCGTCCGCCGACAGCGGCTTTGTTTCCGGTCTGTCCAGAATATTTTCCAAAATCAGCTGAACGGAACCCAGCGGATTGCGCATTTCATGGGCGACCGAACCGACCAGCAACCCCAGCGAAGACAGCTTTTGCTGATGCGAAAACTGGATTTCCTTGTCCAAAGGACGGGAAACCTCCAGCATCAGCGTCCGATTTTGATAGTTCAGCAAGCCTGCCGAAATTTCAAAGAATTTTTCCCGCCCGTCGGACGAAAGGTATTTGTGAATGACCTTCACGGGTTTATCGGGATTTTGTTTCAGCAAACGCAACAAACAGGTGTTGACCGCCTGCGAACACGGCGCGTCATGCCCCATTTGTTCGAAACATTTGGAACACGCTTCTTTACTTAAATGACCGAATTGCTTTTCATGCGTTTGGTTGAACATCACCACATTGAAATCGTCGTCGACAACGCGCACGCCGTCGGGCAAAGCGTCTATCAGTTTTTGCAGGAACTGTTGTCCTTCGCGCGTTTTTTGCAAAGCTTCCTGAATGGATTCCGCCATTTTGTTTAAATCGCGCGCCAACAAATCCATTTCATCGCTTTTGGACGCTTTTTGAACAATCGGCACGCGGGCGGACAAATCCCCCGCGCTGATTTTTTGCGTAAAGTCCAGCATCCTTTCGGTCGGCAGCAATATCCAGCGGCGGATGACCAGCCACATCACCGCCAAGAAAACAAAAGAAACAAACATCCCGCCGAACGCCGCGTATGTTACCGCCTCCATTTGAATATCGCGCTGTTTTGCGTTGGTCAAATCGCGCAGCAATTCGCGGCGGACTTCCAAATACGAATCGTTTACAGGCTTGATTTCCCGCAATTTTTCCTTTTGCCTGTTCCACACGGCAACGATTTCGTCAGGGGACAATTCGTCCTGAAAGAAACGCGTGTCGGCGGAAATCGCTTCGCGCAGGCGGACGTTTTCTTCGTACATTGCCGTCAAACTTTGGGCTTTTTTCTGCCGCCAGACGCGTTCCTGTTCGGTTTGGATAACAAACGTCTGCAAAAACACGGACAGCAAAGCCCCCGTCATCGCGGACAAACACAAAAAGAAAATCAAAACGATTTTGGTGCTGAGGGACACAAACGGCTTTTTGTTCATCGGCGGCTCCCTTGGCTGAAAATGTCGGATTTGGACACGGCTTTCCATTGCCCCTGCGGCAAACCGCCCAAGCTTAAATTCCCGATTTTCACGCGGATCAAACGCAAAGTCGGAAACCCGACCGCCGCCGTCATACGGCGCACCTGCCTGTTTTTGCCCTCAATCAGCGTCAGTTCGACCCATGACGTCGGGATGTTTGCCCGATAGCGTATCGGCGGATCGCGCGGGGGAACGTCGGGCGCGGCGATTTTACGGGCTTTGCAGGACTTTGTACGGTATCCCGATATGTCAACGCCCTTTTCCAGTTTTTTCAAGGCGTCGTTCGTCACATCGCCGTCCACCTGCGCCCAATAAGTACGCGGGTGCGCAAACGCGGGATCAAGCAGACGTTTGACAAACTTGCCGTCGTCGGTCAGCAGTAGCAGTCCTTCGCTGTCGTGATCCAACCGCCCCGCCGCGTATACGCCCGACGGCAATCCGAACCCGTCCAAAGCGGGATGCCCCGCTTCGGGGGTGAATTGGCTCAAAACACCGTAGGGTTTATTGAACGCGATATAGGAAAACATTTCAACGCTCCTGATTTTTGTGCAATAATACGCTTGTTTTCGTTTTTTTTCAATCGCGACCATGATAGACGCCCATTTGCATTTGAACCGCCTGACGCCCGCCGACATCGCCCAAGCCCGCGAATACGGCGTCGCAGGCTTTTTGACGGCGGGGACATGCCCCGACGACTGGGGCGAAACGCTTGCTTTGACCACCCCCGACGTCAAACCGTTCATCGGTACGCATCCTTGGTTTGCCGACCAGCACGACCAAAACCTGCTGGAAAAGCTGCTGCTTGAAAATCCCGCGGCGGGCGTGGGCGAAATCGGATTGGACGCGAAAGCCCCGCTTGAACAGGACGCCGTCTTTGCCGCTCAGTTCGCTTTGGCGGCTGAATTACACCGTCCCGTCGTCGTTCATTGCGTCAAGCGCTTTGACCGCCTGAAAGCGTTTTTCAAACAAACAAAGCTGTTCCCGCCCGCCGTTTTGCTGCACGGCTTTTCGGGAACGGCGCAGGATGTCGCGTTTTTTGCAAAGTATCCGTGTTTCTTTTCGTTTTCAGGACGAAACTTGAAACCCGAAGTTTTGACCGCCGTTCCCGCCGACAGGCTGACCGCCGAAACGGATTCCCCCGACCAAAGACCGATAGACGCCCTGTGCGTCAATGCCGCCGAAAAAAGGAACGTTCCCGCCAATCTTGCTTTGATTTTGCAAAAAATCGCGGCTATAACGGGCGTTGACGAAAAACAAATCACCCTTAACACGGAAAGGTTCAAAAATGCCCGCTGACCAATTCACACGCCTGCGTCTGCTTGTCGGGGACGAGGGATTGAACCGCCTGCGAAACGCGTTTGTCGTCGTCGCGGGATTGGGCGCGGTCGGCAGTTACGCTGTCGAAGCTTTGGCACGCGCGGGCATCGGCAGACTGCGCCTGATTGATAACGACGTCGTATCTTTGAGCAATCTGAACCGTCAGCTGTTTGCGCTTCATTCGACAATCGGACAGCCCAAGGCGCAAATCGCGAACGCGCGTGTTCTGGACATCAATCCCGATTGCAAAACCGAACCCGTCCAAGCGTTCATCAACGCCGATTCCATTCCCGATTTGTTGAGCGGCAACCCCGATTTCGTCGTCGACGCGATTGATTCGCTGAACCCTAAAACCGAGCTGATTTCCTATTTGCGCACCAACAACAGGCGCTTCATTTCCGCCATGGGCGCGGCTTTGCGCACCAATCCCGCGCTGATTCAGACGGGCGCGATGAGCAAGGTCAACCATTGCCGTTTGGCGTTCATGCTGCGCAAACGCTTGCGCCGCCGCGGCGTGCCGCTGGATTTTCCGTGCGTGTTTTCGACAGAATCGCGCGAACACATCCCCGCCCCCGTTTATCCCGAGGAAAGCGAACTGACCCCCGGCATGGGACGCGAAAGAACCGTTATGGGCAGTCTGCCGACGATTACGGGAATCTTCGGCTTGACGCTTGCCAACTATGTGATTCAGAACTTGACCGCTTCCCAGCCTTTGGCGTGAGTCGCATTCGGCAAAACAACCAGCATTTCTTTGTCCGCCCATTTTTCGGACAGCTTCACAGGCACAACGTCGTCTTTGCCGCCCGCATAGTGGATTTGCGGGATTTTTGAAATTTCTTTCAAAGCGTAAAATGCGTTAATTGACCCGTCCAGCGGCGAATCGCCGAAATGCGCCGTCCAATCCGCATGGTTCAGCACACCCGCAACGGTCGTCAGTTTCGATACCTTGCCTTGATTTCTCTGCGCCAATAAAACAGCCATTGCGCCGCCGCCCGAATAGCCGACAAGCTCGACTTTTTTCAAATTGTAACGTTTAATCAGCGACTTCAGCGCGTCGTCCATCGCGTCAACGGTTTCGGGGGCGAAACGCGCGCTTGTCCAAAACGGAACGGCGCATTTGTCGGAAAAAACATACTGACACGGACGCGCCATATAAGCAACGTTCCCCGCCGTCCTTTGCGCCCATTTCAGCACCAAAGAGTTTCGCGGCGTCGGGTCAAGCGACGGCTGGGTAGGCGACACCCAAGCCAGCCCGTCGCCCTCGACAAACACTTTCAGCGTGTCGGCGGGGGGCGTTATCCTGCTCCACACGGCAATATCGAATGTCCCCGTTTTGACGGTTTGAAAGGTGAAGCCTTCGGGATTGGGCAAAGACGCGCATCCCGACACAAAAAACAAAATCAAAAAAACAACGTATCGCATAACTTTTTTTAACAGTTTTTTGCTAACAAAAAATTACCTTTCATTTGAAAATCGGAGAATTTGCCTTGAAAAAAGCCTTGGCTGAAGTTATCGGAACGTTCGGATTTGTTTTCATCGGCACGGGCGCAATCGTGTTTTCCGCGCCGTTCATCGGCTGGCTGGGCATCGCATTGGCAGCGGGATTCGCTTATGCCGCTATGGCGTATGCGTTCGCGGACGGGCATTTCAATCCGATGTTCACAATCGCCGCTTTTTGCGCCAAACGGGAAAATTGGAAAACCGCCCTGCTGCGCCTGTTCGGGCAAGCTTTGGGCGCGTTCGCCGCCGCTTGGGTTTTAAGCGTCGTTTTGAACGGCAAAACGGGTTTTGTCGCCGAAACGACCTTGGCGGGCAATTATGCCGACCGCTACAGCGTCGAAGCGCTCTTAATCGCCGAAACCGTTTTAAACGCTTTGTTTGTCACAGTGTTTTTGGCAACGCAGGGCAAAGACAACGCCCCCACTGCTTTGGGCGTCTTTCTGGCGGGTGCGACGTTTGTCGGTTATCCGATTGCAAAAGGCGCGATGAACCCCATAAAATCAACGGCTTTGGCGATGTTTTCCACCCCCGAAGCCGTTGCGTCCTTAAAGTATTTCTGGGCAAGCGGCATATCTGCCGCCATCGTTTGCGGACTGGTCGCGCTGTTAATGGCTCATCAGCAGCGCAATGTCGGCGTTCAAAATCAGGTTCTTGGTGAAACTGCCCAAAATCCAGCGGCGCATTGAGCTTTGCGTGTACGCGCCCATCACCAGCATGTCATAGTGGGCGCAGGTTTGTTTGACAACCTCCGCCGCGCGTTCGGACACGGATGAAATTTCAGGCATTTTGACGACTTGCGCGTCGATTTCGTGCCAAGCCAGCCGTTTGGCAAGCTCCGCCGCACCCGCGATTTCCTCCAAAGGCACTTCCGTTTCGATAATGACGACTTCCTGCGCGCGCACCAAAAACGGCACGGCATAGGAAACGGCTTTGGACGCTTCCTCCGACCCGTCCCACAAAATTGCAATCCGTTCGCCGACGGACGGGCTTTTCGTCTGCGGGGCAAGCAGTACCGCAGAACCGCCCTCCATCACGGCGGCATTGACGATTTCCAAGGCGTCGTCGGGATTGTTTTCCGTCGGACGCGGCAGCACCATCAAATCGGCGGCGCGCGCGCACCACGCGGTCATTTCGGCTTCGTCGCCGTCGAATTCGCGATATTCGGCGGACACTTCGCCGATGTTTTTCTGCGGCGCGCCCGTTTGGCGCAATCCGTGATTGACGACGAATTCGTTGAACACGGCGCGCGTCTTGTCCGCCGTTTCATCCGCCGCTTGTTCGTCCGCCGTCACCACTTCGTTGACCACAAAGCTGGCGATGTCGGAACTGACGACGGGCACGGGAACCAAGCACGACGGCTGAGGTTTTATATGAAACACGTCCAGATGCGCCGTGAATTTGCGCGCAACGCTCAACGCCGTTTCCAAAGCGGCGACCGCGCGATCCCCGTCGTCGATTTTGACCATAATGTCCTTGAACGTATCCATAACTTCCTCCTTACCGTTTCGACAGTAGCGAACGCACCTGCGACAACGTCGCCATACGGTCGCCCGACGTGTCGATTTTATCCCACGTCACCAAACCGACGTCCTTGTTCAGCTGTTTATCCAGTTCTTCTGGCGTTTTGACGTCCGACGGATTGCGCCGGCGCGACAAAACGCGCTGTTTGCGAACCTCCAGCGGAGCATCCACCCAAATCCCCTGAAAATCGACGTTCATTTCCCGCGCGATTTGTTCGATTTTGGCGCGCTGTGCGGGTTCGTGGAACAAAGCGTCCGCGACGACGGACTGTCCCGTCGCCAAAATGCGGCGGCATTCCTCGCACAGTTTGTCGAACACTTTGGCTTCGTTTTCAGGCGTGTAGACCGATTCGTCCAAATAGTCCTCCAGCCCGACGCCCAACATGTTTTTGCGTAAAACGTCGTCGCGCAGAATCACCGCCCCCGGCGGATTGCCGATAAAGGGCGCGGCTTCGCGTCCGATGCGGGATTTTCCCGACCCCGACAGCCCGCCGCAAGCGACCAAAATCGTCTTTTCGGGTTTCAAGAACCGGCGCGCCATCACCAAATGTTCATAGGCACGGTTCGCCATCAGGTTGGATTCGAACTTGTCCTTGATGTCGCGGGTCATTTCGGCGAACACATAGGCGTTGACCGCCGCGCGGCACGACAAAAACAGCGGCAGAGCGGGCACGCCCTCCCAATCCGCGGACATCGCCATATAATGGTTGAACAAAATGCTCGCCAAACGGCGCAATCCTTTGCTTTCCATATCGACCAACAGAAATGCGAAATCGTACAGCACGTCGATTTGCGTCAAATCGTCGTTGAATTCAATCGGGTTGAAGATTGTCACTTTCCCGTCCGACATCGCGATATTGCGCAACGTCAAATCCCCGTGGCACACGCGGATTTTGCCGTCTTCGCGGCGGCGGCGCAACAAATCGGACAGGTTTTCAAGCGCTTTGTTCTGCTCGGCTTCCAATTCGTTGACGTCTTCGGCGTCAAACAAATCGGGGACGAAACAGCGAATCATCATGTTGTTTTCGACAATGCGGCCGCGGATGATTTCCACGGGGTCGCGCGTCATGACGACGGGCGCGGCTTGATGCATCTTGAAGATTTTTTCCGCCGTGTCCATCATTTCGAAACGGTCAAGGTCGCCGTTGTCCGCCATAACGTCAAACAGCATGTCTTCGGGGAATTCGCGCATGCGCAACAGCCAATCGACAACCTCCCCGTCCGATTTTTCGCCGACGGCGTATCCCTTGGCGGTTTTGACCACGGGAACGACGGCGGGATTCAGTTCGGAAGCCCACAAACCGCACAAATCCCGTTCCTTTTCGCAGGCGGCTTTGCGCTTTTCGGGGGTCGAGTAATCCACATACGGGAACTTGACCCCTTTTTTCAGCTTGTAAGCCGCATCGCCCGTCAAAAACACAACGGAAATGTTCGTCTGTTTGACCCGAACGGAATGCGACGATTTCAGCCCGTAAGCTTCGGGACGCGACAGCGCTTCAATCAAATCGGATTGGTCGTCGATAAGCATTTTTGTTTCCTCAACACGTCGGTTTGTGGGACGGATTGACGTTTTTCAAGTTTTGCGGCTGGCTTGCCAAAGACGAGTTGAACTGCTGCGTCACCCGAACGAACGTCGTGCGTTTGCTCAGTTCTTTCAACATTCTGGCGCCAACGTAAGTGCAGGTCGAACGCACGCCGCCCAAGATTTCCTTGACCGTGTTTTCCAGCGCGCCCTTGTATTCGACCAAAACGGTGCGCCCTTCGCTGGCGCGGTAATCCGCCACGCCGCCCGCGTATTTTTCCATCGCGGTGTCCGAGCTCATCCCGTAGAAGCGGCGGTACTTTTTGCCCGTGGCTTCGTCAACGACCAAATCGCCGCCCGATTCGTCATGTCCCGCGAACATGCCGCCCAGCATCACGAAATCCGCGCCCGCGCCGAACGCTTTGGACACATCCCCCGGACAGGTGCAGCCGCCGTCGCCGATAATCAAGCCGCCCAATCCGTGCGCCGCATCCGCACATTCGATAATCGCGGACAGCTGCGGATAGCCGACGCCCGTTTGAATACGCGTCGTGCAGACCGACCCCGGCCCGATGCCGACTTTGACGATGTCCGCGCCCGACAAAATCAGTTCTTCGGTCATTTCGCCTGTAACCACGTTGCCCGCGATAATCGTCATTTTCGGGAAGTTTTCGCGGACTTTGCGCACATATTCGACAAAGTGCTGGGAATACCCGTTCGCAACGTCGATGCAGATGAATTTAATCGCGGGATTTTCGCCGCAAATGCGGAACAGGCGTTCGTAATCCTTGTCCGACGTTCCCGACGTAATCGCCAGATAATTGTAATCTTCGGCGGATGTTTTGGCGTTGAACGCGCTCCATTCCTCTTTGGTGTAGTGTTTCTGAATGCAGGTGAACATCTTGAACTGTTTCAAAACGTTAAAGACCTCGAAACGCCCGACGGTGTCCATGTTCGCCGCCATGATGGGCACGCCCGTCCACGTCGCCTTGGAGTTTCTGAACGTAAAGGTGCGGTTCAAGTCGACTTCGGAACGCGAACGCAAAGTGCTGCGTTTCGGACGGAACAGCACGTCCTTGAAGTCCAGTTTCATATCTTCTTCTATTCTCATTTCATTCTCCTAAAACGAGGGGTGGCTTAAATGTTTTGATAACACCAATCGGGGTGTTTTTCGTTCAGTCCCGCCGGATCCTGATGAATCAGAATGTCGGCGTCGGGAAAAGCGCCCGTCAGCCGCGCTTCGACCGCGTCGGCGACGGAATGGGCTTTTGTCAAAGTAAATTCGGGGTTCAGTTCCAAGTGCAACTGGATGAACTTTTTCGTTCCCGACGCGCGGGTGCGCAAATCGTGCAGACCGTCGACTTCGGGCGTGGATAAAACAATGTCGGTTATTTTCTGCTTTTCGGCATGCGGCAGTTCGGCGTCCGTCAGTTGAATCAAAGCCGCCTTGACAATCCGCCAAGCGCTGAACAGCAGATACCCCGCTATCAACAGCGCGAAAACGGGATCGGCGTAATCGCACCGCCACCGCGCCCCGATGAACAAAGACGCCATCACGCTCAAATTCATCAGCACGTCGCCCGCGTAATGGGCGTAATCGGCGGAAACGGCGACGGATTTTGTTTTGCGGACGACATAACGCTGAAAAGCAATCAAAGCGACGGTCAGCACAACGGAAACGCCCATTGCCAGCATCCCCACGCCGGCGTTTTCCAACGCGCGGGGACGCAAAATGTAACGGATGCTTTGGAATATCAGCAAAAACGCGGAACCCGCGACAAATGCCGCCTGCCCGACCGCCGCCAGCGGTTCGACTTTGCCGTGGCCGAAGCGGTGCTTTGTGTCGGCGGGCATCAGCGATTCCCGAATCGCCCAAAAATTCAAAAACGACGCGCACGCGTCCAGCGACGAATCGATAAGGCTGGACAGCAACGCAACGGAATCCGTCATTGCCGACGCGAAGACCTTGACAACAATCAAAATGACGGCGACACCGACGGAAGCGGCGGAAGCGGCTTTCATCAAACACGCCGTCGAATTGCTCTCAGACACTTTCCCAGTCCTTAAAAAAAACAGCAAAACAGGGCTACTATACCAAAGAACGCCTTTCAAAGAAAAGACATTTTGAAAAAAGTTGAAAAATTCCCCTTAACGCCTTGCGCCGAAAGCGCGGAAAGCTTATTTTAAAAGGTGAAATTTTTTAACTTTATATTATGGCGAAAAACAATGGCGAATCCTTATACCGTATTGGGCGTTGACAAAACCGCTTCGGCGGACGAAATCAAACAGGCGTACCGCAAGCTGGCGCGCAAAATGCACCCCGACTTGAACCCGAACGACCCGAAAGCCGAGGATAAATTCAAAGAAATCAGCGCGGCTTACGACATTTTGTCCGACGCGGAAAAACGCCGCCGCTTCGACGCGGGCGAAATCGACGAAAACGGCAAAGAACGCGCGGGCTTCGGCTTCAATCCGAACGCGTACGCCAACCGCGGACAGGCGGGCGGCGGCTTTGGCGGGTTCGACTTTAATTTCGGCGGCGCCTCGGCGGGCGGACGCAAGCGGTCGGGCTTTGATTTCTTCAGCGACATGTTCGGCGGCGGACAGGCGGGCGGCGAAGACATCTTTGCCAACATGCGCCGCGGCAGAACGATGAAAATCCCCGGCGAAAACGTCAATTACGACTTGACCGTTTCGTTTTTGGAAGCCGCGCTCGGCAAAGAAAAGGAAATCGTCCTGCCCAGCGGCAAACGGCTGAACATCAAAATCCCCGCGGGGTCTGAGGATAAAACCGTCCTGCGTCTGAAAGGACAGGGCGAAGCGGGAACGGGCGGCGCGCCGAACGGCGACGCGCTGATTCACATTCTGGTTCAGCCGCACCCGTACTTTACGCGCAACGGCAACAACGTACAGCTGGAAGCCCCGATTACCCTCAAAGAAGCCGTTTTGGGCGGAAAAATCACCATTCCGACTCTGGAAGGGCAAGCCGCCGTCACCGTCCCCGCGAATTCCAACACGGGAACGACCCTGCGCCTGCGCGGCAAAGGCATCAAAGCCAAAACGGGAACGGGCGATTTGCTGGTCAAGCTGATTGTCACCCTGCCCGAACAGCCCGACGCGGAATTGACCGCTTTCATGCAGAAATGGAACCCGTCGGGAATCGACCCGCGCAAAAAGGCGGGCTTGATTTAACGTTTAAAAGCCCTTTTTCGTCAAAAGGGCTTTTTTATTTTTTTGTTTTGTGCTATTCAAAAGGATATTTTTCAATCAATCGAATGATAGAGGTGTAAAAATGGCTGGATTGATGGAAGGCAAAAAGGGGTTGATTTTAGGGCTGGCGAACGACAAATCCATCGCGTGGGGAATTGCGACGGCTTTGCATCAGCAGGGCGCGAAACTGGCGTTCACTTATCAGGGTGAAGCTTTGGAAAAACGCGTCCGTCCTTTGGCGGCTTCCTTGGGCGAAGACTTGGTTCTGCCGTGCGACGTGACCAAATCGGAAACCTTGGACGCGTTGTTTGCCGAAATCAAAAAGCAGTGGGGCAGCTTGGATTTC
>CAVCSV010000006.1:48639-77126 GCA_963604715.1 Limosilactobacillus gorillae
ATTTCGTTGTTCACGCCGTCGCGTTTTCCGACAAAAACGAATTGAAAGGCCGCTATTGCGACACGACGTTGCCGAACTTTTTGAACACGATGCACATTTCGTGCTATTCGTTCACGGACATCTGCCGCCGCGCCTCCGAAATCGCCAATCCGGGCGCCAGCTTTGTCACCATGACCTACTTCGGTTCGGAAAAAGTGCTGCCGAACTACAACGTCATGGGCGTCGCCAAAGCCGCTTTGGAAGCGTCCGTCATGTATCTGGCGCGCGATTTGGGCAAACAGAACATCCGCGTCAACGCCATTTCCGCAGGTCCGATTAAAACTTTGGCGGCTTCGGGCGTGGGCGATTTCCGCGTCATTTTGAACTGGAACGAATACAACGCCCCCTTGATGCGCAATACCACGATTGAAGACGTGGGCAAATCCGCCGTTTACCTGCTCAGCGATTTGGCAAGCGGCGTTACGGGCGAAACCGTTCACGTCGACTGCGGCTACAACAAAGTCGGCATGCTCAACATCGACAGCGCGCCGCAGCTGGCGGACATGCTGACCGCCTACGCTCACAAGGGCGAAAACTGATTATGGCGGGGAACGGCTTCGGGATACTGTACCGTTTTGCGACGTTCGGCGAAAGCCACGGCAAAGCAATCGGCTGTGTCATCGACGGCGTTCCCCCGCAAATCCCCTTGACCGAATCCGATATTCAGCCCGCGCTTGACCGCCGCAAACCGGGGCAAAGCCCTTTGACAACGGCGCGCAAGGAATCGGATACGGTCGAAATTTTGTCGGGCACGTTCAACGGGCTGACGACGGGAACGCCGTTGGCTCTTTTAATTAAAAACGCCGACCAGCATTCGTCGGATTACGCCGAAATCGCCGACAAATTCAGACCCGCGCATGCGGACGTCGCCTACTTTTTAAAGTACGGCATCCGCGACTGGCGCGGCGGCGGACGGGCTTCCGCACGGGAAACGGCAATGCGGGTCGCGGCGGGCGCGGTCGCCGAAAAAGCGTTCAAACATTTGTACGGCAAACCTTTGTCCGTCAAAGGCAAATTGGTTCAAGTCGGCAGAGAAACCGACCCCGCCCGTTTTGCCGCCGTTATCGAACGGGCAAAAGAATCTCAAAACTCGGTCGGCGGCATCGTTGAAATTCGGGCATCAGGCTTTCCCGCGGGATTGGGCGAACCCGTTTACGACAAACTGGACGCCGATTTGGCAAAGGCGCTGATGAGCATCAACGCCGTCAAAGGCGTCGAAATCGGCGACGGCTTTGCTTCCGCCGCTTTGACGGGGGCTGAAAACGCCGACGAAATGCGGGCTAATCCCGATGCGCCGAACGGCATCGAGTTTTTGAGCAATCATGCGGGCGGCATTTTGGGCGGCATATCGACGGGACAGGACATCATCGCCCGAATCGCCGTCAAGCCCACGCCGTCAATCGGACTGCCGCTGAAAACCGTATCCAAAGACCTGCAAAACGTTTCAATCCAAACAAACGGGCGACATGACCCGTGTGTTGCTTTGCGCGCCGTTCCCGTCGCCGAAGCGATGACGTGGTGCGTTTTGTTCGACCATTTTTTACGTTTAAGGGCGTTATCCGCCTGATAATCAAAGGGGGCGCGCCATGGCGTTGAACTTCGTTTACGAAACCGCGAAAAAATCCGTTCTGTCCCGCATCGCGACGGCGTTTAATTACTTTTTTTGCATCATCGGCGTTTTTGTCTGCCTGATTGCCGCGTTCGCTTTGTGGCACAAAGAAGTCCCCCCTTCGTTCAAAGACAACACGGCTTTGCGCCTGTCGCTCGAATCGGGGCTGTATGAAGACCGCCCGTCAGATTTGGCGGGCGCGCTGACGTTCGGCAATCCGCCGACCGTCGCGGACGTCGTTTTGGGACTGCACCGCGCGGCGAAAGACCCGAAAATCACCGCTCTCATCGGCTATTTGCCGTCGGTTGATTTAAGTCTGGCGCAAATACAGGAAATCCGCGACGCGATTATCGCGTTCGGCGAAACGGGCAAACGCACCGTTGTTTTCGCCCCGTCTTTCGGCGAAATGGGCGGCGGGTTGGGTGCGTATTACCTTGCCTCCGCTTTCAAGGAAATCCGCATGCAGCCGACGGGTGAAATCGGCGTGGCGGGCATATCGGTCGAATCGCCGTATTTCCGCAAGGCTTTGGAAAAAATCGGTATTCATCCATCGTTTGGCGCGCGCTACGAATACAAAACGGGTGCGGATTCGCTGACCGCCGAAAAAATGTCGGCGGCGGAACGCGAAAATATGGAATCGCTGATTGACGGCTTTTTGACCCAAGCCGCCGCGGACATCGGCAAAACCCGCATCATTCCCGCCGAAAAAATGAAGCAAATCCTGACGGACGGTCCTTATTTCGCCGACGAAGCGCTGAATCTGCGCCTGATTGACAAAGCCGATTATTTGGACGCTTTGGAGGACGAAGTTCGCGAACAATACGCCGATATGGCGGATTTTTTTGATTACGCCTATGCGACCGAACCGCATCCGTCGGCAAAAGACGACGTGTTCGCCCTCATCCCCGCCGTCGGCGCAATTCAAACGGGCGAATCCGCTTTCGGCGGCGGCGCGTACGGGTCGGTTTTGGGAACGTCGACGTTCAGCGACAATCTGCGGAACGCGGCGGACGACGAAACGGTCAAAGCGATTATCGTGCGCTTGGATTCCCCCGGCGGCGGCTACATTCCGTCGGATACGCTGTGGCGTGAACTGAACTATGTCAAATCCGTCAAAGAAAAACCCGTGATTTGCTCTATTGCAAGCATGGCGGCGTCGGGCGGGTATTTTATGACCCTCGGGTGCGACGCGGTCTTTGCCGAACCGTCGGCAATCACAGGCTCCATCGGCGTCTTCGGCGGCAAGCTGGTGTTCAAAGATTTACTGCAAAAGCTGAACATCGGCGTTTCGAACATCAATGTCGGGAAAAACGCGGGTCTGACTTCGCCCGCCGCCGATTTTACGCCCGAACAGCGCCGCTTTTTCGAACAAAGCCTTGATCGCGTTTATGCGGACTTTACGGCAAAAGTCGCCGAACGCCGCAATTTCGACGACAAACAAATCGACGCCGTCGCGCGCGGTCGCGTTTTTACGGGGGCGCAAGCAGTCGGAAACGGGCTGATTGACGGCATCGGCGGATTGACGCGGGCGATTGAAAAAGCCGTCGAACTCAGCGGCGTCAAAGCTCCTTTGCCGCTGGTCGAACACCCGCTGCAGCCGACGCGTTTCGAAATGCTGTCCGATTTTCTGATGTCGGGCAAACTGAAAACAACGGGCGTCATCCCCGCTTTCAAGGCATGGACAAAACGTGATTTCCGCGTGTTTTTCGACGGCTTTTCGATTGAAAAATAACGTTTTCTTTTGAAACATTTTGCGCTATCCTTAAATAGTTTTGTTTTTTGCAAGGGGGCATTTATGAAAATTTTATCCGCCGTTTTACTGACGCTGTTGACCGCTTGCGCCGCGACCGCGCCCGAAGAAAAGCCCGCCGTCAAAGCCGCCGCCCCCGCTGTCGCCTCTGCCCCCGCCGCTGCGGCAAAGCCCGCGCGCGTCGCCGACTACATGACCGCGCAGGAAAACGAAATCCGCGCCTTGACGACCAATCCCGCGTTCGGACTGAAACGGCGCAAAAACATTTTGATAGTTACGCTGACGGGCAATGCCGTATTTGCCCAAAACAGCTATCGCGTCGAAGCCCCCGCCGCCGATTTTTTGAAACGGCTGGCAAGCGTCGTTGCCGATTATGACAAAACCCGCATCGGCATTTTCGCCTACACGAAAAACACGGGCAAAGCGTCCACCAATCAACAGCTGTCCGACCGTCGGGCGGATGCCGCCTCGGCTGTACTGGAAAACGCCGCGAAAATCGCCGATGTCCGCATTTGGGCGGAGGGCAAGGGCGTTTCTGACGCTAACCGCGTCGAAATCGTTTTGACGCCGACGTTTCGATGAAAAAACTGCTGTTCTGTCTGTGCTTCCTGCTGTCGGGCTGTTCGACTTTTTTGTTTTATCCGACGCGGGAATACGTTACGGATTTGCGTAGCGTCGGTATTCCCGTCAAGGACATCAGCCTTGAAACACCCGACAAAGTGCGCCTGAATGCGTGGTTTGTCCCTGCGTTCGACCCGAAAACAAAAACGGAAACGCCCGCCAAAGGCACGATTTTGTTCCTGCATGGCAATGCGGAAAACATATCGACACACATTTTGGGCGTGCTGTGGCTCAGTTTCGAAAGCTACAACATCCTTGCCCTCGACTACCGCGGCTTCGGACGTTCGCAAGGCAGTCCGTCGCTCGGCGGGGCGGAAACGGACATTCAAACCGCTTTGCACTGGCTGGTCGAAAATCAAACGGGGGACATCTTTGTTTTGGGGCAAAGCATCGGCGGCGCGCTGACGCTGTCCGCCATTGACAAAAGCCCCGACAAAGACAAAGTGTCAGCCCTTGTCATCGACAGCGCGTTTTCCGGCACGCGAAAAATCGCGCGGGAAAAGGTCGGCGCGTCATGGCTGTTTTGGGCTTTTCAATACCCGATTTCGTGGACGGTTGCGGAAAACAATCCGCTGAAACACGCCAAACGGCTGACTTTGCCCAAGCTGTTCATCACGACGCAGAGCGACGCCGTCGTTCCCGCATCGCATACTTTGCGTTTGTACGAACAGGCGGCGGAGCCGAAAAAAATCGTCATTGTCCCGCATGGCGAGCATATCCAAGCGTTCAACGACGCGACCGCGCGGCTTGCCATTTTGGATTTTCTGGAACAATACGCCAAAGCGCCGAATTAACGGCGCTTTGCTTTGTTTTCGTAGGGATTGTTCGCTTTGCGCATCACAACGCGGACGGGCACGCCTTCGATTTTCAAATCCGTTGCCAATCCTTTAATCAAATAGCGCAAATACGATTCGGGCAGTTTTTCGGGATTGCTGGAAAACAGCGCGAACGTCGGCGGACGGGTTTTGACCTGCGTAATGTACTTCAGCGGAATCGGGCGTTTCGTCGCGGACAAAGGCGGCGGAGTCACAGCCGTCATCGCGGACAGCCAGCGATTCAGCTTGCCCGTCGAAATGCGGGTGTTCCACACGTCGTACACGGCGAAAACGGCTTTCATCAAATTGTCCAATCCCTCGCCCGTGCGCGCGGAAACCGTTACCGTTTTGATGCCCTTGACCTGAGTCAAAGACGTTTCGATGCGTTCGTTCAAACGGTTCGTCGCGCCTTTTTTATCCTTGACCGTATCCCATTTGTTGACGGCGATAATCAAAGCGCGCCCTTCGTCAATGACTTGGCGGGCAATGGTCAAATCCTGCTTGTCCAAAATGCCGTCGGCATCCAGAACCAGCACGACGACCTGCGCCAGAAAAGCCGCGCGTTTTGTGTCCGCCGCGGACAGTTTTTCCAAAGCGTCGTCCACTTTGGCGGTGCGGCGCAGTCCCGCCGTATCCGTCAGGCGCAGTTTGCGCCCCTTGTACGTCCAGTTAATCGAAATCGCATCGCGCGTCAGTCCCGCAAGAGGACCCGTCAGCATGCGGTCTTCGCCCAGCAGGCGGTTGACCAAAGTCGACTTGCCCACGTTCGGACGCCCGACAATCGCAATGTCGATAATGCGGTTTTCAACGTTTTCGTCGGGAACGGTTTCGTCGTTCAAATCGATTTCTTCGTCTTTCTTTTTGCGGCGGGCTTTCTTTTCCTTGGGCGTTTCGTCATCCTCGCCCTCGGCTTTCGGCGGAACGATATAGGGTGAAAAAGCTTCGAACAAATCGCCCATGCCGATACCGTGTTCGGCGGAAATCAAAACGGGTTCGCCAAAGCCCAGCGCATAAAGCTCCTGCATCGGCTGTTCCCTGCCCTCGGCTTTGTTGGCAACCAGAATAACGGGTTTGTTGACGCGGCGCAAAGTCCGCCCCGTTTCCTTGTCCAAAGGCGTTACCCCCGCGCGCACATCGACGATGAACGCAATCGCGTCCGCCTGCGCCAGCGCTTTTTCGGTTTGTTTCCACATGGACGCGGCAAGCGCGCCGTTTTGTTCCAGCCCCGCCGTGTCAATCACGGTAAACGGATAGGAATAAAGCACGGCTTGCCCTTCGCGGCGGTCGCGCGTCACCCCCGGACGGTCGTGGACAAGGGCTTTCTTGCGCCCCGTCAACCGATTGAACAAAGTTGATTTGCCGACATTCGTTCTGCCGACCAAAGCTATCGTTCCCGTCATCTGTAAGCCACCAATTTTCCGTCTTGGGTTAAAAAGTACAAAGTTTCGTTCATCACAATCGGCGCCAGCGAATCGGAATCGCCCAAATCGTCCCAGCCGATAATCGTTCCCGTCTGCGGGGCGACCGCCACGACTTTGCCGTCCGAATTCGTCAACAGCAAACGGTTGCCCGCCAAAACGGGCCCCGTCCAAAACAGGCGGTCTTTCTTTTTGTCGGGATTTTTCCAGCGCGCCAGCTGATTGACCCACAAAATCCGTCCCGACGCCGTATCCAAAGCCGTCAATTCGGCGTTCGACGAAACGACGTACAGCACGTCGCCAGCCACCCACGGCTGGTTGACGCCCGCGATTTCGCGTTCCCACAGCACCGCGCCGCTTTTCAAATCCAGCGCCGACAGCAATCCGCCGCTGGCGACGACGAAAACCCTGTCGCCCGCAATTACGGGACGCGCGCGAATGTCGTTGATTTTGGACGACGCGTCGTTCATCCGTGTCGCCCCTAACGTTTCCGACCACAGCAAACTGCCGTTTTCGGGGCGGAAAGCGATGATTTCGCCCGAAGCGAACACGGCGATTCCGATGCCGTTGTCCAGCGCGGGCGCGGCTTTGCCCAGCAAAGACACCGATTCCAAAAAAGCGTAGTGCTGCCACAGCACGCGTCCGTCGTCCTGCGCCAAAGCGGTCAATTTGTTGTCCGCCGTCAGCACATACAGCCGCCCGCCGTAAATCGCGGGGGCGGAACGCACGGGGGATTTCAGTTCCGCGCGCCACATTTCCTTGCCGTTATAAGCATCGACCGCGACAACCTCGCCCGTTCCCAATGCGGCGAACAGCAACCCGTTGTCCAGCCCCAGCCCCGCGCCGACAACGCTCAAACGGCGGGAAGATTTGTCGGACAAAACGTTTTTTTCCCAAATCGTCTTGCCGTTGCTGGATGCGAACGCGCGTACCAGCCCTTTGGCGTCAATGGTGTAAACAATGCCTTTTTGCCCGACGGGTTCGGCAATCAAAGCATGCCGTTTGCCAGCGCCTTTGCCGATGTCGACGCTCCACGCGCGGATGATTTTCGGGGCAAGCGCGGGGTTTTGCATCGCATGATGCGCCATCCCGCCCGCCTGCGCCCATTCCTCCACAGGTTCGGGCGCGGGCAGCAGCACCGCTTTTTTCAAGTCTTGATCGGGCATCAGTTCATGCCCGTATGTCAGCACGGAGATTTTTTTCCCCGTCAACGGCGGTTCGGCATCCGACGAACAGGCGGTTGCCAGCAAAACCGAAGCCCAGATCAGACTGCGAAAAATCATTGTTTGTCTTCCGATTCCAATTTTTGTTTCAGCAATGCCAGATTTTCGGCGGCGCGCAGTTTTTTGGCTTCGCTTGCGTTCGTCAACGCCGCGATTTTCTTAAAGCAGTCTTGGGCTTTTTCAAAGTCGTTTTGGCGCATGGCAATCAAAGCCCGCAATTCCAAAGCATCGGCGTTCCATGCGTCTTCGCGTTTCAGTACTTCGTCCAGTTCGGCGTTCAGCGCGTCGTAATCGGGATTGTCCAAATCAATGGCGATGGACACTTTGTTCAGCATGGCAAGACTGCGCAAAGCGGCGGGGGATTTGGCATCGTGCGCCATAAAGTTCAGCCCGTCCAAAGCGTCGTCGACATTGCCGCTTTTCAGCAAAGCGTCAACATAATACAGCCCCGCCAAAGAACGGTATCCCGACGAAGACGCGTCGCGCAAAGCTTTCAGCTGTTCAACGCCTTTTTCCAAATCGCCTTTCTGCACGGTCGCCAAAGCGGCTTGCAGAGCACCCGCATCGGCTTGCGCCTGTTTTTGCTTCCGGTACTGGGCGAATTCGAATCCGCCCGTCGCGACCAGCACGGCAACGATTGCCGCCGTCACATACGGCGCGATTTTTTTCCACAGTTTTTTGGCTTGTTCTTCCTTCATTTCCTCGGCGACTTCGCGCAGGATTTCGGCTTCAAGCGGGTTCTGTTCGTCTGTTTTTTTGTCTTTTGCCACGGAAAACACTCCTCCAAGCGATAAAATTCGACTCAAAATTATAATTAAAAGCCCCCGAAAACAAGTCTTTTAACTCTTTTTTTGATTTTTCGGGTTAAGTTATAATCGAAAAAACGTCGGGTGAGAAATGAAATATCTGATTTTGGCACTTTTTACGACATTGCTGTCGGGATGCTGGCTGACCGCGTCGAATTCGCATCTGCCGTGGAGCGTGTCGCCGCTGGGATTGTGGGGCGCGGGCGAAGCCGTGTCCGTTCTGGCGACAGGCAAAGCCATGGAATCCCACATCGCGGGCGCGATTACGGGCAAAGACTGCTCCGTCGAACGCGCTTTTTCGGGCGAAGGCAAGTTTTGCATGACCCAAATCGAACTGATGCGGATGAATGAACCGCGCTACACGCTTGTCCCCGTTTACTGCTACAGAACTTTGGCGGCGCCCGTCTGTTACGACGCGCCCAGCCCAAATCCCGCGGATATGCTTGTCGGCGTGTACGAACGCCCCGTCTACCGCTGATTATTTCAGCTTGATAAAGCGGTAAAGCGACTGTTTGCGGTCGTTGGCGCGCTTGTAGTCCTCGGACGGTTCGCGCATGGCGATATACAAAAACGGAACTTCCTCTTGATTCGGACGGACAAGGTCTGTATTTTTCGGTTTGCGGGGCTTTTGTTCCCGTTTGGCGTCTTTATCGTTCATTTTAGCACCCTTTGAAAAAGCAACAGCGTTTTAGCGCGGTTCACAGGCAAAAACAAGATGATAAAAAAATTTGTCGACACAATCATCCTGCTGATTACTTCGGGCGTCGTTTTTCACCGATGCACGTTTATCGGCGCGCTGTGCGCCGTCTGGGTCGTTTTCGGCGCGGCGGAGGACGGCGACATGTTCCGCCGCCTGTTCACGGCGGATTTGTATGTGCTGATGGCGGCTTTTGTCGTTTTGTACCGCCTGCTGTTGAAAAAAACGCTGGACGAACACGGCGAACCCGATTTGAAAGCCGCCGCTTTGTATTCGTTCGGCGATTTTTGCTGGGCGGTTCTGGCAATGTTTTGCGTCACGTTCTTTTTGTCGTCCTTTGTCGCGGGCGACAAATCAGCAACGGCAAATCAAATCCGCGACATTCAAAAAGTCAACGCTATGATGCGTCCCCGTTTTTAAATTTTAAGGAAAGAAACTATGAATCTTATCGGATTGTCCCGCGAAGAACTGCAGCGCGAAATCGAATCTTTGGGTGAAAAACCGTTTCGCGCCAAACAGCTGTGGCATTGGATTTACTGGCAGGGCAAAACCGACTTTGCGGAAATGACCAGTTTGGGCAAACCGCTGCGTCAAAAGCTGATTGACAACGGCTATACCCTGCACCGCCCGCAGGTCGTGCGGGAATTGACCGCGTCCGATTCGACGCGCAAATGGCTGTTCCGCTTTGACGACGGGCGCGACATCGAAACCGTCTACATCCCCGAAGAAGACCGCGGCGCCGTCTGCATTTCGACCCAAGTCGGCTGTCCCAACGGATGCAAGTTCTGCCACACGGGGTCGCAAAAGCTGACCCGCAACCTGACGGCGGGGGAAATCGTCACGCAATTCATGGCGGCGCGCGACAGCTACGGCGAATGGCCCAGCCCGTCCATCGAACCGCGGTATTTGTCGAATATCGTCGTGATGGGCATGGGGGAACCTTTGCTGAACTACGAAAACACGAAAAAAGCGCTGAAAATCATCATGGATCCCGAGGGCATCGCCATATCGCGCCGCCGCATCACGCTGTCGACCAGCGGCGTCGTGCCGATGATTCCCAAAGTCGCCGAAGATTTGGACGTCAAACTTGCCGTCAGCCTGCACGCGCCGACGAACGAAATCCGCGACGCGATTATGCCGATTAACCGCAAATATCCGCTGGAAGAACTGATTCCCGCCTGCAAAAAGTTTCAGGAAATCGCCGGCACGCGTCATTATATCACGATGGAGTACGTCATGCTGGACGGCATCAACGATTCCGAAGCGGACGCGCGCGAACTGATGCGCGTCGTCAAAGGATTGGCGGTCAAATTCAATCTGATTCCGTTCAACGAATGGAAAGGCTGTCCGTACAAATGTTCGCCGATGTCCCGAATCGTCAAATTCGCCAAACTGCTGGAAAGCCACAACTACGCCGCGCCGATTCGCGTTTCCCGCGGGCAGGAGATTATGGCGGCGTGCGGACAGCTGAAATCGGCGAACGCGTCCGCTTAAAAAGCTTCCTTTCCGCGCCGCGACCTGCTAAAATACCGCATTGTTTCCAAAAAAAGCGGGAGGCTTTTTCACCGTGACTTCGAAAATCGCTTTAATCGACGACGACCAGAACATTCTGACATCCGTTTCCATGCTGCTGGAGGAGGAGGGTTTCGAAGTCCAAACGTTCAACGACGGCTTGTCGGGACTGGAGGGCGTGCTGAAAGGCAACTTTTCGCTGGTGGTGCTGGATATAAAAATGCCTCGCATGGACGGCATGGAAGTCTTGCGCCGCCTGCGTGAAAAATCGAACATTCCCGTCATCTTTCTGACCAGCAAAGAGGATGAAATCGACGAACTGTGCGGACTGCGCATGGGGGCGGACGACTACATCAAAAAACCGTTTTCGCCCAATTTGCTGATTGCGCGAATCAAAACGCTCATCCGCCGCGCGGAACCGATTGCCGTTGCCGAAGACGGAACGCCCGTCGGCGACGTCATCATCGACCGCGGCGCGCTGAAGCTGAACAAAACGCGCCATTCCTGCACGCTGAACGGGGAACCCGTCGATTTGACGCTGACGGAATTTTTGATTTTGTATTCTCTGGCCGAAAACCCCGGACAGGTCAAAACCCGCGACCAGCTGATTGACGGCGCATACGGGGCGAACGTTTACATCGACGACCGTACCGTCGACAGCCACATCAAACGCCTGCGCCGCAAGTTCAAAGACGCCGACCCGAACTTTACGGGCATCGAAACGCTGTACGGCGTCGGCTACCGTTTCCGGAGCGAATAAATGGAATTGAAAGGGTTTGCGCCTTTTGCCGTTTTGCGTTCGCCGCTGGCGTGGCGGCTGTTGCTGGTGAATCTGCTCGCCCCCGTTTTGCTGGTGGCGGGCTTGTTTTATATGGATCACTACAAGCAGGGCTTAATCGACGCCGAAATCAAAACGCTGAAGGCGCAAGCCGAACTGATGGCTCTGACGGTCAGCGAAGGCGCCGTCAACGTCGAATTGTCAACCGCCGTTCCGCCCGCGGAAACCGAACGGATTGCCGAAACGGGATACTTTTCGGACAGCCCCGAAACCGTTGCCGAAGACGAATTCGGACGCGCGGGCGATTTGCCCGACGAAACGGCTTTCGAACTTTTCCGACTGCTGCCCGACGCCGCCCGCCGTGTTTTGCAGCGTTTGGCGTCCTTGACGCAGGCGCGCGTCCGCCTGTTCGACCACAACGGCGTTCTGACCGCCGACAACCGTTTGGGGCAAAAGCCTTTGGGCAACCCGACCGAACAATTCGAACATTCGCTTTGGGGCGGGGATTTGTTCGAACGCCGCGAAATCAATCATTACGAAGAGCCCAAAAATCAAACCGCTTTCGATTACGAAGAAGTCGGCGCGGCGCTGGGGGACGGCGTTTTCACGTCGGAAATCCGTTACCTTGACGGATTCGGCAGCATTTTAAGCGTTGCCGTTCCCGTTGTTTCGAACGATCAAATCGTCGGCGCGATTATGGTCAACGGCGGCATCGAAAACGTCATCCGCAATCTGATGGCGTTCCGTCAGGGGATTTTCCGTCTGTTCGTTCTGGCGTTCGCGGTAACGGTTCTGCTGTCGCTGTTCATGGTCGGAACGATTGTCGCGCCGCTGAACCGCCTGTCGACGGCGGCGGTGAACATCCGCACCAGCGGCGGCAGACTGCGCAAAATTCCCGACGAAACGAAACGGCATGACGAAATCGGCGCTTTGTCGGGCGCTTTAATCAAAATGACGGACACGATTTGGGAACGTCTGGACGCGACGGAACGGTTCGCCGCAGACGTGTCGCACGAAATCAAAAATCCGCTGTCGTCCATGCGAAGCGCGCTGGAAACCATCGACTATATTTCCGATCCCGCGAAAAAACAAAAGCTGATGAACATCGTCCACGACGATGTGTTGCGGCTGGACAGGCTGATTACCGACATTTCGAACCTGTCGCGGCTGGACGCCGAACTGTCGCGCGAAGTCTTCGAACCCGTCGACATTTACAAACTGCTGTCTTCATCCGTCGAAGTATACAACTTGGGCGATGCGGCGACGAAACGCGGCATCAGATTCATTTTGAAGTGGGATGAAAACACCCCGAAAGACTTGTACGTTCTGGGCATGGAAACCCGTTTGGCGCAAGTGTTTTACAACCTTATCGGCAATGCGATTTCATTTTCGCCCGACAACGGACATATCGTCATAACGGGCAAACTGCAAAACAAATCGCTGATTTTGACATTCGAGGACGAAGGCAAAGGCATCCCCCCCGGCGACGAAGAAAAACTGTTCCGCCGTTTTTACTGCGAACGCCCGCAAAACGAACAATTCGGGCATCATTCGGGATTGGGACTGTCCATTTCCGAAAAGGTTGTTACGGGATTGAACGGCACGATTTACGCCCGCAACCGCAAAGACGATTCCGGCAAAATTCTGGGCGCGTGTTTTGTCGTCAGCCTGCCCGTCATGCAGGGGGGCGAATGATATGCCCTTGCTACATGCAACATGCGTCGAATGGTTCGGACGCGGCATCCTGATTCGCGGCAAATCGGGCGCGGGCAAATCGGATTTGGCTTTGCGGCTGATTGACGCGGGGGCAACTCTAATTGCCGACGACCAAGTGATGCTGGAAAACGGCTTTGCGTCCGCGCCGCCCCGCCTGCAAGGGCTGTTGGAAGTGCGCGGCTTCGGTATCGTCAAACTGCCCTTTGCTGAAAAAACGGCGATTGCGCTGACGGTCGATTTGTGCGCCCGCAACGAAATCGAACGGTTGCCCGAACGTTTTGACGGAATTCTGCGGCTTGACCCGTTTTGCGCCTCCGCCGTTGCGAAAATAAAACTGGCTTTGCAAGTGATTGAGGGCGAAAGGCATTTGATTTCCGATTCCGAAACGGTTATTCTGTAACAAAGTTTTTTCAAACACGAAAGGATTGCCCCATGATCGGAATGATTTTGGTTTCCCACGGACATTTGGCGGACGAAATGAAAGCCGTTTTGGAACACATCGTCGGCAAACAGGACGCCGTCGAAACGGTCGGTATTTTTTCAAACGACGATATGGAAAAACGCCGCGAAGAAATTCAGGAAAAAATCAAGCTGGTCGATTCGGGCGACGGCGTCATCATTTTGACCGACATGTTTGGCGGAACGCCGTCCAATCTGGCGATTTCCGTTATGGAACAGGCGAATATCGAAGTCATCGCGGGCGTCAACCTGCCGATGCTGATAAAGCTTGCCCAGCTGCGCACGACCATGCCGCTGAAAGAAGCGTCCCTCGGCGCGCAGGAAGCGGGTCGCAAATACATCAACGTTGCTTCCGCCCTGTTGCACAAGGACAAAGAATAAACCGATGCCCGTCGAAAAAACGCTTGTCATCGCCAACGCCAAAGGATTGCATGCCCGCGCCGCCGCCGCTTTTGTGAAAACGGCGGACGCGTTCGATGCGGAGGTCACCGTGTCGAAAGACGGCGAATCCGTGTCGGGGCATTCGATTATGGGGCTGATGATGCTGGGCGCGGCGTGCGGTTCGGAAATTTCCGTTTCGTGTTCGGGGACGCAAGCCGCCGAGGCTTTGTCCGCTTTGGAAAAACTGGTCGATGATAAATTCAACGAAAATTAAGAATCTGTTTTCTTCAATCGTTCGGCTGAAACCCGACCTTTGCCCCGCCCCCGTTTCGGAAACGGTGCGCGAAGGAACGGGCGTGTCCCCCGGCATTGTCATCGGGCGCGTTTATGTGTACGACAGCACTTTGAAAAGCGTTCCGTTTTATCACATTTCCCGCGACAAAATCCCACAGGAACAGGAACGGTTCGACCAAGCGGTCGAAAAAACGACAAAACAGCTTGACCAAATCATGGGCAAGGCGAAAAACGCTCTGGCGAACGACACACTGGGGTCTTTGCTGGACGCCTACCGCCACATGCTGCAAAGCTCGCGGCTGACGCGCGGCGTGCGCGAACGCATCGAAAAGGACCGCCTTAACGCCGAAGCCGCCGTTTTGGACGAAGTCGCCGCCATTGCCGACGTGTTCGCCGCCATGCAGGATTCCTACATTTCCTCGCGGGTTGAAGACATCCGCAATATCGGCATGCGTCTGATTCGCAATTTGCAGACAGACGCGCCCGACAATCTGTTTCAAATGCCCGAAAACGCCGTTGTCGTCGCGCGGGATTTGAGCGCGGCGGACACCGCCATGCTCAACATGCGCAAAATCGCGGGGCTGATTACAATCAACGGGTCGAATCAAAGTCATACGGCTTTGCTGGCGCGGTCGCTGGGATTGCCCGCGATTGTGAACATTCCCGATTTGATGCAAATCGCGGCGACGGGCGACGTTATCATCATCGACGGCACTTACGGCAAAGTCATTCTGAATCCGACTCAGGAAAACGTCGAACTTTACCGCAAATACCGCACGGATTTTTTGCGCTGGAAACGGTCGCTGACGCGTTTGCGCGACCAGCCGTCGCTGACGGCGGACAACGTTTACATCCGCCTCAAAGGCAACATCGATTTGCCCAGCGAACTGGATTTTCTGATGCAGACGGGCGTTGACGGCATCGGACTGTTGCGCAGCGAATACATGTACCTGAACCGCAACGATTTGCCCGACGAAAACGAACAGTACGCGCTGTTGAAATCCATGTCCGAAAAAATCGACGGCAAGCCGATTACGTTCCGCACCATCGACGCTGGCGCGGACAAAGGCTCGCCCTTGCCCGGAAACGACCACACCGTCAACCCCGCTTTGGGACTGCGCGGCATTCGCTATATGCGGCTGTACGAAAAGTTGCTGAAAGACCAGTTCCGCGCGGCTCTGCGCGCCGCCGCCACCGCGGACATCCGCCTGCTGCTGCCGATGGTGTCCTCGGTCGACGAAGTCATCCAAGCCCGCAAACTGCTGGAACAATGCGCCGCCGATTTGCGCGCCGAAGGGACGGAAATCCCCGACGCTTTGCCGCCTTTGGGCGTGATGATAGAGGTACCCTCCGCCGCTATGGAAGCGGATACGATAGCCAACCATTGCGATTTCTTTTCAATCGGAACGAACGATTTGATTCAATACGCCATGGCGGTCGACAGGACGGACGCGACGGTTTCAAGCCTGTTCAATCCCTTGAATCCCGCCGTGTTGCGGCTGTTGAAAACAACCGTCGACGCGGCGAATGCGCACAACATCCCCGTCAGCATCTGCGGGGAAATGGCGGCGAACTACCATTACGCCGCCCTGCTTATCGGGCTGGGCGTGCGCGAACTGTCCATGCCCGCCGTCAATATCCCTATGGTCAAGGAACGTCTGCGCTCTTTGACAACAACGGAAACGGAACGGTACGCCAATCACATTTTGACCCTGCATTACCCTGCGGATGTTTCCGCCGCCATGACCGCGTTTGAGGAAGGACAACGCTTTTGACCTTTTCCGACTTTAACCTGTCCGACTTTCGTATGCCGACTCTGCCGATTGCAGAAATGCAGGCGGCGCTTGCCGACCCAAAAGTGGTTTTCGTCCTTGTTTCCGCGGCGGTTTTGCTTATCACCCTGTTTATCGCATGGTACACGAAAGTCCCCGCCAACTTCGACGTTGCCGCCAAAAGCGGCTCCGTCGTCAGAATGCGCGCGTTTTTGAAAGCGTCGGGCGTCAATGTCGCCGACAAAGACGCGGACGGCATGTCGTTTTTGTTCCGCGCGATTCAAGACGGCGCATCCGTCAATATTTTGAACTATCTGGTCAAAAAAGGCGGAAATCTGCGCGACAAAAACAATCTGGGACAATCGGCGTTCGCCGTCGCTTTGGCACACAAAAACAAACCCGCCGTATTGCTCTGGCTGAAACAAAAGGGATTGGACGTCAACGAACGCGACGGCAACGGCATGACTCCGCTGATGTTTGCGATTCAGGAAAACACGTCCGTCGATGTCGTCAATACTTTGCTGAATATGGGCGCGCGCGTTTCCGACCGCGCCGATTTCGGCATAACGCCGCTGATGCTGGCGGCGGGGCGAAACCTGAATCCGTATGTTTTATTGACTCTGCTGGAACACGGGGCGGGATTGAACGACCGCAGCGCGGAGGGGATGACTCCGCTGATGCTGGCGGCGATGATAAACCCGAACGCGACAGAGATTATCGAAATCCTGCTGGATTGCGAAGCCAACGCGACCGCCAAAGACAAAGACGGCAAAATGGCAATCGATTACGCCAAAAACAATCCCGCCCTGACGGATACGGAAACGTTCTGGCGACTGAACAACATCAGCTACGACTGATTAGCGTACGTCCCGCGGAACGCGGTGTCCGCTCAGCGCTTCCCCGTAAGTATCCGTTGTTTGGAAAACGTCAACATTATAGCGGTTGCGGCATCCCGCAACGGCGGCGCACAGCAGGAACAGCAAAAGAACCGTCTTTTTCATTGTTTTTTCCTTTTGATGAACAAAGCCGCAATCAGCGCCGCCAAAGCCAATCCGCACGGCGCGGCGTTTCCAAAGCGGGCGTAAAGCGTCGGCTTTTCGGTGCGGCGCGGCAATCCGACATCCAAAAATCCCTCCGTTCCCAACGGCAAAGATGCCGTTACCCGTCCGTAAGCGTCAATCATGCCGCTGATTCCCGTGTTGGCGACGCGCGCCAAGGGAAGCCCCTCCTCCACCGCGCGCATTTGGGCGGCGGCAAAGTGCTGATAGGGTCCCGCGCTGATGCCGTACCACCCGTCGTTGGTCGCGTTCATCAGCCAATAAGGGCGTTCGGCTTCGTCAACGACGTGCGCGGGGAAAATGACCTCGTAGCAGACCAGCATGCCGACGGGCAAAGTGCGGGGAATGCCCGTTGTCCGAATGCCCTTGCCGCGCGAAAAGTCAATCGCCCCCGGCGCAAGCCTGCGCATAAACGGGAAAAACGACGACAACGGCGCATATTCCCCGAACGGCACCAAGTGCGATTTGTCGTAATGCCCCAATTCTTTGCCGATGTCGTTGACGGCAACAATGCTGTTGAACAGTTTGAACGGCGGAAAGGCGTTTTCGTCGGGTTCAGTGCGCAAAGACCCCGCCAGCAAAATCGCATCGGGCAGCAAAGCGCTGGTTATCATGCCGCGGGCGAATTCATCCTGCGTCAGCCGGAACTGAGTCGCCGTTTCCGCCCACAAAACGTGGGTTGCTTTTTCCGCCCCTTTGGCGCGGCTCAGATGAACATGCTTCATCAAATTTTGTTCGGCTTGGTCGCGCGACCATTTTTTTCCCTGCGGAATATTCGCCTGCACCAAGCGCAACAAAACGCCGTTAATCGGCTTGACGTTTTCGACCGATTTCAGCCGATAGCCGCCCCACCCCGCCAAAACGGACAAAATCACAAACGGCACGACGGCAATCAAGTTTGCTCTTTGCCGCAAAGGACGCTTCATCAGCCCGAACAGAGATGCCGCAAACACGGTAACCAGCCCCAGCCCGTAAGCCCCGAACAGCGATGCCGTTTGCAGCATAACGGGGCAATCCGTCCATACCGTCGCAATCAAATTCCACGGAAAGCCCGTCAAAAACCACGCGCGGAACATTTCGGACAGCGTCCACGCCCCCGCAAACGCCAACGCCCGACGCACGCCGCGCGGCGCATACCACGCAACCAAAGCCGCCAGCATCGGAAACAGTCCGCCCCACAGCCCGAATCCCAACGGCGGCAAAGGCGCCAAAGCTTCGAATCCCATGCCCTCTATCATCAGCGCGCGGGACACCCATGCCAGCCCGACGGAAAAAAATCCGAATCCGAACGCATAGCCGATTTTCATCGCCTCCCCGCGTGTTTCAGCACGGTCAAGCAGTCCAATCAGCCCCGAAAAAGCGACAAACAAACACGGATAAGCAAACCACGGCGGCAAAGCCCCGACAGCGACGACGCCGCATACAAAAGCTTTGAACCACCGTGTTTTCCAAAAGTCTTTACAAATACGGATTCGCAATGCCGTTATCCGCCAGAATTTTGACTTCCATCGCTTCCATTTCTTCGGCTTCCCAATCCTCGATATGGTCGTAGCCGATTAAATGCAGAACGCCGTGAACGACCAAATGGAACAAATGGTCGGCAACGGAAATGTTCGCCTCCGCCGCTTCCTTTTCCGTCGTTTCGCGTGCGACAATCACATCGCCCAGCAACAGCGGTTCTTCAACGGGTTCGTCTTCGTCGTCCAAAGTCGCAAAAGACAAAACGTTCGTCGGTCTGTCCACGCCGCGATAGTCGCGGTTCAAGATGTGAACATCCTCGTCATCTGTCAGAACGACGCTGATTTCAACATCTTTGACGGGAATTTCCAATTCGCCGACATTGCCCGATTTCCATGCGCTCAACGCGGCTTTGCGAACCAGTTTTTTGACCTGTTCAACGTCCTTGTCCCATTGCTTGTCGCGAACGGTGATTGCAACTTTAGCCGTCATTGCCGATTAACCCCTTGCGCGAAGCGTAGCGTTTGTCGTACGCCTTGACAATCGAAGACACCAACCCGTGGCGGACAACGTCTTTTTCCGTAAAGGTGATGACGGCAATGTCCTTGACGTTGCGCAGAACGTCCAAAGCGTCCGCCAAGCCCGACTGCACGCCACGCGGCAAATCCGTCTGGCTTAAATCGCCGTTGATGACCATGCGGGAATTTTCGCCCATACGGGTCAAAAACATCTTCATCTGCATCGGCGTCGTGTTTTGCGCTTCGTCCAGAATGACCATCGCGTTGGTCAGCGTGCGCCCGCGCATGAACGCCAAAGGCGCGACTTCGATTTCGCCCAGCTCCAGTTTCTTGTCAACGACGTCCTTGGGCAGCATTTCATACAAAGCGTCGTACAAAGGACGCAGATACGGGTCGATTTTTTCCTTCAAATCCCCCGGCAGAAAGCCCAAGTTTTCGCCTGCTTCGACGGCGGGACGGGACAGAATGATTTTGTCGATTTGCCCCTCTATCATCAAAGAAACGGCTTTTGCGACCGCCAAAAACGTTTTGCCCGTGCCGGCGGGTCCCAAGCCGAACACCATTTCATAGTCGCGCATTGCGCGGATATAGTCTGCTTGGGTTTGCGAACGCGGCTGAATGTGGCGTTTGCGGGTTCTCAAAGTCAGATCTTCTTCGCCCGATTCGTCGACTTTGACGGGTTCGGCGGTGTGTTTTTCTTTTGCGGTCGATTTGGTCATTTTGTGTTCCTCGCTGACATGCAAAGCGTTGTCGATGTCGGAATTGTCGATGTCGCCTTTTTTGGCGGCGACTTTGTAAATCCTGTCCAAAGCGGCAAAAGCGTGTTCGACGTCCTTTTCGTCGCCGTCCACGGTGATTTGGTTGCCGCGCGTTTTGATTTCAACGCCCAGTTTTTTTTCCAGCCGCTTCAGATTGTCGTTATGCGCGCCCAAAACCAGCATCAAAACATGGTTGTCCGCGTATTCTTCGGTTCGTTGACAAGTTTTCTTTTTCGCCATAACAAAATCCTTTCGGTTAGGAATTATCTTTTTATATTATGGACTTATCCAAGAGTTTATGCAAGAACCATTTCCGCTTTCAAGGTTGCGGCGGATGTTTCGGCGATTCGCACGGGAACGATTTTGTTCAAATACGATTCGTTGGCGGCAACGACGACGTTTTGCATTTGCGGCGTGTGCCCCAGCAAAGTGCCGTCCTTGTGTCCTTTGGAATCCAGCAGAACGTCAACCGTGCGTCCCAAAAATTTGGCGTTGAAAGCCGCGTGCTGTTCCAGCAAAAGCGCCTGCAGCCGTTCCAAACGTTCCCCCTTGACCGCTTCGTCGATTTGATTTTTCATCGCGGCGGCGGGCGTTCCGGGGCGCGGACTGTATTTGAACGAATACGACTGCGCGTAGTTCACGCGGCGCACCAAATCCATGGTTTGCTGAAAATCTTCCTCGGTTTCTTCGGGAAATCCGACGATAAAGTCGGACGACAAAGCGATTTCGGGACACGCCGCGCGCAGTTTTTCAACGACCGTTTCGTATTCGGCGCAGGTGTAGCGGCGATTCATCTTTTTCAAAATTCTGTCCGACCCCGATTGAATCGGCAGGTGCAGATACGGCATCACTTTGGGAATGTCGCGGTGCATCGCAATCATATCGTCCGTAAAGTCGGACGGATAGGATGTCACATAGCGAATGCGCTCGATTCCGTCGATTTCGGCGACTTTGGCAATCAGGCGGCTCAGATCCGACGGCTGTCCGTTTTCGCCCAAACCGTGCCACGCGTTGACGTTCTGCCCCAACAGCATCAAATCCTTTGTCCCCGAAGCCGCCAACTGCTTGGCTTCGGCGACAATCTCGTCCATCGGGCGCGAATACTCCGCCCCGCGCGTGTACGGCACGACACAATAGGAGCAAAAACGGTCGCATCCCTCTTGAATCGCCAGAAAAGACGACACGCCCGACGACCGCGCGGCAGGCAGGGAATCGAATTTCGATTCGGCGGGAAATTCCACGTCGATAATGCGTTTTTGCGTATGACGCTGCAGCTTCAGCAGCATTTCGGGCAAGCGATGGTACGTCTGCGGTCCCAAAGCGATGTCGACGAATTTCGCGCGGTTCATGAATTCGGCGGATTCGGCTTGCACCACACAGCCCGCGACAATCAGAATCAAATCGCGTCCCTCGGCTTTTCTTTTTTCTTTCAAAGGCTTGAACCGCCCCAATTCGGAAAAGATTTTTTCCGACGCTTTTTCGCGGATGTGGCAAGTGTTGAAAATAATCATATCCGCATCGTCGGGGGTGTCGGTTTCTTCATACCCCAATCCGCGCAAAATATCGACCATGCGGGCGGAATCGTACACGTTCATCTGACAGCCGAACGTTTTTACAAACAGTTTTTTGGTCACGTTATTCTTTCCGAATTCAGTTCAAGGAGGAACGCTGCGCTTCCAGCGTTTTTTTCAATTTTTCCAAAACAGGCGCTTTTTTGACGTCGAAATTTTTTTCCGTCAAAACGGCGGGCTTTAGCAAAGCCGCCGCTTCTTTCATTTCTTCGGGCGGCAAATCGACGTCGGGCTTGGCGTTTTGCATAAACGTCCGCAAAGAAAACAAATCGGACGCCCCCAAAACCTTTTCCCCCGCCGCCAGCAGGTTTTCGTGCTGAAAAGCCGCCACTTCCGCATAGGACACGGGCAATTTTTTGAACGCGGGAAAAGCCGCGTCGTCGGGAACGGCGATTTGGTTGATTTTGGAATACACTTGCGCCGCCACGGGGTCGGATGTAACGCCCACGGGATAGAACCAGCGCAAAGACGCGGGTTCTTGCGCCAAATACAGCCATTTATGCGCCATTTTCAGGTTTTTGACCTGTCCTTCGCCGCGCCAGTACAGCAATCCCAGCTTGACTTGCGCGGGAGCGTATCCGTTGCGCGCGCTCATCGCGTAATAAATGGCGGAACGGCGGTAATCGGGGGCTTTAAGTCCCTCGCCCTTGTAAAACAAAGTACCCAGTCTGTACTGGGATTGGGCGTCGTTTTCCTCTTCCGCGCAATACATATACTGCATAACGGCGATGTTCATCCGCCCCGACCGTTCGGCTTGCTCCGCCCAATCGCAAGCGGCGCGCGCCGTTCCGACACAGGCGAAAAACATCAGCAAAACCAAACGAATCATCTCTTTGCTCCGAAACAAAAGGGGCGACATTGTGCAATAAGGATACACCCTGCCCGCCCCCGTTGCCAAGTCTTTAAATCGAAAAAGGATTATTCTTCGCCTTTTTCGACGTTGTCGATGACTTCCGCCATATCGTGGTGGTCGTCGCCCAAATCGGACGCGTCTTCCATCAATTCCAATTCGTCATCGGTTTCGGCGACGAAATCGGCGTCATCGGCGGTCAAATCGATGTCTTCCTGAACTTTGCGTCCGCCGCGTTTGGCTTTGCCTGCGTTTGCCGCCTGCAAGCGCAGGAATTCGTCGACCGACCAGCTTTCGCCGCAGTGCGGGCATTTAATCGGGTCTTTGCCCAAATCGTAGAAATGTTCGCCGCAAGACAGGCAAATACGCTTTGTTCCCCATTCCGGTTTTGACATAACAACACTCCATCGTTAAAAAAATTGGTTTTGCAAGATTTGATATGCTAAGCTTGCCTTTGTCAAACAAAAAAAGAGTTTTTTTCATGAAAACGGTTTCCGATCGGTCGAAAAGCTTTCGCGGCACATTCAAAACCCCGGGGGACAAGTCGCTGTCCCACCGCGCTTTGATGCTGGGCGGACTGGCGAAAGGCTCGACGAAAATCAAGGGTTTGCTGGAAAGCGGCGACGTTCTGGCAACCCTGACCGCCATGCGCAAACTGGGAGCTGAAATCGAAAAACTCCCCGACGGCGCTTGGGTTGTCAAAGGCGTCGATTCCGCGCTTCACGCGCCCGATTCCGTTTTGGATATGGGCAACGCGGGAACGGGAACGCGGTTGCTGGCGGGGCTGGTCTGCACACATCCGTTTGAAACGCGCTTTACGGGGGACGCGAGCCTTTGCTCCCGCCCGATGAGCCGAATCACGATTCCTTTGGCGCAAACGGGGGCGAAGTTTGAAACGGCTGAAAACGGCACTTTGCCCATGACCGTCATCGGCGCGCGAAACCCGAAGCCAATCGTCTATCGCCTGCCCGTCGCGTCGGCGCAGGTCAAATCCGCCGTTTTGCTGGCGGGACTGAACATCGACGGCGACACAACGGTCATCGAACCCGCGAATTTGAAAAGCCGCGACCATACCGAACGCATGCTGAACGGATTCGGCGCGGCTTTGGACATCGCCGAAGAATCCGACGGCACGCGAATCCTCACCGTTCACGGCAAAGCGTCGCTGACGGCGTGCGATTTGACCGTTCCCGCCGACATCTCGTCCGCCGCCTTTCCGATTGTCGCCGCCTTGATTACCCCCGATTCGGAGGTTTTCCTGTCCGACGTCGGTATCAATCCGCTCAGAAGCGGCGTTTTGACCGCTTTAAAGGCCATGGGGGCGGACATCGCGCTTGAAAACAAGCGAATCGTCGCAGGCGAACCCGTCGCCGACATCCGCGTCAAATCATCCGAACTGCACGGCGTCGATTTGCCCGCGTCCCTTGCGCCGTCAATGATTGACGAATACCCGATTTTGGCGGTTGCCGCCGCTTTTGCCGACGGGAAAACGGTTTTACGCGGATTGTCGGAACTGAAAGTCAAGGAAAGCGACAGATTCGACGCAATTTTGAACGGCTTGACCGCAAACGGAGTCGCCTGTTCCGCCCTCGGCAGCGACATAGAAATCAACGGGACGGGAAAAAATCCTTGCGGCGGAGGGCTGATTGAGGCAAAACTGGATCACAGAATTGCCATGTCCTTTTTGGTAATGGGCATGGCGGCGGAAAACCCCGTGGCGGTGGACGACATATCGTCGATTGCGACCAGTTTTCCGAACTTTGTCGAACTGATGAACAATTCGGGAGCAAACATTCATGATTATCGCGATTGACGGACCGGCGGCGGCGGGCAAAGGCACGCTGGCGCAAAACCTCGCCAAACATTTTTCCTACGCTTTTCTGGACACGGGCAGACTGTACCGCGCCGTCGGCTATGCCGTTTTGCAGGCGAACGAAGATCCGTCGAACGAAGCCGCGGCAACCAAAGCCGCCAAAGCGTTCGACCCGAAAAGCATCAACGCCGTTTTGAAAAATCCCGCTTTGCGCGACGAAGCGACAGGCAACGCGGCGTCCAAAGTCGCTGTCATTCCCGCCGTGCGCGCGGCTTTGCTGGACTTGCAGCGCGACTTTGCGCATCACCCGTTTTTCGAGGACGGCTCGCCCGCCAAAGGCGCGGTGCTGGACGGACGCGACGTCGGAACGGTCGTCTGCCCCGACGCGGACGTGAAATTTTTCGTGACCGCTTCCGCCGAAGTGCGCGCCGACCGCCGATTCAAGGAATTGCAGGACGCGAACAAACCCGCCGATTACAGCAAGATTCTGGCAGACATCAAAGAACGCGACAAACGCGATTCCGAACGCACGACCGCCCCTTTGAAACCCGCGGAGGACGCTTGCATTCTGGACACGTCGAACATGAACGCCGTGCAGGTGTTCCAGTCCGCTTTGGACTTTATCGCGATTAACCACGAATAAGACAACTTTTTCAAAAAAATCCGCTTGAGCAACAGCTTCGGCGGATTTTTTTATTATTCCGAAATAGACGTATATTATTCCGATACATTGACGTTGTTCCGAAAATTTGCTATGTTTATGAAAGCAACAGGAGCTTTGCCTATGTATTTGTCTGCACGGGAAACCGCCGAAAAATGGAACGTATCGGAAAAGCGCGTCCGCGTTTTGTGCCGCGAAAGCCGCATTGCGGGGGCGGTTCAATCGGGGCGAAGCTGGCTGATTCCGTCCGACGCGGTCAAACCCGCCGATGCACGTTTCAAAAAGGCGGAAAGTCTGATTTCCTTGATTGACGATAAAAAAGCCGCCTTAGATGCGTGCCGCCCGCTGACCGAGGGTGAAGCCGAACGGCTGGCACAGGAATTCGTTGTTGAATATACCTACAATTCCAACGCGATAGAGGGCAATACGCTGACTTTGCGCGAAACGGATTTGGTGTTGCGCGGGCTGACCATCGGCGAAAAACCGCTGAAAGACCATTTGGAAGCCGTCGGACACAAGGAAGCTTTCGATTTCGTCCGCGAACTGGTGCGGGAACAACAACCGCTGACCGAAAACGTCGTCAAGCAAATTCACGCCCTTGTTTTGGCGGACAAAAAGGACGACAGGGGTGTTTACCGCCGCATTCCCGTTTATATCGCAGGGGCGAAAACCGTGCCCGTTCAGCCGTACCTGATTGCGCCAAAAATGGAGCAACTGATTGCCGACTATCAAAGCGGCAAAGAGCATATCGTTTCCCGTTTGGCACGGTTGCACTTGGAATTTGAATCGATTCATCCGTTTATTGACGGCAACGGACGAACGGGACGATTGATTGTCAATTTGGAACTGATGAAAGCGAGATTTCCGCCGATTGACATCAAATTCACCGACCGCAAAGCGTATTACAACGCCTTTGATTCCTATACCGCCAAGCAATCCGTTTCGGCGATGGAAAATTTGTTCGCCCGTTATTTGAACGAACGGCTGGACGTTTATTTGAATATGCTGAAAGGTTGAACAATGCCCACCTGTTTCGCACCGTCTGTTGATGCCACCTGCACCAAATTGATTTTGGGGTCGATGCCGGGGGTGCGGTCGCTGGAACAAGCGCAGTATTACGCCCACCCGCAAAACGCGTTCTGGCGGATTATGGCGGCGCTGTTCGGTGCGTCCTACCCGTTCGATTCGTATGACGACAAACTGAATTTACTCTTGTCGCACCATATTGCATTATGGGACGTGATTTCAACCTGTGCCCGCGACGGCAGTTTGGATTCCGACATCCGCAACGCCGTTCCAAACGATTTTGAACGCTTTTTCAAACAATACCCGAACATCAAAACCGTATTTTTCAACGGTCAAAAGGCATACGACAGTTTTATAAAAGCGTTCAAAAACTCATCATTTATTAATATGCTGACGCTCGTCCCCCTGCCGTCCACCTCGCCCGCCAACGCGCATTTGTCGTTCGACAATAAGCTAAAGGCGTGGAGCGTGTTGGTATAGAAAATATAAACACAGAATCGAAACTGCGAACGAAGTGAAGCAGTCCCGTGCAGGCATTGGCACTTGTGCGCCCAGTATTCCTCATCACGAAGCCCTTTAGGGCTGTGGCAATCCATTTACAGAACGCCAACCACAAATGCGGAGTCAATGGATCAACCCACTTAATTGATATTTTTGCATTTAGCGTTTAAAATGATTATCATCTTTCGCATAACCGCCACAATGGCAACCATTTTTCTTTTTCCTTTTTGTATCAATTTTTCATAAAAAGCCCGCATAATCGGGTCTTTTTGAATTGCGACCAGCGAACAAATAAACAAAGTGCGTTTGACATCACATCGCCCGCCTACGACATGGCGGACCTTTTGGATTGTTCCGCTGTCCTGTGCATACGGGGCAAGTCCCGCCAATGCCGCAATTTTTCGGCGGGACAGTATTCCTAATTCCGGCAGACAGGCCAGCAAAACGTTTGCCGAAGTTTCGCCGATTCCGATTTGAGAAGTCAAAACCTTTTGCTTTTTCAGCAAAACAGGGTTCTGTTCGACAACCTCTTGCAATTCTTTGGACAGTTCATTAATTTCCGTTTGCAAAAATTCCGTATGTTTGCTTATTTCAAGGCGGATGCGCGGTACGGTTGACGGTGCGTTTAAGCGGTTTCTTTCGCTTTTCAAAATTTGTTTTAATTCCGTCAAGCGAAAAACATACGGTTTGATTTCATTTTCAATCGGCTGAAACAAAGTCAATTTGTCTTGCAGTCTTTGCCCATAATCCGCCAAAGCGCGCGCATCAATCGAATCGGTTTTAGCCAGTTGTCCGACAGCGCGCATAAAGGCTTTGACCTTTCGTCCTTCTGCGCGGTGAATGGCAAAACCAGCGCGATAAAACACATCAACGCAAGCGGTTTCGTATCCTCCGGTCAAATCTATCACCGCAAGGGTGTTTGAGCGACAATCGATTTTTTGAACGAACTTTTCAATGTTTGCCGTGCTGTTTTTGACTTGCAACACTTCCCCGGTTTCCGACAAGAACACATCGATTTTTGTTTTAGAAACATCAACACCGATAAAGCGGGAAAACATTTTTTTCCTTAAAATTATTAACGTGCGCGACAAACGGCACAGACAACCCATCAAGATAAAAAATATCGGTACGGCACTCGATCCATTCGAGCTTTAAACTCCATTGCTTTAGGTGCGCATACCGACAGCCACTTTTTCAGCGTGACAATAATATTTTATCGTTTAACGGTGTCAAGTTTGTTTGATGAAAAAAGCAGTCGCTTTTTGCTTTTCAAAGCTTACGCTTTACGGCTTGCGCCGTGTTTGTCCCCCGGAACGCCCCAAAGGGGCTTGTCTTGGTTTGTAAAGGTACAGCTTCGCATAAAAAAGCGGTATCCCCGATTTTCGGGCTTTGCCCTGCAAAACGGGAGATACCCCTCCGCTTTTTTAACCTTGACAAACCGCTTTTTCTCATCGCCGAAGGGCTAGTTCTCAAAAGGGAACGCTGACGCTTTTCCTTTTGAGAGCCCTTTGGTTTGATGAGAAAGCTCGGCGTTCGTCGGGGACATTGTTCCCGAACGGGAGCTTTGCCCCGGCATTATCAACCTTCATTGAAGGAGGAAATCAAATGACCAAGCAAAGCCTGCTGACAATCCTTTTGTTGGCTCTTATCTTCTTGCTTAGCTTTGTAAAAGAAGCGATGTAAGAAAAACTTAAGCCCCTTTGATGTTCACAGCATCTTAGGGGCTTATTTAATAACCAAGCATCTTTATATTTTCACATTTCCGCGCTTTTTTCAAGCAGGTTTTCGACTTGCAGGCGCAAACCGTCAAAATCGATTTTTGAAGCAGGCTTAAACCGCAAAACGGTAATTCCTGCTTGAGCCAAAAACTCATCGCGTTCTTTATCTTTTTGTTTTTGCTTCAAGCTGTTGTGCGTCGCACCATCCAATTCGACAACACAGCATTGATTTAAAGTTTTGTCGAACACGGCAAAATCAACGTGAGCCGCCAGAATTTTTCCTTTCGACGGAAAATTCAAAGGTTTCAGCAGTTCAATCAAAGCGACTTGCGGAAACACATAAAAATCGGGCAGAGCTTCAGCCAATTTGAAAAAGAACGCGCGTTCGGATTTCGTCATAAAGCTTTGTGCCGCATAGGCATATCTTTTCTTTTTTGTAAACAGCAACGCAACGGCGAAAACAATCGCCAAAAAAACAAATATCGGCAAAAATTGAGATAAGGGCGCAAACAAAGTTTGAATCATTTTAAAACCTTTCATATAGAAGCTGTTTTAAAATGCCCGTTTTAACTTCTAATGTCAATTCTCCACTTTTTTAATTTCCAGGCTAAGGATGATTTCGGTTTGGTCTGAAGTGTTGGATTTAGAGCCGAAGAAGTCGGGGA
>CAVCSV010000007.1:0-33264 GCA_963604715.1 Limosilactobacillus gorillae
TGCCTGATTTATTTCGGCAAAGAGGCTGTTTTTACGGGGGATAACATGATTTTAAACACGCCAGTCATCACCCGCTTCCCCGGCGGCAGTCGGCAGGAATACGATGCGCGAACCAAGCCTTTGCTGGAAGCGATTCCAAACGGCACGCTGATTTTGACGGGGCACGGCGAAGTATTTAAAAAAGGAATGGCAAAATGATGTGGAATTTAAGAAAATATGCCGACGGTATGGCGGTTGTTCAGGACGACGGACAAAGCGTTTCTTACGCGGAACTGGCGGATTTGACGGACGCGCTCGCCGCTCAGGTGCCGCCGCGTTCGCTGGTGTTCGATTTGTGCGAAAATTCGATTGAATCGCTGGTCGGTTATGTGACGTTCATCAATCACCGCATTGTGCCGCTGATGCTGGACGCGCACATCGACCGCGCTTTGCTGGATAACTTTTTGACGGAATACAAGCCTGATTATCTGTGGCTTCCCGCCGATAAAGCAGAAGAGTTTGACGGCGAAACCGTTTTTGAACAGGGTAATTACGCCCTTGTCAAACGGGCGGACAGCCGCGCGTATCCGCTGTATGACGAATTGGCGCTGCTGTTGACGACTTCTGGGTCGACGGGCAGTCCGAAATTCGTGCGTCAAAGCTACAAGAACATTCGCGCGAACACGGATTCCATTGTCGAATACCTGAAGTTGGACGCGACCGAACGCCCGATTACGACGTTGCCGATGAACTACACTTACGGCATTTCGATTCTGAATACGCATCTGGCGGTCGGCGCAACGATTCTGATGACGCAAAAAACGCTGATGCAGCGGGAATTTTGGGACTTTTTCACACGGGAAAAGGCGACGTCGTTCGGCGGCGTGCCGTATACTTACGAAATGCTGGACAAGCTGATGTTTTTCCGCCGCAAATTGCCCGATTTGCGCACGATGACGCAGGCGGGGGGCAAGATTCTGCCCGCTCTGCACAAAAAATTCGCCGAATACGCCGCGAAAGAGGGCAAGCACTTCGTCGTTATGTACGGACAAGCGGAAGCGACCGCGCGCATGGCGTATCTGCCGCCGGAAAAGGCTTTGGAAAAGTGCGGCTCGACGGGCACTGCCATTCCCGGCGGAAAGTTCGATTTGATTGACGCGGACGGCGGCAAAATCTCAACGCCCGACACGGTCGGCGAGCTGGTTTACACGGGCGACAACGTGACGCTGGGGTATGCCGTTTGCGGCGCGGATTTGGCGAAAGGCGACGAACGGCACGGCGTTTTGCAAACGGGCGATATGGCGCAGTTCGACGCGGACGGCTATTTCTACATCGTCGGACGCAAAAAGCGGTTTTTGAAGATTTTCGGCAACCGCGTCGGCTTGGACGAAACGGAACGGCTGATTAAATCGGTTTATACGGATTTCGACTGCGCGTGCGCGGGCAAGGACGACGCGATGCACGTTTTTATAACGGATGAAGGCAAAACGTCGGAAATCAAGAAATTTCTGGCGGAAAAAACGCGCTTGAACCCGACGGCGTTCCACGTCAAATACATTGAAAAAATCCCCAAAAACGACGCGGGAAAAACGCTGTACCGCGAATTGGAGCAATTCTATGACTGATTTTAACGGACTGTTGGAAATTCCCCCGTATTCTTTGGACAAAGCGGCAAAAACGGCGGCTTTGACCGATGAATTGAAACGGTTGACGGAACATCACATTGCCGCCTGTCCCGAATACGCGGGCATGATGCGCGCCGTCGGGCTGGATTTGGACAAAGTGAAAACTTACGAAGATTTGCCTTTCCTGCCCGTGTCGCTGTTCAAGGATTTGACGCTGAAAAGCATCCCCGACGCGGACGTATTCAAAACGTTGACGTCCAGCGGAACGACAGGGCAAAAAGTGTCGAAAATCTATCTGGACAGAACGGGTGTCGCCAATCAGCAAAAAGCGCTGGTGAAAATTGTTTCGGCTTTTACGGGGGCGACGCGTTTGCCGATGCTGATTATCGACAGCCCGTCGGTCATTAAAAACCGCGCGATGTTTTCCGCAAGGGGCGCGGGCATTCTGGGATTTTCGATTTTCGGCGCGGACAGAACCTATGCCCTGAACGACGACATGGAAATCGACTTTCCCGCGATAGAGGCTTTCCTTGACCGCCACAAAGGGCAAAAAATCCTGCTGTTCGGCTTTACGTTTATGATTTGGCATCATTTTTACAAGGAATTGCTGAAATCCGACAGAAAAATCGACCTGTCGAACGGAATTCTGATTCACGGCGGCGGCTGGAAAAAACTGATATCCGAAGCCGTTTCGCCCGCCGAATTCAAAGCGCGCCTGACCGCCGTCTGCGGTTTGTCCGACGTGCATGATTACTACGGTATGGTCGAACAGACGGGGTGTGTTTATATGCAATGCGAACACGGACACATGCACGCGTCGGTCTTTTCCGACGTGATTATGCGCAATCCGCGTGATTTTTCGGTCTGTCCCGCCGGAGAAAAAGGGATTATTCAAGTCGTTTCCGTCCTGCCCGAATCCTACCCCGGACATTCCCTTTTGACCGAAGACGAGGGTGTTTTGCTGGGCGAGGACGATTGTCCGTGCGGACGCAAAGGAAAGTATTTCAAAATCATCGGGCGATTGAAAAACGCCGAAATCAGGGGGTGCAGTGATACCTATGCCGCAAAATTTTAATGAATTGACGTATGTGGTCGGCACAGCGGAAACCGTCGAACGGATGACGCGCGTTCCCGCGATGGTGCCGTTTGACGACAGGGCAATCGCTTTTTTGAACGCGCTGTCCGTCAAGCTGTTGAAAACGGGCAAGGCGTATTCCGATGTCGCGACGTTCGCGTTTTGGTGCCGCAAAGCCGCTTTGTTGCAGGAAAAGGCTAAATACGATGCGAACGAATTGCGGCTGGGGCGCGGCATTGCCTTTCATTCCACGCCGTCCAACGTGCCCGTGAACTGCGCGTTCAGCTTTGCGGCGGGATTGCTGGCGGGAAATCCGAACATCGTGCGTTTGCCCGCGAAACCTTATGCGCAGGTGGATTTGATTTGCGCGGCGGTGAACGAAGTTTTGAACGAACAGCCGGAAATGAAGCCGTATGTCGTGTTTGTGAAATTTCCGCCCGTGCAGGAAATCGCCGACCGGTTTTCAAGCCTTTGCGCCAGCCGCATTGTTTGGGGCGGCGATATGACGATTGCGGAAATGCGCAAGTCGCCCCTGCCGCCCAGAGCCAAAGAAATCACGTTCGCCGACCGCCATTCGATATTGGTGCTGAACGCGGATGCCGTCCTTGCGGCGGAAAACATCGACCGTTTGGCGCAGGATTTTTACAACGACACCTTTTTTTCCGATCAAAACGCCTGCACGTCCCCGCGTCTGGTCGTATGGACGGGCAAGCAGAAAGCGGCGGCAAAAGAGAAATTCTGGAACGCCGTTCACGCGCTGACCGTCGGAAAATACACGCTCGCCCCTGTTCAGGCGGTCGGCAAACTGGCGGCTTTGTACCGTGCGGCGGCGGACAGGGAAGTGCACCTTGAACCGTGCGCCGACAATTTCATCTATCGCGTCAAAGTGGAAAGTTTGGACGACAAACTGCCAGATTTGAAATACAACAGCGGCTTTTTCTTTGAATACGACGCGGAAAATCCGGCGGAAATCGCCCCCGTCTGCACAAACAAATGCCAGACGATGACCTATTACGGAATCGACAAAACCGATATTGCCGACTTTATCCGCTCCGCCGCGCCTATGGGCATCGACCGCGCCGTGCCGATGGGCAAATCCATGGACTTTACCCTGATTTGGGACGGATACGATTTAATCCGCGAACTGTCGCGGATTGTAAAGGTGGCGTGATATGTTTTGGCGTTTTTGGGATGTAAAAAAATACGATCACGTCATTTCGCTGGGATACAACTGCGAAGTGTCGTTTCAGTTTTTCAAAAAGTACAAGTTCGTCGAAAGCTCGCAGTTCGCATGGGTGAATACGGAAACGTGTCAAAATTTGATTAACGCGCTGAAACATCCCGATTTGCTTTTGTCGCAAGGTTTGCGCGAAGTCGAACCAATGTGGCTGGACATTGCGACGGGCATCAGCTTCCACGGCAAAACGAAACGTGACGGATTGGAAACAACCGATGAAATCAAACAAGAGCTGATTTCCAGAATTGCTTATTTGAAGGAAAAATTCTTCCGCACGGCATCCGACGGGAAAAAGAATCTGTATGTTTTCAAATACCTGCCGCTCATACCCTCCCCACACACACCCTATTGCACGGTTAAACGCGGTCGAGCGCGTGCGTTCGGATATAATCGGGCTGTATAACGTGCTGAAAGACATTGTAAAAAACGATTTTGATTTGCTGATTGTTCTGGAAAAGAAAACCTTTCCGGAAATAAGCTTTGATTACGACAATCTGTTTGTCCGCTATGTCGATTTTTATACGCCGCCGGACCGCGTAACGTCAAAGCCGTACGATAAAAAATCATACGGCAGGATTTTCTCGGAATTCCGCCCCGCGGTCAAACTGCCGAAAACGAAAAAATTCAAATTCGAAGCGCTGGATTAAAAAAATGTCCGAAATTCCTTTGGTTTCCATTGCCTGCATCACCTACAACCACGCGCGGTTCATCCGCGACGCGTTGGACGGGTTTGTCATGCAGAAAACAAATTTTCCGTTCGAAATTCTGGTGAACGACGACGCGTCGACGGACGGAACGACGGATATTGTGCGGGAATACGAATCAAAATATCCCGACTTGTTCCGCTGTGTTTACCACACGGAAAACCAATGGGGGAAAAAAGATCCGTTAAAGGACTTTTTGCTGCCCATGGTGCGCGGGAAATATGTTGCGCTGAACGAAGGGGACGATTACTGGACGGACGAAAACAAACTGCAAAAGCAGGTCGATTTTATGGAATCGCATCCCGACTTTTCCGTTTGTTTCCACCCCGTAACCGTGCATTGGGACGATAATTCCAAACCCGACAGCATTTTTCCGACTAATGGACAGCGTTTCAACAAAACGGTTTTGACTTTGGACGATTTGCTGAAACACAACTTTATCCAAACGAATTCCGTATTGTACCGCTGGCGGTTTCATACGGATTCCCTTGATTTGATACCGAACGACATCCTGCCCGGAGATTGGTTTCTGCATCTGCTGCATGCACAGGTCGGAAAAATCGGATTTCTGCCCGATGTGATGAGTGTCTATCGCCGCAATCAAGGTGGTATTTGGACGGAGGCGGGTGAAACGCCGCAATGGTTTGCCCGATGCGGCATCCCCTCCGTTCGCTTTTGGCAAAACGTGCAAAGGCAATTCAACCGCGATTGTTCCGAAGAAATAGCAACAACGGCGCTGTTGACGCGGTTGTGTCTGTCCGCCGCCGGTAAAAAAGACGCACTGAACGAATTGGCAGAGGTTTGCCCGAACATCCCCGAAAAACCGCGTTTCATCCGTTTGAAAATATTTTTGTATACGCTGATAAAGCCGTTTACTTTCAAAACAGTGCGCAGGGAAATCAAGCGGAAAATGAATATCTTGAAAAGAATCCATCGATTCGACAGGGACGCGCATGGCAAACAGAATTGAAATCAATCCCGCCGACCGCGACAGAATCAAGCTACGCCTTACGGGCGACAACAACACCGTTATCGTTAAAAAACTGTCCGCCGCAACGAAAGGAAGAATTTTGGTTTCGTTGGCGGGAAACAGCTGCACGGTCGTTTTGGACGAAGGAATAAACGTCGGCGAAGCTTTGAACATTTACGCGGGACAAATTCATCCGAATTTCGGCATGATAGAAAACACGCATATTTACGTCGGAAAAAGCACTTCGTTTGAAAAAACGGACATAGCGACCGCCAATTCCAATTCTTCGATTGAAATCGGCGAACGGTGTATGTTTTCCTACGGCATCACGGTATTCAATACCGACATGCACCCGATTGTCGACGCGGAAAACGGAAACATCGTCAACAAAGTCAAAACATTGAAAATCGGCGACCATGTTTGGGTCGGCGCAAATTCGACGATTTTGAAAAACACGGTCATTCCCGACAACTGCATTGTCGGATGGGGTTCTGTCGTCAATTCTAAATCATTGTGCCCCCCCCCCCCATACAACTTTCAGGTAATACCGCGGGCTGCGTGATTGCGGGCAATCCTGCCAAAATCGTAAAAACAGGTGTTGCGTGGGATGCCGACGGGTCGAAAGGGTATGTCCAAAACGCGGGCGTATCGGCGCAAATTTCCGAACGCGCCGCCGCGATTGTCGCTTTACCGCCCGAAAACACTTATACGCCGCCCAAATCCAAAAAAAGAGGATTGATGTACAGACTGTGGAAACACTTGTCCAAAAAATACGGGGGATTTTAAAAAGAGTCGGGAAACATTCCCGACTCTTTGCTTTTTTACGGGGCGGTCGGAAAAACAACGTCCAGCGGAAAGCCCGTCTGTTCGGGCAAATCGCGCAGTTTTTGACGGTACGTTTTATAAGCTTCCCGTTTTTCGGTTGTTATCGGAAAGTCGGGCACGCTGACGTATTTGTCCGATTCCGCCAACAGACAATCCCGTTTTCTGCGAATTTCGGCGGCAATTTCCGCGTTGCTTTTTGTAACAGACAACAAAACGCAATTTCCGTTTTCGTCGCGTTGAACGATTTTTCCGTTTTTGTTCGCTTCACTTGCTTTTTTGGCATATTCGACAGAGTGTGTCATTTTAAACCGCCTTTCCTTTTGCCTGCCATGTGTACGTCAATCCCGTCGATCCTTGGGTGAACAGTATGCCGAACGTGCTTTCTGTTCGCTTCGATATGACCATGCCGTTTGACTGTTCCCCCAATCCGCCGCTGTTTTGGGAACACAGCAGCGAATAATCCGTATCGGTAAACGGTTTGAAAAAGTTGAAAACAACGGCGGACGAATTCGACACGACGCTTCCGCCCTGTTCCAGCCAGCCGTCCGACCATAACCGATACCAATCGGCTCCGTTCCTGTAGGTTTCGGTTACATAAGGTTTGGAACAGTTTGCCAAATCCGCATCCGCTTTCGTTTCCAGCATCGCCGCCGTGTTTGTTTCGGACAATGCGGCATTGGCGGCGCTGACTGCGGCGTCGTTTGCCTGCCGCGTCGCCGCCGACAGCAGGTCGTTTGTTTCCGCTTTCAACGCTTTTGCCGTTTTTACCGCTTCGGCGCAATCGGAAACCGCTTTTCTGATGCTTGGAATCAAGCTTGCCGCCTGCGTGTCGTCGAAAACATCTACTGTCACCGCGCGGTCGAGTTGTTCCTTCAACTGCTGAACCTGCATCGTCAGCTTGTCAAAGTTGCGTTCCAGCGTTTCGGCGTGCAAAATTTCGTTGTCGCGATAGTCCGTTTCCTGAGTCAAAGGCACTTCGCGCACAATCGCGATTTCCGCCCCGCTTTCGGGCGCGGCTTTGAAAACGATGTTGCCGTTTTCGACTGTCCAATCCGTCCGTTCCGTTTGAATGTCGTTCAGTTTTTGCGTAACCTTGACATCGCGTTGTTCCAAAAACAAAAACGGGATTGCAAATTCTTTCGCAATCCCGTTTCCGATGTAAATTACTTTGTTTGTTTGACTGCTTACCGTCATAAGACCTCCTTGGATAAAAAAAAGACGAGGGGAAAAATCCTCTCGTCCGATTGCTGTTTTTGCGAATTATGACATAATGTTATTTTATTTTTGCGGGAAGTCAAATGAAAAAACATTTGACGGGGAGGGGATTCAGAACTTGCCTTTCAGCCTGTTCAGCGCACGGCGGTCGCGCTTGGTCGGTCTGCCCGCGCCCGCGTCGCGGCGTTCGAAAGCCATGGCTTTCGGCGGCTGTAAATTTTCGGGTTCGGACAGATGTTCGTACAGCGTGCGGGCAATCGGCGCGCCGACCCGTTTTTCGGCAAACCCCGTCACTTTAATGTGAAAGCGCATTGAACCGCGCAAGATAGTCAGTTCGTCCCCGATTTGCAAATCCCGCGCGGTCTTGAATCCTTTTTCGCCGTTCAAAGCGACATGTCCCGCATGACACAGCTGTTGCGCTTCGGTGCGGGTTTTCGCAAACCGCGCGCAATACAGCCATTTGTCGATGCGGACGCCCATTATTTACGCAAAGCCGCCAAAGCCGCAAACGGTGACGACATGTCGACGGGCTTTTCGTCCGCTTTTTGCGCTTTGGGCTTGCGGAATTTCGGCTGAATCATCAGCACTTCCGTTTCTTTGGTTTCTTCGCCGACGGTCGTTTTTTGCGTTTCCTTGGTGACTTTAAAGCCCAGATAGCCGAACACTTCCTCGGCTTCGTCGCGCTTCAGTCCCGCCAAAGACAGCAGTTCCAGCGGCAGCACTTGCGGTTTGCCCTTGTCCTGCCGCGTTACTTCGCGCAGTTTGGCGGTGAAGCGTTCCATCACGTCGACGCGAATCGCGCGCGCGCCCGTCGTCGCATAGCCCTGCACCAGATACAAAGCGCGGGGAACGCCGCGTTCGACGGCGAACGACATTCTGCCGTCCGTGGCAAAGCCCGTCGCGTATTGGGTTTTGTCGTTCCAAATCTTCCACAAAATCGCCAAAACGCGCTGAGCCGCGGGTTTCAGCAGCATCGGAAAGAACAAGTAATCGTGTCCCAATCGCAATCCCGCTTTCGCCAGCACTTTTTTGTCGGCTTCGTTCAAGCCTTTAATCAAATCGGCGACAACGCCGCGGGGCATCGTGCCGAACGCTTCGGCGACCTGCCACAAAATGCCGCGCGCCGCGCCCGACGCGTGTTCTTCGTCCAAAGTGCGCAAAGCCGTGAACAGCGGGGCGATTTTGTTGGCAAGGTATACTTCCAGCCAGCCCGTCAGTTTGGCTTTGACCTGTTCGACCAAAACGGCGTCCAGCGTTTCATGCGCCGAAACGGCGACAGAGGGATGCAAAGAATCGCGTCCTTTGACCGCTTTGGCAAGCAGCTGCCCTTTCCACAGGATTGCGGCGTTGTTTTCCAACGCAAATTCTTCGTCGGGGGCGGCGGAGATTGCCGCGACGCGCGCATGGAATTCCGCGCTCAAAGCTTTTTCCGCGGCGTTCATCAAAACGCGGTCGGCGTATTTGCCTTCGCCCGTAATCGGCTGAAAGCGCAATCCTTCCAGCTTTCCGATTTCCTGTCCTTCGACGACGACGTTTCCGTTTTCGTCGATTTCCGTTACCAATTCAACCTGTGTTTTCATACCTTTTACCAAAAAAGAGGTTCGCTTGTCCACGAACCGTTGAGTCAGCTTTTGATGCAAAGCGTCGGAAAGCGCATCCTCGACGGCGCGGGTTTTGTCCTGCCAGAACGCGGATTGCTGTATCCAGCCTTTGCGCTGAGCAATATACGTCCAAATTCTGATTCCTGCAATACGTCCCGTGATGACATCAATGTCGCCGTTCGTATTGTCCAAGCGCGCAACCTGCTTGGCGAACCAGTCCTGCGGCAGACAGCCGTCCGTCAGTATAGCCCGATAAATCTGCGATAACAAGCGCGCATGCGCCTGCGGCGACACTTTTCCGAAATCGGGGATTTGGCAGACGTTCCACAACAGTTCGACCGCCGCGGGGGTGTCGGCAAGCTTTTTGACCGATTCGTCGCGCAACAGCTCCTCCAAAATCAGCTGGTCGTCGGCTTTGCGCGCGCCGATAAGCCCCGAAAGCGTCGGGCGTTTGCCCAAACTGTACAGCAAAGCGTCGGTCGACGTCGTTTTAATGTCGTGGTTGCGCCAATACAATCCCGCCAAAGGCTCGAACCGGTGTTCCTCGATTCGGTCGATGACGTCCTGCGTCATGGCTGTCGCTTCGGCGGCGACTCCGAACGTGCCGTCGGTCATGTAACGTCCCGCGCGCCCCGCGATTTGCGCCAGCTCGGCGGGGGTCAGCATCCGCATCCTTTGCCCGTCGAATTTGCGCAAAGACGTAAAGCAGACGTGTTCGACCTCCAAATTCAACCCCATGCCTATCGCGTCCGTCGCGACCAGATAATCGACGTCGCCCGACTGGAACATCTCGACCTGCGCGTTGCGCGTGCGGGGGCTGAGCGCGCCCATGACGACCGCCGCGCCGCCACGTTGACGGCGAATCAGCTCCGCCAGCGCGTACACGTCTTGCAAAGAAAAGCCGATAATCGCCGAACGCGGCGGCAAACGGGTGATTTTTTTGACGCCCGTATAGGTCAGTTTGGAAAAACGCGGGCGGGTTTCAATCGTGCAGTCGGGCAGCAGCTTGTTCAGCAAAGGGCGGATTGTTTCCGCGCCCAAAAACATGGTTTCGTTGACGCCGCGCGCATGCAACAGGCGGTCGGTGAAAATGTGTCCGCGTTCGGGGTCAGCCGCCATTTGGATTTCGTCCACCGCCAGAAACGACACGGGGCGTTCCAGCGGCATGGCTTCGACCGTGCAGACGAAGTAGGACGGGTTTTTGGGCAAAATCTTTTCTTCGCCCGTAATCAGCGCGACAGCCTCGACGCCCTTTCGACGCACGATTTTGTCGTAGTTTTCGCGGGCGAGCAGACGCAGCGGAAAGCCGATCATGCCGCTTTTGTGCGACAGCATTTTATCGACCGCCAGATAGGTTTTGCCCGTATTCGTGGGACCCAAAAGCGCGCTTAAAACCGAAGCCATTGTTTTTTTCCTTTGCGGGGGTTGAAAAAACAGTCCTTAAAACATAAGTAAAAGGGCGGTCAGATACAAGGAGGTTTATGTCTATGGCTGAAGAAAAAATGCAATTTCAAGCGGAAGTCGGCAAAGTTTTGGACATTGTCGTCAACGCTTTGTATTCCAACACGGATATTTTTCTGCGCGAACTGGTGTCGAATGCGTCCGACGCGTGCGACAAACTGCGCTATGCGGCGATTACCCGCCCCGACATCGCCAAAGAGGGCGGCGAATTCAAAATAGACATCACCCCCGACAAAGACGCGCACACGCTGACAATCGCCGACAACGGCATCGGCATGAACCGCGACGATTTGATTAAAGATTTGGGCAGTATCGGACGTTCTGGTTCCGCCGAATTTCTGAACAACCTGACGGGCGACCGCCAAAAGGACGCGACCATTATCGGACAGTTCGGCGTGGGCTTTTATTCCGCATTCATGGTGGCGGAAAAGGTTGAAGTCCGTTCCCGCAAAGCGGGTGAAGAACAGGGCTGGCTGTGGACGTCGACGGGACACGGCGATTTCACCGTCGCCGAAGAAGCGGACGTTCCCCGCGGCACGCAGGTCAAGCTGTTTTTGAAACCCGACCACTATAACTATTCCGAAGCGGGCGACGTCCGCACGATTGTGCGCCAGTTTTCCGACCATATTTCTTTCCCCGTCGTTATGCACTATCTGGGCGAAACGGAAACAATCAACCAAGCAAGCGCGCTTTGGACGCGCAACAAAGCCGAAATCACGCAAAAGCAGTACAACGACTTTTACCGCCACATTTCCAAAGCGTTCGACGATCCGTGGGACACTTTGCATTACCGCGCCGAGGGCACGATTGAATACACGGCTTTGATGTTCATTCCGACAAAAACGCCGTTCGACATCTTTCAGCCCAACCGCAACGCGCAGATTCAGCTGTACATCAACCGCGTTTTCATCACCGACCAGACGCCCGACATTCTGCCGAACTATCTGCGTTTCGTGCAGGGCATCATCGACACCAAGGAACTGCCGCTGAACGTCAGCCGCGAAATGTTGCAAAAAACGCCCGTGCTGGCGAAAATCAAAACGGGTGTGACGCGCCGCATTCTGGGCGAGCTGAAAAAACGTTCCGAAAACGAACAGGACTACTTGAAATTCTGGGATGCTTTCGGCGCGGTATTGAAAGAGGGATTGTTCGAAGACCAGTCAAACCGCGAAGAAATCGCCGACCTGTGCCGCTTTTATTCCACGAACGGCGAGGAGTTGACCACGCTTGACGCGTATATTTCCCGCATGAAAGCCGACCAAAAGAGCATTTACTACATCACGGGCGACAACTTGAGCGTTTTGCGCCACAATCCGCAGTTGGAGGGCTTTGCCGCGCGCGGGCTGGAAGTGTTGCTTTTGACCGACCCGATTGACGAATTCTGGCCGCAGGGGCTGACGCAGTACAAGGAAAAAACAATCAAATCCGTTCAGGCGGGCGCGGTTGATTTGGCGAACTTCCCGATAATCGACGGCAACGCGGACGAAAAAGCGCCCGACGCCGACATGGACGCGCTGAAAGCTTTCGCCAAGGAAGTCGTCGGCGACGAAGTCAAGGAAGTCCGTTCGACCGAACGCCTGACTAAAAGCCCCGTGGCTTTGTCGGCGGGCGACGGCGAAGTGTCCATTCACTTGGAACGCCTGATGAAACAGCACAACCAGCCGACTTTGTACGCTTCGACGCACTATTTCGATTTAAACCCGCGTCATCCGCTGATTAAACTGCTGGCGCAAAAGGTCGCGGCGGGCGACAAATCGGACGCGACCCGCGCGATGATTCAAGTCCTGTTCGACCAAGCCAAAATCATCGAAGGCGAACCCATCGGCGACCCCGCGGCGTTTTCTCAGCGCGTCACGGACTTTATGCTACAAGCCGTGAAATAATCCTTTTTATCGAAACACGGGCGGCGGGCAGAGCGATTTTTCCCGCCGCCGTTTTTTGCTCCGATGATGAAAAAAATATGACTTTCGTCATAGATGTATAGGTCGGAAATCCTAAGGTTTATGCGGTTTTCCAGTCTTGTTGATTCCTTTGTTTTTTGAAAAACTGAAACCATAGAAACAGTTTTGACAAGGGAGGTCATCATGACTTTTAAAGGAACAAACGAATCCGGGCGTTCAATGATTGAAATGCTGGGCGTTCTGGCGATTATCGGTGTTTTGTCCGTCGGCGGTATCGCAGGGTATTCGCAGGCGATGTCCAAATTCAAGGTGTCCAAGACAACCGACCAGGTGCAAACGATGGTGACGAACATTCGTACATTGTTCACGGGTCAGCGTACTTATGACGGTTTGACAGGCGCGAATGCGTACACGATGGGCATTCTGACGGATGAAACGTGGGACGGCACCAACGCGTCCAACGCGTACGGCGGCACGATTTTGTTCGGTACGCCGAATAATAAGAAATATTTTTCGATTACCTACAACGGTTTGTCGCAGGATGCATGCACACGTTTGACAATGGCTGACTGGGGTGATTCGTCGTCGGGTTTGATTGGCATTATTGCGAAGTCTACGGCACAAGATGCGCCTGGCGACGGAGCACTGACATTGAATGCGACTGCGGGTGCAAACGGCTCGGGAACGTTTTTAACATCTTCCAAAACCGAAGCTTCCGGTATTCCTGTTATCTTGACCAGTGCTGTCGGCGCGTGCGCCAACGGTGCAGACAATCAGGCTTCCGTTACTTGGATTTACCGTTAATCGGTTGATTGCTTGATACGAAAAAGGGACTGTTCAGTTCAGAACGGCCCCTTTTTTGTTGCGCCGCCGCCGCGCCTGTCGTACAACGTTTGCGGCAAAGGAGAGGGAAATGAACAAATTTCTGTCTGTTTTTATCGGAGTGCTGCTGTACTGCGCCGATGCGGGCGCGGACGATTTCGGATTGTCGGGCAAAAAAATCGGCGTTCAGCTGGGAACGACGGGCGACATGCTTGCCGCCGACATTCCGGGGGCGACGGTCGAACGCTACAACAAAGCGGGGGACGCTCTGCAATCCCTGCTGTCGGGCAAAATCGACGCCGTTTTAATCGACGAACAGCCCGCGCGGGAATTCGCACGGAAAAACAAAAAACTGTTCATTCCCGACAAAGCGTTTGCCGAGGAAAGCTACGCGATTGCCGTTTCGAAAAACAATGCGGGACTGACGGCGGATTTGAACCGCGTCCTTGCCGATTTAAAGCGTGACGGCACGGTCGGGCGCGTTTTGAAAAACTATATCGGCGACAACAAAGGCGGTTTTCCGCCTTTGCCCCGCATCGGCGATTGTCGGAACGGTTCGCTGAAAATAGGCACGAACGCGACTTTTCCGCCGTATGAATACTATGAAAAGGGCGTCATTGTCGGCATCGACGCCGATTTGGCGAAAATCATTGCGGAACGGCTGGGCAAATGCGCCGTTATCGAAGACATGGAGTTTGACGCCATCATTCCCGCGATTCAATCGGGCAAAATCGATATGGGCATGGCGGGAATGACCGTTACCCCCGAACGGCTGAAAAACATCGATTTTACGGAAAGCTATACAACCGCACGGCAGGTCGTCGTCGAACGTTTAGCCGTTGTTTCCGATGAAACGCGGCTGGCGCACCGCTTTAAAAACGCGTTCATGTCGGAATCGCGGTGGCAATATCTGCTGACGGGGCTGGGAAACACGCTGCTTGTGACTTTGTTCGCGGCGGTTATCGGCGTTGTTTTGGGGGCGGGCATCGGCATTGTCCGCGTTTCGCACGACAAAAACGGCGGCTGTCCCGTTTTGAACGGGCTGTGCCGCCTTTATGTGACGGTCGTTCGCGGCACGCCCGCCGTGATTCAGCTGATGATTATGTATTATGTCGTTTTCGCGGCGGCGGATGTGGGCAAGGTTTTTGTGGCTTCCGTGGCGTTCGGGCTGAATTCGGCGGCGTATGTGGCGGAAATCGTGCGTTCGGGCATTCTGTCCGTCGACGCGGGACAGACCGAAGCGGGGCGGTCGCTGGGGCTGAGCTTTGCGCAGACCATGCGCTTTGTCGTGTTGCCGCAGGCGTTCAAAAACGTATTGCCCGCGCTGGCGAACGAAGCGATTTCCCTGCTGAAGGAAACGTCCGTTTGCGGCTATATCGGGCTGATGGATTTGACGCGCGGCGGCGATGTCATCCGCAGTGTTACTTACGACGCCGTGTTGCCTTTGGCGGCGGTGGCGCTGATTTATTTGACGCTGGTGGTCGGGCTGACGGCGTGCGTCGGCAAACTGGAAAAAAGGCTGAAAAAAAATGAACGCTGAACGTAAAATTCTGATTGAAGCGCAAAACGTCGGGAAAACTTTCGGCGGCAATGTCGTTCTGCGGGACGTTTCCGTGCAGGTGCGGCAGGGCGACGTCGTCGCAATCATCGGTCCGTCGGGATGCGGCAAATCGACGTTTTTGCGGATGCTGAACGGGCTGGAAACACCCGACAGCGGCAAAATCCTGTTGGAAGGCACGGACATCACCGACAAAAAAACGGACATTGACCGCGTCCGCCGCAAAGTCGGCATGGTGTTTCAGCAATTCAACCTGTTCGGACACAAAACGGTTCGCCAAAATATCACGCTCGCCCCCGTCAAGCTGGGGATTTTGACTCCGCGTCAGGCGGACGAAAAGGCGGCGGAACTGCTTGCCGCCGTCGGATTGCCCGACAAAGCCGACGTGTACCCTGCGATGCTGTCGGGCGGTCAAAAACAGCGGATAGCCATTGCGCGCGCTTTGGCGATGTCGCCCGACGCGATGCTGTTTGACGAACCGACATCCGCCCTTGACCCCGAAATGGTGGGGGAGGTGCTGGAGCTGGTGCGCCGTTTGGCAAACGAGGGCATGACCATGCTGTTTGTCACGCATGAAATGGGGTTCGCCCGCGAAGTCGCCAACCGCGTTTTGTTCTTTGACAATCGCGGCATTGCGGAGCAGGGAACGCCGTCCGACATTTTCGAATCCCCCCGCAATCCGCGGCTGAAAGAATTCCTGTCCCGCGCGCTGAAATGATTCAGCGGGGCGCAATGAACATCACGACTTCGCTGCCCGACGGCAAAGCCGTTTCCAGCAGCAGATATTCACGGTTAAGCTCTTCGCGGCTGAGATGCGACAGATATTCCAAAACGTCGACGGAAGTGACTTTTTTGAATGGGGCGACTTTTGGCTTTTCGATGACGTTTTCGCTGTAAATCGAATGCAGCCAGCGCGACACCGTTTGCGTGCTGACACCGACCAGTTTCGCAATCGCGTTCATGGACAGTCCCGCCGCGTACAAAAAAGCCGTCAGCTGTCTGTCCTTGACATCTTTTCCCCGCGGCGCCGTGCGCGTGAACTGACAGCCGCAGCGTTTGCATTTGTGCCTTTGCTTGTTGTATGCAAAGCCGTTTTTTACCGTGTTTTTGCTGCCGCATCGGGGACATTGCATGGTCGACATATCCTTTCACTTTAATAATGACGGTTTTTCCGTTCAAAACGTTTCTTTGGGGCTGACTGAGGGGCAAAACCGCATACCATAACGGGTTTTTAAATTGTTTTTTTTAATTTTTCAAGCCCGTTTCAGAAATCATTATATATGTTATAAAATCCGATTTTGCTTGATTTCGGCGGGGGAACGGGTGATTTTGCGGCTGTAAAAAGCGGACAGAGGTCGAAAATGTTGTTGAAGTTTTGGTTTGCTCCGATGGTGACGGCGGCGGTGTTTGCGCTGGTTCAGCTCGTCGGATTCGGATTTTTTGCGGGGCATGTCGAGGATTTTACGGCTGACGGCGGTTTCGTCGACTTTGCGGGCTTTGCCGGGTATGCGGCTTTGCTGGTCGTTTTGTGGAAAAACCGCGGGATACTGGAAAAACGCGCGTTTGCGATGTTTGTTTTCTTTACCGTTGCCGCCGTACTGCGCGAAGCGGGGATTCAACATTGGATTGCCAGCCGCGACTCGACCGCTTTCAAAATCCGCTTTTTTCTCAACCCCTACAATCCGCTGCATGAAAAAATCGTTGCGTTCGTTCTGCTAACGGCGGTGGGCGGACTGTTCGCCTATGCCATGGCGCTGTGGCTGATTCCGGCTTTCAAGGGATTTTTCGAAAAATACGCGGGTTCGTGGACGATTATCACTTTACTGTCGGCGGGCGCGCTGTGCAAAATCGCGGACAGACTGCACGGCAATCTGGCAAAGCACGGAATCGTCATGCCGCGCGACGGCGTGTGGTTTTCGTTTTTCGAACTGATGGAGGAAAGTTTGGAAATGATGCTGCCGTACTTGGGAATCATTGCCGTACTGCAGTTTCGCGCGGACAAAAAATTGTTTTATCCGCGGGGCAAATAAATCCTTGCGCAAACAAACGGGATGTGGCATAGTTCAGGTTCCGTTTACTCCTTGCCGATGAACGGAATCGGCTATGTCCCTTGCGGGGGCGTTCGTGGTGAATGCCGTCGGACAAAGGGAATGAGAGAAGCCAAAAGGAGATTTTTTATGGCTTTATACGAAAACGTGTTTATCGCACGTCAGGATATTGCCGCTTCGCAGGTTGATGCGTTGATTGAACGCTTTGAAGGCGTCATCACCGCCAACGGCGGCAAAGTTACGAAAAAAGAAAACTGGGGCTTGCGCGCCTTGGCTTACCGCATGAACAAAAACCGCAAAGGTTATTATGTTCTGTTTAACATCGACGCTCCGGCGCAGGCGTTAATCGAACTGGAACGCCAGATGCGCTTTGACGAAGACGTCATCCGCTATCTGTCCGTCCGCGTCGACGAACTGGAAGAAGGTCCGTCCGCCATCCTGTCCAACAAGGGCAAGGAAACCAAAGGCCGCGGCAAAAAATTCGATGTTGAAGATGAAAGCGAGGAATTCTAATGGCAGCTACAGCTCGTCGTCCGTTCTTCCGCCGTCGCAAAGCTTGCCCGTTCGCGGCAGCCGACGCTCCGAAGATTGACTATAAAGATATTAAATTGTTGCAGCGTTTCATTTCCGAACGCGGCAAAATCGTTCCCAGCCGCATCACCGCCGTTTCCGCCAAGAAACAGCGCGAATTGGCGAAAGCGATTAAGCGCGCCCGCTTCTTGGGCTTGTTGCCTTACGTTATGGACTAAGGGGAGAGCTTGAAATGGAAGTTATCTTACTCGAACGTATCGAACGTCTGGGTCAAATGGGCGACATCGTCAAAGTGAAACCGGGTTATGCCCGCAACTATCTGTTGCCCCAAGCCAAAGCTTTGCGTTCCAGCAAAGAAAATCTGGCTTTGTTCGAATCCCGCAAGGTTCAGCTGGAAGCCGCCAACCTGAAACGCAAACAGGAAGCCGAACAGGTCGCCGAAAAGATGAACGGCTTGAAAGTCGTCATCATCCGTCAGGCTGCCGAAACGGGACAGCTGTACGGTTCCGTTACAGGTCGCGATGTGCGTGACGCCGTCCGCGAAGCCGGATTCACCATTGAACGCCGTCAGGTCGTTCTGGACCAGCCGTTCAAAGAAATCGGCGATTACAAAGTTCGCATCATTCTGCATCCCGACGTTGACCAGACGATTGCCGTCGCGGTCGCCCGTTCCGCGGAAGAAGCCGAACGCAACGCCAAAGCCGCGGCTAAGGCCGCCGCCGAAGCTGCCGCAGCCGCCGAAGCCGCTGTTGCGGAAGTTGTTGCCGAAGCTTAATCGCTTGGCTGAAGCTTTAAACGGCGGAGGCGTCAAAACCTCCGCCGTTGTTTTATAACCGATAGGGATTGCCGCAATGGAAAATACGGAAACGACACGGATTCCTCCGCAAAACATCGAAGCGGAGCAGGCTTTGCTGGGCGCGATTTTGTCCAACAACCACGCTTTGGAAAAAGTCGCCGAGTTTTTGAAGCCTTTTCATTTCGCCAGTCCCGTGCATGCCGAAATTTATCAGGCGATTTTGAATCTGCACGCGCGCGGGCATTCCGCCGACCCGATTACGCTGAAGGGCGTTTTGGCGGACAATCCTTTGCTGGCGGAAGTCGGCGGGATTAAATACCTGATGGAACTGACGTCGTCCGCCGTCGCGATTATCAATGCCGAAGACTATGCCAAGCTGGTGTTCGACCGCTATTTGCGCCGTCAGCTGATTGCTTTGGGGACGGACATTGTCAACGACGCGTTCAAAATCAATATGGACAACGACGCGGAAGTCCAAATGGGGCGCGCGGAAAAGAAACTGTACGAACTGGGAACCGAGGGGCAAATCGACGGCGGACCGCAGGCGTTTTCCGATACGATGACCGAAGTGGTGCGCGAAGTTGCCGAAGCCGCCAAAAATCCCGACGGCATTTCGGGGATTTCCACGGGGTTCCGCGATATTGACAAGAAAATGGGCGGCTTGCACAATTCGGATTTGCTGATTGTCGCGGGGCGTCCCGGTATGGGGAAAACGGCGTTTGCGACATGCTTGGCGTTCAATTCGGCGCGCTGTTTTCTGGAGGATGTTCAGGCGGGCAAGGAACGCAAAGGCGTGGCGTTCTTTTCGCTGGAAATGTCCGCGTCCCAGCTGGCGGGACGTATTCTGTCCATGGAAACGCAAATCGCATCCGACAAACTGCGCAACGGTCGAATCTCGCAGGACGAGTTTCAGCGCGTCGTCGCTTTTGCGGGCGAACTGGGCAAAGTGCCTTTGTACGTCGACGACACGCCGGGGCTGACGGTTGCCGCGATTCACAACCGCTGCCGCCGATTGAAGCGCGATGCGACCAAAGGCTTGGGGCTTGTTGTCATTGACTATTTGCAGTTGATTGACATGTCGGGGACAGCTTTTAAAAACAACATGGTGCAGGCGTTGACGGAAACGACGCGTCAATTAAAGATTATGGCGAAAGATTTGAACGTTCCCGTCATGGTTTTGTCCCAATTAAACCGCGGCGTGGAACAGCGCGACGACAAACGTCCTCTGCTGTCCGATTTGCGTGATTCGGGGTCAATCGAACAGGATGCGGACATCGTGCTGTTCGTGTTCCGCGAACATTACTATTTGAAAAGCTCCAGCCCCGTTCAGCACGCCAACGAATCCGAGGACAAATTCGCCGAACGCATCAAAAAATGGGAACGCGATTTGATTGACAAGGAAAAGAAAGCCGAACTGATTATCGCCAAACAGCGTCACGGGTCGCTGGGAACGGTCGATTTGTCGTTTGAAGGGCAGTTTACCCGCTTCGGCGATTGGATTGACCCGAATTCGTTTCAAAACTAAGGCTTTTGACAAAATCAAGCAGGGCGGCTTTGTCGGGTTCGCCCTGTTTTTTTATCCAAAATTCCCGCGCGGCGGTCAGCGCTTTGCCGATAGCGGGCGGCGGCAGAAAAGCCAAATCTTTGCCCGAAATCGGATAGGACGGAACGGCAAGGTTTTGCGCGGACGGAAAGTCTTTTTCGGGGAAACGGGCGTTCAAAGCGTCCAAAACAGCGGCTTTCATCGGATTTTTTTTCAACAGGCAAGCCGCTTCGAACGGCGTTGCGGCGTCGGGCAAAAACAGGGCAAGCTGCTGTTTCAACGCGCGCGGCAGGTATCGGTAAAGCGGCGTTCGCCCCAAAACGTTCCAGCGGGCGGCGGGGCAAGGCGTGCTTAAACGGTCGAAAACGGCTAAATCGGCGGCGGGAAACCAGCGCCGCAAAAGCTCTGCCTGTTCCATCGCGTGCAGGGCAAGCCCCGCGTTCGGCGCATCCAAAAGCTTGGTCATTTCCGTACAAATGCGTTCGGGGGACACTTTGTCCAAGCCGTCGGCGCTGTTTTTGCAGACGTTTAAAACGCTTTCGTCGGCGGGATGTTTCGAAAAACGCGCCAGAAATCGGAAATAGCGCAAAATCCGCAAATAATCCTCGGCGATGCGGGCGGCGGGATTGCCGATAAAGCACACGATGCCGTTTTGCAGGTCGCCGATTCCGCCGAAGTAATCGTAAACCGTTCCGTCGAAATCGGCGGACAGGGCGTTGATTGTAAAGTCGCGGCGGGCGGCGTCGGTTTTCCAGTCGGTCGAAAAAACGACTTTCGTCCGTCTGCCGTCGGGGGCGACGTCTTGGCGCAAAGTGGTGATTTCAACGCTTTTGAAATTTTTGCCGCCGATGACGACCGTTTGCGTGCCGAACGCCAAACCCGTCGGAATGACGGCGTACCCGTTCAACAAAGCCTTGACTTCTTCGGGGGGCAAAGGTGTTGCCAAATCGATGTCGGACGGCGTTTTTCCCGTCAGGCAGTCGCGCACCGTTCCGCCGACAAAGCGCACTTTGCCGTCCAGTCTGTCAAACAGGGCTTTCAACGCTTTCGATTTTTGCCAAAACGGATTTTGCAGTTGCATTTCGAACCTTCCGTTTTTTAAAATAGCGGCATGATTACGCTGGAGCAATGCGAAAATACAAAACACGACGCGAAAATCGCCTTTCAATGGCGAAACGATGCGCGCACAATCGAATCGTCCGAAGTGCGGCAGCCCAAGTCTTGGGATTCCTTTTGGCTGGAGTATTCCGAATGTTACTTCGACGCTTTGCCGCCCATGTTCGTCAAGGACGGCGCAAGCTTTGCGGGCTTTGTCCGATTTGACGCGGCGGGGGCGGGAACGCTGGAAATCGTTGTCAACATCGCCCCCGAATTTCGCGGCATGGGCATCGGGACGGAGGCTTTGGGCTTGGTCAAAGACTATGCCCGAAAAGGCGGCTTTTCAAGGCTGATTGCCGATATTCGCGAAACAAACAAAGCGTCAATCGCCGCTTTTCGCAAAGCGGGGTACGCGGTCGAGGGAACGCGGATACAAATTATTCAAAAAACAAAAGAAAAATGCTCTATCGTCCGTGTGTTTTGTCTGTTATAATCGGGCAAAACGATAACGGGGAAAATGATGTCCGATTTTGTTTATTTGCTGTTTTCAGGCGGTTTGCTGATTGTCGATTTGGCGGTTTTGCTGTGTTTGTACGTTTTCGGACGCAACGCGTCGTATATGACGCTTTCCGCCGACGAAAAGGGCGGCGAAGTTCCCTTTTTCAACACCGTTCAAGCGCTGTTTTTTGCGGCGGCGGCAATCGGCGTGCTGTTGTTTTCCGCGGGGACGGGCTTTTATGAAAACAAAGCCGTCTGCGCGGCAATCGGGTTGGCGGTCGTGTTTGTGACGGCGGGATTTGTTCCCGAAAAATCGCCGAAACTGAGGATTGTGTCCTCTGTTATTGAACTGGGGACGCTGACGGCCGCCGTTTTCGTTTTGCCCGCGCCCGATGTTTTGCCCGCATGGAATATGCCGTTGCCCGCCGCAAAAGTTTTGATTGCCGTGGTATGGTTTTTGATGTGCAAAATCGGCGAATTCGGCGCCAAACGCGACGAACTGATTTGCGGGCAGGCGTTCTTTGTCGGGCTGGTGCTGTTTTTGGCTGTTTTTGTAACGCATTTTCCCCTGCGCGCCGTTTTGCAGACGGGCGGTTTGCTGTTGCCGCTGATGATTGCCGCCGTGCCGTTCCAAGTGCTGTACGGATTGGACATCGTGCTGAAAAAGCCGTTTGTCAACCTGTTGAATCTGATGATGACGGGGGCGGGGTTCGCGCTGGCGGCGCAGGGGGCTTGGGGATGCGGTATTTTGCTGCTGACGTATCCGCTGTTTGAACTGGTGTTCGGTTCTTGGCGGCTGTTTTCCAATCTGTTTCGGCGCAAAGAAAAGCGTCTGCCTGTTTTCGTGTGCGCCATGCTGGAACAAAACGGCTATACTTCGTGGCGGATTGTCGATTTCGTGTTTCGCCGCAATCTGGTTTTCGGGGCGATGATGCTGCTGACTTTGGACAGGCTGTACCTGCAAAAACAAATGGTGATGCTTGCCGTTTTGCTTTATGTCAAATTCGCGATGAACATTGCCAACCCCGGCGCGGCGAAAGCGTCGCTGCGCAGTTTGTTCAAACAAATCGGGGAGGACGCGCGCAAAGGGTGGCGTGAAACGGGGGATTCGATTGCCGCTTTGAAAGAAAAATACAAGGATTCCGACAAACGATGAAAACACCCGAACTGCAAACGCGCCACCTTGCCGTCGAACTGTTGTCCGCCGTTGTCCGCAAAGGCAAAGGGCTGGAGGAGGAGTTCGCCCGTTTGATGGACGAACAGGATAAAAGCGTTCCTTTGGACGGACGTGACAGGACGTTCGTGCGCCTGCTGGCGACAACGGCTTTGCGCCGCTTGGGACAGATTGACGCGTTGCTGAAGCGGTTTTTGGCAAAACCTTTGCCCGACAAAGCCGCTTATGTGACCGATGTTTTGCGGATTGCCGCCGCGCAAATCGTGTTTTTGGACACGCCGCCGCATGCCGCCGTGTCCACTGCCGTTTCTTTGGTCAAAGGCAGTTTGTTCAAAGGCTTTGCGGGACTGACGAATGCCGTTCTACACAAAGTCGCCTGCGACGGGGCAAAAGTTGTCGCGGCGCAAAATCCGGCAAAGCTGAACGTTCCCGACTGGCTGTTTGAACAATGGAGCGCGGAATACGGCAAGGACGCCGCCGAAAAAATCGCGCTGGCGGGATTGGAGGAAGCGCCGCTGGACTTTACGGTCAAAGGCGATGCGGCGCTGTGGGCGGAAAAACTGGATGCCGTCGTAATGCCGACGGGGACTTTGCGCCGTGCCAAATCCGCTTCCGTTCCGACGCTGGCGGGATTTGAGGACGGCGCGTGGTGGGTGCAGGATTTGTCCGCCGCTTTGCCCGCGACGCTGTTCGGCGATTTACGGGGGAAAAAAGCCGCCGACGTGTGCGCCGCCCCCGGCGGGAAAACCGCGCAAATGGTTTTGGGCGGCGCGGCTGTAACCGCCGTCGACATTTCCGCAAACCGCGTCAAACGGCTGAAAGAAAACTTGGACAGGCTGAAACTGCCCGTCAAAGTCGTTGTTTCGGATGCGCGCGTTTGGGCGGAAAAGGAACAGAAAGCAAGCTATGACGCGATTTTGCTGGATGCGCCGTGTTCCGCGACGGGGACTTTGCGCCGCCACCCCGACGTGGTGTGCCACAGGACGCCCGCCGATGTCGAACGGCTGAACAAGACGCAGCGCGAATTGCTGGAAACGATGCTGACTTTGCTGAAACCCGACGGCGTTCTGGTGTACTGTGTTTGCTCCGTTTTGCCGTCCGAGGGCAGAGCTTTGATTGACGATGCCGTCAAAGCGGGGATTGCCGAGCGCGTTCCTTTGACAAACGAAGTGCCGCCCGAAATGATTTCGGAATCGGGCGATTTGACGGTTTTGCCGTATTTTTACGCGGACTGCGGCGGATGCGACGGCTTTTTTGCCGCCCGATTGAAACGCAAAGGATAAAACGATGCAGACAGTTCTTTACCCTTTTACGGAAGAAAGCTTTTCCGACAAGACGGCGCGGCATATCGCGCTGATAAAGGCTTTGCAAAAATCGGGCGCGGTCAATGCGGTCTGCACGATCGACAAAGAGGGGCGGACGTCAAAGTTGTTGAAAAAAGAACGGTTGCCGTTCGAAACTGTCCCCGTGATGAAACAGATTTATCCGAACGACTTTTACCTTAAAGCTTTGTTCGTTTTGATGACGTCGACTTTGGCGCAATTCGCTTTTTTGCGGATGCACAAAGTTCAAGCCGTTCATTTTGTCGATTTGAATACGCTGATGATATGGGGAAATGCCGCAAAAATGTACCGCATTCCGTATTTTTTGTCTTTGGACGATATGCCGAAAACGGGAAAAATGGCGTCGTTGCTGATAACAGACGCAAAAGCGGTTGTTTGCGCGACCGAATCCGTTATCGCCCGTTTGCCGCGTTTCGCCAAAAAGAAAGCGGCGCAGGCGCCCGAAGCGGAAGAATGCTTGCCGTTTTGGACGGAACGTTATAATCTGCTGTCAAAGCCGTTTTCGTTTACGCAGTCGACGGGACTGCTGAATAAATAAGGAGAAGTCCTTTGCTGAAAAAAGTTTTGTTTTTATTCGCCGCTTTGATTTGTTTCGACGCAAACGCCGAAGTATTGATTGACGCGCAAAAAGTCCAGCATATCGGCGTATTCGACGATTGGAACGCTTATATTTTCACATCCCAAAAGGACAAAGTTTGCTTTGTGTCGTCGATGCCTTTGCGGTCGTCGGGCGAATACACGCGCCGCGGCGACGTGTTTTTGCTGATTTCCAGCCGTCCGAACGAACAAATTTACGATACGGTGACGTTTGTCGCGGGGTATACGTTCATGCCGCGTTCCGAAGTCGCTTTGCGCGTCGGCAAAGTCAAAGCCGATTTGTTTACCAGCGAAGACACCGCTTGGGCGAAAAACACCAAAACGGACGAAGCCATCGCCCGCGCGATGAACACGGGCGTTCGTTTGACGGTCAAAGGGGTGACCATGCAGGGTATCGAAACGCATGACGTTTTTTCGCTGAAAGGCTTTAACAACGCCATGGAAGCGATTAACCGCCTGTGCCGTCAGCCCGCGGGAAAAAATGAATAGCAACCCGCGCGGGGAAGTGCTACACTTCCTTTAAGAATCGAATCAAGAGGTGTTTGATATGACCGCTGAAAACAATCCCGTCCGTCAAGAATTCGTTGATATGTACGAGGAAAACCTGATTAACGAAATGGACGCGAAAGGGGACGACGTATCCGAGGACGAAGAACGTTCAATGCGCGTCAACGCCATGGTTGACGCCGCTTTGCAGGTGCGCAAGGATATGGATCCGCTGTTGGCAACCCGTTTGAAATCGCTGGAAAACTTAAAGGAATACAAACAATACCTGCTGTCCGAATTCAAGCTGTTCGGCGCGGTAGACAAATCCAAAGCGGGCAAAATCTTTGCCGAATATCTGCTGTTTACATTGCTGGACGAATTCGAAGTCGACGACAACATCGATTTTGATGTGTTCGGCGACGAACTGGACAAGGCGTATGCGCAAATGCCGTATGAATACCGGGATTTGCGCCGCATTTATCCGTGGGGCGTTCTGATTGACGACTAAGCCTTTTTGGGCAGTTTCGACAGCAGGATTTCCGCTATCGGCGCGGGCAGACAGCTCATCAGCCAGACGGAAAACGCAAGCAGGGGCGGGAATGTAATCCGCCCTTTGTTTTTTGCCAGCCCTTTGGCGATGACGGCGGCGGCTTTTGGGGCTTCCATCAAAAACGGCATGGGGAATTTGTTTTTCGCCGTGATGCGCGATTTGACGAATCCGGGGCATATCACGTTGATTTTCAATCCTTCGGGCTTCATTGCGCCGCGCAAAGCCTCGCCCCACGCGCGCACAGCGTTTTTCGACCCCGAATAAGCGGGGGCGGACGGCAATCCGCGGTATCCCGCAAGCGAGCTTGTCATCGCGATTTGTCCCGCATGACGCGGCTTCATCAGTTCCAAAGCGGGCAGGACGGTATTTAAAACGCCGTTGACGTTGACCGCGAAAATTTGACGGGTCGTTTCAGCCGATTCGATGCTGCCGTCCCCCGGACCTGCCGATACGCCCGCGTTGGCAATCACCAAATCCAGCGGCGCAATGCCGTCGCAGCGTTTTATCCAATCCGCCGTTTGCTTTTCATCCACAACGTCGATTTGTTCGGCATAAACGGCGGCACCTTTGGCTTCGCACGCCTGCTTGACGGACTGCACGCGGTCGGCGTTTCTGCCGCACAGGAACAAAACAACGTTCGGCGCGGCGTAGTGCAGAGCCAAAGCTTCGCCGATGCCGCTGGACGCGCCCGTGATTAAAATATGTCGAGGATTCTTCATTTTTGCGTTTCCTTGCCGCTGTGATTTGGCTATAACTTAAAGCAAACGTTTTAAAGGAACTTTAAAAAATGGAAAGTATGACAGGATTTGCCTGCGTCAAAGCGGGACGGTGGGTGTGGACGTTGCGTTCGGTCAACGCCAAAGGACTGGACGTGCGCACGCGGCTGGCGGTGGACAGCTTGGACAACGACGTGCGCGAAGCGTTGCGTCAAAACTTTGCGCGCGGCACGGTGACGGTGGCTTTGGATACGGACGACGCGGCGGAAACGTTGCGCGTCAATACGGATTTTTTGGAAACGCTGTGCCGCGAGGCTTTGCGCCAAGCCGAAAAATATCCGTCCTTTCATGTCGGGGATTTGGCGACGCTGATGACCGTCAAAGGCGTTGTCGAAGCGGGGCAACCCAAAGCCGAGGAAAACGCGCTGAAGCAATCCTTGAAACAGGCGGTTGCGGAATTGAAAAACGCCCGCTTGGCGGAGGGCGAAAAACTGAAGGCTTGTCTGACGGAAATCGTCGATTCCATTGAATCTTTGGTCAAAACGGCGGAAACGCGCGCGGATGCCCAGAACGAAAAAATCCGCCAAACGCTGAAAGCGCAGTACGATTCATTGAAAGACGCCGCGCCGCTGCCCGAAGACCGCTTTTTGCAGGAAGTAACCGCGTGGATGTTGCGCGCCGACGTGCGCGAAGAGCTTGACCGCCTGAAAGCCCATGTCGAAACCGCCCGCGAACTGTTCGGACAGGACGGCGCAATCGGGCGCAAGCTGGACTTTTTGTGTCAGGAATTCAACCGCGAAGCCAACACGCTTTGTTCGAAATCCGCAGACATCGAACTGACGCGCGCGGGGTTGGCTTTGAAATCCGCCATTGACCGCCTGCGCGAACAAATTCAAAATATCGAATAAAGGAGAATTGCCATGATTAACAACGGAATTGCAAGACGCGGATTGATGCTGGTGCTGTCGTCGCCGTCGGGAACGGGGAAAACGGCAATCTCCCACCGCATTTTGGACAGCGACCCGAATTTCTTTCTGTCGGTGTCCGCGACGACCCGCGCCCCGCGTGTCGGCGAAGTCGACGGCAAGGATTACTATTTCGTCAGCCGTGAAAAATACGACGAAATGGTCAGAAACGGCGAATTTTTGGAACACGCCGAATTTTGCGGCAACTGTTACGGCACGCCCGCGAAACCCGTCCAAGCCGCCCTTGGCGCGGGCAAGGACGTGCTGTTCGACATCGAATGGCAGGGGGCGCGTCAGCTGGCGCAAACCGCGCGCGACGATGTGGTCAGCGTTTCGATTTTGCCGCCGTCGCTGCCCGAATTGGAACAGCGGCTGATTCACCGCAACGATTCTCCCGAAAACGTCAAAAAGCGCATGGCGACCGCCGCGACCGAAGCCGCCCATTGGCAGGAATACGATTACGTCGTCATCAATCAGGATTTGGACGAATGCGTTGAGGCGGTCAAAGCGATTTTGACGGCGGAACGGCTGAAGCGTTTGCGCCAAATCGGACTGCAAACCTTTGTCAATCAAATGCTTTCGGCTTGACTTCCTCTGCGTTTTGGACAAAAATAAAGAAAATTTTGAATAAAAAGGAGTTTTCCGATGACCGAAGAAATGCCGAAGTGGGACTTGAGCGATTTGTACGAATCCATGGATTCGCCCGAATTGAAAAAGGACTTGGCGGCGCTCAGCGCGGGGGCGACCCGCTTTGAAACCCGCTACAAGGGCGGATTGGGCGAACTGTCGCCCGCGGAATTCGGCAAATCCATCGTTGAATACGAAAAGCTGAACGAAACGGCGCAAAAGCTGGATACTTACGCGTATCTGATGCATTCGACGAATATGAACGATCCGACGGTTTCGGGCTTTTACCAGAACATTCAGGAAAAAGGCAACGACGTTGCGGGCAAAATGCTGTTCTATACGCTGGAAATCAACAAACTGAGCGATTCCGAGCTGAAAGACAAGCTGACCGACAAAACGGTGCAGGACTATGCGCCGTGGCTGGAAAACGTCCGCGCGGGACGCGAACACCAGCTGCCCGAAAACTTGGAAAAAATGCTGCTGGACAAATCGATGAGCAGCGCGACCGCTTGGAACCGTCTGTATGACGAAACCATGGCGGGACTGCGGTTCAATGTCGGCGGAAAACAGCTGACCGAACCCGAAGCGACCGCTTTGATGTCGTCGCCCGACATGGAAACGCGCCACGAAGCGGGGGCGGAAATCGACCGCGTGATGAAGCAGAATATGCCCGTGTTCGCTTTGATTACCAACACTTTGGCAAAAGACAAGCAAATCGAGGACGAATGGCGAGGCTACAAACGCCCGATTTCCGAACGTAACGTTGCCAATCAGGTCGAAGACGAAGTGGTCGACGCTTTGGTCGATTCCGTCGTGGACAGCCATGCGGACATTTCGCACCGCTACTATAAAATGAAAGCGGACTGGCTGGGCGTGGACAAGCTGGAATACTGGGACAGAAACGCGCCTATCCCCGGTGTCGAGGGACGCAAGTACACTTGGGACGAAGCCAAATCCACCGTGTTGGCGGCTTACAACGAATTTTCGCCCGAAATGGCGGCTATCGGCAAAAAGTTTTTCGACAACAACTGGATTGATGTCGCGCCCAAGGAAGGCAAAGAGGGCGGCGCGTACGCCCATCCCGCCGTGCCGTCCGCGCATCCGTATTTGATGCTGAACTTTATGGGCAGTTCGAACGACGTGATGACTTTGGCGCACGAATTGGGACACGGCGTCCACCAGTATTTGGCGCGCAAACAGGGGCTTTTAAAGTCCGAAACACCGATTACGCTGGCTGAAACGGCGTCCATTTTCGGCGAAATGATGACGTTCAAATATATGTTGAAGCATGAAAAAGACCCCAAACAGCGCTTTGCGATGCTGGCGGAAAAAACGGGTTCCATGCTGAACACGACCGTGCGTCAAATCGCTTTTCACCGCTTTGAAACGGACGTACACACCACCCGCCGCAAAGAGGGCGAGCTGTCCCCCGACAAGCTGAACGCGATATGGACGAAAACGCAGACAGAAGCGTTGGGACCCGCCGTGAAAAACGACGACCGTTCCAGCTCCGCGTGGGCGACGATTCCGCACATGGTTCATACGCCGTTTTATGTGTACGGTTACGCGTTCGGGGACTGCTTGGTCAACTCTTTGTACAATGTATACGAAGAGGGCAAAGTCAAAGACTTTCCGAACAAATATATGGAAATGCTGGGCAAGGGCGGTTCTGAACGCCACAAATCCATGCTGAAACCGTTCGGATTGGATGCTTCCAAACCTGATTTCTGGAAAAAGGGCTTGAACGTGATTAAAGGTTTTGTCGACGAACTGGAAGTGCTGACGGACGAATTGGGCATGAACAAAAACAAAGCCAAAGGGCAGGCGAAGACCAATCCCGCCGTTGTCAAGGCGGCTGTCCAAAACAAGCAAAGATAAGGGAGGGGATATGGCTGATTATGTTTCGCCGACCGAAGGGGAAAAATTGACGCGGCTGAACCGTATTTCGGGGCAAATCGAGGGAATCAAAAAAATGGTTTCCGACAGACGCGATACTGTCGACATTTTGACGCAGCTGCGCGCGGTTCGCGCCGCCGTCAAAGGAATGGAAACCGCGCTGTTGGTCGATTTGCTGCACGCGAAAGCCAAGCGTTTGTCCGATGCCAAACGCGGCGAACAGATAGAGGAACTGATTACGCTGTTGCGCCGCTACGGGGAATAACGAAAAAAAAGCCTGCCGAAAAAGCAGGCTTTTCGTTTTAAACAAGGATTTAAACCAAAATATCCAGTACCGCGCCGCGACCGTCAACGGCAGTCGGGGCAGGAGCGGCGTTTTCTGCAACCATGCTGACCAGCTGTTGTTGCTGATTCATATTGTTTTTCAATGCAGCCATTGCAATAGATTGCTGAATCATCTGCATTTGCGCCGCGACGATTTGTTGAGCCGTATCGGAAATGTCCATAAAACGCTCCTTTCCCAACCTTTTCTATAAGTGTAAAATTTTTTTCATAAAAAATCAACTTTTCGGTAACAGGCGGAGAAAAACGGCGGATTTACGCAGAGTCGCAAAAAAAGAAGCCCGTGAAAGGGCTTCTTTTCCGTTAGGCAATCAGTTTTGAAAGCTCTTCGACGGAAGACGCCGTCAGGACGCGTTCGGAAACAATCGGCAAATCGCATTTGTGTTCGCCGACACCCGTAAACAGCAGTCCGCAACGTTCGCCCTGCTGAACCAGTTTGTTTTTAATCAAAAACCGCAGTCCCGCCAGTCCCGCGCTGCCCGAAGCGTAAGTGTTGACGGAGGTGTATTTTTTTGCCAGCTCGAACGCCTTTTGCAAAGAATCTTCGTCGACAATCAGGGGCAGACCTCCCGAAATCAGCATGGCGCGGACGACTTCCAATCCGTCGTAGGTCGTATCGTCCAAAATGCCCGTCGCAACGCTGGTCGGAATTTCGTTCGCCCACGGTTTGAAGAAATCGTTGCGGTTTTCGCCGACCCGTTTCAAAACGGTTTCGATGTCGTCTTTGATTTTCGGATACATTTCCGCAATCAATCCCGCCGTCATTTTAATCTGTCCCAGATTGTTTTCCATGACGGTTTGGGCGTCGAAATCACCCTCCAACTGCATGGCGAGTTCGGGGGACAGCGTGATGACGCCGTCGCGTCCCATTTCGCGCAGAACGGAAAAATAGCTTTGCGCCAAGGGATAGCATCCCGTCGTCTGGCAAGTGTAAAAACGCGGCAGTTTGCGGATGATGTCCAGCCGTTTGAACAAAGCGTTCGCCGACGAAACGGCGTTCGCCATACCGCCGCAACCGACCTGAACAACCTGAACATCCAGCGGCGCGTCCGACAGATATTGATTGAACAAAAATTCGTATTCCATGGTTTCCGCGCCTTCGACCGCCGACCAGATGTCGCGTCCGCAGGTCGTAAACGGAATCCAGCCGAACTTTTTTAAAGCCGCGGAGTAAAGGGTGTGGACGGCTTCCTTGTCGCCTGCTTTGACGACGACAGCCCCCAGATTGGTCAGCAGGGCAACCGTTTCGGCATCGGCGGAATCGGGCAAAAACACATACAGCTTGTAGCCCGCGGCGCTTGCCAAAGCGGCGGCGGCAATGGCGGTGCTGCCGTATCCGATGGTTGCCAGCGTTTTCTTTTCGGCGGATTCGCCCGCGATTTCGCGCAGGGTTTCCAAGTGCATAATCACTCCGGCCAAATGGCGGGATTTGTGCGACCCCGTCAGCTGCAGCGTTTCGTTTTTGATGAACAGGGAACCCGCGGGCAAATCGATGGCTTGCGCCAATTCGTCCGCCTGCACTTCGGGCGTGCGGACAAAGCCGCGTCCCGTCAGGCGTTCGCACGCGTTCGACAAAGCGATGACGCGGTCAACCCACCAAGAAGCTTTTCCATGCGCGTTCGCCAGCTGATAGCTTGCCATAAATTCACGAAAAACGCTGAACGAGATTTTGCCGTCGTTCCAGCGTTTGGTCAGAATGGCGGGGAAGACGCGTTCCAATTCGCCGCCTTCTTCCTGTTTGACGAACGGGTGAACCCCTTTATCCGTGCTTTCGGGACAGCAAAGCTCTTCGGTTTCCAGAGGATAGGCTTCGCCGCACACGGGACAATACAAGCGCATTTTTCGCTCCTTTGATTTCAAGACTCTTTATTTCTGTCTGACACTATACCGTTTTTCGGCTGAAATTAAAGTTTTTTTTGCAAAAACAAAAAAAGGACGGCTACAAACCGTCCTTAAAGTTTTATTTTTTCAAAGCCTTGTCCAGCAAGGCGGCTTCCTTGTCAATGACGTTCATCATTTTTTTCAATGCGCCGTAATAATCGCCGCCCAGAATGTCGCTGTTCACTTCATCAATGTCAGGGGTGAAGCTGGGCGCCGCCGTCGTCAGTTCCCGAATATAGGAAAAATATTCGGGGTGCAGGATTTTCGGGTCTTTCGCCAAATACATTTTTTGCAAAACGTAATAAACTTTTTTGCAGGGCGTATTTGCCTGTTCTTCGGTCAAAATGTATTTTTCGCGCAAAATGGGGACGTTGCCGTCAATGAACAAACGGGTGCGTTCGCGGTCGTTGGTAATCAGCGCGTTGCCGACAATCAGCCGTTCGTTCGGTTTCAATTCGATTTTTAAAGGCATTCAAAGCTCCTGTTTAGAAAAGGGACAGAATACTGCCGCTGGCTTCCAAAGTAAGACCGACGACCTGATTTATCAACTGTTTTTGTGTGTTGATGGCGATTTGTTCCATAGAGATTTGCTCCATATTCGCCCCCGTCAGCGACAAAGCGCCGTTGTCAAACGTTACCGACAGCGATTCCATATAGGAACTGCGCGACTGCACCGTATAGGACGCGCGTTCGAATTTGTCAGCCGCCGCTTTCAGGACGTTTTCCGCATGTTCGATTTGTTCCAAAATCGCGGTGACGTCCGCATCGTTTTGCCAGTCCTGCGTCGCGGGCGTCAATCCCAAAGACGCGGAATCCAGCTTGACGCCCCTGATGGTGCGGTAATCGAAGCCGTCTTCGCTGAAAACGGCGCGGACGGTGTCGCCCTGCAGCAGGTTCAATCCGTTGAACGACGCGTCGTCGACCAGAGAGTCAATCTGTTTCAGCAGTTCGTTGTAGCGTTCGGCGTAGGTTTTGTGTTTGTTTTCGCTGTCGTCCGAAACACCCGTGATGCCGAACGAATCGCCCATTCTGCCGTCAAGGTCGGCAATGGACAGCGAATCCCCGTAAATGGACGTGATTTCCAAATAGCCGTCGTCATTGACGAAAGCGGTCATATTGTCGATTTTGCCGATTTCGTCCGCCAGATTTTTAACCGTCCAGTCGGCTTGGGATTCGATAATATGCGTTGTCGACAAATCG
>CAVCSV010000007.1:33274-61115 GCA_963604715.1 Limosilactobacillus gorillae
ATCGAACCCCATGGCTTTTGCCGCCGTGGCGTCCGCGTCGTCCTGCAAAATAATCGGACTGCGGTCAAGGGTTTTTATCGTCAGTTTGCCGTCCGAAATTTCCGCGGAAAACTTGTCCGCACCCAGTTTTTCCGTGATTTGCCCCAGAAAGTCCGTAACTTTCACGTTCAAATCCGTGATTTCCAAGCTTATCCAGTCGTTGTCGCCGACTTTGATGTTGAATTTTTCACCGATGTTCAGTCCCAAGTCGTCCAAAGTCGTTTCGCGCGTCATATTGACGGAGGATTCCATTTCGTCGGCTTTGCCCGTGCGCAGGATGATTTTGTCGCCCGCCTGCATGTGCGGCAGTTTGGACAGCGGCGTGGAATCCTTGACTTTCAACCCTTTGCCGACAATGGGGGACAGATAGTTTTCGTTGTCCAGAGCGGAATTGCCCAATGCTTTCGCCTGAGCCAGAAAATCCTGAAGCGAATCAATGGTTTTTCCCGATGTGGACAGCAGGGATACGATGTTCGACAGACCGTCGACGACGCTGTTCAGACCCGCCGCGCGTTCGGACAGACGCACGTCTTTGCAGTAAAGGGTCGAATTGTCAGTCGACGCGTTGACGAACTTTCCCGTCGAAAGCGCGACCGAATTTTTATCGAACAACGTCGACAGCGCCGCGGACGTGCTGAGCGCGGACGACAAAACAGCCGACGTCGAACCGTTCAGATTGTAAGGCATTGTTCGCATTGTTTTTTCCTTTCATCGGGCAAGGGAAAGCCATTCCATTTTTCCTAATCATAGCACGGAGCGGGAAAAATGTAAAATCAAAAAAACAAGACTTTTCAATATGTTGATAGGTAAAATTTGCCTACCTGTCAAGCCGTGCGGACGCTGACGTCGACTTTGACGATATGCGAACCGCCGCCTGTCATCAGTCCTTTTATCGGGCTCATATCGTCGAAATCGCGTCCCCAGCCGACGGTCAGATGCTCGGTTTGCATGTACATATTGTTCGTGGGGTCGAGGTCGACCCAGCCGTACGTCGGCACGAACACCGAAAACCACGCGTGCGAAGCGTCGCCGCCTATCATTTCGATTTCGCCGCGTTTTTCGGCTTCGGCGGCGCGGCGGGTGCGGATGTAGCCGCTGATGTACCGCGCGGCAAGCCCCCAAGCCCGCAGGCAAGCGATGCCGACGTGGGCGAAATCCTGACAGACGCCGCGTTTCATTTCCAGCGTTTCGTCAATCGGCGTGGCGATGCTGGTCGCCGAAGAGTCGTATTTGAAATCGGCGTAAATGCGGCGCATGATTTCCTCGGCGGCTTCCAAAACGGGACGGTTCGGGGTGAACGACGAAGCGGCGTAGTCTTTGGCTTTTTGGCTGAACGGCACAAAGCACGACGGGTGCGCGAACTGCGCGGCGTCCAATGTTTCGGGGGCGGACGGCAGGGCAAGCGCGCTTGCGACGTTTTCCCAAGCGGGCGTGTCGGCGGCATCGGGATAGTCGGGCATTTTGACGGTTGCCGTAAAATCCGACGTAACCGTCATTTCCGTATGCGGCGTTTCGACGACCATAAAAGTCGCCGTATTGCCGAACGCGTCCGTCGAATCCGTTTGATAGGCAGGGGCGGGCGTCATGGAAACCGAGCTGTTTTCGACGGTTTGAAAGGGCGTGTTGCGGGGTTTCAGCCGCGCCAAATGGTGCGACAGGGTGACGGGCTGACTGTATCCGTAAACGGTGGTGTGGCGGACGTGGTAACGGGTCATTTCAGCTTTCCTTTGTTATAAGCGGGACCTTGGCGCGTCGAGGTGTTGTGGACAAAGCACGACAGGGTCAGCGTGTCCGAAAACGCCTGCAAACGGTCGCGCAAATTTGCCGTCAAAGCGGGCAAATCAACCGTTGTGATGTCGATGTCTTCTAACACTTTCGCCATATCGCGCAAAATGGTGTTTTCCTTGGCGAACAGGGAAGGCATGCGGCTTTCGCGTTCCAAAGCGACAATGGCGCGGCGCAGTTCTTTGACTTGGAAAATCAAAGAGCGCGGGTTTGATTTGTCGCACACCAGCAAATCGACGACCAAGGGAACGCTCGGCACGCTCATGTAGCGCACGCGGTAAGTCATGCGGCTGTCCGATGTTTCGAGCAGGCTTTCCAAAGACGCGTCGAAACCCGCAATTTTGCAGCTTTGAATGCCCGACAGCAGATTTAAAATTTGCAGTCCGCGTTCCAGTCTGCGCCCGATTTCCAGAAAACGCCAGCCGTGGTCGCGGGTCATGTCTTCGTGAATCAATCCGCTGAGCGCGTTTTGCCGAACGATGATGCTGTCCAGACGGTTTAAAACTATCGGATAGTTCGCCGATTCTTCGGGTAACAGCGGGGCAAGCGCGGTAAACAGTTCCCAAGTGTCCATGGACAGGCGGTCGTGCAGTTGGTCCGCCATTTCTTTCAGCCGTTTGAACAAAAAGCGCAATCCGAAACCGTAGGATTCGGAACACATGATTTTTTTCAAAGTCTTCAGCGCGTTTTCGCGTTCGGCGGAATCTTGAAAATCGGCAAAGGGCAGGTGTCCCTCCAGCGCCAGAACGCACAGCAGGGTCGCAACGTCGTTCGGGTCGGGAAAATCGGAGCCTTGGGTCGCGCGGGTCAAAGCGACGCGCAACAGGCGCGCCAGCTGTTCGCTGCGTTCCAGATTGCGTCCCAGCCAATACATATTATCGGCAATGCGGGATGTCAGTTCGAACGCGCCGCGGGTCGGAACGGCCAGCGTTTCGCGGACGGCGGGTTTGGCGGCGGAAACGGGGGCTTTGACCCAGACGTCGCAAATTCCCGTGCCGCCGGCGGTTTCCGTGAACGCCAATCCGCCCGTCATCACGCGGTAGGCGCCGTTGTCGTATACGACGGGGATGCGCAGACGCACGCGCGCGTTTTCAATCGTTCCGCCGCGCACAATCGGCATTTCCGACGCGGCAACGCGCTCCTGACCGACATAGCGATCGGGGTGACGCTGCAAGTCGGCGGTCGAGGGAGCGGCTTCCGCCCCCGTAAAAGTGTCGAAAAACTGCAAAGAACGCTGATGTTCAATCAGGTAATCGGCTTCGGCTTTTTGTCCGCCCCACCATGCGGCGATTGAGGGCAGCAACAGGTCGCCGTTTGTAAAATGGCGGCAAACGCCGTGAATGAACGCTTTGAAAACGGGACTTTCCGCCAATCCCGTGCCCAGCGGATTCAACAGGACGACCGTTCCCGCGCGCACCGCGTGAACCAATCCCGCAACGCCCGACATGGACGACCCTTTCAATTCCAGCGGATCGCACAAATCGTCGGCGACGCGGCGCAAAATCACATCGACTTGCTTCAGTCCGTCGATGTTTTTCAAAAACACTTTGTCGCCGCGGACGGTCAAATCGGCGGGTTCCACCGCGACAATGCCCAGATTGCGGGCAAAGTAGGATTCTTCGAACGACAGAGGACGGTTCGTCGACGCGGTCAGCAAAACGACGGTCGGAACTTTGTTTTCGGGGGCGTTGGAAAACAGATGACGGCGGAAAATTTCCAAAAAATCCGATACGGGGGCGGGATTCGCCGCCGCATACTCTTCCGGCAGAACGCGCATGGAAACGCGTCTGTTTTTGACGGCGCGTCCGACACCCTGCGGAACCTGCAAACGGTCGGCGACAACCCAGAATTTACCGTCGGGGGCGCGTTCCAAATCCGCCGTGTATTCCTGCACGAAAACGCCGTTTGCGGGCTTCAGTCCGCGCAGAGCGGGGAAGTACATCGGATTGCCGAAAACGGCGGCGGGAGGCAGAACACCTTGCGAAATCAGCGTTTGTTCGCCGTACAAATCACCCAGCATGGCGTTGAAAACCTGCGCCCGCTGAATCAAGCCGCGCGAAATCGTTTCGAAATCCGACGGTGACAGGATGAACGGAACGACTCCGCAGGCGCGTTTTTCCGCGGAATCCGAAAAATCGGCATGCATCAGCCGCGCGCTTTGTTCACTGCAGAACGCCAGTTTGTCCCTGTCGTCCCGAAGCTTTTCCCAAAAAGGCTGCCAATGCGGGCGAATCGCGCCGTCGGGGGCGAACGCTTCGTTATAAACCGTCGTTTCCAATGAAAAAGTCATAAAATCCTCTGCTTTTTTATTCTTTTTAAGACAAAAAAAATAAAAGGTCGTTAAAATCCATCGACAGGATTTTATGTCAATCGGGAAAAAAGCCAATGAAAAATATTCAAGCCTTTTGCGCCGCCGTTATGCCGTTTTTGATGATGCCCGTGCTGGGGCATGTCGGTATCGTTATGGCAATCGTTTGGATTGCTTTCGTACAAATCAACGCTTTCCGCAAAGTCGCGCTGTCTTCCAACCAAGCCGCCGCCATTGCCGCCGTCGTGTTTTTGACGGCGTCGTTGCTGGGGGCGAAATCGGTGCCCGCTTTGGGATTCGCCGCCGCGATAGTCGGATTCAGGGCGGTTTGTTTTTCGGCGCAGTCCTTTGCGATTACAAGCGCGCTGTTTTTCTGGGCGCTGGGCGCGGGGGCGGCGTATTTGCTACGCAATGAAGCGTTTGCTTATCCCGCGGGTTTTATCGCGTGTCTGCTGTGCGGCGGCGTTTGCGCCAAACGCACGGCGCGCGAAATGTGGGGGGATTTCGCTTTTCCTGCCGCTTTGCCGCTGATTGCCGCCTTTATCGCCGAACGAATCCGAATCGATGGTTCGACCGCGAAAGTCATTGTGTCGACCGTTGCGGGTTTTGTCGTTCCCGCCGTTGCGAACAGTCCCGTGCGGCTGGCGCTGACGACCGCCGCTTTGTACGTTATCGGACGGTACGTTTAGCCTTTTTGGATTTTTTCGCCTTTTTGGCTTTGGTGTGCGGGCGGTTTTTCTTGCCGTGGCGATATTCGGCGGGGTTTTGGAAGCGTTCGCACGCCCACAGCCCGCGCTTTTCCGCTTTGGCTTGCGCTTCGTCGTCGGCAAACTTTTTTGAATACTGCGTGTAGGCGACGGCGTATCCGTTGGCGACAAGCCATTGGTTCAGGCTGATTTCCGCACCGTTTCTGCGAATAAAACATTCCCCGATGGTGCGCCCGTAGCGGTCGCGCTTGTCGCCTTTGCAATAGATTTTGTCCGTTCCGACGAAATCCTTTAAAGCCGCGGTCGCCTGTTTGCCGCATTCGACTTTTTCCCCGCCGCAAGTGCAGGTTTGGGACGTTTCGGGCGCGTCTACGCCCAGCAGGCGGATTTTTTCCTGTCCGATTTTGACCGTGTCCGCGTCGATGATGCGGACGTCGCCTTGGATAACGTGCGTGCATCCCGCCGCGATAATCAGCCCGACAACGTATTTGATGAATTTTTTATAGCTTTGTTTAGGTCTGGTCATTTTGTTAAAAATCCGTTAATATCCTGTTTCGGTTTTTAGGAAAACACGGGGGACGCGCGATGTCAAAAAAATTTTTGGTTCTGCTGGCTTTGCTGATGCCGGTGTCGGCGCAGGCTTTGACGCTGAAAACGCCGAATCGGGTCAAAACCGATGCGGACAAGCTGGTGTTCGAATTTTCCGACGCGATGATTGCTTTGGGGCAGACGGAACGCGACGCAAAGGATATTCCGATTGAATTTTCCCCCGCGGTCGAATGCGAATGGCGCTGGCTGAATCAAAAGGCTTTGGGCTGCTTTTTGGAGCAAAACGCGCTGAAGCCCGAAACCGAATACACGATGACGTTCGGAACGTTCACCGCTTTGGACGGGCAAAAAATCTCGCCCAAAAAAGCGGGCTTCGCCACCCCCGAAATCGCCGTCAACAAAAACAGAAGCCGATTCGACCGTTTCGAAAATCCGAACCGTCCCGTGTGGCGAATCGAATTCACCGCCCCCGTTGTTGCGGCGGAACAGGTGAAATTTTTGCGCTTCGGCGGGGAAAAAGCGGTCGAACTGCCCCAAAAATGCCCCGAATGGGACGATTTTTGCGCCTATAAAATCGACGTGATGCCCGCAAACGATTTGGCGGCGAACGCCGAATACACGCTTGAATACAAAGGCGAAACCGTCGCAAAAGGCAGGACTTTGCCGCCCTTGGGCGTTGTCGGCGTCAAATGCATGGTCGAAAACTGGCAAACGAAGCAATACGCCGCGAACGAAGAGGCGTTCTGTCTGGACGGGTCTTACATCGCCGTCAAAATGACCGATTCGGTCGTGCAGGAAAACATCAAAGACTTTGTGGCGAAAGCCGAAAACCGCGCTGTGATTTCCGATGAAATTCCGTTGCTTTTGAAAAGCGGACAAACGGCTGAAATTCCCGTTGCGGCGGGGATTCGCGACCGCTGGGGCAACGGATTGACCGAATCCGCCGTGCTGAAAGTCCGCGTATCCGACCGCGAACCGCAGCTGCGGACGACCTATGAACAGGGCGTTTTAGAAGCCGCCGAACAAACCGATTTCCGCGGATTTGCCCAAAATCTGGACAGCGCGGCGATAGTATTCAAAGGCTTTTCCGCAGGACAAAACGTGCAGGGAAGGCATCCGATTTTCGACGTTCATCCCGATATTCGCAACGTGATGTATCCGTTTTCTTACGGCATCCGCGCCATGCTGGGGGGCAAGTCGGGGTATTTGACGGGAACGTTCGATACCGAGCCGAAACACCCCTATCCGCAAAGCTTTACGGCGATTGTCGCGCCGTGGCAGGCGGTGGCGAAAGTGTCCGCGGACAAAACGATTGTCTGGGTCAACGATTTGCAGACGGGCAAACCCGTTAAGCGCGCCGCTGTTGAGCTTTACACCCAAAATCCCGAAGAACCCGCCGCGGACATCACCCCGATTTTGACGGCGAAAACCGACCGCAAAGGTGTGGCGGAACTGGCGGGATACGCGGCTTTGGGCGACAAAACCGAATTGCTGAAAAGCTGGTCGGACGCGAAAGAACGCCTGTTCGTGCGCGTTGTCAAGGACGGCAATATGACGGTTTTGCCGCTGACGTATCCCTATGAAATCAGCGCGGGCGCGGTCAGCGATTGGACGGTGTCGACGACTTACGAACCGCAGACGCGGCAGGCTTTGCGGACGTTCGGGATAACGCCGCAGGGCATCTACCGTCAGGGCGACACGGTGGACTATAAAATCTATGTCCGCGCCGAGGGGCTGAAAGCCGCCCCGAAAACGGGATACGCTTTGCAGGTGTTCGATTCGATGGGGCAGGTCGTTTATGAACAAAAAGACGTTACTTTGTCCGATTTCGGCGCGTTCGACGGCAGTTTCAAGCTGTCCGCCCAAGCTGTCGCGGGCACATACGAATTTCAGCTGAAAGCGGGTGACGTTACGCTGAATCCGATGAAAATTCTGGTGTCCGACTTTACGCCCATGCCGTTCAAGGTCAAAACCGAAGCCGACACCGATTTTGCGGCAGGCGGGGATGTTTTGACCGTTTCGGGAAATGCGTCTTTGCTGTCGGGCGGGGCGTTCGCGAATGCTGCCGCGCGTCAGACGGCGGTGCTGTCTTTTGCGCCGTTCAAGTATGAAAATTTCGAATTTCACACGTCCGATTCGCCCGAAGAAACCCTATTGGACAGGACGGACAAAACCGATGCGAAAGGCGAGCTGACATCGACCGTTTCCGTGCCGAAATCCGACAAGGAAACGGGCGTAATCCGTTTGGAAACCCGCGTGTTTGACGACAGCGGACGCTTTGCGTCGTTAATCAAGGTCGTTCCTTACTTTGCAGGCAAAACTCTGGTCGGCATCCGCAAGGAAAAATGGTTCGTTCCAGCGGGCGTCGAAACGGCTTTGGACGTTGTGACAGTCAGTCCCGACAAACAACTTGTATCCGCCGTTCCCGTCAAGGTCGAAATCTACCAAAAAAGCAATCGCTTGATTCGCGAACGCACGGCGGGCAACGCTTATGTGCTGAAATACGAACCCGTTGAGGACAAAGTCGGCGAATGCGCTTTAATCAGCGCGGACAAACCCGTCAAGTGCGCTTTCACCCCCGAAAAGGCGGGACAGTACAAAGCGGCGGCGACAATCGGCGAATCGACGGCGGAAACAACCTTTTACGCCGAGGGGGCTGGCTATGTCCCGTGGGAATCGAACAAGGACGTTTTGAAGCTGTCCTTTGACAAAAAGGAATACGCCGTCGGTGACACAATCGAAATGATGGTCGAAAATCCGTTCAAAGACGGGCGCGCTTTGATTACCGTCGAACGCGACGGTATTTTGAAATCGTGGGTTGAAACGATGGACAAAGGAACGGAAAAGGTCAAAATCAAGGCTTCCAAAGACTTTTTCCCCGGCGTGTATGTGTCCGTCAACCTGTTTTCGCCGCGCGTTGCGGATTCCTCGGTCGAACCCGATTTGGGCAAGCCGTCCGAAAAAACGGGATACGCCAAAATCAACGTTGTTGACAAATCGCGGATTTTGGATGTGAAAGTTTCGCCCGAAAAACAGGAATACCGTCCGAAGCAAACGGCGAAAGTGACGCTGTCCGTCAAAGCCAAACAGCCCGTCGAACTGGCGGTTGCCGTTTTGGACGAAGCGGTGCTGGCTTTGCTGCCGAACGGGATTGAATCGTTCAATCCGCTGCCCGAACTGAACAAAACGGGGGATTTGGACGTCAGAACATACAGCTTGATTGCTCAGCTCATCGGTCGGCAAAAAGTCGACAAAAAGGGTGCAAACCAAGGCGGCGACGGCGGGTCTGATTTCGCCGTGCGCGATTTGTTCAAACTTGTCGGTTACTGGAATCCGTCGCTGAAAACGGACAAGGACGGCAAGGCAAGCTTTGAAATGGTTTTGCCCGACAATCTGACGTCGTGGAAAGTCGTCGCCGTGGCGATGACTCCGACGGACTTTGCGGGATTGGGACAGGCGGATTTCAAAGTTACGCAGCCGTTGGAACTGCGCGCTTTGCTGCCGAATCAGGTTCGCGTCGGCGACATGTTCGCGCCAGCCGTTTCCGTGATGAACCGCACCAAATCGGAACAAACGGTTTTGGCGGCTTTGAACGGCGAAGTCAAGACGGAAACTTTGAAACCCTTTGAACGCAAAGCGGTGTTCTTCGCTCCCGTCAAAGCGGGCAAAACGGACAAAATATCCCTGCTGTTCACGGCGGATTCGGGCAAGGACAAGGATGCGCTGAAAGTCGAAATCCCCGTTTTGAAAAACAAGCCCGAACAAACCGCCGCGATGTTCGGCAGAATCGACGGAACGGAAGAACTGCCTTTGGACATTCCCGCCGACAGCGTTTTGACTTTGTCGGTTTCGCCGACGGTGGCGAACGCCATGGATTCGGCAATCAAAGCGATGATTGAATACCCGTTCGGCTGTTGGGAACAGAAAATCAGCCGCGCGTGGGCGGCGGCGAACGCGGGCGAAAAATGGGCGGACGGCGGAAAATTCGCGCAGTCCGTTTTGGACGACATGCCGTCGTTCCAAACGCCCGACGGAGGCATGGCGTACTTTGTGAATTACAGCGGATTCGACAGTCCGTATCTGTCCGCGTACACGGGCTATGTGCTGACGCGGCTGAAAGCGAAAGGCTTTGCCGTATCCCCGATTGCCGAGGAAAAACTGGGCGCTTATCTGCTGCGGATTTTCAACGGGCAGAAAAACGTTCGGACGCCGACCGCCGTGCGCGCGCTGTCCGTGCCGTACCTCATCGACCGCGGGTTGATTGACACGGCGGATTTGGAGCCTTTGCGCCGTGATTTGCCGAAAATGACCGCTTTTGAAAAGGCGATTCTGTATCCCTACATGCCGACGGAACTGTTGGCGGACGTTTACAAAACGTCGGGCGCAATCATTGTTGCCGAAGACGGCGACCAAAGCTTTGCCGTTTTGCCGTCGCGCGCCAAAACGAACTGCGCCGTTTTGCAGGCTTTGCCCGAAAAGCGCGAGCTGATGAACGGCGTGCTGGCTTTGCGGGGCAAGGACGGAACATGGGGTTCGACGCAGGCGAACGCGTTTTGTTTGGACGCGCTGGACGCTTACATGGCGGTCAACGAAACGGCGGTCGATGCGAAAGTCATTGCCAAAATCGGCGAAAAACGGATTTTGGACGATACGATGACTTCAAACACGCTGAAAGCCGCCGTGCCGTTCGCGCAGCCCGAAACGCAAACCTTGACGATGATGAAAAACGGGCAAGGCAACCCGTACTATGCGGCGGTGCTGAACTATCCGATTCCCGTCAATACGGCAATCAACGCGGGATTGCAGGTGGAAAGGACGTACAGCGTCGAACAGGACGGCAAGTTCGTCGAAACAACCGCGTTCAAGCGCGGACAAACCGTGCGCGTGACGCTGAGCGTGCATGTTCCCGCTTTCCAAAGCTTTGTCGCCGTGTCCGACCCTGTCGTCGGCGCGTTCGAACCGTTGAATTCCCTGCAAACCGACATCGAGCGGGACGGATTCTATTTCAAGGATTCGAATTTCAAACAGGTCACGTTCTTTGCCGAGGAATTGCAGGCGGGAACGTATGTTTTGACCTATGACGCGCAAGTCGTGGCGGACGGCGTCTTTACGGCGTTCCCCGCCAAAGCCGAAGCGATGTATCTGCCCGACGTGTTCGGGCTGAGCGCGGCGCGGGAAATCACCGTCCGATGAGGCGGCTTTTCTGCGGGGCGGCGCTTCTTGCGGCGGTGTTCGGTCTGATTGTCGGGCTGAACACCGCGCCGTTGCCCGACCGCTTGGACGAATTCGCGGCGGACAAACAGCAGTTTTTGGACAACTGCGGCAATCCGCTGAACGCGTCCTATCAAAACTGGTTCAATGTGTTTGACTCGGCGGAGCTGTATGAAATCCCCGAACTGCTGCAAAAAATGTTTGTTGCGGCGGAGGACAAAAATTTTTACGCGCATTACGGCATCGATTGGGGGGCGCGGCTGTCCGCCGTTGTTCAAAACGCCAAAGCGGGGCGTGTCGTGCGCGGGGCAAGCACGCTGACCGAACAGGTCGTCCGCATGCTGCATCCCCGACCGCGCACGCTGTTTTCCAAAATCGTCGAGGGCGTGGACGCTTGGCGGCTGGAACGGCGTTTTTCCAAAGACGAAATTTTGAAATTTTATTTGAATCAAGTGCCGTACGCGTCAAACCGCCGCGGCATCAAGCAGGCGGCGCGGTATTACTTTTCGAAATCCCCCGACAGGCTGAGCGTGCGCGAAATGACGGCTTTGGTCGTTTTGGTGCGCGCGCCCGCCGCTTTCAATCTGTACAAATACCCCGAAAAAACGGACAAGCTGGTCGGGCGGCAGCTGCAAAAGTTTTACGAACAGGGAATTATCGGCAAGGACGCTTTCGAAACCGCCAAAGCCGAACGCGTCAAACTGACTCCGCCAGCTTTGACGGTCGAAGCACCGCAGTTTTTGGCTTTTGTCAAGAAAAACGCGGACGGGGCGGTCGTGAAAACGACACTCGATTCCGCTTTGCAGGACGCGATGCAAAAACTGACGCGAAACAGATTGAAAACCTTGCAAAAAAAGAATGTTCACGCTGCCGCCGTGTTGGTTTTGGAGCGCGAAACGGGCAATGTTTTGGCGTGGGTATCGGAAAGCGTCGACGACAAAACAAAGGATTTCGACGCTGTGCTTGTCCCCCGTCAGGCGGCGTCCGCGCAAAAGCCGTTTTTGTACGCTTTGGCGCTGACCAAAGGGTGGACGGACGAAACGTTGCTGAACGACGAACCGCTGAGCCGTTCGGTGGGATTGGGCGTGCATCACTTCAAAAACTACAGCCGCCGTTACTACGGAACGGTAACCGTCAGGCAGGCTTTGGGCAATTCGCTGAACATTCCCGCCGTTAAAACAATCGAGTTCACGGGTATCGGGGAATATTGGGCTTTTTTAAGGAAAATCGGCGTAACGACGCTGGATAAAGCCCCCGATTTTTACCGCGAGGGGCTGGCTTTGGGCAACGCGGAAATTCCGCTGTATGAACTGATGCGCGGCTATTTGATGCTGGCGAACGGCGGGATTTTAAAGCCGATACGCGCGACCGTTTCCGACGATTACGCGCAGGAACGCGTGCTGCCCGAATCCGCCGCTTTGACGATTGCCGACATTCTGTCCGACCCGCTGGCGCGGCAGTTCGAATTCGGCTCGGACAGCGTGCTGAACTTTCCCGTCAAAACGGCGGTCAAAACGGGGACGTCGACCGATTACCGCGACGCGTGGGCAATCGGATTCAACCGTGATTTCGTGGCGGGTGTTTGGATGGGCAATCTGACGTACGAACCGATGCGCGATGTAACGGGCGCGTCGGGGGCGGGGTTGCTGCTGAGGTCGATTTTTACGGAATTGAACCGCTTGAAAAACACAGGGGGACTGAAAACGGCGGCGGTGAAAGGCGGCGCGGCACCGTCGGCTGAACGGGCGGAAGTCTTTATGGCGACCCCCGCCGACGGCGCGATGATAGCGATTGACCCGCGCGTGCCGTCGGAATTTCAGGCGTACCGTTTCGAATTGTCGGGGGTGGCGGAAAACGTCGATTGGTTCGTCGACGGGCAAAAGGTCGGTTCGGGGCGTTCTTTTTTCTGGAAACCCGTCAAAGGAAGTCATACAGTACACGCCGAAGCCGTGCTGTCAAACGGGGAACGGCTGATTTTGAAACCGCACGGAATTGAAGTGAAATGATGAAAAAGCCCGAATTGCTGTTGCCCGCGGGAACGCCCGAAGCGTTGAAAACCGCGATTTTATACGGGGCGGACGCCGTTTATGCGGGTGTGCCGTCCTTGTCTTTGCGCGCGAAAACCGCTTTTGACGAAGGGACGCTTGCCGACGCAATCAAAGAAACGCACGGTTTGGGCAAAAAGATTTACTTGACGCTGAATCTGTTTTCCAAAAACGACGATGTGGAAAAACTGGACGAATTCGCGGCGTTAATCGGCAGGCTTGCCCCCGACGGGCTGATTGTGTCCGACCCCGGCGTGTTTATGTTTATGCGCGAAAAAGTGCCGCAGATTCCTTTGCACGTTTCGACGCAAGCCAACGTCGGGTCGTGGCTGACCGTCAAGTTCTGGCGGGATTTGGGCGCGAAAGTCTGCGTGCTGAGCCGTGAAACGTCCTTTGCCGAAACGCGGGAAATCAAGCGGCTGTGTCCCGACATCAAAATCGAAATGTTCATCCACGGCGCAATGTGCATGAGCTATTCGGGGCGGTGTCTATTGTCGGCGTTTATGGCGGGACGCAGTGCAAACCGCGGCAAGTGCGCGCACGCCTGCCGCTGGAATTACAAGCTTTATTTGCAGGAATCCGAACGCCCCGGCGAATTTTTGCCGATAGAAGAGGATGCGCGCGGGTCGTACATTTTGAATTCCCGCGATTTGTGCCTGATGCCTAAACTGAACGAAATTTTGGCGGCGGGCATCGATTTGTTGAAAATCGAGGGGCGCAACAAAACGCCGTACTATGTGGCGCAAACGGCGCGCGCGTACCGCAAGGCAATCGACGACTGGTTCGAAAATCCCGAAGCGTGGCGGTACGAGAAATACCAAGCCGAATTGGACACTTTGCAAAACAGGGGCTATACGTTGGGATTTTTCGACGGTGTGAACACGCCCGAAATGCAGAATTACGATTCGACGCAAAGTGTCGGCGCTTGGCGCAACGCGGGCGTTATCCGCAAATGGCGCGCCGACGCCGCGGAAGTCGTCATTTATCAAAAAATTACGGCGGGCGACGTGCTGACTTTCCTGCCGCCGAAAAGCTTTGCGCCCGTCGATGTCAAAATCGAACGCGTGATTGACGGCTTTACGGGACGCGAAGTTCCCGCTTTGGCGCCCGGAAAGGCGGGACAGTTTATTTTAGTCCCGAAAAGCTTTTTTAAAAACGTAACGCTTGACGCTTTGCCCGAATTAACGGTTGCGCGTATGCCCGCGGGTCTGATAGGATAGGGCGTTCTTTTCGATAAAAGGATGTAAATGATGAAACTGAAAGCTTTGTTGCCTGTGTTGTTGCTGACGGCGTGCGCGAATATGAATGTGCCCGCTCCCGTCGAAGAAGAACCCGTTGCGGAACTGCCTGCCGAAGCCCCGAAAAAATCCGAAGCTTTGCTGGACAAGGTGCAGGAATTGGTCGCAAAAACGCAGGAAGCGGCGATTTCAAGTCTGCCCGCCGAAATCACCGCGAACAAATCGACCTATAAAACCGTCGAAGCCGTCGCGGACCGCGAACAAAACCAAAAAGGCGCGGGGTATACCCGTGTGTACGGCGACGAAGACGAAGTCTTTATCACCGTGTTTTTGTACAGCAATCGGGAATACGGTATGACCGCCGAAGTGTCGCCCGCGACCGAAGCGCTGATGGACAAGCATTTGCAGGAATTTTCCGCCATGCAGGATTCGGGACTGTACGATTCGGTGAACGTCGGCGAAAAGAACGTGCGCGATTTGCGCTGGTCGGGACGGAAATTCCAAGTGCTGGAGGTGCCCGTCGCTTTCAATCAGCGCGAAGAAGCCAAGAAATCCTATGTGGTTTTGGGCGCCAATCCCGATTTGCTGAGCTATGTGCGCATCCGCTTTACCTATCCGCAGGGCCGCCGCGACGTCGAACGCAACAAAAACATTGTAACGGCGCAGATTTTGAACGCTCTTGCCGTTTTTGCGAAAGAACAGAACGCCCGATGAAAAAACTGCTGAAAAGTCTGCTGGCGGTGATGATTTTAAGCGGTTGCGCCGCCGTGCGCTACGATACCGCCGCCGACGGTGTTTTGCGCAAGATGAACGCCGCCTATGCCAATCGGGACGTTGACGCGTTCATGCAAAACATCAGTCCCGATTTTACGGGCAATATCAACGATTTGAAACTGGCGGTCGAAAACGATTTCGTGGGGTTCGTGTCCGTCAGCTTCAACACTTACGTTGCCGAAACCGAATTTGACAAGGAAGCCCGCATTGTGCGCGCCAAAGTGCTGTTTTTGCGTTCCGCCAAATCCGCGCGATTCGGTTCGGACAACCAAAGCGGCGAAACGACGCTGACGTTCGACGTGGACGAAAACGGCGATTTGAAGTTGCGCGATATGCCGTACCCCGCTTTGTACGGGCTGATTACCCCCTGAAAGGGAAAATATGACTGCCGATGAAATTTTGAAAGCTTATTTCAAAGCTTATGAAACGCCGTGCGCGTTCGATCCGAAACACCCCGAGGACGGCACGCTGTCCCGCAAAGACGACGGACTGCCCGTTTTGCCGATGAACGCCGAGGAAACAAAAGCGGCTTGTACGCTTGCCCCGACGGACGGACGGGCGCTGGAATTGGTGCTGAACAATGTTTCAAGCGGCGCAAACCCCGCGGCGGAAATCAAAGCGGATTTTCTGGGGCGGGTCGCGCGCGGCGAAATCGCCGTTCAAGGGCTGTCGCTGAATGACGCCGTCCGTCATTTGGGATATATGAAAGGCGGACATAACGTTGTCGTCCTGATTGATTTGCTGGATGACGAAAAAACGGCGGGCGAAGCCGTTGAAACGCTGTCGAATCTGGTGCTGATTCACAACGCTTTCGATACGGTTGTCGAAAAATACAGGGCGGGAAACAAACATGCGGCGGCTTTGCTGGATTCTTGGGCGCGCGCCGATTGGTTCACGCACCGCAATCCGATTGAGGAAAAAACGACGGTCGTTGTTTACAAAATCCCCGATTCCGTCGAGGCGTCAACCGACTTTCTGTCCCATTCCAAGGGCGGACACACCCGCACGGACATTCCCAAACACGGCAAGCATTACTTTATGAACGCCGAAATGCTGGCGGAACTGAACGCTTTGAAGCAGGCGCATCCCGACATTCCCGCGGCTTTGGCGGCGGACAAAATCGGGACAAGCTCGTCGCGCAAGTCGGGGATGAACAACGTTGAATGGAATACGGGAATCGAAAACGAAGACACCCGATTCCAGCCCGACAAAAGAACCCGCGCGATTGTGTTCGCGGGGTCTGTTTTGGGACCCATTTTCGCCAAAACGGCGCAGGATATGGGGTCGGTCGTTATCCGCACAGACACGGCGGTTTTAAAGACGGGCGATGTGGTGACGATTGACTGGCGCGCGGGCGAAATCGCAAACGAAGCGGGCAAAGTCGTTGCAACATTTGCGGAACCCGTTGATTTGGATATTTTGCGCGCAGGCGGCGGGACTTTGTTCCGAATGGGCAAGATTTTGACCGCGAACGCCGCGGCTGTTTTGGGCAAAGCGTATCCTTTGCCGTACAAAACGGAAAAAGCGGATATGACGCCCGCCCCGATGACGGCGGCGCAAAAAGTGATTGCGCGGGCGGCGGGATTGCCTGTCGTGCGGGCGGGGCAGACGGTTTATGCGCGTGTCGACACGGTCGCGTCGCAGGACACGACGGGGCCCATGACCGTGCAGGAACTGCAGGGGACTTTGGCGGCGACAAAGCTTGCCGTGCCGCTGTTTTTGCAGTCCCAATGCCATAACGCCGCAATGGGTTTCAGAACGCCCGCGGTGGTCGGTGCGAACGCGCGGCTGGCAGATTTTGTGAAAAGCTTGGGCGGCATTGCGCTGAACATGGGCGACGGCATTATTCATTCGTGGCTGAACGAACTGGTCGTGCCGAACACGGTCGTTGTCGGCGGGGATTCGCACACGCGCACGCCGACGGCGCTGAGCTTTCCGCTGGGGTCGGGCGGCATTGCCGAAGCCGCCGCGACGGGCGTTTGCGAAATCAAAGTGCCGCACAGCGTCCTTGTTACGCTCAAAGGCGAATTCCGCGACGGAATCACGGTGCGCGATTTGGTCAACTATTTGCCCTATAAAGCGCAAAAGCTGTTCGGCAAAAACGTGTTCGAGGGCGCGATTATCGAATACCGCCGTTCGGGTCAGCCGTTCGAGATGATTGACGTGTTCAAGCTGACCAATTCGTCGGCGGAGCGCAGCGCGGCGGCGGCGTACTTTGAACAAAACGCGGCGGTCGTCGCGCATTATTTGAAGCAATCCTCGATTCCCGTTGTCGAAACGCTGATAAAGGGCGGCTACGACAACAACGGCGCGCTGGCGCGGCGGCTGGGCGCGCTGAAAGCGTGGGCGGAAAATCCGCAGGGCTTTACGGCGGACGAGGGCGCAACCTACGCCGCTGAAATCGAGGTCGACTTGGCGGAAATCGACCAGCCGTACATTGCTTGTCCGCATACGCCCGACAATGTCAAGCCGCTGTCGGAGCTAACGGGGACGAGGGCGGATTTCTGCTTTATCGGGTCGTGCATGTCGGGCGAACGCGACTTTGAACGGTTCGAACAAATCGTGCGGGACAAAACGCTTGCCTGCGACGTGTGGGCGGCGGCGCCGACGCGCTTGATTCAAGCGCGGCTGGAAAACCGCCAAATTCTGAAGTCTTTGCGGGAAAAGGGCGTGCGCGTCGAAGTGTCGGGCTGTTCTTTGTGCATGGGCAATCAGGAACGCGTCCAAGGGGCGAAAAACGTGCTGACGACATCAACCCGAAACTTCAAGGGGCGTATGGGGGACGAGGCGAGCGTTTGGCTGGTTTCGGCGGAACTGGAAGCCGTTGCCGCCGTGTCGGGGGCTTTTCCGAGTGTGGACGCTTATTTCAAGGCGGTGAAAAATGATTGAATCTTTCGTGGATGTGGCTTTGCCCGAAGAATCGGCGGGCGAGGCGTATCAAATCGTCAAGCGCGAACTGATAACGCCGTTTGAAAAATGGATTGGCGCGGGGCGCGTGCGCGAACATGACTGGAGCCTGAAAGGACGCATTCAGACCAACGGCGAAGTGGTGCGCGAAACCGTCGAAATGGCGGGCGGCGACAAAAAAGCCGTTTTGGTCAAAGGTCCGGGGGTGACGCCGACCAAAACGCAGGTTGCGGAAATGCTGGCTTTGCTGGGCGACGACCGCAAACCCGAAGAACTGTCGAAGCTGGCGACGGGAACGCCCAACGGCTATATGCGCGGGCATTGGCTGGTCAAGGGAAACCTTGAACGCTATCAAAATCCGGGGCTGAACGGGCTGATAAAGACGGTTTTGCCGACGTATGAAAACGCGGGACGGGTCGAGGTGCTTTATCCCGACGGCGGACGGTACAAGGATGCCGAATGCGTCGTATTGGACGAGGATGCGGAGGTCTTTGTCGAATTCAACCGCAAAATCGTGCGCGAACCCGAAAAGCTGTCGGCGGGGTCGGCGGTGTACTTCAAGCTGACGCACCGCGACGAAATCGAAAAGCTGTGCGCCCGCGCGATTGCCAAGAAAAACGAAATCGTGTTCATGTCGAAATACACGGTGCGTCCCGAATTGGACGGCGAAAAGAAACGCATTTACAACGACATGCGCGAACAGGCGGGATTGGAACGGCGCGAGGGCAATCAACGCGACATCGTGGACGCGGCGTTTGCGCATCTGTTGGCGCATCCCGTCGGTCAAAACACGACGGTTTTGGTTCCCGATGCGTCTTACGGTCCGAAAATCGCGGCGGTGGTCAACGCCGTTTACGCAAACGGGCTGAAAAAGCCCGCGGACGAATTTTCGGTTTGCCGTTTTTCGGCGGGCAAATGCGAATACGGCGGATTGAACAAAACGGTTGCGGAGGACGGATTTTTCCGCGTCGTCGTCGGGCGCAAGGAATTCCGCATTTCCGTCAAAGCGGGCGATATGTTCGAAGAAATGCACTACGATTACGCCGATGCGAAACGCTATGCCGAACAGGTGTTCCGTCAGGCGCGGAACAAAGACTACAAGCGCGTGATTTTCGCTTTCGACGAAACGGACGCTTTCGACGCGCCCGTCGCCAAAGCGGTGCGCGATACGGCATACGGTTTGCGGCAGGTTGAGGGGGCGGATTTCATGCTGATGCGTCCCGATGCCGCCGCCGTGATGATGTTCACCGCGCCCGCCGTGGGCAAAACGTGCTACGCTTACGACAACCTGTGGGGCGACATTGTGTCCGACGCCATGGATTTGGGGACAAGCATTGCGTCCATCAATTCCGTGATTTTGCTGGCGGACGGGCGCGTCTGGGCGGAGATGGGCGGCGCGGGAACGGCGCCCGATTTGGCGGAACTGTTTAAAAAAGAGGGATTTTGGCGCTACGACCCGATTCCGATAATCGAAGGTATGGCAATCGGCTTTGCCCAAGCCGCCGTCGAAGAACCCGCAAACTTTGCTTTGTCCCGCTATGCGGCGGCTTTGCATCAAGCGTATGTCGACGTGCTGAAATCGGGTGTCGCAACGCCCGATTTGGCGGGCAAGCTTTTGACCGAAACGCAAACGGGCGTCGATACGGAATCGTTTGTCAAGGCGGTTCGGGTCAAACTGCACGCTTTGCTGGGCGAAACGGACGAAGCCGCCCTTTTGGGGGAAAAGCTGAAACAGGAAACAAGGGAAATCAGATGACGACCGTAAAGCTGGAATATGACGGAAAGACCGTTGAACTGCCGCTGTTGGAAGCGACGACGGGCGAACGCGCGATTGACATTTCCGAATTGCGCGCAAAAACGGGACTGACGACTTTGGACGCGGGATTCGGCAACACGGCGTCGTGCGTCAGTACAATCACTTACGTTAACGGGGAAAAGGGCATTCTGCGCTACCGCGGGCTTCCGATTGAAACCGTCGCGGAAAAGATGACGTTTATCGAAACCGCGTGGCTGTTGATTTACGGCAGACTGCCCACGCAGTCCGAACTGCGGGCGTTCAGCGTGCGGCTGACCAACAACGAGCTGTTGCACGAAGGACTGCTGCACCACTTTGACGCATTTCCGCCGAACGGTCAGCCGATGTCCATTCTGTCCGCCGTGGTCAATTCGCTGATTTGCTATTCGCCCGAAATCATGGATACCGCGAACGAAGAAGCCATGCGCAATGCCGTCGCCGCCATTATTTCCAAAGTGCGCACCATTGCGGCGTTTTCGTACCGCAAAGCCATGGGACTGCCGTTCATTTATCCCGACCCCGTGCGCAGTTACTGCGATAATTTCCTGCACATGATGTTTTCGCTGCCGAACCGTCCGCACCAGCCGACGCCCGAAGCGGTCAAAGCGCTGAACCTGTTTTTGATGCTTCATGCCGACCATGAACAGAATTGCTCCACGTCAACCGTCCGCATTGTCGGGTCGGCGGAAACGAACCTGTTTTCCAGCGTTTCAGCGGGAATTTGCGCGCTGTGGGGCAAGCTGCACGGCGGGGCGAACGTAGCGGTCGCGGAGATGTTGAGGCACTTGGTCGACGACGGGGAAAGCACGGCGGACTTTATCGAACGCGTCAAGCGCAAGGAAGTGCGTCTGATGGGCTTCGGACATCGTGTTTACAAGACGTTCGACCCCCGCGCCAAAGTGTTGAAACGCGCGGTGTTTGATTTGCTGGATGCCGAAAAAGTGCGCGACCCGCTGATTGACAAGGCGTTGGAATTGGAACAAGCCGCCCTTGCCGACGATTATTTCAAGGAACGCAATCTGTATCCGAACGTGGATTTTTATTCGGGCATGATTTTAAGGGCTTTGAAGATTCCTTTGAACATGTACACGGTGATGTTCGCCATCGGGCGCATCCCCGGCTGGATTGCCCATTGGGTCGAAGGCAACCAAGGCGTTCGCCGTTTGGCGCGTCCGCGGCAGCTGTATCAAGGCGCGGTCGAAACGCCCTTTGTTCCGCTGGATTTAAGAAACGGTTTGTAAAAGGAAAGCAAGAATGGCTTATGAAGATTTGACGCAGAAGAAAAACGAACTGGACAAACTGCCGCCTTTGGACGGGGATGTCGCCGAGGAGTTGCGCAAAACCGTTGATTTGGAGCTGACCTCCGTCGGCGACTGTTTCGACGGCGGCGCGCTGACCCGCCGCGAAACAGAGCTGATTTTGTTTAAAAACAAAGTCGTTCCGATGCGTTCCCTGACCGAACACATCCAAGCGTTGAACATTTCAAAGGCGTTTGAGATGATTCAAGAGCTTGCCGAACGCACGGGGCGTCCTTTGGACGACAGCGACGTAAAGAACATTCACCGTATTATCGTGCGCGAACTGGACGACAAAAACGGCGGAATGTACCGCGGTTTCGCGATGACGTTCCCGACGGGCGACCAGCCGCTGCCCGAACCCGTGCGCGTGCAAAGGATGATGGATGAATTCGGCATGTGGCTGTTTACGGTGCGTACTTTGCATCCCGTCGCCATGGCGGCGGAAGCGCATTTGCGGCTGATGTCCATTCACCCGTTCGGCAAAGGAAACGGTAAAACCGCCCGTATGCTGATGAATTTGATTTTGCTTAAAAACGGCTATCCGCCCGCTTTGTTTTCGCGGCGCGAAAAAAAGGAATACTGGCAGGTATTGGAAGACGCGATTTACAACAACGACAGGACGGCTTACGACAAACTGGTTTGCCGCGCCGTCAACCGCGCGCTGGAATTGTACATGAAAGCGGCGAAAAAACAGACTGTCGATGTGGAAGAGGATGCCGCCCCTTATTTCCTGCGCATCGGACAGCTGGCAAAGGAAACGGGCGAACGCGTGTCGACCATTCGCTATTGGACGACGATGGGCATTATCGAACCCGCGGGCAAAACATCCGCCGATTATATGATTTATTCGTCCGATGTGCTGGACAGAATTAAAAAACTGAAAGACTTGAAAGCCCAACGTTATACTTTGGATGAAATCCGCAAGCACTTGGGCGGGGCTTGACAGCGGATAAATTTTACATAACATAATGTTAATCTGTCCCTTGAGTATTCAAGGGACTTTTTTTATGAAAAAAGGATGATTTTATGAAGCAGGTTAAAATTCCGTATTGCTGGAAACCGCGAAAATATCAAATGAAACTGTGGAAATACTTGGAAGACGGAGGAAAGCGCGCTGTCGCCGTATGGCACAGGCGCGCGGGCAAGGACAGTTTGTCGCTGAACTGGACGGCGGTGGCGGCGTTTGAACGTGTCGGCGTGTACTGGCACATGCTGCCCCAACAGGCGCAGGCGCGCAAAGTCGTATGGGACGCCATCGATAAGCAGGGACGCCGCGTCATCGACCAAGTGTTCCCGAAACAAATACGCAAGGCAATCAACAGTCAGGAAATGAAAATCGAACTGGTCAACGGGTCGATTTGGCAATGCTTGGGGTCGGACAATTACAATTCTTTGGTGGGAGCGAATCCCGTCGGCGTGGTGTTTTCGGAATACTCTATCGCCGACCCCGCCGCATGGGACTTTATCCGCCCGATTTTGGCGGAAAACGACGGGTGGGCTTTGTTTATTTATACGCCGAGGGGGCGCAATCACGGCTTGAAGCTGTTTGAAACGGCAAAGCAGGCGGACGGCTGGTTTGTGCAGGCGTTGGGGGTTGAGCAGACCAAAGCGATTCCCTTGTCGGCAATCGAAGCGGAACGGCAGGCGGGCATGGACGAAGAAATGATACGGCAGGAATTCTACTGTTCGTTCGACGCGGCGATAAAGGGCAGCTATTACGGCGCGCTCATCAACGATTTGGAAAACAAGGGCGCGGTGTGCCGCGTGCCGCACAATCCCGCTTTGCCTGTTTTTACGGCGTGGGATTTGGGTATCGGCGACGCGACGGCGATTTGGTTTTATCAGAAAAACGGCGCGGGAATCGACGTTATCGATTATTGCGAGGCAAGCGGCGTCGGGCTGGATTATTATGTCCGCACAATGCGCGAAAAGCCGTACACTTACACCAACGACAATATCTTTCCGCACGATATTCGGGTGCACGAGCTTTCCAGCGGCAAAAGCCGTTTGGATTTGCTGGCAAGCTTGGGCGTCAGGGGGCGCGTTTTGCCGCGCGCAAGCGTTGAAACGGGCATTGCCGCCGTGCGCCTGCTGCTGCCGCGTTGCCGCTTTGACGCCGAAAAGTGCCAAACGGGGTTGGAGGCTTTGCGTCAATATCAAAAAGCATGGGACGAACAGCGGCGGACGTTTCAGCCGAAGCCTTTGCACGACTGGACAAGCCATGCCGCCGACGCGTTCCGCTATTTGGCGGTCGGGTTGAAAGAGGATTCCGTCAAAACCGAACGATTTTCCCGCGAAAGCGCAAAAACGGCGGCGGAATACGATCCGCTGGCTTAGGGCATGGCGGCGGGGTCGGTTACAGCGTCAATCAACACAGCCCCCTTTTCGTTCAGGGCGGCGGTCAAAACGGCTTTCAAATTGTCGGGCGACGTTATCCGGACGGCTTTGAATCCTATGGTTTGCGCCAGTTCGGCAAAATCGGGATTGAGCAGTTCCGTTTTAAACGGCGGGATTTTTTCCAACTTGGCTTCAAAATCGATAAATCCCAAAGTCCCGTTGTTGTAAACGAGGACTTTTACATCAACGTGATTTTGAATGACGGTCAGCAGTTCGCCCAACAGCATGGAAAGCCCGCCGTCGCCCGCCAGCACGATAACGGGCGTGCCGCGCGGCAGGGCAAAAAACGCGCCGATACCCGCAGGCAAAGCCGCCGCCATGGTGCCGTGTTTGAAGGAGCCGATGACGCGGCGGGTTCCCTTTGCCTGCAAATAGCGCGCCGCCCACACATCGTTTAATCCGACGTCAACGACAAACACGGCGTTGTCGGGGGCGATGTCATTCAAAACGGCGGTCAGATATTCGGGGCGCAAAGGCGTTTGTTTCGCATATTGACCCAAAGCGTTGCGCTTTTGCGCCGTGATTTCGTCGCGGTGCGCCAAAGCGGCGTTCAGGTGCGAAGCGTTGTCTTTTTCCGCAACCAAAGGCAAAACGGCGGTTAAGGCGGCTTTGACGGATGCTTTGATGCCGAACGTCAGTTTGCTTCTGCGTCCCAGATGCGCGGCTTTGGTGTCGATTTGCACCACGTCGGGCGCGGTCGGCAACAATGCCCGATACGGGTAATCCGTTCCCAGCAAAAGCAGTAAATCGCACGATTCCAGCGCGGTTTTCGGTTCGCCCGAACTCAAATAACCGTTCAATCCGACATCGAACGGATTGCCGTTTTCCATAAAATCTTTACTGCGGATGGTGTGGACAATCGGGGATTTGATTTTTTGCGCCAAAGCCAGCGCTTCGTCCTTTGCAAAACGGCAGCCAATGCCGCAATAAAGCGTTATCCGCCCGTGCGAATTGAGCATTTGAGCCAATTTTTCAATGTCGGCGGGGGCGGGGGACAGCGTCGTCGGTTTGTTGTCGACGGTGCGGGCGTAAACGGTTTGTTCGACGGGGATTTCCGCTTTTGCGACATCCGACGGGACAATCAGAACGGCGACGCCTTTTTGCGCCAGCGCGGTTTGCATGGCAGATTGCAGCAATCGGGGCATTTGTTCCGCGCTCATCACCGTTTCGCAAAAAACGGAACAGTCCTTGAAAACCGCCATGGGATTGGTTTCTTGGAAATATTCCGTGCCGATTTCGGAAACGGGAATGTGCGTGACAAGTGCCAAAACGGGGGATTCGTTGCGCGCGGCTTCGTACAATCCGTTCAGCAGATGCAGGCTGCCCGGACCGCATGTGCCAGCGCAAACCGCCAGATTTCCCGTCAGAAAAGCTTCCGCCCCGGCGGCGAAAGCGGCGGATTCTTCGTGTCTGACGGGTATCCATTGAATCCGATTGTTCACGCGCACCGCGTCGCCTATCGCATTCAAAGAATCCCCGATTAAACCGTAAATCCGCTTGACGCCCGCTTGCGCCAGCGCGCTGACCGTCATTGCCGCCACATTCATTGTAAAGCCCTCCTTGTTACAGGGCTTTATTGTATGAAGCGCGGCGGCTTTTAAACAGATGGCAATAGGGTTGAACGACTTAAAGCCAATGCTTTATCGCGTCCAAATCGTCCTGTGTTCCGAACGGGGTGTTGACGAACAAAATCCCGCTGCCCAGCATGGCGGTTTTCGGATGTTTGAACAGGATTTCGGCATTGTAGAACTTGGGCAAGTCCGCGTCTTGCAGCGGCTTTACCAAATCAAAATGGTAGTTTTCCCGCAAAATCGGATACCAGACGCCGATAACGCCCTCCGCCCATTTGCGGTGAAGCTTCAAAACAAACTTTGCCGTTTTTTCGTATTCGGTTTTGACTTCATAGCTGGGGTCTGTGAAGACCATGCCGCGGCGCGGTGTTGGCGGGCAAATCGCCAAAGCGCCCTCGAACCCGTCGCGGTTGTGCAAGTGCGTGTTCGGATAACGCATCAGACTGAACAACGCTTGATATTCCTGCGGGTGCAGTTCCATCAGATGCAAGGTGTCCGTCGGGCGCAGCAGGGCTTCGGCGATAAAGGGCGAACCGGGGTAGTATTGCTTGCCGATTTCGGAGCGGAGGCGGTTCAGCAAATTCAGATACGGGTGGTTTGCGGGGATTTTGTGCGCTTTCAAAACTGATTCGATGCCGAAAGCGGCTTCGTTCGTTTTATGCGCCATTTCCGACGATAAATCGTACAGACCGCGCCCCGCGTGCGTTTCGATGTACGTCAGCGGCTTGTCCTTTTGCGCCAGTTTTTCCAAAACGGTGCAAAGCGCGGCGTGTTTGTGCACGTCCGCCAAATTGCCCGCATGATAGCCATGTTGATAGGAAAGCATCGAATCCTCCGAAGTTTTTTCTTTGGTATAAAGCTTTTGGGGAAACGATGCCAGAGTTGTTTTGAAAGAGAGGTAAAAAATGAGGAAGAAAATGCAGACGCCGTCAAATGAAATGGCGGATTATCTGATTGAAACGGTCAAGGAAGTGATAGAGGTTGCCCGCAAACCCGTTCCCGTACTGGACAAAGCGGGGCATCCGACGGGCGCGACGGAATATCAGGCGGCGACCGTGTTAAAAGGGTGCGAATTGCTTGCCAAGCTGTTGGGAACGCTGAAAGAGCCCGATGACAAACCCGTATCGGTGCAAATCGTGTCCTACCGCGATGCCGAGGAAGCCGACGGGTAAAAATCGGGGTTCAGGATGTTTTCGATGCTTTGCCCCTGCAATTTCGGATTCAGGGGCAGGTAATCCAAGGCGGTTTTGCCGAAAATGTCGATGCGATTCATTTCGGCGCCGTTTGTTATCAACGCGCGCACGACATCGGGATTTGCATTGTAATGGACGGCATAAAACAAAGCCGTCCACCCCGTTTTCGGGTGCAGTCTGTTCGGGTTTGCGCCATTGGAAATCAATACATAAGGAACAAGGGCGTCGGGGTTGTTTTTCGCGGCAATCATCAGCGCGGTCATACCCGTTTCGTCGGCGTCTTCGGCGTTGGCGCCTTTTTGCAGCAGGGCTTCTATCGCCATATTGTCGCCGTCGACGACGGCTTGCAGTATCGGCGTATATCCGTCGGCGCGGGCGGGCAGAGCAAACAAAAACAACAGGAAAAACAGGCGCATAAAGAATATCCTATGTTTTAAAACAAAAAGAAAAGGCAAAATCCCGTGACTGGTCGGCGCGAAAAAAAAACGTAACAAAACAGTCATTGCGACGCCGACAGGGGCGCGGCAATCTATTGGCTCAGTCAACCTCGTACTTGTTATCCGGCATCCTGCAAATGGATCACTTCGTCGGGCTAACGCCCTTCTCGTGATGACGAAGAGGGGAAGACTCGTCATTGCGAGTCCGCGTCAGCGGGCGCGGCAATCCATTGATTCCGCTTTTGCGGTCAGCATCCTGTCAATGGATCGACACAGCCCTAAAGGGCTTCGCGATGACAAACCTCAGTTTCGATTTTTATTTATTTTCAATCGGATAGATAACATCGAAATTGAGCGGAGCGTCAACGGCAACGTACAAAAAAAGCCCGAATGAACGGGCTTTTTTGTTTTGAAACAAAACGCTCAGCGCATTTTCGTTTCTTTGAAAACAACGTGCTTGCGCGCTTTCGGATCGTACTTTTTCAAGCTGAGCTTTTCGGTTTTCGTACGGGGGTTTTTCTTCGTGGTGTAGAAGTAACCCGTTCCGGCGGTGCTTTCAAGCTTAATCTGTAATGTAGCAGGCTTTGCCATGACAATTCACCCATCAAAAAAATCAAAAACGATAGTCTGAAAATACCCTATTTCAGAAAACTGTCAAGCGAAAAATACGTCAAAGCGCCGTTATATCGCGTCGAATCCGTCAAAATCCGTTTGGCGATTTCGTCGTCCAGCGCGTTGTCGGGGCGGATTTGGCGCGGACAGGCGCGCAAGGCTCTGTTTTTGACGGCGGCATCGCCCTTTCGCCACGGCAGCAGGCGCGTTTGCGCGGGCGGCACTTTGTCGATGTCAATCAAATTCAGTCCCGCCGTGCAAATGTTCGGAAAAACGCCGTATTTGTCGGGGGAATAGCCCGACGGCAGCAGATAGCGCGCCGTGGTGACGGACAATTCGCCAGCGTTTTCGATTGAATCGACGCTTTGCAGAACGCCTTTGCCGTAAGTGGGTGTGCCGATGACCGCCGCGTGGCGGTAATCCTGCAAAACGCCAGCAAAGTATTCCGCGCTGGACGCCGTTTTCGCGTCGACCAGAACCGCTATCGGGTAAACGGGGCGTTTGCTTTTTTTCGTCGACCAGTATTCCTGTTTGTCCGTTTCTTCGCGCCCCTGCGTGCGAATCATCAGCAAATCTGGCGGCAGGAACAAATCGGCGGTCAAAACGGCTTCTTTGAGCAAGCCGCCCATATTCCCGCGCAGGTCGATAATCAGCCCTTTCGCCTCCAGTTTTTCCGCGGTTTTCAGCGTTGCTTTCATGGACGACAGCGTGCGCTTTGAAAAAGCGGCGATTTTAATCGTCATCAATTTTGATTGTTCGTCAAAGAAATAAGCGACGGGAGATTCGACAACGGCGCGGCGCGTCAGCAATTCCCTGCGTGTTTTGCCGTCCCTGCGAAGCGTCAATGAAACCGTCGTTCCCGCTTCGCCGCGCAAAGCGTTCAATACCTGAACCCGCGACAAATCGGGAACGGATTTGCCCTCGATTGCCGTAATGCGGTCGCCGATTTGAATGTCGCCCGCGGCGGCGGGGCTG
>CAVCSV010000007.1:61125-66395 GCA_963604715.1 Limosilactobacillus gorillae
GGGCTGTCGGGCAGAATTGCCGTGATTTCCAAAAAACGCCCGATGCGGCGGTAGCGGATGCCGATGCTGGCGGGATTTTTCAAAGCCGCCAGTTCGGTTGTGTCGTCGCCCTCGAAATGCGCGTAGGAATCAAGCGTGCCCAGATAGGCGTTGATGAAAATGTTGTAAAATTCCTCCGCGTCCGCTTTTTGCGCTTTGGGCGAAAAGGGACGGGCTTCCACCGCCGCCGCCAGCAACAGGCGCGACCAGTCGTCGCAATCGTTTTCGGCGGGCGCGCTGAAGCTTTTCAGCACTTTGTCGTCCGCAAACAAAATCACGCGCTTGCCGTCCAAAGCCGCCGTGATTTTCTGGTCGAACGTGGACAGGCTTTTGACAGCCGTTTCGGTCAGTTCGCGTGCGGTAACGGGCTTCAATGATTTTTGCACCGTCAATTTGCACGCCGTCGTCAAAACGCGTTCCATGCGGGGAACGGGAAGCTTTGTGTCGTTGACGACGCTTTCCCACCACACGGGCGCGGCGTGCGCCGTCGACGCTGTCAGCAAAGCGGCAAAAAGCACCCGTAAACGCATGGCTTATTTCCTTTTGCGTTTGACGGGCTTGCGGGATTTTTTCGGTGCGGGTTTGCGCGCTTTTTTAACGCCCGCGTCCAACAGGTGGAACAGCAAACCGCCCGTAACGGGTGTCGCTTCCGCCAAAATCATTTCGACGTGTTCGCCCAGTTCATAGGTGTTGCCCGTGTTCGCGCCGTACAGGCGGTGGCGTTCTTCTTCATGCACATAAAAGTCGTTGGGCAGCGTGCTGATGGGGATTAGACCGTCCGCGCCGATGTCGTCGATTGTGACAAACAGCCCGAAGCGGCTGACGCCGTTGATAATCCCGCCGAAACGTTCGCCGATTCTGTCCTTGAGATACGCGGACAGATAACGTTCCTCGGCATCGCGTTCCGCGGCGGCGGCGCGGCGTTCCGTGGCGGAGATGTGTTCGCCGACATCCTCCAAATCCGCGGTCAGCTCGCCGTTTTCGTCAATCAAGCCGTCCCTGCCCAGTTTTAAGGCGGAAATCAGCCCGCGATGCACCAGTAAATCGGCATAGCGGCGAATGGGGGATGTAAAGTGGGCGTACTTGTCCAACGCCAAGCCGAAGTGTCCCAAATTTTCAGGACTGTAGCGCGCTTGGCTTTGGGACCGCAAAACCAATTCGTTGACCATATACGCGCGGGGCGTGCCTTTGACCTTTTCAAGGACTTTGTTCAGGCTTTCTTGGTCGGTATGCTGAACTTTCAGCCCGACGGAGCTTAAAAACGTCCGTAAAGCTTCGGCTTTGTCCGCGCTGGGCGGTTCGTGGACGCGGTACATCGCGGGGACGTCGTGCGCTTCCAGCGTTTGGGCGGCGGCGACGTTCGCGGCAATCATGAATTCTTCGACCGTTTTGTGGCTGTCCAGCCGTTCGCGCGGGCGGATGTCGGTGATTTGCCCCTTGTCGTTCAAGGTGATTTCGCGTTCAATGACGTCCAATTCCAAAGCCCCGCGTTTTTCACGCGCGGCGGCAAGCGCTTTGTACGCGCCCTGCAAATCCAGCAAGTGACGGCGCAAGTCGTCGTTCATTTCGGGCATTTTGCCGTCAAAGACCGCTTGGACTTCGTGATAATTCAGCCGCGCGGCGGAGCGCATGACGGCGCGCACGAATTTCGATTTTTGCAGTTTGCCGTTTTTGTTAATCCACAAATGCGCCGCAATGCAGGGGCGGTCTTCGTTCGGTTTCAAGGAACACAAGTCCGTCGACAGTTCTTCGGGCAGCATGGGGACGCATCGGTCGGGGAAGTAAACCGAGTTGCCGCGTTCGCGTGCACACAAATCCAGCGGCTCATACGGGCGGACGAAATAGGCGACGTCGGCAATCGCGACGACAAGATGCCAACCATCCTTGTCGGGTTCGGCAAAAATCGCGTCGTCAAAGTCGCGCGCATCCTCGCCGTCAATGGTGACCAGCGGAATATCGCGCAAATCGACGCGTTTTTTCATGTCGGGCAGTTTGGCTTTTTTCGCCTGTTTCAACGCTTCCGCCGAAAATTCCGTCGGGATGCCGTGCAGGGCGATGGCTATCAGGCTGGCGGCTTTGGGGGCGTTCGCCTTGCCGATGATTTGGACGACTTTGGCTTTGCGGGCGGTTTGTTTCAATGCCGAACCGATAACCTCTGCAATCACGACGTCGCCGTTTTTCGCGCCGTTCGCGTGCAGGGAATCGACGATATAGTCCTGATGCAGGCGGCGGTCGACGGACAGAATATGTCCGCCTTTGCCGCCCGTCGTGTCAAACAGCCCGACAACGCGGTTCGGCTTGTCCGACAAGCGGCGCAAAACCGCCCCGTGAAAGAACCGCTTGCCCGCGGGATGAAGTTTTAAAACGACAAAATCGCCTTCCTTGGGCGGCGGACGCAGGCGACCCAAATCCGTAATCAGAATTTGCGGCACGGGCGTCGGCTTGTTCCAATTCAGCGGGCGGGCGACCAATTCGCCGTCGCTGTCGACGCCCGTAATTTCGCACGGGCATTGTTCGGGCAGACCGTCGGCGGGAATCATTTTCTTGCCGTCCGATTTTTCGATTTTGCCCGACGCTTTCAGATTTTTGAGCATTTCTTTGAGCTTGACGCGGTCGTCGCCGCGAACGTTGAACGCGCGGGCGATTTCACGTTTGCCGACTTTGCCCGAATTTTCGTTCAAATAAGCGACAATGTCGTCCATCGTCGGCAGGGGCTGTTTGGATTTGCTCATCAAGCCTCCGTTTTCTTGGTTGTTTTGCGGGTCGTCTTTTTAGCCGTTGTTTTCTTTGCCGCCGTTTTTTTCGGGGCGGCTTTCTTTTCCGCTGTTTTGGCGGCTTTTTTCGCACCGTCTTTTTCGGCTTTGGCGGCAAGCAGGGCAATCGCTTCCTCCAAAGTCGGCGCACGGTTTTCGTCGCGAATCGCTTTCGGGACGGACGCAATCACGCTGCCGTGCTTGACATAAGGCCCAAACCGCCCCGAAGCCGTGACAATCGGCTTGCCGTCGGCGGGATGCGTGCCGATTTCCTGCGGCGGGACTTTGGGTTTCGCCGTCGCCAGCAGTTCCAAAGCGCGGGGCAGGTCGACGGTCAGGATGTTTTCCGACGCGGGCAGGGATTTGAACGTGCTGCCGACTTTCAGATATGGACCGAAACGCCCGATTCCCGCCGAAACGGCTTGTCCGTTGCCGTCTTCGCCCAATGTGCGGGGCAGTTCAAGCAAAGCCAGAGCGTCCTGCAAAGTCAGTTCGGCGGGCGGCATGTTGCGCGGCAAAGAGATGCGTTTTACCGTGGATTTCTCGCCTTTTTTCTTGGGCGCGTCCTCGCCCTGCTGGACATAATAGCCGTAGGGACCTTTGCGGACGAAAACTTCCTCGCCGTCGGGCGCGGTGCCCAGCAGGCGGCGGTCGGGTTCCTCCGCTGTCTGTTCGCCGCTTGTTTCACCGCCGAACGGGCGGGTATAGCGACATTCGGGATAGTTGGAACACCCGATGAACGCGCCGAATTTGCCGATTTTAAGGCTCAATCTGCCGCCTTTTTCCTTGCCGCATTCGGGGCAGATTCGGGATTCGGGCGTCGGGAACAGATGTTCGGACAAACATTCCTGCAGCGTGTTCAAAACATCCGTAATCGTCAGCGGTTCGACCGATTTGACCGTTTGGTCGAACGCGTCCCAGAAATCGCGCAACAAAGCTTTCCAGTTCAGCTTGCCCGCCGACACGTCGTCCAGCGCGTTTTCCAAATCCGCCGTAAAGTCGTATTGAACGTATTTGTTGAAAAAGTTTTCCATGAACACGGTAACAATGCGACCGCGGTCTTCGGGAATAAAGCGGCGTTTTTCCAAACGGACGTATTGTCTGTCCTGCAAAACCGACAGAATCGACGCGTAGGTCGACGGTCTGCCGATGCCCAGTTCTTCCAGCTTTTTGACAAGGCTCGCTTCCGAATAGCGGGGAGGCGGCTGGGTGAAGTGCTGTTCGGGGCGGACGGCTTTTTGTTCCAAAGCGTCGCCCGTCGTCAACGGCGGCAACAGCGTGTTGTTTTCGTCGTCGGCATCGTCGGCGGTTTCGAAATACACTTTCAAAAAGCCGTCGAACGCAATCGTCTGTCCCGTCGCGCGCATGACAATCGAACCGTCGCGGGACGGGCAGTCGACGGCGACTTTGTCGATTTCGGCGTTTTGCATCTGACACGCCAAAGCGCGTTTGTACACCAGTTCGTACAGGGCTTTTTGGTCTTTGGTCAAAAAGCGCGCGACGAATTCGGGTTTGCGGTGCAAAGACGTGGGACGGATGGCTTCGTGCGCTTCCTGCGCGTTTTTGACGTTGTTTTTGTAATAGCGCGGCTTTTCGGGCAGGTATTTGGCACCGAATTCCTCGCCGATGACGACGCGCGCTTCGTTAATCGCTTCCTGCGCCATTTGGATGCCGTCGGTACGCATATAGGTAATCAAGCCGACCGTTTCGCCGCCGATGTCGACGCCTTCGTACAGCTGTTGCGCCAACTGCATCGTCTTTTTCGCGGAAAAGAAGAGCTTGCGCGCCGCTTCCTGCTGTAAAGTCGAAGTCGTGAACGGCGGGGCGGGGGAGCGTTTGACCGTCTTGCGTTCAATCGCGCCGACGTCGAAGTTCGCCGCTTTGATGGCGGATTCGGCGGCTTTTGCGTCCGCTTCGTTCGCCAAAGTGAACTTGCCCAGCTTTTTGCCGTTCAAAACGGACAGATGCGCGGTGAACAAATCGGCTTTGGGCGTCATAAAGTCCGCGTCAATCGTCCAGTATTCCTGCGGTTTGAATGCTTCGATTTCGTTTTCGCGGTCGCAGACCAAGCGCAAAGCGACCGACTGCACGCGTCCCGCCGAACGGCTGCCCGGCAGCTTGCGCCACAAAACAGGCGAAATCGTAAAGCCCACCAGATAATCCAAAGCCCGCCGCGCCAGATACGCGTCAACCAAAGGCATGTCAATGACGCGCGGATTTTTCATCGCGTTTGTGACCGCCGATTTGGTGATTTCGTTGAACACGACGCGTTTGACGTTTTTGTTTTTCAGCTTGCCGCGTTTGGTCAGTTCCTGCAAAACGTGCCAAGCGATGGCTTCCCCCTCTCTATCCGGGTCGGTTGCGAGGTAGACGGTGTCCGCTTTGGCAACCAAAGAGGCAATGGCTTTGATGTGTTTTTCGTCCTTGGGTTCAATCGCCCAATCCATGGCGAAATCTTCGTCGGGGCGAACCGATCCG
>CAVCSV010000007.1:66405-71556 GCA_963604715.1 Limosilactobacillus gorillae
TTTGGCGGGCAGATCGCGAATGTGTCCGAAGCTGGCAATTACTTGGTAATTGCTGCCCAGATATTTGTTAATCGTCTTGGCTTTTGCGGGGGATTCTACAATAACGACGTCCATGTTTCATTGTCCTGTGGATATGCGGATAATTTTGTTCCCCGGCAGACGTTCGATTCGTCCGGCGAGTTCCAGCTCTACTAATAAAACGGAAATTGCGGGCGCTGGCAAGCCCGTTTCGCGTATCAAAGCGTCCAAATCGGTCGGCGTGCCGTCCAGCTGTTTCAGCAAATCATTGGCGGAAAGCCTTGTTTGTTCAAGCGTTTCAACGGGATTTTCGACGGGTTCGTTTTCAATCGCTTCGTTCAAAGACAGCATCGGCAGCCCCGTCAAATGGGCGATGATGTCGTCCGCAGATTCGACCAAAGGCGCGCCCGTTTTAATCAAGTGGTTGACGCCCTTTGCGCGTTCGTCCGTCGGCGTGGCGGGAACGGCGAAGACTTCTTTGCCCTGTTCCAAAGCGCGGTTGGCGGTAATCAAAGACCCGGAGCGCAAGGTTGCCTCTATCACGACCAGCCCGCAGGCGACGCCCGAAATGATTCTGTTTCTGTGGGGAAAGTTTGCGGGCTGCGGCTTGGTATCCAAAGCGTATTCGGAAACCAGCAGTCCTTTTTCGCGGATTTCGTCGTACAGCTTGCGGTTTTGCGCAGGGTAGGGGATATTCAGCCCCGTTCCCAAAACGGCGACGGTGGACGCTTTTTTTGTTGCGTTGAACAGCGCGCCTTCGTGGGCGGCGGCGTCGATGCCGACCGCCAGACCCGAAACGACGGTGTAGCCCGATTTGACCAAATCGTTGGCAATCGTGCGCGCGATGGTTCTGCCGTTGATTGTTGCGTTGCGCGTGCCGACAACGGCGACGGACGGACTGTTGAACAACGCTTTGTTGCCCAAAACGGACAGCACGGGCGGTGCGTCGGGCAGGGCTTTCAGCAAAGCGGGATAATCCGCGTCGTCCTTGAACAGCATTTCGCCGCCTGCGTTGTACAGGCGGTCGATTTCCGCGGTTGCGGCTGATTCGGAACATACGTTCAAAGGACGCTTGCGCCCGCCGAGGCGGGCAAAATCGGAAAGATGAAGCAGGGCTTCCCGCGCCGAACCAAAGCGGGCAAGCAAAGCCGAAAACGTCGCAACCCCGACGTTTTCCGACCGTATCAAGCGGACCTTTGCGATTTTTTCGGCATCAATCATGCGGCTTTTTTCTTCAGCTTGATTTTCGATTCTTCGCCGCGAATCAGTCTGCGGATGTTTTCATGGTGGCGAATGACCGCCAGCACCGCCAAAAAGCCGTAAAAGTACACGAATTCTGGCGTGGCGAAGAAATAAGCGTAAACGGGCGCCAAAATCAGCGCCGCCAAAGCCGACAGCGACGAATAGCGGAACAGCAGAGCCATAACCAGCCATGTCACGCACGACGCCAAGCCGACCTCCCAACAGGTGTAGAGCAGGACGCCCAAAGTCGCCGCAACGCCTTTGCCACCCTTGAATTTCAGCCAAATCGGGAAGTTGTGTCCCAAAACGCCCGCCGTACCGGCAATCAAAGCCGCGGTGTCGCTGATGCCTTCTTCTGGGGCGCAATAGGACGCGATGAACGCCGCCAAAGCCGCTTTGCCCGAATCCAGTATCAGCGTCAGCAAAGCCAAATCCTTGCGTCCCGTGCGCAAAACGTTGGTCGCGCCGATGTTGCCCGAACCGATTTTGCGGATGTCGCCCAATCCCGCCATTCGGGTCAGCACGATGCCGAACGGAATCGAACCCAGCAGATAGCCGATGACGGCGGAAAGGATTAAAAGTGTCGTATCGCTCATCATTCGTGTCCTTTTGATGATTAAAATTCAGTCAATAGGTATAACACTCTTTAAAGCTTGTGCAACAACTTTAAAATCGGCGTCGGGCAAAACCGCGTTTTCCGTCAGCGTTCTGCGCCACGCCGCCGCGCCAGCGCACCCTTTGAATATCCCCAGCATGTGCCGCGTTATCGCGTTCAGACGCACGCCTTTCGTCAACTGTTCTTCAATATAGGGGCGCATTTGCAAAACAGCGTCAATGGGCGAAACGGGGGCGGAGTTTTCACCGTAAATTCGATTGTCTGCTTCTGTCAGCAAAGCGGGGTTTGCATACGCCGCGCGTCCAATCATCACACCGTCGACATGCTGTAAATGCTGTAAAGCCGCATCCAAAGAATCGATGTTGCCGTTGATTGAAACGGTCAAATCGGGAAAATCACGCTTGAAGCGGTAAATCAAATCGTAATTCAGCGGCAGGCGTTCGCGGTTTTGTTTGGGCGTCAATCCTTTCAAGCGGGCTTTGCGCGCGTGGACAATCCAATCCGTCGTCAAAGGTTTGACCAACTCCGCCAGACGGCACAAATCGTCGTAGCCGTCCGAATCCGGTGTCATTTCTTCCAACGCGATGCGGGTTTTCAAGGATACGGGAACGCGGCTGTTTTCTTTTATTGCTTGCAGGCAATCGGCGATAAGCGCGGGATTTTGCCGCAAAGCCGCGCCGAAATTGCCCGCGCTGACCCGTTCGGACGGGCAGCCTGCGTTTAAATTGACGCCGTCGTAATCAAAGCTTTGCGCGATTTGGCTCGCTTTGCCCAGCAATTCGGGGGAAGAGCCGCCCAGCTGCAAAATCAGCGGCTTTTCGGGCAAACTGAAGCTCAGCAGTTTTTCCGCGTCGCCGAACACGACCGCCTGCGCCGTGACCATTTCCGTATAAAGCAGAGTCCGTTTGGTGAATTGGCGGGCGAAAAAACGGAAATGCCTGTCCGTCCAATCCATCATCGGCGCGACGGACAGCCGACCGGAGTAAACGCTCATGACAGTTTTGCCAGATAATCCGCAACCATTTGCAGGAACGGCTCTTTGTCGACTTTGTAAGTGACCAGGCAGTTGCGTTTTGACCCCTGCTCAAAGGTTGTCATGCCGAACTGTTCGCTTTTGGCGTCGGTGTTGACCTGCACCGTGCCGTAACGCCCCGAAAACAAAGCGGGGCGCAGAAAGCACGCAACCGCGCACGGGTCGTACAGCGACGTTCCGTTTTCGGGCGCCAAGCCTTCCTCTGCCATTTTCTGACGGTGAGGGGCAAGGACTTTCGCCGTTTCTTCCAACAAATCCGCGCTTTTGGCGGCACAGCGGGAATTCAAGTCGCGCAGGCGTTCCAAATACGCTTCGTCCGCATAGGCTTGCTGCCCGACTTCCATGGGAATGACGGTGATTCTTTGTCCCAAGTCGAACACGATTTCCGCGGCGTGCGGGTCGGCGTACACGTTGAATTCGGCATACGGTGTCGAATTGCCGCGCGGTCCGTCTTCGCAGAACGCGCCAGCCATAATGACCAGTTCGCGGATGCGGGAAATGATTTTCGGTTCTTTCAAAAACGCGGTGGCGATGTTTGTAAGCGGTCCGATGGCGATAATCGACACTTCGCGTTCGGTCGATTTCATAACCGTATCAATGATAAAGTCGACGGCGGGCGTCGATTCGCCTTTGTACGTCGGTTCGCCGAAATCCAGTCCCGCCAAACCGTCCTTGCCGTGTATCCATTCGGCGTTGAAAACCGAACGTTTCAAGGGACGATCGCAGCCTTTAAAGGTTTTGATGCCCGAATGCCAAGCGAAATTGCAGATTCGGCGGGCGTTGTATTCGCCTTGTTCGACGGGGACGTTGCCGTTGACGGCGGTGATGCCCAGAATGTCGGTGTCCGCGTCCGCCATTGCCATAAACAAAGCGACGGCGTCGTCCACGCCCGGATCGGTGTCAATGATGATTTTGTTTTTCGCCATGCGTTTTCCCTTTTTAAAAAGCGCAAACAGGATAAAGGGAAAATGTTTCGAAATCAACCTCAAAGCGTTGACAGCGGCGGGGAAAATATGAAATAATATAAACAGAAAAGTTTGTTTAGCCAAGAATGGTGATTGAAATGTCGACAGGAAAAGTGTCAACAAATACGTCGGTCGGGCATACGACCAATGTAATGGCGAAGCTGGGGAATATGGGGGCTTCGCGCATTTCCGCGTCCGTTGTCGGCGTGTCCGATTCGGCGGGGGCGGGCAGCTCCACCGACCAATATCTGTTGAACGAACAAACGCCGATGTTTGAAAAACCGCAAGCCGCCGCTGTCGAAGCGTCGCTGATTCCGATGATGGAAGCGGGGGCTGTGCTGGAAACAAACTTGCGGTTCGACGACGGGACGGATTCGTATCTGTCTTTGCGCGAAGCGGGACAACAGTTGGAATCGTATGAAAAAACAATCGAAGCATACGAAGACAACGCGCCCAAAAAGACGCAGGGCTTCGGCTAAGGGGGAACAAAGATGATTTCATCGGTTTCTTTGAACGGGATGCAGGCGGCAGCGGCGGGCTTTTACAAAAGCGCGCAAAGGGTTGTCGAATCGGGTATGCAGACGGCGCAAACGATTGAAACGCCCGATATTCCCGTGACGGCGGTTGCGGGAACGCGGGCAATCGGCACGGCGTCGACGGCTTATGTCGCGTCCGAAGACGTGATGCTGAACGAAATGACGAATATGATGATTGCCGAACAGACGTTCAAAGCGAATGTCGAGGCGTACAAAGTTGCCAACGAAATGGCGGAAACGCTGAATTTGTTGGTCGGAAAATAATTTTTTTGAAAAAATGCAAAAAAACACTTGACCGACAGGACGCACCTGTGTATGTTTACGCCTGTTGAAACGCTACGGGCGAGTAGCTCAGCTGGTAGAGCACATGACTTTTAATCATGTGGCCCCGGGTTCGAATCCCGGCTCGCTCACCAAATAAAAACCCCCGCAAAATTTGCGGGGGTTTTTATTTTGTTGCGCGTAGGTTGGTTTTAACCGAAACGCGGGATGGTTTTAACTTTTTCGGACGAGGCGGTTTTGGGGCGCATAGGCACCCGTGCCGACCAATCGGGGGATTGCTTCACCCGTTCACGCGGACTCGCAATTTCGATAAATGATTGAATAATAAATATTTAGAGTCGAAACCGCGAGTCCCGACAGGGACGCGGCAGTCCCGCGCAAGTAATGGCACTTGCGCCGACCAGATTCGTCATCAACCCAGAAAGAAGAGAGAGAAGGAAAAAACTCAAAGTTCCTTGC
>CAVCSV010000008.1:0-67894 GCA_963604715.1 Limosilactobacillus gorillae
AAACCCTTTAGCAAATAGTCGCGTTGTGTATGGCGACTGATAAATCATACGCCGATTTCTGTTTTCAAGGACGGATGTCGGCGCAATAAGGCTTTGTGCGCGAAAACGCCGAGCCGTTCTTTATTTGCTTACGGTTTCTGAACATCCGCCCGCTTTAACAGCGGGTTTTTGTTTATGGTAAAAAACAAAGGATTGTTCGAAATGATACAAAACGTTATTAAGCAGTTATTTTCAGTTCAAGGTGGAAAAGCTCAAAAAGTTTATCGCTTTTTAGGAATAAAAATAAAACGGCGCAATTACACATATATGATTCGCAAACTATATCAGTGGCAGCATTTTGAAAAACTGAAATCGACATTTGAACAGCAGGGCATCATTCTTCCGCCCGAAACTGAAAATTTGTTTGACGATGCGGAAATAGCAACAGTCGCTTTAAAAGACATTCGCCGTAAATGGCGGGGAAAAACTTACACATTGGACGAAGTCAGTCCGTATAAATATTTACAGACCCGCGACAAACGGATTTATGAAGAATATGTTCGAAAAAATTACAGAGAATTTAACGGTTTGGTTCCCGAGGATATTGATACATCGCCGACCAGATTTGAAGCGTTGGAACAATCTATCAACAAAAACGGATACGATCCGTCAAAATGCGTGATTGTTTTGGATAAAAATAACATTATCATTGACGGGCAGCATCGTTCTTGCATTTTGTATTACAAATACGGCGGGGATTTCACAATCAAAGTTGTTCGTGAAAAATAACCCGCAAGTAAAAACAAGCAATGCCTTTATCTGTCGTTTTTGGCAGAATCGGGAAATCATTGATGCGGATTGCGGTTTGTTTGATAAAATCGGTTGCTTTTCGCGCTCAAACGGTGTAAACAGACTTCGTCAAGGTTCGACACCCCTGGAGGTCGAACAGACTTAATCATCTAAAAGGATTTGAAAATTATGGCTAAAACAGTCAATATTCGCGTTAATGAACGCAAAACGGCAGGTAAGGGGGCGGCTCGTGCCGAACGTCGCGCAGGTTTGATTCCCGGTGTTATTTACGGTGAAAAGAAAGAACCCGTGATGTTCTCGATTTCCGCTCTGGATTTGGACGCGCAGATGCGTCAGCCGGGTTTCTGGACCCGCCAGTTCGAAATCGAAGTCGGCAAAAACAAATACCACGCCATTTGTCAGGACATTCAGACGCACCCGATTACGGATCGTCCGATTCACATCGATTTCCTGCGCGTTTCGGAAAACACCGAACTGCAGATCGAAGTCCCCGTTATGTACGAAAACGAATTGGCGGCTCCGGGCTTGAAGAACGGCGGCGTTTTGAACGCGATTTACCGTTCTATCGAAGTCATGTGCAAACCCAAAGACATTCCCGAAACCTTGTTTGTCGATTTGACGGGCTTGGAAATGGGCGATGTCGTGAAAATGGGCGACATCAAGTTCCCCGCCGGCGTCAAACCCGTCGAAGACTTGGATACCACGATTGCGGCGATTGCCGCGCCTGCGGCTGAAGAAGTCGAAGAAGCTCCGGCTCCTGCGGCTGATGCTGCCGCGGCTGCTCCCGCTGCTGCGGCTCCTGCTGCGAAGTAAGGATGACTGCCGATGTTTTTGGTTGTCGGTCTTGGGAATCCCGGGGCGGAATATAAAGGCAATCGGCATAATATCGGATTTATGGCGACGGACGAAATTGTCCGTCGCTATAATTTTGGCGCGTGGAAATCCCGCTTCAACGCTCAAGTGTCCGAAGGCGTGATTGACGGTGAAAAAGTCATCGTTTTACAGCCTCAAACATTTATGAACAATTCGGGACAAGCGGTGCGCGCCGCTATGGATTTCTACAAACTGCCCGTTTCGCAAGTCATCGTTTTGCATGACGAAATGGACATTCCCGTCGGCAAAATCAAAGCCAAAGTCGGCGGCGGCGCGGGCGGTCACAACGGATTGAAAAGCATTGACGCGCATTGCACGCCGAACTATGCGCGCGTCCGCATCGGCATCGGACACCCCGGCGACAAAAACTTGGTCGTCGGCTGGGTATTGTCGAATTTTGCCAAAGCGGACAAGGAAATCATCACCACGGAATTGGAACATGTTGCGGAAGCTTTGCCGCAATTATTGGCGCACGGAACGGGCGAATTCACGTCCCGTCTGGCGTTGATTCAGAAAGGATAAAAAATGGGTTTTAATTGCGGAATCGTCGGATTGCCGAACGTCGGAAAATCGACTTTGTTTAACGCTTTGACGTCGACTATGGCGGCGCAGGCGGCGAATTATCCTTTCTGCACCATCGAACCGAACGTCGGACGCGTCGCCGTTCCCGACGCACGTTTGGCGGTATTATCGGATTTGGCGAAATCCAAACAGACGATTTACACGCAGCTGGAATTCGTGGACATCGCGGGTTTGGTCAAAGGCGCGTCCAAAGGTGAAGGCTTGGGCAACCAGTTTTTGGCGTCGATTCGCGAAGTCGACGCGATTGTGCACGTCTTGCGCTGTTTCGAAGACGGCGACATCACGCATGTCGAAGGTTCGATTGACCCCGTGCGCGACGCGGACACGATTGAAACAGAATTGATGCTGGCGGACTTGGACAGCTTGGAACGCCGTATTGTTCCGTTTGAAAAGAAAGCGCGCGCGGGCGAAAAAGAAGGCAAGGAAATGGTCGCCGTCATGCAGCCCGTTCTGGACGCTCTGCGCAGCGGCAAACCCGCCCGCACCGTCCAATTTGAAGACGAAGAACAAAAAAAGATTTACAAACAGCTGTTTTTACTGACTTCCAAACCCGTTTTGTACGTTTGCAACGTGGACGAAGCATCCGCGGCGACGGGCAACGACTTTTCAAAGCGCGTGTTTGAAATGGCGAAAAAGCAGGGCAACGAAGCCGTTGTCGTATCGGCGGCAATCGAATCCGAAGTCGCTTTACTGGAAGACCCGACGGAACAAAAGGAATTTTTGGAAACGCTGGGGCTGGAGGAAACGGGCTTGAACCGCGTGATTAAAGCGGGCTACAAGCTGTTGGATTTGAAAACGTTTTTCACGGTCGGACCCAAGGAATCCAAAGCGTGGACGATTAAAAACGGCATGACCGCGCCGCAAGCCGCGGGCGTTATCCACTCGGACTTTGAAAAGGGCTTCATCCGCGCGGAAGTCATTTCGTATCAAGACTTTGTGGATTGCCAGAGCGAAGCCAAAGCCCGCGAGTTGGGCAAACTGCGCTCCGAAGGCAAAACATATGTCATGCAGGACGGCGACATTTGCCATTTCCTGTTTAACGTCTAAGGCTTTTCCATGCGTCTGGCTTTGTACGAACCCGACATCCCGCAAAACACGGGGACTTTGCTGCGGTTGGCGGCGTGCTTCAACCTGCCTGTCGATATTATCGAGCCGTGCGGTTTTATTTTCGACGACAAGCGCATGCGCCGCGCGGGTATGGACTATTTGAATATTGTTGACTACACGCGCCACGATTCGTGGGAAAAGTTTTATGCGCAGCATACGGGACGCATTGTTTTGCTGACGACCAAAGGCGCCGAACCGCACCACCGCTTTCAATTCCGGGAATCCGACATTCTGCTGTTGGGACGCGAAAGCGCGGGCGTTCCCGACACCGTTCACCATGCCGCGGACGCGCGCCTGCGTATTCCGATGCGGGCGGACACGCGCTCCATTAACGTCGCCATGGCGGGCGCGATTGTTTTAAGCGAAGCTTTGCACCAAACAGGGCATTTCGACACGCTGGTTTGAAAAAAGCCCTCTTTCGAGGGCTTTTAATTTTAAGAGTTCATCGCTTCGAAAAAGTCGTGATTGTTTTTCGACTGTTTCAACTTTTCCATTAAAAATTCCATAGCGTCCGCCGCACCCATCGGCATCAGAATACGGCGCAAAACCCACATTTTCGACTGCGTGTTTTTATCGACCAGCAATTCTTCCTTGCGCGTGCCAGATTTGGTGATGTCGATTGCGGGGAAAATGCGCTTGTCGGACACTTTGCGGTCCAGAATGATTTCGGAGTTGCCAGTGCCTTTGAATTCTTCAAAGATGACTTCGTCCATGCGCGATCCCGTGTCAATCAACGCGGTGGCGATAATGGTCAGAGAACCGCCTTCCTCGATATTGCGCGCCGCGCCGAAAAAGCGTTTGGGACGCTGCAGAGCGTTCGCATCGACGCCGCCCGTCAACACCTTGCCCGAGCTGGGAACAACCGTGTTGTACGCGCGCGCCAAGCGGGTAATGGAGTCCAGCAGAATGACGACATCGCGCTTGTGTTCGACCAAGCGTTTGGCCTTTTCGATGACCATTTCGGCGACTTGGACGTGGCGGGACGCGGGTTCGTCAAAGGTCGAGCTGATGACTTCGCCTTTAATCGAACGGCTCATTTCCGTTACTTCTTCGGGGCGTTCGTCGATTAACAGCACAATCAGATAGATTTCGGGGTTGTTCTGCGTAATCGCGTGGGCGATGTTTTGCAGCATCACCGTTTTACCCGTGCGGGGCGGGGCGACAATCATGCCGCGCTGTCCTTTGCCCTGCGGACAAATCAAATCGATAATGCGCGACGTCATGTTTTTGTTGTCCAAATCGTTTTCCATTTTAATCTTTTCCGTCGGATGCAACGGAGTCAGATTGTCGAAATTGATACGGAAACGAACGTTTTCGGGATCGGTAAAGTTGACTTTTGAAATTTTGGCCAGCGAAAAATACTTTTCCCCGTCTTTGGGCGCGCGGATTTCACCTTCGACCGTGTCGCCCGTGCGCAAACCGAATTTTTTGACCTGAGAGGGGGCGACATAAATATCGTCCGACCCCGCCAGATAGTTCGATTGCGGCGAACGCAAAAAGCCGAAACCGTCGGGCATGACTTCGATAACGCCTTCGTCCAGCAAAACTTCGTCGTTTTTGGACACTTGTTTCAAAATCGCGAACGTCAAATCCTGCGTGCGCATGGTTGAAGCGTTTTCAACGCCCATTTCTTCAGCCAAGCTTAACAGTTCGGCGGGAGATTTCTTTTTCAAATCTTTTAAATGCATGAGTGTGTCTGTTGTTTTAAGGGGAAAACAAGCGGGAGTCCGCTTTTGAAAGATGTTTTTATTTATCCGCTTTCCGTTTCGCCGTCAAGAACAAAAGCGGCGTCAGCCGCGCCTAAAATATTAAATATTAAAAAAAGTAGTAGTGGGTAGTAGAGCCTGTGGATAAGTCGGACGCAATTTTATCCACATCTTTTGAACAAGATTGTTCACGTCAAAGTTATTCGTAATGCGGCTGTTTCCAAAGCAAAGCGACTCGCCGATTCTTTGACGAGTCGAACAACTTTGTGGATAACGGGGATAACTTTTGATTGCCGTTTTGTCCGTTTGCTGAAAAAATTTTACGCACAGACGCATAAAAAGCAGGACAATTTTGCATAAAAGGGATAAAACTAAAGAACGGACGATTTTGTCAGACTTATACACAGGAGTTTCGAAAAATGTTGATATTGGCCTCTCAAAGCAAAAGCAGGCAAGAATTGTTGGATGCCGCAGGGGTTGATTTTACCAGCGTTTCCGCCCAAATCGACGAAGAAGCGATTAAAAGCGAAATGCGTACCGAGGGGGCTTCCGCCAAGGAAACCAGTATGCGTTTGGCGGTTGAAAAAGCAATGGCGGTATCCGAAAAACATCCGTCGGCGTATGTTATCGGCGCTGATCAGATTTTGGATTTGAAAGGCGAATGGTTTTCCAAGCCCGAAAACCTCAGCATCGCGCACAAACATTTGAAAAAACTTCGCAACAAAACGCATTTGCTGGTCAACGGCGCAGCGGTCGTCAAAAACAAAAAGGTGGTTTGGTGCGAAAATTCCGTCGTTCAAGTGACTATGCGCGATTTTTCGGACAACTTCCTTGACGAATATCTGGCGGAAGCGGGCGAGGAGGTCTGCGATTCCGTCGGCGCCTATTATTTGGAAGACTTGGGCGCGCAGCTGGTCAAATCGGTCGAGGGCGACTTCTTTTCCGTTTTGGGATTGCCTTTGCTGCCTTTGCTGGAATGCCTGCGTTCCTGCGGGGAACTGAAAAAATGACCAAAGCCGGCGTTATCGGCTTTCCGATTGCCCATTCCAAGTCGCCGCTGATTCATAATTACTGGCTGAAAAAGTATGGCATTGACGCGTCGTATGACAAATACGAGGTGCGCGACCTTGCCGACTTTATGAAAAACGCAGGGGATTTTGCGGGATTCAACGTAACCGTGCCGCATAAAACGGCGGTTATCCCCTTTATGAACGATTTGTCCGAACAGGCGCGCAAAGCGGGTGCGGTCAATACCGTTGTCGTGTGTTCCGACGGCACTTTGTACGGACACAACACGGACGGCATCGGATTTATCGCCAATGTTTTGGCGCACAATCCCGCTTTTCGTTTAAAGGGAAGTGTCGTTACCGTTTTAGGAACGGGCGGCGCGGCGCGCGGGATTTGCGCGGCAATGACCGAAGCGGCTGAGATTCGCCTTGTTTACCGCACGCTTGAAAAAGCGCAGAGCATCAAGCAGGCGATAGGCGACAACGTCGTCCTTGTGCCGTGGGCGGAAAAGCAAGCGGTGCTGAAAGACACGGATTTGCTGGCAAACGCGACGACGCTGGGCATGAACGGCTTTGACGAACTGGACATGGACTTGACGCCGTTGAAGCCGTCGGCGACGGTTGCGGATTTGGTTTATGCGCCGCTGAAAACGAAGCTGTTGGAACAGGCTGAACAAAAGGGCTTTGCGACAGCCGACGGGCTGGGGATGTTGCTGGAGCAGGCGCGCCCCGCTTTTCAAGCGTTTTTCGGCGTTCTGCCCGAAATCACGGATGAACTGCGGGCGTTGGTCGCATGATAATCGGCTTGACGGGCGCGATGGGCGCGGGCAAAACGACGACGGCGGGCTTGATGACGGAACTGGGGTGGACTGTTTTTGACGCGGATGCGGAAATCCATGCCCTTATGACGGACAAAGCGGTTGTCGGCTTGTTTGCCGAACAAATTCCGCAAAGCATTGTCGACGGTGTTGTCGACCGCGCTGCTTTAAGCCGTTTACTCACCGAAAAACAGTTGACGACGGAACGGCTGGAATCGCTGTTGTATCCATTTTTGCGGCAAAAGGCGGAAGCTTTCATTGCCGCGAATCCCGACGGTGTTTTGGATGTGCCTTTGTTGTTCGAAGCGGGCTGGGACAAGCTGTGCGGCAAAATCATCTATGTCACCGCCGATGCCGCTTTGTTGAAGCAAAGGGTTTTCGCCCGCCCGAATATGACAGAGGAAAAATACAAGGTTTTGACAAGCCGCTTTTGGACCGAGCGGGAAAAAATTTCGCGCGCCGATTACGTTATTCGCACCGATAACGGCATCCCGCCCGTCAAAGCCCGATTGATACAAATAAAGGAAGAATTATGCGCGAAGTCGTTTTAGATACGGAAACAACGGGGCTTGACCCGTACAAAGGGCATCGTTTGGTTTCAATCGGCTGTGTCGAGCTGGAAAACCACATGCCGACGGGCAACAAGTATTATCAGCTCATCAATCCCGAACGCGACGTGCCCGAAGAAGTCGTCAAAGTTCACGGTTTGACCAACGAGATTTTGGACAAGGAACCGCCGTTTCGGGATATTGTGGACGAATTTTTGGCTTTCATCGGGGATTCGCCGCTGGTCATTCACAACGCCGAATTCGATATGAAGTTCATCAATGCGGAACTTTCATGGCTGAAACGCGATCCGATTCCCATGGACAGGGCAATCGACACGCTGTTGATTGCGCGTCAAAAGTTCCCCGGATCGCGCGTCAATTTGGACGAACTGTGCCGCCGGTTCGGCGTGGACAACTCCAAACGCACGACGCACGGGGCTTTGCTGGACTCCGAACTGCTCGCCGACGTGTATCTGGAGTTGCTGGGCGGCAAAGAACCCGCGTTTTTGTTTGACGACAAAAAGAAAAACGCGCTGGAAATCAAAGCCGCCGAAACGGCGAACACGCAAACGAAAAAGCCCCGGATTGAACCGCGTCCCCCCGTTTTTTTGGAAGGCGAGCTGGAAAATCACGAGGCTTTCGTCAAAAAGCTGAAAAATCCGATTTGGCTCAGTTGAGCGTTTTGTTTTCAGCCGCTTTCTGTTTCTGCAATTCGGCCAAACGCTGGTGATACAAACCGACAAAATCAATCGGGTTGATCATCAACGGCGGGAACCCGCTTTCACGCGTCAAATCGGCGATGATGTTGCGCACGAACGGGAACAGCAAGCGCGGAATTTCAATCAGCAAAATCGGTTCGACGTGTTCGGCGGGAACGTTGACCGTCGCCACGCAGCCGTATTCGACTTCACACAAAAAAGCTACCTTGTCTTCAACCTTGGCTTCGGCTTTAATTTTCAAAGCGACCTGAAACAAAGCGTCCTGCAGTTTGCTTGCCTGAACGTCGACGGACACCGCGATTTCGGGATTGGCTTTCAATTCCGTGAAAATTTGGGGGACGTGCGGCGCTTCGAACGAAATGTCCTTGACGAATTGCGCGTTAATTGTGATGGCGGGTTGCTGTTGAGTATTGTTTTCGGTTTGATTTTCGGTCATAGTATTCTCCTGATTTGAAAATTATCCTACTGTATCCCATTCGGGACGGAATTGAAAGACGGAAGGTTAAAAATATGCAGCAGTTTCAATTTATGGACCTTGTTTTTCTGGGCATTATCGTTTTGCTGTTGATAAACCGCTTGCGCAGCGTTTTGGGCACACGCCCCGAAAAGGACGAAACGTCCGAACAGCCGAAAGTCGTGGACATTTCCGAATACAGAACATTGGAAAACGGGACAAACGTCCGCTTGGAACAGGATTTGAGCGCGGCGGGCGATTTTGAACAGGACGCCGAAATTCTGAAAACCCTGAATAAAATCAAAGAAACGCACCCGACGTTCGATTTGGCGGACTTTATGCACAAAGCTCCGCGCGCATTCGAATACATCGCGCAGGCGTTTGCAAAGGGCAACAAAACCGATTTGTCCCCGATGCTGTCGCGCGACATTTACAAACGTTTCGAAAAAGTTATCGACGACCGCGCGGCGCGCAAAGAAACGGCGGAATTCAGCCTTATCGGCTTTAAAAGCATCAAATTGACGCAGGCGAATTTAATCGGCAATCTGGTGGAATTGACGGTTGAGTTTGAAACGGAACAAACAAACATTTTGAAAAACGAACAGGGCGAAGTCGTTTTGGGCGATCCGACTTACATTGAAACGGTAACGGATGTTTGGACGTTCCGCCGCGATATGAAATCGTCCAGTCCTGTTTGGGTGCTGACGGCAACGCATCACAAAACGCCCGCAGAATGAACAGATTTCCTTTTTACTGCTTCATTGTTTCGTTTGCGCTGGCATGCTGGCTGTTCAAGCCCTGCAAACAGCCGCAAACCGCGTGGACGCCCGTCGGGTTTGAAGCATTGAACGGATTTGAAGACGATGAAGTGATTCACGCTTTGCCCGCTTTGAAAAAATCGTGCGCCGTTTTGAAAAAACAAACCGAATGGAAAAAGTTTTGCAAAAAACTGAATAGCAAAAACTTTGAAAATTCGGCGGAACTGCGCGCCTTCATCAAATCGGAGATGCGTCCCTTCGCCGTCGGGCAAACGGGGTTGTTTACGGGATATTTCAAACCCGAAATCGACGGAGCTTTGGAAAAGACGGACAAATACGCGGTTCCCGTTTTCGGTGTTCCCGCCGACATGGTCAAAGTCGATTTGGGAAAATTTTATCCCGAACTGAAAGGCAAAACGATTTTCGGACGCGTGAACAACGGCACGCTTGTTCCGTACTTTACGCGCCGCGAAATCGAAAACGGCAAAGCCGACGCCGCGGCGGTGGCTTGGGTGGAACACAAAGCCGATTTGTTCACCGCGCAGGTGCAGGGGTCGACCGTTCTTGTCTTGCCCGACGGGCGGCGGATTTCTTTGCACTTTGCGGGACATAACGGGCATCCTTTTTACGGTATCGGCAGGGATTTAGCGAAAAAAGGCATCCATTCCATGCAAGCCATCCGCAAATGGCTGATTGAAAATCCGAAACACGGCGAACAGCTGATGCATAAAAACAAACGCTACATCTTTTTCAAAGCGGGCGACGATACGGATGCCATGGGGTCGATGGGCGTTGCTTTGACGCCGCGCAGAAGCTTGGCAGTCGATACGGATTTTATTCCGCTCGGCAGTTTTTTGTGGCTGGACACGCTTGCGCCCGACGGTAGTACGCCCTTGCGGCGGCTGATGACCGCGCAGGATACGGGGGCGGCAATCAAAGGCGCGGTGCGCGGCGACTTTTTTTGGGGAACGGGTGAAAAAGCTTTAAAAGAAGCTGGACGAATGAAGTCAAAAGGGACATATTTCATCTTGAAGCCAAAGGACTGAAAAATGACCAAAACACCCATTCAACCGCCGACCAGACAGGATTTGCTGATATTCCAAGGGTTGCAGCGCGCGCTTGTCGACAACAAGGCTTTTGTCAAAATCGACTTCAAAGCATTGAACAAAATCGGTTCGCCGTTTTTCAATCCGTGGGAAAACGTGGTGCCTTTGCTGGTGATTTTGACGCTGTCGCTGGCAACGATGATTGTCGACAATCTGATGACGGGAACGGTCGTTTTAACGGTTTTGACTTTGGGATACGCTTTTTTAATGCCGTTTTTTTTGGAACCGTTCATGCAAAACCGTGTGGTCAAACGTGTTGTTCCCAGAATTGAAAAGTTCTTGATTGCGTGGCGGTACGGCGGGTTTTCGATTTGCCTTTCCGCCGACGCGCGTGTATCTTGCGCCGCGCCGCAGGGCGATTGGCGGAGTTTTACGGAATCTTATTTTCCCGATTTGATTCCCGCGGACAAGACGGACGCCGAACAATGACCGAAGACAACGATTTGTGGCAAGCCGTCGCCGAAACGGTGCGTCCTTTGGGGTCGAAACAGCCGCAGCCGAAAGCGAAAACGGTTTCCGTTTCCAAAAAATTGACGCTGAAAATCAAACCCTTGCGCCAAGAACCGCAGGAAGATTTTACCAAATACAAAGAATTGGAAGCGGGCGACATCGAATTTTTGGACAGGAAAAACGGCTTGCGTTTCCGCAACGGCGAAATGCCGATGCAGGCGACCCTCGATTTGCATGGTCACACGCTGGAAAGCGGGGAAAAAGCTTTTAAAGACTTTATTGTTTCGGCATCGAAACGGCATTTGCGCTGCTTGCTGATTATCACGGGACGCGGCGGGTTTTTCGGGCGCGGGGTGTTGCGCGCCGATTTGCCGCGGTGGATTAACTCGCCCGAAGTCAGGGGGTTGATTTTGGCTTTTGCGCCCGCACAGCCCAAAGACGGCGGCGACGGCGCGTTTTATGTGCTGCTGAAACGTCACAGAAAGGACAGAAGATGAATTCAACCATTTTTGCGCCTGCAACCGCTCAAGGAAAAGCGGGGGTCGCCATTGTCAGAATTTCGGGACCGAATGCCAAGCTTGCCTGCGAAAAGCTGTGCGGGCTGAAAAATCCGACTCCGCGCAAAGCGGTTTTCACCAAAATCCATACCGCCGACGGCACGCCGATTGACGATGCTTTGATGCTGTTTTTTCCGCATCCGCACAGCTTTACGGGCGAAGACGTGGTTGAATTGCAAACCCATGGTGGACGCGCGATTTTGGCGGCTGTTTTGAAAGAATTGGCGGCGTTGGACGATTTCAGACCCGCGGACAGGGGCGAATTCACCCGCCGCGCCGTCGAAAACGGCAAAATGGATTTGACCGCGGCGGAAGGTTTGGCGGATTTGGTCGACGCCGAGACCGAACAGCAGCGGCGGCAGGCTTTGCGCCAGATGAACGGCGCGCTGGCGGGGCTGTACGACGGCTGGCGCGAAGAATTGGTGCATTTGCTGGCATGGATGGAAGCTTACATTGATTTTCCGGAGGAAGAAGTCCCCCCGGAAGTCGCCGATTCAATCCGCACCAAAATCGTCGCTTTGCAAACCAAAATCGGCAATCACCTGAAAGACGGCCGCCGCGGCGAACGGCTGCGCGACGGCTTTCAAATCGCGATTATCGGCGCGCCGAACGCGGGCAAATCCAGTCTGATGAACAAGCTGGCTCAGCGCGACGTGGCGATTGTGTCGTCGACGGCGGGGACGACGCGCGACATTATCGAAGTGCGCATGGACATTCGCGGCTATCCCGTCGTTATTGCGGACACGGCAGGGTTGCGAAAGACCGACGAAGAAATCGAAGCAGAGGGGGTTCGCCGCGCCAAAAAACGCGCCGAGGAAGCCGACCTGATTTTGGCGGTTTATGATGCGTCCGAAAATCAGAACGATTCCGAAACGAAATCGTTTCAAGGTCGAAACGTTTTGACGGTAATGAATAAAAAAGATAAAGTTTCCAATATGTTGTCGGACGGGCTTTGGGTGTCGGCAAAGACGGGCGACGGCATTGAAACGCTGTTGGAACGCATCGGAACGTTTGTGGAGGATACCTTGTCGATGCGTGAAGAACCGTCCCTGACGCGTGTCCGTCACAGACAATCATTAGAAGAATGTTACGCGCTTTTGACACAATCGCTGACCGCTCCCGCCATTGAATTGACGGCGGAGGATTTGCGGCTGGCGATGCGGGCACTGGGCAAAATCACGGGACAGGTTCGCGTGGACGAACTGCTGGATATTATTTTCAAAGATTTTTGCATAGGAAAGTAAGAAAATGTTTGATGTAATCGTTGTGGGCGGCGGTCACGCCGGTTGTGAAGCGGCTGCCGCCGCGGCGCGCATGGGCGCAAATACGCTGCTGTTGACGCACAGAATTGAAACAATCGGCGAAATGTCGTGTAATCCCGCCATCGGCGGATTGGGCAAAGGGCATTTGGTTCGCGAAATCGATGCTTTGGACGGCTTAATCGGGCGCGTTGCGGACAAGGCGGGTATTCAGTTCCGCATGCTCAACAGCTCGAAAGGTCCCGCCGTGCAGGGATTGCGCACACAGGCGGACAGAAAGCTTTACAGACAAGCCATGCAGGACGAACTGCTGCACAACACGCCGAATTTGACGGTGGAAGCGGGCGCGGTCGAACATTTGCTTTATAAAGACGAAAACGGGCGGAAAATTGTTTTCGGAATCGAAACGAAGGACGGCAAACAGTATACGGCGAAAGCCGTTGTTTTGACGGCGGGAACGTTTTTGCACGGGTTGATGCATGTCGGCGACAAAAAAACTGTCGGCGGACGCGTCGGAGATATTTCATGCGAAAATCTGACGGATTCCCTGATAAAATTGGGATTACGCGTCGGGCGGCTGAAGACGGGAACACCCGCGCGGCTGGACGGAACGACGATTGATTATTCCAAAACGCAAAAACAGCTGGGCGACGAAAACCCCGAACCGTTTTCGTTTATGGATACGGCAATCGACGTGCCGCAAATTGCTTGTTACGTTACCGCAACAAACAAGGAAACACACCAAATCATCCGTGACAACATGTATCGCGCTCCGTTGTTTTCGGGGCAGATTAAAGGTATCGGTCCGCGCTATTGTCCCAGTATCGAAGACAAGCTGGTCAAATTCGCGGACAGGGATTCTCATCACGTCTTTTTGGAACCCGAAGGGCTGGACGACGATACGGTTTATCCGAACGGCATTTCGACTTCTTTGCCCGAGGACGTGCAGGATGCGATGATTCACAGTATTGCGGGGCTGGAAAACGTGCGCATTATCCGCCCCGGCTATGCGATTGAATACGATTATATCGACCCGCTGGAAATGCGCCGCACGCTGGAAACCAAAAAAGTGTCGGGATTGTTTGTCGCGGGACAGCTAAACGGCACGACGGGATACGAGGAAGCGGCGGCTTTGGGGCTGGTTGCGGGCGTCAACGCCGCGCTGAAAGCGTCGGGAAGCGGCAAAGAGTTCATTTTGGACAGGGCGGACGCTTATATCGGTGTGATGATTGACGATTTGACGACCAAAGGTGTTGACGAACCGTACCGTATGTTTACGTCGCGCGCCGAATACCGTTTGTTGCTGCGTTCGGACAATGCGGATTTGCGTTTGACGCAAAAAGGCATCGACATCGGCTGTGTCGGCGAAAAACGGCAAAAACTGTTTAGTGAAAAGCTTGCCGCTTTGCAAGAAGCCCGTGAAAAACTGGAAAAAATCGGCGGCACGCCGCGCGAATTGGAATTGTTGGGCTTTGCGGTCAACAAAGACGGCGCGCACCGCAGCGGCATGGATTTGCTGGCGTACGGGGAAATCGACTGGGACAAGCTTGCCGCCGTGTGGACGGAACTGCAAGGCACACGCCGCGATGTTGTGGAACAGCTGGAAATCGAAGCCAAATACAAAGGCTATTTGCAGCGGCAGGAAGCCGACATTCGCGCTTTCCGCAAAGACGAAGCGCTGAAAATCCCCATGGATTTGGATTACAAAAAAATCGGCGGGCTGTCGAACGAAGTGATTATCAAACTGTCAAAAGTCCGCCCCGAAACCATCGGCGCGGCTTCGCGCGTGTCGGGCATTACCCCCGCCGCGATTACGGCGATTTTGGGATATATAAAATCGGCTAAATAACGAAAATCAGCGATGCGTAAAATGTTTGATATGCGCGTTGATGAAATTTTCAAGCCACTTCAAATCGTCTTTGGGCAAACCGCGTCCGATATGCGTGGTTTGTCCGTCCGCGCCGATAACCAAAGAATATTTAAAGTCGTAACTGTTGTGCACGACATGTAAAGATTCCAGTTTATCCATCGGAATCAAAAAACCGAATGACGGAATTCCCAGCCATTTGGATTTGATGCGGATTCCGTTTTTTGAAACGACAATTCTTTTTTTGCGGAAAAACAGGGCAAGGGGAATCAAGACAAACAAAACGACCGCCGCAAACAGCAAAGGAATGTACGGCAAGGGCGCATGCTGTCCGACCGTGCGTACGAAACCGAAAAACGCCGTTGCGAAAAACGCGCACAGACACAGCAAAGCGGATGTTTTCGAAAAAGCGCTGTCGCGGACTAACGGATCAATTTGGCAGGAATCGGCTTCTTCGACGATATTGAAAGAATGCGGGACCTTGTACAAATCCTTTTCATTGACTTTGATTTTTCCTTCGCGAATCAGCTGATGTAGCGGTTTTTGAATGTCTTCGGGGGCGATTTCGATAATGCCGTCCGCCGTGTTGAAAATGGCGGGCATTTGCATTTGGCGCGTTAATTCCTCCCATTTTTTGGAAACGCCGTCGCCGTTGTTCGAAATGTACAGGGGAATGGTTTTTGTTTCGTTGGGATGCTGCAAATCGATGATGTGCTGTGTAAACGACGTCAATCCCAAAACGTTGACGATGCGGGAACGGTAGCGCACGCCGATATAGCCGTCCAGAGAATCCGCCTGCCTTTGACCTGTTTCAAAAGGCTTTTGAATGACAACGGCGGCGAATTTGTGCCCGATGAAAAAATCGCGTCCGTAAAACATCAGCAAAGTGCGCGTCACAATGATGAACAGCCCCAGACCGACAAACAGCCACGAAGCCGAAAAAGCCGTTTTCAGCGAAATCGACGCGTCCGTGTCGGGAATGTTCAGAAACGAAGACGGCGAATTGAAATTGACCAGCAGTCCCATGCCGATCATCAGCAGACCGAACGCAATGCCCAGCCAGACGCGTTGGGGCGAAATTCTGTCGCGCGCCTGCGTCGGGCGGTGCGACAAATCGAAATCCAAGTATGATGTCAAGGGGCGCAGACGGCGCTTTTCAACCTTTTCGTTGCTTAAAGAAAGTCCTTCGATTTCATCCAGATCTTTGACGGGAGAGTTGTCTTCCTGAATCATTTCGACCCCTTGAAAGTATGTTTTTTTTCTATTTATGACAAATTCGGCTTTGCTCTGCAAGGGCATTATACTATAACATAGAGGATAAAAGAATATTTTTGTGCGGATAAAAGGAAAACGATGGTAGCAACCTCAGGCTTAATCCCGATGCTGTTTGCTTTGGCGGGCGTAATGGTGACGCTGCGCTATTTGAAAGGCGTGTCCGATTCCGTCGCGGCGATTCGCTATCTGTTTTTCGGGGTTTTGTTTGTTTTCCTGTCCAAACTGCTGATGTTCGGCGTCGGTTTTTTGGGTGAAACGTACTATTACTTTGCCGCTTTGTCCTGCCGTTTGACGGCCGCCGTTTTGATTGCCGCCGCCGCTTGCGGCATTAAAGGAATGAAGCTTAATTTAACGGCGGTTATTTTGATTTTGATGCTTGCCGTCGGGTGGAGCTGGTATGTCGTCGTTTTGACGGGAGACGGTTCGGCGATGCAGCTGTCTTTGGCGGCGTCGACGCTGGGGTACGCGGCTTTGGCGGCGGCTTTGTGGCGGCGCAAAGGTCTGCGCAACGCGCTGGGATTTGTGGTAACGGGCTGGGTGTGCATCTTTTTGGTCGTATACAACATCATCGGGTTGATGTCGTGGGGACAAAGTCTGCTTTCGCCTGTTTTCGAAACGTTTCTGTATATTGCGCTGATGTGCGGGCTGCTGCTGATTTCCAACAACATCATGGCGCATCAATTTGACGCTTTGGTCAAAGAAATCAAGGAAAACAAGGAACGTCTGCGCTTGATGGTGCAGTTGTCGCCGTTCCCGATTATCATTTCGCGTTTGAAGGGCGACCAGCTGATTTTGATGAATGAAAGCGCCGCGAAGCTGTTTCGGCTGGACAAGAAAAACATTGCGGGCTTCAAGATGGTCGATTATTTCGCCGAACCGTCAAAGCGAACCGAACTGCTGGCAAAGCTTGAAAAGCATCCCGTTGTCGACGATTTCGAATTTATGGTCAAGCCGCGGCAGGGCGAACCGTTCTGGCTGCTGCTGAGCGCGCGCGTGTTCGATTACGAATACGATGTTGCGCTGTATATGGCTTTCCAAGACATTACGGACCGCAAGAAAAAAGAACTGCAGCTGTTCGATCAGGCGACCCGCGACCCGCTGACAAAATGCTACAACCGCCGCCAGTTCGAAGAATTGGCAAAGAAAGAGGTTCAGCGTTCCCGCCGCTACAACCATCCGTTCTGTCTGTTTATGATTGACGCGGACCACTTCAAAAACGTCAACGACACGCACGGTCACGCCGTCGGGGATTTGGTTTTGCAGGCTTTGGCGGACTGTTGCCGCAGAACTTTGCGCGAATCCGACATTGTCGCGCGTTTCGGCGGTGAGGAATTTGTCATTCTGTTGCCCGAAGCGTCGATTGAAAACGCGCATCGCGTCGCCGAACGGCTTCGCATCAAAATTTCCAAGCTGGTTGTGAAAAACGAACAAAACGAAGACGTTCAATTTACGGTCAGCATCGGGCTGGTGTCGTCGACGGTGACGGACAACATCGCCGAAATGCTGAAAATGTCCGACGAAGCGCTGTACGAAGCCAAAGAACACGGCAGAAACCAAGTCGTTGTGTTCGGTGCGAACGGACCCGACCGCTCCATTCCCGTTCCCGACGGCGAAGACATCGAAAAGGTCAAAAACGAACCGCTGTATTACTTTACGCCGGCAAACGCGCCCGTCATCCGCAATCAGGAAGAAGAACCGCAGGAAACGGGCGTTGTCGGGTTGGACGGCACGGCTGTTTCCCAAAAATACGAAGAATTGGACCATGACGAGGATAAAGTGGGGCATGAGGGTGTTTCGCTGAATTCGCTGTATGAAGACGATTCTTCCGATGAAACGTTTACTCCCGCCGTTTTGGCGGAACAAACGGACGAAGAACCTGCTTACGACGTCGGAATTCCTGCCGTCGAAGACAATGAAACCGTTGATTTCCCCGCGGTCGAACCGCCCGAAGCGGATTATGAAATTCCGGTTCCGGAAACGGAAGCCGAAGCGGCCGAACCCGACGAAAACGAATTCGTCCCTCCGCCCGAACCGGAGTTGCCTGCGGAGGAGGAGCCCGAACCGTCAATGAGCGATGACGACATTGACGCTTTGTTGCGTGACGCTCTGCCTGCGGACGAAGCCGAGCCGCCGCCCGTTTTATCGGCGGCCGAACCCGAAGCGCTTGAGGAAACGCCTTTATCGGTTGACGAAGAAGCGGCTGAAATTTCCGTTCCCGCCGTTCCCGTTTCTCAGCCCGTTCCCGTCCGTAAGGCGGTGATGATAAAGAAAATTCCCGTCAAAATTCCCGCGGGAATGGTAAAAGTTCCGAAAATGCCGGGGGTTGTCCGCGTCAAGATTCCCAAAGCGCTGCATCAGGCGCCGATTCCCCCGAAACCGCAGGAATAAAGCAAAAGCGGACGCTCTTTGTTTGACCGACGGGTTTTTAAGCGTTATACTGATTGCGTTCAGTTTTATCAAGGGGGACGCATGTCCGGTTCAACGTCTGTTTTTTCATACAAAGACGCGCTTTTGCAGTCTAAGGTCATTCCTTTTACGCGGACAAAATCCGCAGACGGTGTTTTTTCCTATTTTTTGCCCAAATCCGACGGACGGGATGCGTTGGGATTGTGCGAAAACCCGCATGCAGACGCCGACGGCTGTCCGGACGCCATTCATTGGAGCGACAAGGAAGCGCTTGTGGAAGCTTTGCATGAATCCGAAACGGGTGAAACCCCTTGTGCCGAAGATTTCCGCATTATTCTGCCGACGGGGGAAACAAAATGGCTTTACGGGGTTTCCACGCCGAAAAAACGCAAAAACGGCAGTGTTGTTTGGATGAATGTTTCCGCCGAACGTCAAAACGGACATTTCAGCGAACAGGTTTTGACCGCTTTGCCCGAAGCCGCCGTTATTTTCGACCGTCAAGGCGTCATTTTGAAATCGTCCGACAAATTCCGTTCTTTGGTCCACAAAGAAGAAACGGATTTGTGCAAAACGTCCGTTTTTGCCGCTTTGTCCGAAAACGTCGCCGAAACATTACGACAGTATTTGCTGCTTTCAACCCTCAAAGACAAGACGGTCTTTTACGAAACATTGACTGTTTCGGGGTATCCGCCCGTTGCCGTTGAAATCGAAATCGCGCAAAAAGACAGCTTTTTCATTTGTGTTTTCCGCGACATCGCCGCTTTTGAACGGCGCGAGGAGCGGCTGAAATATCTGGCGTATCACGATACGGAATCGGGCGTTGAAAACTATGCGTATCTGAAAGAGGTTTTCCCCAAGGTCGTCGATCAAGCCAAAGTAACGCAAACGCAGATTGCTGTGTTGTCGATTTCTCCCGACAGTCTGGGACAGATAAACGCGGTTTCCGCCCATTTGGTCAATACCCGTCTGGTGGCGGCTGCCGCGGACAGAATACGGCAATGTTTGAACGATTCCGATGTTTTGGCGCTGACCCGTTCCCACCACTTTACGGTTTTGCTGACGGGAATAGAATTTTCGATAGAAATCGAAAAGAAAGTCGAAGCGATTTTAAACGCTTTCAAAGAACCCGTTTTGATTGACGACGTCGAATTCGATTTTTCCGTCAGTATCGGCGTCTGCTTTTATCCGCAAAACGGCGACAGACTGGAACAGCTGATTGAATTCGCCGATTTGGCGCTGGACAAAGCGCGGTCGGAATCTCAGTCGTCCATGCGGCTGTACAGCAGCGATTTTTCAATGGCGGCGGCGGTCAACCGCAATATGCGCAGGAATTTGAAAGCGGCAATCGAAAACGGGGAAATCACCGCCTATTACCAGCCGCAAGTCGCCATTCAAACGGGACAAATCATCGGGTTGGAAGCGCTGGCGCGGTGGAAAACGCCCGACGGACTGATTCCGCCCGCGGATTTTATCGCCGAAGCCGAAGAATACGGTTTGATAGACGCGCTGACGGAAACGGTTTTGGATCAGGCGTGCAGCTGGAATCAGAAATGGTATTCCATGGGGCTGTGCAGCGTGCCCGTCGCCGTCAACATTTCGGCGCGTCAATTCCATAACGAAACACAGCTGCTGAAGCTGGTGGACAACGCTTTGGACAAGAACGGCTTGCCGCCGTATCTGCTGGAACTGGAACTGACCGAAAGTTCGGCGATGTATGACCCGAAAAACGCGCGCCGCATTATTCAAAACCTGTTGGACAACAACATCCGTTGCGCTTTGGACGATTTCGGAACGGGGTATTCCTCCTTAAGCGTTCTGCGCAGTTTTCCGCTGAAAAAACTGAAAATCGACCGTTCGTTCATTCTGGATTTGAAAGAAAAGAAAAATCTGGAAATCGTGCGCGCGACGATTGCCATGGCGCATGCGCTGAATCTGACCGTTTTGGCGGAAGGCGTCGAAACCCGTCAGCACTTTGAAATCCTGAAATCGCTGGACTGTGACGTTATTCAGGGCTACCTGTTCGCCCAGCCTTTGTCGGCGGAGGAAACGGAACTGCTGCTGATGCGCTGGGACGCGGGCTTGGCGGCGACGGGCAGGGGGCTGTAAACTTTGTTCAAGTATGCATTTTTGCTGTTGCTGGCGGCGTGTTCCGCGCCGATTTATTCGGAAACAGCGCCGTCATGGGTCAATTCTTTGCGCGGCGGCAACAGCACGTTGAAAATGACCAGCGGCGACAAGGTGCTGTTCCGTTCCAATTTCAAAAGCGCGAAAATCACGGACAGGGAAGACGCTTGCGATGCCGCTTTGAAAAAGAACGAAGAGTTCATTCGCAAAACCTACCCCCGTTCGGCTGTGATACCGATGACGGTGGAATTGCGCTATTTCGATACGGTTGTCAAAGACTGCTCGACAACCGTCAGCGTGCCGCGTTCGTTTAAAGACGGTGACGAAACCGCCAAAAAAACGGTCGGCGCGCAAGGCGGCAATACGGGGATTTTGAATTTGACGACGGCGCCGACGGATTCCGCCAATGTTTTGATTGACGAAATGCCGTTTTCCCAAGCCAATTCGAATATCAAAATCGCGTTGAACGCGGGAACGCACACTTTGCGCATTGACCACCCGAATTATGAAGCGTTCGAACAAAAAATCAAAATCACGCCGCAAAGCGAATTGCCCGTTTCCGTCAAGCTGATTCCTTCCAAAATCAAAATCGCCGTCAACGTTTTAAACGACATTCAGCCCGATGTCTGGCTGAACGATGTGAAGCAAGGCAAAACGCCCGTTTCGCTGACGGCGGAAATCAATCAGGACAACACGATTACCTTGCGGCATCCCGAATTTTTGGAATATACGATTGCGCTGAAAGCCGCCGATATGCGCCGCGGCGACGATGTGAACCTGACCAACGTCGTAATGACCGAAAAGCCCGCGTATGTCGCTTTTACAACAGATCCTTCGGGCGCCGAAATTTTTGTCGACGGCAAAAACATCGGAAAAACACCGATTAAAAAGTATGTTGTTTCACGTGGAACACACCGATTTGAAACATATAAAAACGGCTGGCTGGCAAGCGGCGGAGAAATCGTTGCCGCAGGCGGAAAAACAACGGCGAAGCACATTCGGCTGACCAAAGACGCGGATTCCCGCTTCGTCGTTTTGGAAACCAAAAGCGAAACGAAACCCGCCGTTGTTGTGCAAAAACAAACCGCCGACATTGTGGCGCGCGACAAATATCATACGTATTCTTTTGAAGCGTTGCCCGCGACTTTGCCCGTCATTCCGCAGGCGGCGACGCGTGAGGACATTTTGGCGGCTTTGGCGAAATGGGATTATCCCGAAAACTTTTTGAAAGGCAGCGTGTCCTACAATCCGAACGGCACGTTTTTCGTTCGTTTGTTTTTCGACGCGAATGCGTACAAAACGTTGTTTTACGATAAAATCCACGCCGTTTTGAAACGGATTCCGAAAGATTCCGCCGTCTGCAAAATCGAACACAAGCGCGAATGGACGGGAAAATACGATGCGAACAAATACAAGGTTTACACGGAAACCGTTACCGACAACTGCAATCACGGAATAGCGGTCGCCAAAACGCCCGACGGCAAAAAGCTGAAAAAGTACGGCATTTCGTATTTGAAGACTTTGAAAATCAAATCAAAAGCCGTCAGCCGCACGGCGGTTTTAAAGGTCGTCTATGCGGACGGCGGCGTCAAAACGGTTAAATTCCCGATTGTTTTGGGAAAAGTCAAAACGGACGGCGGATTGACCTTTTCTCCGTCAATCAAAGTCGGCGTTTGCCCGAATTGCAAGGTTGAAACATTGGTACAGAAAAACAATTCCATGGTTGTCGGAACCGTTCTTGATGCCCGAAACGTTCGGTCCGTGACGCTTTCAATCGAAAGGGATATGCGATGAAAAAGCTTTTTGCGGTCTTGTCTTTGTTTTTGCTGAATGCCTGCGCCGCGCCCGAACATCATACGTTATTCATCGATTCTAACGTTTCCGCCGATGTGTATACGGGCGATGTCAAAATCGGGACGACGCCGTTTTGGGGTGAAATGTCGGGCAACGACGTTATGCATCTGACACTGCGCAAGCAAGGCTACAAAACAGCGGAAATCAAAGCGGGATACGGTGTGAAAGACGGCTATTCCCGCGGCGGCGTTTTTGCGTCGACCAATACGCTTTCATCCGACTGCGATACCAAAACGATGGCTTACGGCGACAAAGAACCGCAAGGCGTTTGTCAAGTCACGACGTTTTATGCCGTCGCTTCCATGATTTACGGGCTGGGGCTGTCGATTTCGGCGACGGATACTTTTTACCCCAATCCCGTTTTGTTTGAATTCGACGACAACGAATTTTATGTTGAAATGGTTCCCGAAAACAAAGAAAAATTCACGCAAAACGATTTGGAAAACCTGCGGTTCAAGGCTTTTGTTTTAAAAAATTTCCCGTCGCTGCAGGCGCAAAAGCCCGAATATGTCGCGGCGTTGAAAAAGCTTGCCCCGACGGCGGCATCGCCCGCCGATTACCGCGCCGCGACGGATTATCTGCGGGCGGCTGAATGACAAAGCCGCTGCTTTTGCTGCTGTTTTTGGCGGGGTGTCAGCTTCCTGCGGAAAACGGCACGCCGCTGAAAGTGGACGCGTATTCGGCGGAAATCCCCGCGGACAAAGCGGCGGTCGTGCGTCTGCAAAACAAAATCATTCGTCAAAGCAGTTTGGAATACAGGGACTTTTACCCCAAATTGAAAGCGGTTTTGACCGAAAAAGGCTATCGGATTGTTTCGGAAAACCAACCGCATGCCGTTGTGTTGAAACTTTATTTCGGTGTACGGCGCACGAATTACTGGAACGGGCGGTACAGCATCGGAAAAACGTCAAAACCGTCGGCTTATTCGGACGATGTTTTTGCGCAAGCGTTGTCCGTTTACAAAAAAACGAATTTGTATTCCAAATTTTTGCGCGTTGTTGCCGTCGATGCCGAAAACCCGAAGCGCGAGCTGTGGAAAGTCAAAGCCGTCAAAGAAGACGAAGCCGAGGATTTCCGTTCCGCGCAATATGAATTGCTGTATCTGTTCAACCGCTATGCGGAACGGGATTCTTTGCTTCAAATTCGGGGAAATTTGTCGGGCAATGAGGTTTATCAGCGTTTTATTCGGAAAGTGTCGCCCGCGCAAACGGATATGACCGCTTATTTGCCGATGGAGCTGAAAAACGATTATCAAAAATGGCTGCAAAGAAAAGTCAACGCCTGCGCAAAGGTTTTTGTTCCGTGCGGTTTGAAAGCGGGAACATGGGCGAGGTTCGAACTGACCGCGTTCGGAACGGTGGAATTTTTTGAAACAAACGCCGATTCCGAACGGGCGAAGTCCTGCTTGGCGGAAATGTTGGAAAGTTTGGTTTTGGCACCCGTCGGCATTCCCAAGAACGAAACCTATACCGTTGTCATTCCGCCGCCATAAACGCGTTTTGAATATGCTTCGGAAAACCGTTCGGAGTCATTAAAATCACATCAAAACGAATGTCGAAATCCGCAAATTCGGGATGAAGCATCAAATAATACTCCGCCCCCCTGACGCGGCGTTCCCGCACCAAAGGCGACACGGATTCCGCCGCCGCCGTTTCGGTTTGGCGCAGTTTGACTTCGGCAAAGACCAAAACTTTGCCCTTTCGGACAATCAAATCGATTTCGCCCGCACCCGTTCCGCGCGGCGGTTTGAAGTTTTGTTCAACGACCCGATAGCCTTTCAGCCGCAAAAACAAAGCCGCCTTGGTTTCCGCAAGATGCCCCCGTTTGTTGGCTGTTCTGCCCTTTTCGCTGTTCATTTCAGTTCCAAAGCCCGCTTGTACAGTTCTTTTTTGGAAACGCCCGTCTGTTCGGCGACAACGGCGGCGGCGTCCTTGATTCGCATGGTTTCCAGCGCTTTTTTCAGCAAAGCGTCAATGTCCGCGGCTTCGGCTGGCTTTTCCAAAGGCGGCGCGACGACAATCACGATTTCTCCCTTGGGCTGACCGTTTTGTTCGTAATGCGCCAACAGCTCCGAAAACGTTCCGCGCACGGTTTGTTCGAATTTTTTGGTCAGCTCGCGCGCGACGGCAGCGGGGCGGTCGCCCAGCACTTTTTTCATCGCTTCCAGCGTTTCCGTCAAACGGTTCGGGGATTCGTAAAAAATCAAAGTCGCGGGAATGTTTGCCAGCTCGTTCAACTCTTTTTCCTTTGCGGCGGCTTTGGGGGGCAGAAAGCCCTCGAACAGCCAGCGGTGCGACGGCAGTCCCGACAGCTGCAAAGCCGTCAAAACCGCGCTTGCCCCCGGAATGGCGGTAAAGTAAATATCGTTCGCGATGCAGTCCTGCACCAGCCGATACCCCGGATCGCTGACAATCGGCGTTCCCGCGTCGGACACTTGCGCAATCATTTCCCCGTTTTTCAGCCGTTCAATCAGTTGAGGGCGCACTTTTTCCGCGTTGTGTTCGTGATAGGGCGTCAGTTTCGCCGATATGCCCAGATAAGACAGCAGTTTTGCCGTGACGCGTGTATCTTCGCACGCGACAAGGTCTGCTTTTTTCAAAACTTCGACGGCGCGGGCGGAAATATCGCCCAAATTGCCGATGGGGGTTGCAACCAGATACAATCCTTTGATAAAAGTTTGTTCAGACATTTGCACTCCTTTGCAAAAACGGTTAAGATGCATCTAATCACATTCTTCAAGCGGGAGCAATTTCTTTGCGTACTTTTATTCGACAGGCGGCAACGGTTTTCCTTATCGGCGTTTTGGCTTCGTGCGGCGGGATTCGTCTGCGCGGCGTGGACAAAAGCGTTTTTAACGCGGCGGATGCCGATTTGGCGGAAAAAGGCGAACACGCGGTTCAGCAAACCGCCGAAGCCGCCCCGAAACCGCCCGAACTGATGCGCGTCGGCGTGCTGCTGCCGCTCAGCGGGGATTCGGCAAAGCTGGGAACGGCGTTGCGCAATGCCGCTTTGATGGCGTTGTTCGATGTGAACAATCCGCGCTTGATTTTGCAGTTCTACGATACCGAAGGCACGCCCGCCAAGGCCCGCGAAGCCGCCGAACTGGCTATCAGCCAGGGTGTCGAGCTGATTATCGGTCCCGTATTTTCGTCCGCGGTCAAAGCGGTGCGTCCGTCCACCCATGACGCGCGCGTCGGCGTGATTACGTTTTCGTCGCACCCGTCGAATCTGGGCGACGGCGTGTACACCATCAGTTCTTTGACGTCGCAACAGGCGGAACACATCACGCGCTACGCTTGCGACAAAGGGTACAAACGCTTTGCGATTCTCAGTCAGGACAACGCGACGGGCGACATCATTTCTTTGGCGGTCAAAACGGCGGCGGACGCATGCGGCGCAAAAATCACCAAAGCCGCTTTCTATGATCCGAAACTGGACAATTTGCAGGTTGCCGTTTCCGCGATTATGCCGCGCATGATGGAAGATTTGGAAAAAGAACGCGACGACGAGGTTGAACGCTTGGAAAAAAGCCGCGAATCCGTCGCCGAGGGTCATCCCGTCAAAATGAAAAACAAGGAAACGGACGAATGGACGGACGTTCAGATGACGCCCGAAGAATTGGAAGCCGCGATTGAAACGCTGAAAACGACAGAACTTGTCCGCGACCCGTTTGAATTCGACGCGATTTTCGTTACCGATGAGGGCAGTCGTTTGCGTTCGCTGGGGGCGTTGTTCTCTTATTATGATTTGCCGTCCGAAATCCGCGTTTTGGGAACGTCGCAATGGGCGGAGGCCCGTCCCGCGCGCGAACCGTCGCTGATTGGCGGGTGGTTTACGAATTTGCCGTCGGCGGGATTCGCCGCGTTTGCGCGCCGCTATCAGGACGCTTACGGCGACAAACCGCCCCGTATCGCTTCGCAAGCGTACGATGCGGTTGCTTTGGCGGCGGTATTGGCGGAAACGGGCGGATTTTCGTATTCGGATTTGACCACGCCGTCGGGCTTTAACGGCATTGACGGGCTGTTCCGCCTGCTGCCGAACGGATTGTCCGAACGCGGATTGCAAGTCCTTGGCGTGGAAAAGAAAGGCTTTGTAACACTGTCCCCCGCAATCGAAGTGTTTGAAACGGAACCCGTTTACGCGCCCGAAGTGTTCATTAAGGATTTCCGCAATTCGCCCGATTTGGTGTACATCCCGCCCGAAGAACCCGAAGAAACGGAAAATACCGAGAATACGGAAGCAAATACGGAGGAAAAAATCGAAACCCCCGTTGAACCCGTGTTCGGCTATTTGGGACAGAAACCCGCTTCAGACGTTTATTAACGAACGGCACAGCGCGTTTAAAATCAGCAATCCTTTGGCGGTGGCGCGCAATCCTTTTTTGTCGCAAACCATCAAGCCGTCCATTTGGTAATCCTGCAAAACTTCGCCGTCTAAAAACGATTCGAAGTCTTGTCCGACAACGGTTTTGAAGTCTTCCCTGTTCAACCCCTTTTCGGTGCGCAGAGCCATTAAAATCAGCTCTTCCGCCTTTTCTTTCGGTGTCAAAACGATTTCTTCGCCGCCCGTATGCCGCATCCATTCGGCGGGAATGCGGCTTTCGGCGGTGGCGATGAATTTGCCGTTTTGCGTAAAACGCCCATGCGCGGCGGGACCGACGCCAATCCATTCTCCGCCCTGCCAATACAGCAAATTGTGTCGGCATTCATGCCCTTTTGCGGCGTGATTGGACACCTCGTAACGGGGAAGTCCCGCTTGATAGGTCATGCGGTCGGTCAGGGTGAACAAATCGGCGCACAAGCCGTCTTCGGGCATTTCCAAGCCCTTTTTGTAGAAATACGTCCCCTCTTCCAACGTCAGCTGATACAGGGACAAATGCTTTAAATTCAGCGACAGCGCTTGGTCAAGCTCGCTTTGCCATTGGGCGTAGGTTTGTGTCGGACGGGCGTAAATCAAATCCGCCGAAACCTCGTCAAAAACTTGTTTTGCATCCGAAACAGCCCTTAAAGCCTGCTCGACGGAGTGCAATCGCCCCAAAAATTTCAAATCCGCGTCGTTCAACGCCTGCACGCCCAAAGACAGTCGCGTTATCCCCGCCGCGCGGTAAGCTTTCAGCTTGTCCGAATCGACCGAGCAGGGGTTGGCTTCCATGGAAATTTCCATATCGTCGGCACAAGCCCACAACGCTTTGATTTTGGCGATAACCGAAGCAATCAGTTCGGGCGGCATCAGCGACGGCGTTCCGCCCCCGAAAAACACGCTGGAAACGGCTTTGTCGGGCAATCGGCGCGCGTAGGCGGTCAAAGCGTCGGCGTACTTTTCGTCCCACAGGGCGAAATCGATGGTTTTCGCGGGATAACTGGCAAAATCGCAGTACGGACACTTTGACCGGCAATACGGAAAGTGGATGTAGATTCCGAAGCTCACAAGCACCCCTTGACGAATTGATGCAAAGCATCCGCGCGGTGGCTGATGGTGTTTTTGATTTCGGCGGGCAGTTCGGCAAACGTCTTGTCGTAGCCGTCGGGGATAAACATCGGGTCGTAGCCGAACCCGTCCGAACCGCGCGGGGTTTTGCTCAATGTGCCGTTGACGCGTCCCTCGAATGTTTCGGTGTGCCCGTCGGGCCACGCAATCGCAATCGCGCAGGCAAAATGCGCCGAACGGTCGGCGGCGTCGCCCAATTCTTTGTTCAAGCAGTCCATCGCATACGCAAAGCCGTTCTTTTTGGGTTCGTTATAGCGCGCGGAATAAATCCCCGGACGGTTGCCGAGCGCGTGAACGCACAGTCCAGAATCGTCGGCAAGGGCGGGCATTTTCGCTTTCAACGCCGCAGATTCCGCCTTTAGTTTCGCATTCGCAACGAACGTATCGCCCGTTTCTTCGGGTTCGGACAGGTGCAAATCGTCGGCGGACAGAACCTTAATGCCATAAGGGGCAAGCATCGCTTGCAGTTCGCGGACTTTGCCTTGGTTATGGGTTGCCAGAACAACCTCTTTTTCAATCAGTTTGCGCATTTATTCCCCCAAAGCTTCGTGCTGGATGCGGGCGATTTCGGTCGTGCCTTTCAACGCCAGAGCGTACAATTCGTGGAATTGGTCAAGCGAAAACGGCTTTCTTTCCGCCGTGCCTTGGATTTCGACGATGCCGCCTTTGCCCGTAATGACAAAGTTGGAATCGGTTTCGGCGTTGGAATCTTCGATATAATCCAAATCCAGAATCGGCGTTTCTTCGTAAATGCCGCACGAAATCGCCGAAACGGTGTCGAACAGCGGCAAAGTGTAAAAGCGCCGGCGTTCCCGCAGTTTCTGCAAAGCCAGATGCAGGGCGACAAAGCCGCCCGTAATCGACGCGGTGCGCGTGCCGCCGTCGGCTTGAATGACGTCGCAGTCGATTTTGATGCAGATTTCACCCATTGCTTTCAAATCGACGACGGAACGCAAAGCCCGTCCGATCAGGCGTTGGATTTCTTCGGTGCGTCCCGACTGCCCTTTTTTGGCTTCGCGGTCGGTGCGTGTTCCCGTGGCGCGGGGAATCATGCCGTATTCGGCGGTGACCCAGCCGCGCCCCGAATTGCGCATCCACATCGGGACTTTGTCCTCGACCGTCGCGGTGCAAATGACGTGCGTGTCGCCGCATTTAATCAGGCAAGACCCCTCGGCGTGTTTGTTGATGTTCGGTTCAATGACGATTTTTCTGAGTTCGTCAAATTTTCTTTTGGACGGGCGTTCCATAATTTTTAATCTCCTTTAAGCGTTGAACGGTTGACGTTTGACCTTATGATTACTACATTTATCGATTATGAGTAAGAAAATATCAATGCTGAGTGAATTAAATCAGCGTTCCCGCGACATTTTCAGGTCGCTGGTGGACGCTTATTTGGAAAAAGGCGAACCCGTTGGGTCGAAGACTCTGGCGGGATTGTTGGATTTTCCGCTGTCCTCGGCATCGATTCGCGCCGTTATGGCGGATTTGGAGGAAGCGGGACTGCTGACGTCGCCCCATACCTCGGCGGGACGGATTCCGACCGAAAAGGGGTTGAAGCTGTTTGTCGAGGGGCTGCTGGAAATCGGGTCGCTCGACCCCGCGGAACGTCACGCCATTGAAGCGCACTGCAAAACCGCGGGCGACAGTTTGGAAAACATGCTGTCCCAAGCTTCCGCCACGTTGTCGGGATTGTCCAAATGCGCAGGTGTTGTCATTGCGCCGAAGCTGGACGCACCGCTGAAGCATATCGAGTTTGTTCCTTTAAGCGCGGGGCGGGCTTTGGTGGTGCTGGTAACCGCGAACGGCGCGGTGGAAAACCGAATCATCGATATTCCGTTGGGAACTTTGCCGTCGTCATTGACCGAAGCGACCAACTATTTGAACCGCCGCATGCAGGGCAAAACGGTGGAGGAAGCGTCCGCCATCATCAAAGCCGAAATCAGCGACCGCAAAGCGCAACTGAACGAATCCGCCGAACGGTTGGTATCGCAAGGTTTGGCGGCGTGGGGCGGCGGCAAAAAAAGCGTCCTTATCGTCAAAGGGCAGGCGAACCTGCTGGACAACATTCAAGCTTTGGACGATTTGGAACGCGTGCGCAGTCTTTTCGGCGTGCTGGAAGCGCAGGAAAGCATGGCGAAACTGTTGGATTTGACGCAAACGGCAAACGGCATCCAGATTTACATTGGGGCGGAAAATTCGCTGTTTGCGCTTTCGGGCTGTTCGATGATAACCGCGCCTTATCGCGACGGCAGCGAAAAAATCGTCGGAGCGGTGGGCATCATCGGTCCGACGCGCATGAATTATGCCAGAATCATTCCCTTGGTGGATTATACGTCAAGAGTGGTAAGCAAGTTGATAGGATAACGTTATGACACACAAAAAACATCACGAACATTTTGAAGAATCCATGGAAAACGACGAACAGCTTCCAGTTGTCGAGGAAGAAACGCCCGAACAAAAACAAGAGGAAGCCAATGCCGAATTGGAAGCGCTGAAAGCGGAAGTCGCCAAATTCAAAGACCTTTACGTTCGTGCGGAAGCCGAAATGGAAAATCTGCGCCGCCGCACGCAAAAAGAGCTGGAAAATCGTTCCAAATTCGCGGTTTCATCGTTCGCCAAGGATTTGCTGCCCGTCGGCGACAATTTGACGCGCGCGATGGCGGCTTTGCCCGAATCCGAACGCGAAAACGAACAAATCAAAAATCTGATGATAGGGCTTGATTTGACGCAAAAGGATTTGACGCAAGCTTTGGAAAAGAACGGCGTCACGGCAATCGAAAGCGTCGGTCTGGTGTTCGACCCGAACAAGCACAAAGTCGTGCAGGAAATCGACGACCCGACCAAACCGACGGGAACGATTATTCAGGAATGGCAGAAAGGCTACATGATCGGCGGCGACCGCGTGCTACGCGAAGCCGTTGTCGTGGTGACCAAAGGCGGCCCCCGCGCGGATGCGCCCGCGGAACATGTCGACACCGTGGCGTGATTAAGCTCGAACTTGCGACACGGCAATCCGGGAATTGGTCGGTACAAAAAAACATAACAAAATCGTCATTGCGAGTCCGCCTTGGCGGGCGAAGCAATCCATTGACTCCGCATTTGAGGCTGGCATTTTGCAAATGGATCGCCACAGCCCTAAAGGGCTTCGCGATGACGAATATGGGGAGCACAAGTGCCATTGCTTGCGCGGGACTGCCGCATAGCGGGTGAAGCAATCTCAGGATTTGTCGGCACCAAACAAAGCGTTCGTCTATATGGACGTTTGAGGCAAAAACGGGTATCTTTCCACAAGAAAGAGAGGGCAAATGGAACCTTTGAAAAACATCGCGAAAGCGCGCGTTTTGACGCTGAAAGACCAAGTGGACTATCAAGCGGGACAGATTGTCAGCAAAACGCTGGTGCAAAACAGCGCCGTCAGCATTACCCTATTCGCTTTTGAAGCGGGCGAGGAAATCAGCACGCACCAATCCGACGGCGATGCGTTTGTGACGTGTCTGGACGGCGTCGGCATTTTAACCATTGACGGCAAAGATTTCGAACTGAACGCGGGCGAAAGCATCGTCATGCCCGCGCATCACCCCCACGCCGTCAAAGGCAAAGAACGCTTTAAAATGATGCTGACGGTCGTGTTTTGACCTGAAATTAGCCGATGCGGTAAACTTTTCTGTACAGCGCGGTTTTTATTTTTTGAAATCTCTGTTCGCTTGCGGCTTTGCCCGAAGTCATAACGTGCATGGCGACGGCTTTTTTGCCGCGCGACATAGGCGGCTGTTCATACGGGTAGGTGTTCAGGAAAAAACCGTTCCGTTCGTAAAATCCGATACGCCGCCGCGCTATGTCCGTATTGGGCGGGTCGACTTCCAAACAAACGGGTTTTCCCAGTTTTTCGACCAAATCTTTCAGCATTTTTCCGCCGATGCCGTTGTTGCGGAAAGCGGGATTGACCGCAAAGTGTTCGATAAACACGAAATCGTCGAACCGCCATGTCGAAATGAACGCTTTTATCGCCGTTCCGTCTTTCAGTCCGTATACCGCATAGTCGGAATCGGCAAACAAAGCTTGCTGTTCCGCGCGACTGCGGTATTCGTCGGCGGGAAAGCTTTTTTCCATCAAGGAAAACAAAGCGTCAAAGTCGTTTTTTGTCAAACGTTGCATAAGGATTTTTTATCCGAACACTTTTTTGAAAATGAAATCGATTTGCGCGGTGTAGAAGTTCAAATCGAACAGGGATTCCAACTGTTCCTTGGTGATGACTTTCATCACGTCCGCATCGGATTCCAGCAAATCCTTGAACGTTCCTTCGTTCGCCCAAACTTTCATCGCGTTTCTTTGCGTCAGCTTGTACGCGTCTTCGCGCTTCAGCCCCAAATCGACCAAAGCCAGCATGACGCGTTGCGAGAAAATCAACCCCTTCAAGCGGTTCAGATTGTTCATCATGTTTTCGGGGTAAACCAGCAGCTTTTCAATGATGCCCGCCAAGCGGTTCAGGCAGAAATCCAGCCCTATCATCGCGTCGGGGGCGATGATGCGTTCGTTCGACGAATGCGAAATGTCGCGTTCGTGCCACAAAGCGACGTTTTCCATTGCGGGAATCGTATAGGAACGCAACAGCCGCGCCAATCCCGTCAGATTTTCCGACAACACGGGGTTGCGTTTGTGCGGCATGGCGGACGATCCTTTTTGTCCCGCGGAAAAGTATTCTTCGGCTTCGCGGACTTCTGTGCGCTGCAAGTGGCGGATTTCAATCGCCAAGCGTTCAATCGACGACGCGACGACGCCGACGGTCGCGAACAAAACGGCGTAGCGGTCGCGGGGGATGACTTGGGTCGAAACGGGTTCGGGGGTCAATCCCAGTTTGTCCGCGACATATTGCTCGACGCGCGGGTCAATGGTCGCGAACGTGCCGACCGCGCCCGAAATCGCGCAAGTCGAAACTTCCTTGCGCGCCAGTTCCAAGCGGTGCTTGTTGCGTTTGAATTCGGCGTAAAAACCCAGCATTTTCAACCCGAAAGTCGTCGGTTCGGCGTGGATGCCGTGACTGCGCCCGATGCAAAGCGTGAATTTGTGTTCCTCGGCGCGTTTTTTCAAAGCCGCCAGCAGTCTGTCCATGTCTTTGAGCAGAATGTCAACCGATTGGGTCAGGCGCATGTTGAACGACGTGTCCAAAACGTCCGAAGACGTCATGCCTTGGTGCATATAACGCGCGCTTTCGCCGACGTTTTCGCCGACGTTGGTCAGAAAAGCGATGACGTCGTGTTTGACTTCGGCTTCAATTTCGTCAATGCGTTTGGGGTCGAATTTGCCCTTGGCGCGGATGTCGTCGACGGCTTTTTGCGGGATTTTTCCAAGCTTCGCAAGGGCTTCGCACGCGCACGCTTCGATTTCGAACCATGTTTGGAATTTGTTTTCGTCCGACCAGATTTTTGCCATTTCGGGGCGCGAGTAACGGGGAATCATTGTTTTTTCCTTTAACCGAGTTTCAAAAATGATTACAATACAATGTAATATGACTGAAGGAGAAAAAAATGCAAACACAAACCGTCATTCGCGCCGTTGATTATGTTCCGACCAAAGCGGATTTGGCTGAAAATCCCGATGTGGTCGCCGAAGACGTTGTTACGCGTTTGTTCGGGGCGTCCCCCGATTACACGCAGCCCGAATACGAAAAATTGTGGCAGGAAGTCTTTGACGCCGACGAATCCGCGACAATCGCCTATTGCCGCGAAAAGGGCATCGACGTTTTGGACGACGCCGAAAATCCCGTCGAAAAATGGCGCGATATTGCCGTGATGCTCAAAGCCGTCGATTCAGGTCTGCTGAAAAAAGACTAAATCGGATTGGACACCAGTCCGTCAACCAGCTTCGGTTCAAACCATGTCGATTTCGGGGGCATGACCTGTCCCGAATCCGCAACGGCGGTCAATTCCGTCATCTGCGTCGGATAAAGCGCGAACGCGACAGCCATTTCCCCGCTGTCCACGCGCTTTTTCAGTTCTTTCAACCCGCGCATGCCGCCGACAAAGTCGATGCGTTTGTCGGTGCGCGGGTCTTTGATTCCCAACAGCGGCGTCAATACCAAATCGGACAGGATGCTGACGTCCAGCGCTTTGACGGGATCGGCGGGTGCGGCATGCTTGGTTTTCAGTTCGTACCACTGCCCCGCCAGATACATGCCGAACATTCCTTTTTCGGACGGTTTTGCTTGATTAACCAAAGAAACCGTAAAGCTTTCCTTTAAGCTTTCCAAAAACTTTTGCACGGTTAATCCGTTCAAGTCTTTGACAACGCGATTGTAATCCAGAATTTTCATTTCGGAAATCGGAAAAGCCACCGCCAAAAAGTAATTGTAATCTTCGTTTCCCGTGTGGTTCGGATTGGCTTTGGCGCGGGCTTTCGCAACGCGGGACGCGGCGGCGGAACGGTGATGCCCGTCGGCGATGTAAACGACGTCCTGTTTGTCGAAAGCGGCAGTAATCGCGGCGATGTCCGCGTCGTCGTCAATCACCCACAAAGCGTGGCGAATGGCGTTGTCGCCCGTGATTTCGTAAGCGGGGGCGGCTTTAACCGTTTTTTTGATAATCGCGTCGATTTCGGGAATTTGTCTGTACGCCAGCAAAGCGGGACCCGTTTGTGCGTTCAAAGCGTCGATTTGACGCACGCGGTCGTCCTCTTTGTCGATGCGGGTGAATTCGTGGCGGCGGATGCGGTTTTTATCGTATTCGGCAACGCTTGCCGCGACCGCCAGTCCCGTTTGGACGTGGTCGCCCATAATCGCACGGTAAACGTAATAGCAGGGCTTTTCATCCTGCTTCAAGACGCCTTTTTCCAGCAAAGCGCGGTAATTTTCGGCGGATTTGGCGTAAACGGCGGGCGAATACGGGTCGGTGTTTTCGGGCAAATCGATTTCCGCCTTAGAAATATGTAGAAAAGAGTACGGTTTTCCGTTAGCCTTTTGGCGGGCTTCCTCGGCGTTCAAAACGTCGTAAGGGGGCGCGGCGACTTCCTGCGCGAAGGCGGGAACGGGACGGACGGCTTTAAAGGGACGGAACAAAGGCATGACATACTCCTGTGAAAACGATAATGCTTGTTGTAGCGCAAATTCGTCCGAAAAAAAAGCGATTCTTGTCGCAGGGGCGACGGCGTCGGGAAAATCGGGTTTGGCGTTGGAACTGGCGGAAAAAATCGGCGGAGTTGTTGTCAACGCCGACAGTATGCAGGTGTACGCGGACGTGCCGACTTTGACCGCCCGCCCGACGGCGGAGGAGATGAGGGGCATTCCTCACCGTTTATACGGATTTTTGCCGCCCGACGCGTCTTTTTCCGCCGTCAAGTGGGTGCAGGCGGCAAAAGCGGAACTAAAACGCGTTTGGCAAAGCGGGAAAACGCCGATTGTCGTCGGCGGCACGGGGCTTTATTTTCAAACGCTGACGGACGGCATATCGCCCGTTCCCGAAACCGCACCAGAAATCCGCGCGAAAATCCGCGGGGAAATCGAAAAAATCGGTTTTGAAAAATTCGCCGCCGCTTTTCGGGAAAAAGATCCGACTTTCGCCTTTACCGACCCGCAAAGAATTGTCCGCGCGGCGGAAGTGCTGGAACAAACGGGCGAAAGCATTACGGTTTGGCAGAAAAAGCCGTATCAAAAGCAGGTCGATGCCCGTTTTTGGTCGATTTTTTTGAATCCCGACCGCGCCGAGCTTTACAATCGCTGCAACGAACGGTTTTTGCGGATGATGAACGGCGCGGCGGTGGCGGAGGTCGAAACGCTGCTTGCCAGGCATCCGCCGCGGGATTCCTTGATAATGAAAGCCATCGGCGTTGCGGAAATCGCGGCGATGCTCAACGGCGAAATTTTCAAAGCTCAAGCCGTCGAACACGCGCAGCAGATGACCCGCAACTACGCAAAAAGACAAATAACGTGGTTTAGCCGTAGATTTCACGCGGATTTTGTTGTATTAAATCAGAAAACGGATGATATATTAACCAACGTTTTACACTTCTTGGGCTAAATTAACGCAAAGGCATCCGCCGTTCCGACGGGTGCGAATCGGGATGAAACTTTAGAATTTAAGGGGGCACAATGCTTTCAAAGCTGACCGGCTGGCTGTCCGCGGATATGGCCATCGACCTTGGGACCGCAAACACTTTGGTTTATGTTAAAGGGCGCGGCATCGTTCTGAACGAACCGTCCGTGGTCGCGATTTCCGAAAACAAAGGGAAAAAGCAGGTTTTGGCTGTCGGCGACGAAGCCAAGCAAATGCTGGGACGCACCCCCGGCTCCATCCGCGCTGTCCGTCCTTTGCGCGACGGCGTCATTGCGGATTTCGAAGTCGCCGAAGAAATGATTAAACACTTCATTTACAAAGCGCACAACCGCCGCAACTTTGTTTCCCCGATGATTATCATCTGCGTTCCGTCGGGCTCTACCGCCGTTGAACAGCGCGCCATTCAGGAATCCGCGGAAGCGGCGGGGGCGCGCAAAGTTTATCTGATTCAGGAACCCATGGCGGCGGCTATCGGCGCGGGACTGCCCGTAACCGAACCGACGGGTTCTATGGTTGTCGACATCGGCGGCGGCACGACCGAAGTCGCGGTTCTGGCGTTGGGCGACATCGTGTTTGCGCGTTCCGTGCGCGTCGGCGGCGACAAAATGGACGAAGCCATTATTTCCTACATCCGCCGCAACCACAATTTGCTGGTCGGCGAAGGTTCCGCCGAACGCATCAAAAAAGCCATCGGCTCCGCTTGCCCGCCGGAACAGGGCGAAGGCCGCACCATGGAAATCAAAGGGCGCGATTTGATGAACGGCGTGCCGAAAGAACTGACGATTTCCGAACGTCAAATCGCTGAAAGCCTTGCCGAACCCATCAGCCAAATCGTCGAAGCCGTCAAAGTGGCTTTGGAACACACCGCGCCCGAACTGGCGGCGGATATTGTGGACAAAGGCATTGTTTTGACGGGCGGCGGCGCGCTGCTGGCGAACCTTGACCGTGTATTGCGCAAATCGACGGGATTGCCCGTTTCGATTGCGGAAGACCCGCTGACTTGCGTTGCCATGGGCACGGGTCGCGCTTTGGAAGAAATCAAAAAGCTGCACAACATCCTGTCCACCATGTACTAATCCGATTTAGGGATTAAGTCATGGCAAAACAGAGCGGCACGACATCGCTGTATCAGCTGAAATCGAAACTGCAGCGTTTCGGTTTGCTGGCTTTGGTCATGGCGGCGTTCGGGCTGATGCTGTTGGGCAAAGCCGATACGATTCTGGTCGAAAAAGGGCGTATTTTGTTCAACGACATTACGACGCCCGTTTTGGCTTTGCTGTCGAAGCCTGCCGAAACCGTATCGGGCTTTATACAGAACATCCATGAATTGGTTTCCATCCGTCAGGAAAACAACCGTTTGCGCGACGAAAATCAGCGGTTGAATCTGATAAAGCTGGAAACGGAAAGACTGCGCAAGGAAAACGCGTATCTGAGCGGTTTGCTGAACTATGTCCCGCCCCCCGAAGCCGTGTCGATTTCGTCGCGCGTCATTGCCGACACGGGAAATTCGTTTGCGCAGTCTTTGATTGCTTTTGTCGGGGCGAAACAGGAAATCGAAAAAGGCAACGTCGTTTTGACGGGCGACGGGCTGGTCGGTCGGATTGCGTCCGTCGGCGTAAACGCGGCGCGGATTTTGTTGATTACGGACATCAACTCGCGCGTGCCCGTGAAAATCGAACCGATTGACGTTCCCGCGATTTTGGCGGGGGACAATACCGAATATCCGCAGCTGATTTCTTTCCCGAACAATGTTCGCGTGTCCGTCGGCGACAGAATTGCAACGTCGGGGCTGGCAGGGGTGTATCCCGCGGGATTGCCCGTCGGAACGGTGATTTCCGTCAACGACGGCGTGGTCAAAGTCCGTCCTTTTGTCAACAGAAACCACTTGGAAGTGGTGCGTATCGTCGATTATGGTCTGTCGGGACTGATTGCGGATCCGAAATGCGAAACAGTTTTGCCGTAAAACAAACTTTTGTGCAATCGCTGGTCGAACGGTTTTGGGTTGAATCGCCGAAATTGCTGACTGCGCTGATTTTGCTGTTTTCCGTCGCGCCGACGTATTTGCCGGGGTATTCGTCCGTCCGTCCCGCCATGACGCTGATTCCGATTTTTTATTGGGCGATATACAGGTCGTACAGTTTTTCGATTATTTGCGCGTTTTTGTTTGGGCTGGCGCTGGATTTGCTGGACAGTACGCCGCTGGGGGTCAACACGTTTGTTTTTACCGTGTTTTATTTGCTTGCCGATTCCCAGCGCCGTTTTTTGAACGGAAAGCCGTTCGGTTTTGTTTGGTTCGGATTCGCGGTGCTGTCGCTGGCGGCTTATTTTTTGAAGTGGCTGTTCGTTTCGATTAACTATGCGGCGTTTACGCCCGTCGGCATTGCGCTGTTAAGCTGGTTTTTGCTGACAATCGTTTATCCGCTGCTGGTTTTTCCGTGCGCAAAACTGCATCTGTACCTGTTGGACAAAGAAAATGATAACGCGTGACGGTGACAAAGGCAAAATGTTGACGCGCCGCGCCGCTATGGTTGCGGGCGGAGAGCTGTTTTTGTCGTCGATTCTGCTGGGGCGGATGTACTGGCTGCAGGTTTTGGAATCCGACCGTTACAAAACGCTGGCGGAGGAAAACCGCATCAGCACGCGCCTGCTTGCCCCGCCGCGCGGGCTGATTTACGACAGATTCGGCAAAGTGCTGGCGGACAACAACCAAAACTTCCGCGCTTTGGTGATTTCCGAACAGACCGAGGGCAATTTGAACGCGACATTGGAAGCGCTGAACAAAATCCTGCCGCTGACCGACAACGAAATTCAGCGCATCCGCCGCGAAGTTCGCCGTTCCCGCGACTTTACGCCCGTAACCGTCCGCGAAAACCTGTCTTGGGAAGATATGGCGGCGATTCAGCTGAACGCGCCCGATTTGCCGGGGATTATCATTGACGAGGGACTGAGCCGCTATTACCCCTGTCATGAGGAAAACGCCCATGTTTTGGGCTATGTCGGCGTCGTGTCCGAACAGGAAATCGCAAACAGCAGCAATCCTTTGTGGAAACTGCCGGGATTCCGCATCGGCAAAGCGGGCATTGAACTGCAGTACAACACCGAACTGTGCGGCAAAGAGGGTGCCCAGCGTGTCGAAGTCAACGCCGTCGGGCGCGTGATTCGCGAAATCGAACGCGACGAAGGGGCGGCGGGAAAATCGCTGCCTTTGACCATTGACGAGCGGCTGCAGGAAATCGCTTACAAAAAAATGAAAGGTCACAGCGGCAGCGCGGTTTTGCTGGATATTTACACGGGTGAAGTGCTGATGATGGCGTCGACGCCCGCTTTCGACCCGAATGCGTTCAACCGCGGCTTGACGCCCGAAGAATGGAAAGCCCTGTCGAACAACGACAAAAAACCGTTGATGAACAAAGCGTTGGGCGGGCTGTATTCCCCCGGTTCGACGTTTAAAATGGTGGTGGCGCTGGCGGCGCTGGAAGCGGGCGTCATCCGTCCCGATACAAAAATCGACTGCCGCGGCTATACCATGATGGGCAACCACCGCTTTCATTGTTGGAAAGGCGGCGGACACGGCGAATTGAATCTGAAAGAAGCGCTGATGCATTCATGCGACATTTACTTTTATGAAATCGCGCGGCGCACGGGCATCGACAAGATTGCGGCAATGGCGAAAAAATTCGGATTCGGGTCTTTGACGGGCATCAATCTGCCGGGGGAAAAAGCAGGACTGATGCCAACCCGCCATTGGAAAGAAATGGTGCTGGGCGAACAATGGCTGCAGGGCGACACCTACAACGTCGGCATCGGTCAGGGGGCGATTTTGGCGACGCCCTTGCAGCTGGCGGTCATGGTCGCGGCTTTGGCGAACGACGGCATTAAAGTCAAACCGACGCTGATTGTTCCCGAAAACAGAAATCCGAACGCGACGCAGGGCGAGTATCTGAATATCTCGAAAAACTATTTGCAGCTGATGCGCGACGGAATGTTCGAAGTCGTCAATAATCCCAAAGGTACGGCGAAATGGGCGCATGTCGACGTTGACGGCAAGCTGATTGCGGGCAAAACGGGCACAACGCAGGTCAAGCGCATTTCCATGAAAGAACGCGAACAGGGATTGAAACGGCAGGAAGATTTGCCGTGGGAGGACAGAAACCACGCATTGTTCGTAACATTCGGACCGACGGACAATCCGCGCTATGCTTTGGCGGTTGTGATTGAACACGGCGGCGGCGGTTCGACGTCCGCGGCGCCGATTGCGCGCGACATTATGCGCGCCGCGCTGAAGCTTGACCCCGCCGCGAAACCGCCCGTCAAACCGCATAAAACCATCATTTCTTCGGGAGGAAACAAATGAAATTGTCCTCTTTTCGCTTCAATCGGACGGAAATGACGCTGAAAGACCGCTTTTTGCGGCTCAGCTGGTTTTATGTTTTTCTGATTTGCATGGTTGCCGCAACGGGATTGGTGGTTTTGTACGCCGCCGCGAACGGCAGTTGGAATCCGTGGGCGTCCAAACAGTTTGTCCGCTTTTGTTTGGGATTCTGCGTGATGATTGTCGTCGGAATGACGAATTTGCGCTTTTGGCTGAAATACGCCTATGCTTTTTACACCGTCGCCGTGATTATGCTGTTCATCGTCGAATTTTTCGGGCACGATGCAATGGGGGCGCAGCGGTGGCTGAATCTGGGATTTATCAAAGTTCAGCCGTCCGAATTGATGAAAATCGCGCTGATTTTGGCACTGTCGCGGTATTTTCACGGCGGGTCTTTGCAGGATGCGCAAAGCATGTCGTATATTGTCGCGCCGACTTTGATGGTGCTGCTGCCCGTTGCGCTGGTGTTGAAACAGCCCGATTTGGGAACGGCGGTTTTAATGGCGTCGGGGGCGGTCGTTTTGTTTTTTCTGGTCGGCGTCCAGATATGGAAATTCGGCGTTGTGGGCTTTTTGGGGCTGTTGTCGTTGCCGATTGGCTGGCGGTTCCTGCACGATTATCAAAAGGAGCGCGTTTACACGTTCCTTGACCCCGAACGCGACCCGCTGGGCAAAGGATACCATATTCTGCAATCCAAAATCACGCTCGGTTCGGGCGGTATTTTCGGCAAGGGATTTTTGCAGGGAACGCAAAGCCGCTTAAACTTTCTGCCCGAAAAGCAGACGGACTTCATCTTTACCGTTTTGGCGGAAGAGTTCGGTTTGGTCGGTTCCGTTTCGCTGCTGATGCTGTACTTGGCTTTGATTTTTTACGGATGCCTGATTGCGTTCCGTTCCACCAGCTTTTTCGGGCGGATATTGGCGTTGGGGTTGTCGGCAAACCTGTTTTTGTACGTTTTCATCAATATCGCGATGGTAATGGGACTGCTGCCCGTCGTGGGCGTGCCTTTGCCGATGATTTCATATGGTGGCACGGTGATGCTGACGCTGATGTTTTCGTTCGGATTGATTGAGTGCGTCAACGTCAACCGCGACGTCCAAATCGGACGCCGCGGCGCATACGACGATTAGTCTTTGGCGGCTTTCGCGGCGGCTTTGGCTTCCTCGCGCGCCTTTTGTTCGGCGGCTTTCTTGGCGGCGGCTTCGCGTTCGGCTTGGTCGCGGATAAGCGCGTCAATCAAGGGGTTTCCCGCGCTTTGCGGCGCTTTTTCTTCGACTTCGTTTTTGAATTCCGACACATCGACGCCGAAATCGCGGTATTCCTGTTCAACGTCCTTTTCGTATTGTTCGATTTCTTTCTGCCGGTGGGCGTCGTACATTTCAATCAGCTGCAGCGTGCTTTGAATCAAAGGATTCGCCATTGAAATTTCGTCCAGATTCATTTTGGTTTCAATGGAGTTGCGGAACGGAATGGCTTTTTCGTTGCCCAGCAGAACGGCGGTTTGGAACCATTTGTACGCAAAGATGTTGCTGAACGGCACGCCTTTGCCCGATTCGTACAGTTGCCCCAATTCGATTTGCGCGTCCGTATGGTTGCGCATGGCGGCGGACGTAAAGCAGTCGGCGGCGGCGATGTAGGATTCTTCTGCGTTGTCTTCCAGCAGCATTTTTCCGCGTTCGTACAAAGCGGCGGGGTCGGTCATTTTTGCGCAAACGGCGGCGGCATTGATGTATTTCGACAGCATGGCTTCCGACGAATCCTGCAGGTTTGTCTGAGCGACGGCGGCGGCGCTTTGAACAAAAAACGGCAACGAGAAAAGAAATACCTTGAACACGAACCCATATCCTTAAATAATGTAAAACAATCGGCGACAGACGCCGCCTTTTGTGGATTCTAAGCTAAAAGAGCGAAAAATGAAACGGCTTTTATCTGTTTTTTGTTTATTTTCGGTGTTGTTTGCCTTTAAAGCGTCCGCTCAGGCGTCGATTCAGGCGGATTTAATCACGCAAAAGGAAGGTGTTTTGCCCGCGGGCGAATTGGTCGCCGCTTTGAAACTGACAATGCCCGACGGCTGGCACGTTTACTGGAAAAACGCGGGGGATGCGGGCGAGCCGACGGAAACAAAACTGACTTTGCCCGACGGTTTTTCCGAAACGGGACGGCTGTGGACGGTGCCCGAAAAATTTTCCGTCGGCACGCTGACGGAATACGGCTATCACGGACAGGCGTATTTTCCGATTAAAATCAAAGCCCCCGAACAACTGAAAACGGGCGAGATTCTGCAAATCAAAGCCAAAGCGACATGGCTGGCGTGCAAAGACGTGTGCGTTCCGATGCAGGCGGAGCCGACGGCGTTTGTCACAGCGGGAATCGAGGGGGATGAAAACGCGGAATTGACGGCAGTTTTGAATGAATTGGCACAGCCGCAGCAAGAAGGCGTTTTTTACGAAACGAACGGCGGGCTGGTTTTGCGTCTGCCCAAACCCGCCAAAGCCGAAAACGCCTATTTTTTCCCCGACAGCGGCAAAGTGCTGATGCACAACGCGCTCCAAACGCTGAAAACCAAAGACGGCGACGCGTTTTTGTTTTTGACAAAAGCCTTGCCCGAAGATTTCGAAAGTCCCGAAAAGTTGACGGGAACGGTTGTTTTTTATAACGGCTTGGGGGACAAAACGGCGGCGTTCGAGGTCGCCGCCGAACGCACGGCGGAACCTTTGCCCGTGTTTGAAACTTTTGTCTGGCGCGAATTTTTAAGCGCGCTGTTGTTCGCTTTGCTGGGCGGATTTTTGCTGAATCTGATGCCGTGCGTGTTCCCCGTTTTATCGCTGAAAGCGTTCAGTCTATTGTCCGCAAAAACGGACAAAGCCCAGATGAAACGCGAATCTCTGCTGTATACGGCGGGGGTTCTGGCGTCTTTTGCCGTCATCGGCGCGTTTTTGGTCGCTTTGCGCAAAGCGGGGGCGGAGCTGGGCTGGGGATTCCAGCTGCAATATCCGCCGTTCGTGCTGTTTTTAAGCCTGTTTATGTTCTTTTTAGGCTTGCTGTTTTCCGACATGGTTACCGTGGGCGAAGCTTTGTCGGGATTCGGCATGAATTTCAAGCACGGATTGGGACACTTCGGGACGGGAATTTTGGCGGTGTTCGTCGCCAGTCCCTGCGCCGCGCCGTTTATGGGGGTGGCTTTGGGATACGGGCTGATGAACCCCGCGCCCGTGACCATGGCGGTTTTGCTGATGATGGGGGTCGGATTGGCGGTGCCGTTCCTTGTTTTGGGATTTTTCCCGCAAACCGCGAAGTTTTTGCCCAAACCGGGGGCGTGGCTAATGCTGTTCCGCCGTTTTCTGGCTTTTCCGCTGTTCGGCGCGGCGGCGTGGCTGTTGTGGGTGCTGGCGGCGCAGGAGGGGTCCGTGGCGCTGGCGTGGGCGCTGACCTGCCTGATTTCGGTTGCTTTCGCGACATGGCTGTGCGGTGTGGCGCAAAGCGCGCCGAAATTCAAGCTGTGGGCGGGCTTTGCGGTCGCTTTGACGGTTTTGGGCATCGGATACGCTTTGACGGCTGTTTCGCCCAAGCGGGAAGCTGCGGCGGACAAAATCGAATGGATGGAATATCGGGCGGACGAGGTTGAAAATTTCCGCAAACAGGGTTTCCCCGTGTTTTTGAAATTTTCGGCGAAATGGTGTTTGACGTGTTTGGTCAACGACAAAACGACGTTCGCCGCCGCCGATACGGTTGAAGCGTTCAAAGAAAAAGGCGTCGCGGCGTTTTTCGGGGATTGGACGACGCGCGACGACAACATCACAGCGGCAATCGAAAGTTTCGGGCGCGGCGGTATTCCGCTGTATGTGTATTATGCGCCGAACGCCGAAAAGCCCGTGATTTTGCCGCAAATCGTAACGCCGTCCGAAATTCGGGCTTTATTGCGGTAGCTTTCCGTCCGATATAGAAACCGTCAAAGTGTGCGCGAATCCGTTTTCGGCTGTCGGGATGAAGCGGATTTTGGCGATTCCTGGCTTTTTGGCTTCGAAAACCTGACTCAGCCACGTTTCAGAATCGCGGGTTTCAATCGACAACGGCGTCAAAACGGGTTTGTAGTCGGTAATCAAGGCGTCGTCCGCGCTTTCCAAAACGATTTTGTAGTCGGTGTTGTCGATGTACTTGTGCGCGCCTTTCAGCGTCGAGGCGGTTTCGTGCAGCTTTGTGTAAACGATGATTTCGAACACGTCGCCCGTCATGACGGGAATGGCGCTTTCGGGTTTGTCCAGCGTCAGATGAATCGTCGACGGATTGGCGACGCGGAAATACAGCGCGCGGATGACTTCGTCGCTTTCGGGAAAGGGGGCGGGCGGCGTTTTTCCCGCCAAAGCGGGATTGGACGGCTGGTCGATGTCGAACGGCGCCCAAGCGGGCATAAAAGGAAAAAACTTTTTGTATTTGCCGTCGAACGCGTCGCGCTTCAGCGGAAACAGAAACGTTGTTTCGCGCACCATGTCAACGGGCGGCAAAGGCAGCTTTTTGGGATAAATCCTGCCGTTCAAATCGTCTTTGGTCAAAACGTCCGACAGCCAGAACGGCAGAAAACGCGTCAAGTACGCCGCTTGCAAAGGCGACAGTTTTTTTTGCGCTTTTTTGGCGATTTCCAAAAAACGGACGTTTTCCTTGCGGGGGGCGGTTTTGCTCAGGTGATTGCGGCCGACATCCGCCAAAATGAACGCCTGAACGTAGTCTTTCTTGTCCAGATAATACTGCGCCAGATTGTAAAAGGCATAAGGGTTGTTCAGTAAAACGGCTTGCTTGAAGTATTGTTCCGCTTTTGCTTCGTCGGCTTTTGCGCCGATGCCGAACCGCGTGTACAGTCCAATGGAATTCAGCGCGTTCAGATGTCCTTTTTCGGCGGCGGCTTTGAAATTTTCGGCGGCGGCTGTGAAGTTGCGCGGGACGCCGATGCCCTCCTGATACAGCAAAGCCAGACTGTATTTTGCGGCAATGTCGCCGCGCTTGGCGTTGCCGACAAGCGTGTTGACGTACATACTGCCCGAAATCCCCGACAAGTCGGCTTTGTAACGCGGAACGATGCCCAGTCTGTCCAGCATGTCGGTTTCGCCTTTGTACAGGCGTTCCAGCCAAACGGAATAGGACGGCGCGTCGATTTTCTTTTCTTTGCGCAAAGCCTTAATCAGCCGCAGCAGGTAAACCGCGCTCGGCTGTTCTTTGGCATGCAGTTTCAGAATGCGTTCGGCTTCGTCGTAATCGCCTGCGACAAAAGCGTTCGCGCCGTCGTCAAAGGTGTCTTTTTCCGCTTCGGCGGCAGCGGCGGGAAAACAAAACAGCAAAGCCGACAAAAACAGGATTGTTTTCATTCGCCCAGCTTTTTCATCAGCGTTTTTTGTTTTTTGATGATTTTTTGCCACCGCCCCGCCGCAAAAACATTCGGCGCATAATCCATTCTGCCGTTTTTGTTAATCAGCAGCAACGCCATTTTGGCGTTCAAATCGCCGTTTTTCGCCGCCATTTCATAAAAGCGGACGGCTTTGTGCGTGTCGGCGCGTCCGCCGCGTCCGTTTTCGTACCACCCGCCCAGCAGCATTTGCGCTTCGGCGTCGTTTTGCAAAGCGGCGGATTCGGCATAAGCGTAAGCTTTGTCCCAATCGCCTTTTTGCGCGTACAAAACGGCAAGGGTCGTCTGCGCGGGAACATAGTTGAACAAAGCCGCCTTTTCGTAATACAGAAACGCGCGGCGTTCGTCGGGGGCAACGCCTTTGCCCGCATAATACATCGCGCCCAGAATGAACGAAGCTTCGGGATTCGACATCAAATCCTGATTGCGGAACATCCGCAAAGCCGTTTTGTAATCGCCTTGTTCGTAAGCCGTCAGTCCGCGCGTCATTTCCGGTGCGGGCTGTTTTCGGGCAAAGGTGCAAAATCCCCCTGCGGCAAGGACGAAAACGGCGGCAAAAATCTGCAATTTTTTCTTCATACGCGCCATATTAAGCCCTTTCGTCAAAAAAGCCATTGTTTTTTTGCCAAGCGGTGTATAATACCCGCTTTAAAACAAAAGGGGATAAGGATGTTTCCCGACAGGGCGCAGGTAAAAAGTTTCCGTTTCAAACGCTGTTTCTTTGATGAAACGGCGATGACGGCGCATTTGGTTTACGGTTTCGACGACTTTGTCGAATTCGATGAAACCGTGTCGTTTTTGAGCGCGCCCGCTTTCAACGAAACACGCCGCGCGGCGGTAAACGCGTGCCTGCGCCTGTTGCACTTGGCGGCGGGAGTCAGCTATTACAAGGCGTACATTCCCGAACGAATCGGCGTTGAATCGACGACGCTTTCAAAAAAGGAAGCGGATTTTTTCAATCTGTTCTACCAATCGGGATTGGGCGAGTTTTCCTATCGCAACCGCGTTGAACCGCACATTGATTTTCCCTTTGGCGATGTCACACCCGAACAGGCGGAAATCCGTTTGAAAAAACGGACAATCGTTCCCGTCGGCGGCGGCAAGGATTCGATTGTGACTTTGGAAACGCTGAAATCGGCGGGAATTTCACCCGTGCTGTTTTCCGTCGGCTTGCCGCGTCCGATAAAGGATACGATTGCGGTTTCGGGACAGGAATCGATTCAAGTCGTCCGCAAAATTTCGCCGAATTTGAAAGCGCTGAACGACGCGGGCGCGCTGAACGGGCATGTTCCCGTGACGGGGATTATCGCTTTTATTCTGATGCTGGCGGCGGTGATTTACGATTTTTCGGACGTCACGATGTCGAACGAACGGTCGGCGAACGTCGGCAACACGACGCTGAACGGACGCACGGTCAATCATCAATGGAGCAAATCGCTGGAATTCGAGCGCGCTTTTGCCGACTTGACGGCGGACATTCTGCCCGATTTCCGTTATTTTTCGTTTTTGCGCCCGCTGTCCGAACTGTCGATTGCCCGCAAATTTGCAGAAATCAAAAAATACGATGCGGTTTTCACCAGCTGCAACAAAGCGTTCAGATTGGACGAATCCAAACGGCTTGACCGCTGGTGCGGGGATTGCGACAAATGCCGCTTTGTGTTTTTGGCTCTTGCCCCGTTTATGGGCAAAGAGCGCGTTACCGCCGTTTTTGCCCGCAACCCTTTGAACGAACCCGAACAAACCGAGGGTTTCCGCCAGCTGTTGGGGCTGAGCGCGTTCAAGCCGTTTGAATGTGTCGGGGAAATCGACGAATCCGCTTGGGCGTTTTTGCAGCTGTGCCGCCGCCCCGAATGGGAATCGGACGCCGTTGTCGCCGCTTTGAAGCCGTTAGTGATGGAAAAATACGCCGCGCGGGAAAAGGAAATGAAAGACAGGATTTTTTCCTTTTCATCCGCGCACTTGATTCCGAAAGGATACGAAAATGCTGTTGGAAAGCTTGAAGAATAGTCCCGTTACCGTGTGGGGCGCGGGGCGCGAGGGCAATGCCTGCGCCGAATTTTTGCAAAAGCGCGGTTGCGCGGTCAAAATCGTTGAAGACCCGCTGACCGAACCGTTGCAGGGCGTTGTCGTCAAATCCCCCGGAATCAGCCGCTACCGTCCCGAAATCGCGGCGGCGAAGCAGGCGGGCGCGATCTTTACCACCGCGACGAATCTGTTTATCCAAGCCGCGCGGTTAAGTCCGAAAAAGCCTTTGCTGATTGGTGTGACGGGGACGAAAGGCAAATCGACGACCTCGTCCCTTATTGCGCATTTGCTGCGCGAACAGGGCAAAAAGGTTGCTTTGTGCGGCAATATCGGCGTTCCGTCGATTTCGTATGCCGACAAAATCGACGACTTCGACATTTTTGTTTTGGAAGTGTCCAGCTATCAGGCGGCTGATTTGGAACAGGGATTCGACATCAGCGTCGTTTTGAACCTGTATCCCGAACATATCGACTGGCACGGAACGCACGAACGCTATTATCAGGACAAGCTGAACATCGTGCGTGTTCGTCCCGACGGCGCGCCCGTGATTTTGAACGCGAACGACCCGCGGCTGTCGCGTTATCTGCCCGCCGCTCAAAACGCCGTTTATTTCGACGCGCCCGATGCGATTCATATCGAAAACGGGCTGTTTTACGACGGCATCGAAAAGCTGTTTGCAACGTCCGCCGTCAACTTGAAGGGCGAACACAATCTGAAGAACGTGTGCGCGGCTTTGACGGCTGTCAAGCTGGCGGGCGGCGACCTGTTTTTGTGTGAAGACGCGCTGAAAACGTTTCACGCTTTGCCGCACCGTTTGCAGGAACTGCCCGTCAAGCACGGCTTGCGTTTCGTGGACGACAGCATAGCGACCACGCCCGAATCGACTCTGGCGGCGCTGAAGTCGTTTCCCGAAACGAAAATCGTTTTGATTGCGGGCGGGTATGACAGAAAGCAAGATTATACAGAGCTTTCCGACTTTGTCGTGCGCAAAGGCATTCAAGTTGTGACTTTGCCGCCGACGGGCGAACGTCTGGCGCGCATGATTCGGGAAAAAGGCGGTTTTGCCGTCGAAGCGACCGATATGACAAACGCGGTCGAAACCGCCGCCAAAGCTGCCAACGCGGGCGATTTGGTGCTGTTGTCGCCCGCCGCGCCCAGCTACGGGGTTTACAAGAATTTCGAGGAACGGGGCGACATTTTCGCCCAATGCGTTACCGCGCTTTAACGCCGCGCCCTTAACGCGGTTTGGATTGTGCCGTCGTCCAGATAGTCCAATTCGCCGCCGACGGGGATGCCCTGCGCCAATGACGAGATTTTCAGCGGCAAATCCTTGAACCGTTCGGCGATGTAATGCGCGGTCGTTTGCCCGTCGACGGTGGCGGGCAAAGCCAAAATCAGCTCTGCCGTGTTGTTTTCGCGAATCCGCCGTTCAAGGGCGGGCAGGCGCAGTTCTTCGGGACCCGTGCCGTCAATCGCGGACAACAGTCCGCCCAAAACGTGATAACGCCCCTTGAACGCGCCCGAACGGTCGATAGCCCACAAATCCGCAACATCCTGCACGACGCAAATCGTCGAATCGTCGCGGCGCGGGTCGGCGCAGACGGCGCACGGGCTTTGCGAATCCAGATTGCCGCAAATCGGGCAAACCTGCACAGTGTCGATGACGTCTTGAATCGCTTTTTCCAGCGGAATCAGCTGCGATTCGCGCCGTTTTATCAAATACAGAACCGTGCGGCGCGCGGAACGCGTCCCGAACCCCGGCAAACGGGAAAACAGACGAATCAGCGTTTCGATTTCGGACATTTTATCAGAACGGCAGTTTAAAGGGCAGATTCAAGCCGCTTTTCATCGCATCGGTTTTCTGCGCGACCAGTTCGTCGGCTTTTTGCCGCGCGTCGTTGATTGCGACGACCAGCAGGTCTTCCAACACTTCGGTATCCTGCGCGACGGACGGGTCGATGCTGACTTTGCGCACCTTGCCGTCGCCCGTCATGACGACCTGCACCATGCCCGCGCCCGCCGCGCCTGTGACCTCGGCGGATTCAAGCTCTTTTTGCATATCGGTCATTTTCTGCTGCATTTGCTGCGCTTTTTTCATAATGTCGGCAAAGTTTTTCATTCTTCATCCTCCGCATTGGAAGTTTCTTCGTTTTCGTCAATCCGTTCGCGAATCGAATCGATTTTCGCCCCCGGAAAAGCCATGATGACCGCGGAAACAACAGGATTCGCCGACATCGTTTTGCGCAGGTTCGCTTTGGTTTCCTGCGCTTCCTGCAGCAATGTCTTGCCGCCCTGTTTGTTGACGACGGAAATCAGCCATGTTTGCCCCGTCCACGCTTTCAGCTTTTCAGCCATGTCGGACGCCAGGTTCGCAGGCGTGTTTTCCATGGGGTAGAATTCAATTTTGCCCTGCTCGAACGACACCAGACTGACGCAGTTTTGCAGGTTGTAGGCGAAGAGCATTTCCTTTTGTTTGTACGCGTACGCCACAACGTCCGCCAAGGTGTTGAACATCACCGTTCCCTGCGGCGCGGGTGTCGCCTGCGGCATCGGAGAACCGCCCGCGACGGCGCGCACGCCGCCCCAGTCGGACGATGCGACGGGGGTAGAAGAGTGACTCGGCGCAAAAGCGGGCGCGGGGGCGTTTTTGATGTCTTTCACCAAATCGGCGGGGGACGGCAAATCGGCGGCGTACGCCAAGCGAATCAAAACCATTTCGGCGGCTTGTTTCGCGGACGGCGCGGTCAGAACTTCGCCGACGCCTTTCAGCAGCATTTGCCAGTCGCGGGTCAGAACGCCCATGGACAGCGATTTGGCAAGCTCGGCGCAGCGGTCGCGCTCGGTTTGCGCCATGGACGGATCGTCCGCCAGTTCGGGCGCGATTTTCACGCGCGTAATCCAATGTGTCAAATCCAACAGGTCTTGCAGGACAATCATCGGGTCGGCGCCTGACGCGTATTGACGGTTGAACAAATCCAAAGCGGCGTGAATGTCGCCTTTCATCAATGTTTCGAACAAATCGACAATCGCCGCCCTGTCCGCCAAACCAATCATCGCGCGCACGAATTCCGCCGTGACTTTTCCGCCGCCGTGGGCAATCGCTTGGTCCAGCAGGGACAGCCCGTCGCGCACCGAACCGTCGGCGGCTTTGGCAATCAGGCGCAAAGCCTCGTCTTCGGCTTCGACGTTTTCCTTTTGCACGATGTTTTTGAAGTGAACGGTCAAAAGCTCGGGTTCGACGCGGCGCAAATCGAAACGCTGGCAGCGCGACAGAACGGTCGTCGGCACTTTGCGGATTTCCGTCGTCGCGAAAATGAATTTGACGCGTTCGGGCGGTTCTTCCAGCGTTTTCAGCAAAGCGTTGAACGCTTCGTTGGTCAGCATGTGCACTTCGTCGATGATGTAGATTTTAAAGCGCGCGGACGTCGGATTGTAGCGCGTCGTTTCGATGATTTCGCGAATGTTGTCGATGCCGCGGTTGCTTGCCGCGTTCATTTCGATGACGTCGACGTGGCGGTCTTCCGCAATGGCGCGGCAATGTTCGCAAACGCCGCAGGGTTCGGTTGTCATGCCGCCCTTGCCGTCGGGACCGACGCAGTTCAAAGCGCGGGCGATGATGCGCGCGGACGTCGTTTTGCCCACGCCGCGGATGCCCGTCAGCATGTAAGCCTGCGCGACGCGACCCGTTTCGATGGCGTTTTTCAAAGTGCGGACAAGGGCTTCCTGTCCGACCAAATCCGCGAACGTGGCGGGACGGTACTTGCGCGCCAAAACGCGGTAGGTGTTAGCTGAATCAGTCATGGAATCCCCGCGGGAAAATCTTTAAAGGAAATCGGACGCGACCCGCCGCAAAATCGTTACGGCTGCTTTCTTCCGAACCTGACCGGGTTGGCGACCGCCGCGTCCGCGCCGACTTCCGACATCTATTTACCCGAATTTCGTTCAAAAACGCAAGCGTTACTTTTTTATTAACGAAAAAAAGAGGATGCAAAGCCTTATTTTCAGCCGTTTTTTCAACAATGCTTGACAAACGGGGAAAAGTTGGTCTTTTCTGTTTTCCAATTTGTTTCTGGTAAGGAGAAAATTTGATGGCTTCAGCTCTGGTTTTTCCCGGACAAGGGTCGCAATTCGTCGGCATGGGCAAAGATTTGGCGGACGCGTTCACGGTCGCGCGCGAAGTCTTTTTGGAGGTCGACGACGCTTTGAACGAAAATTTAAGCGCGATGATGTTTGACGGCGACGCGCAGGATTTGATGCTGACGCAAAACGCCCAGCCCGCTTTGATGGCGGTCAGCATGGCGGTCGTCCGCGTCCTGCAGCAGGAAGGCAAAATCTCGCTTGCCGAAACGTTCAAATACGCCGCGGGACATTCCTTGGGCGAATACTCGGCGCTGTGCGCGGCGGGGGCGTTCGACATCACGACGGCGGCGCGCCTGCTCAGAACGCGCGGCAAGGCGATGCAGGAAGCCGTTCCCGTGGGCAAAGGCGGCATGGCGGCTTTAATCGGCGCGAACGTTGAAATCGCCCGTGAAATCGCCGCGGAAGCCGCCGAAGGCGACGTTTGCGTCGCGGCGAACGACAACGCCCCGGGGCAGGTCGTTATCAGCGGTTCAATGGCGGCGATTGACCGCGCCGTTGAAATCGCGGGGAAAAAGGGATTGAAACGCGCCGTCAAACTGGCGGTCAGCGCGCCGTTCCACAGCCCGATGATGCAGCCCGCGGCTGTCGTCATGGAACAGGCTTTGGCGGCGGCCGACATCAAGGACTTGCGCTTTCCCGTCATTGCGAACGTAACGGCCGCCCCCGTGGTCAAAGCCGACGACATCCGCAAACTGCTGACGGCGCAGGTAACGGGCGCGGTCAGATGGCGCGAAAGCATGCTGTTCGCCATGGAAAACGGTGTCGACACGATTGTCGAAGCCGGCGCGGGCAAAGTTTTGTCGGGCTTGGCAAAACGCATTTCGCCCGATTTGAAAGCGGTGACGCTCAACACGCCCGCCGACATCGAAGCTTTTTTGAAAACGCTTTAAACCGAAAGGAAAAAGAGAATGGATTTTACAGGGAAATGCGCTCTGGTAACGGGCGCGACGGGCGGTATCGGACGCGTGATTGCGAAAAAACTGCATGACGCGGGCGCGACGGTCATCCTGACGGATATGAATCAGGAAAAACTGGACGCTTACGCCGCCGAATTGAAAGACAGGGTTTTTGCTTTTTCGTGCAATCTGGGCGACGGCGCCGATATCGACGCTTTGGTCGCCAAAGCCGAAAAAGCCGCCGGTGCGATTGACATTCTGGTCAACAACGCCGGTCTGACCAAAGACAATCTGTTTATGCGTATGAAAGACGAAGATTGGGATTTGGTTTTGAAAGTGAACTTGACGGCCGGTTTCCGTCTGGCTCGCGCCGCCATTCGCGGGATGATGAAGCGCCGCTACGGCCGCATCGTCAGCATGGCGTCGATTGTGGGCGTGACGGGCAACCCCGGACAGGCGAACTACGCCGCATCCAAAGCGGGCATGATTGCGATGACAAAATGTCTGGCTGCGGAAGTCGCTTCGCGCGGCATTACGGCAAACTGCGTTGCGCCGGGCTTTATCAAAACCCCGATGACCGACGCTTTGCCCGAAGAAGCAAAAGAAAAACTGACCCGCAACATTCCGATGGCGCGCTTGGGTTTGCCCGAAGACGTCGCGAACGCCGTGGTGTTCCTTGCCAGCGACGAAGCGTCGTACATCACGGGACAGACCATCCACGTCAACGGCGGGATGTCGATGATTTGACGATATGTCCTTTTTTTCTGGTCAAATCGAAAAATCTGTGCTAAAAGATGTTGCTTTCGTGAGTGCATCGGCTCTTTGAACCCCTGCACCGTGTTTAACAAGAGGAATTAAAAATGAGTGATATTGCCGAACGCGTAAAGAAAATTGTCGTTGAACACTTGGGAGTTGACGCTTCCAAAGTGACGGATTCGTCCAGCTTCATCGACGACTTGAACGCAGACAGCCTGGATACCGTCGAATTGGTTATGGCTTTCGAAGAAGAATTTTCCGTCGAAATCCCCGACGATGCCGCGGAAAAAATTCTGACGGTTCAGGACGCTATTGACTACATCAGCAAACACGTCTAAGAACAATCTGTAACGGTGCCGGTTTTCCGTCTTGGGCGGGGAATCGGCATTTGTTCTTTTAACCCAATCTTGCATCACAAGGTGAAAATATGAGAAGAGTCGTCGTAACCGGTATGGGTCTGCTGTCCCCGATGGGGCGCGGAGTGGACAAAACGTGGCAGGGACTGATTCACGGAAAATCGGGAATCTCGAAAGTCCAGAAATACGATGTGTCCGACATGACCGCCAAAATCGCAGGGCAGGTGTTTTTCGGCAAGGGCGAAAACGAATTCGACCCCGATACCGTCATGTCGCCCAAAGACCAGCGCCGCGTCGACCCGTTCATCTTGTACGGTGTGTGCGCGGGTATTGACGCCGTCGAAGATTCGGGATGGAAGCCCGAAACCGACGAAGACCGTTTCCGCACGGGTGTGATGATCGGGTCGGGCATCGGCGGTTTGAGCGCGATTTCCGACAGCGCCGTGACCCTCAAGGAACACGGTCCGCGCCGCATCAGCCCGTTCTTTATTCCGTCTTGCCTGATTAACCTGATTTCGGGTCAGCTGTCGATTAAATACGGCTTCTACGGTCCGAACCACGCCTGCGTTACGGCGTGCGCGACGGGGACTCACGCCATCGGCGACGCCGCCCGTCTGATTATGTGGGGCGACGCCGACGTCATGGTCGCGGGCGGTGCCGAAGCCGCGGTTCATCCGCTGGCGATGGCGGGCTTTGCGCAGGCGAAAGCGCTGTCCACAAGCTATAACGATACCCCCGAAAAGGCGTCCCGTCCGTGGGACAAAGGGCATGACGGCTTCGTCATGGGCGAAGGCGCGGGCGTTGTCGTGTTGGAAGAATACGAACACGCCAAAAAGCGCGGCGCGAAAATTTACGGCGAAGTCGCTGGCTACGGTTTGTCGGGCGACGGCTATCACGTCACGGCTCCCGCCGCGGACAGCCGCGGTTCAAAGCACGCGATGCGCATGGCGTTGAAAAACGCGGGGATGAACGTCGAACAAATCGGCTACATCAACGCGCACGGCACGTCGACCCCCGCGGGCGACATTCTGGAAGTCAACGCGGTCAAAGCCGTTTTCGGCGACTATGCGACGAAAGTGTCCATGTCGTCCACAAAGTCCAGCATCGGGCATTTGCTGGGCGCGGCGGGCGCCGTCGAAGCGATTTTCTGCTTGAAAGCGCTGAACGAAGGTCTTTTGCCGCCGACTTTGAATCTGGAAGATCCCATTGAAGGCGCGGAAGACATGGACTTGGTGCCGCTGAAAGCCAAAGAACGCAAGCTTGAAGCCGTGATGTCCAACTCGTTCGGCTTCGGCGGGACGAACGCCTCTGTCATTTTCAAAGCCGTGTAAGAATGAAAGCGGGCGGACGCTTTTTATTGAAATTGCTGGTTCTGCTCGCCATTTTGCTGACGGGCGGAAGCGTCTTCAGTTATTATTCGCTGCTTTACGAACAAAACGACGCGGTTGAACCGACAATCGTTTTGGTGGAAAAAGGCGACAGTCTGGGGCGCATTGCCGTTCGTTTGAAAAAGGACGGCTTGCTGAAAAGCGTTGCCGTTTTCAAAGTCGCCGCCCGTTTGTCGGGCAAATCGACTCAGCTGAAAACGGGCGAATACCGCATCCCCGCGCATGCCAGCGCGAAAGAAATTCTGGATGTTTTGACGGGCGGGCAGACTTTGGTGCGCCGCGTCACGATTCCCGAAGGCAAAACCAGCCGCCAGATTTACGATATGCTGTTGGAAACGGCGGGGCTGTTCGGCGATTTGCCCGAACCGCCCGCAAACGGGTCTTTGCTGCCTGAAACATATGTATTCGGCTACGGCGTGCCGCGCAAAGTCATCGTCGACAGAATGCGCGAATCCATGCAAAAAACAATCGATGATTTGTGGGAATACCGCGCCGACGATTTGCCTTATAAAACCAAGGCGGAAGCGTTGGTCATGGCGTCGATTGTGGAAAAGGAAACATCCGTTCCCGCCGAACGTCCGCGGATTGCCGCCGTTTTTGTGAACCGTTTGCGCAAAGGCATGCGTCTGCAAACCGACCCGACGGTGATTTACGCCGTAACGGACGGCACGATGGAACTGAACCGCCGCTTGACGCACAAGGATTTAAGAACGCCGCATCCGTTCAACACTTATGTCAATCGCGGACTGCCCCCCGCGCCGATTTGCAATCCGGGGCGCGATTCGATTTTGGCGGTCTTGCAGCCGTTGAAAACCAACGAGCTTTATTTTGTCGCTGACGGAACGGGCGGTCACGTCTTTTCGCAGACATTCGACCAGCATCGGCGCAACATCGCGGCATGGAAAAAGGCGCGTGTTCAAAAACGGCTGGCGCGGCGCAAAGCCCGCTTGGCGGCGATAAAAGCCAAAGAAAAGGCGGCGGCAAAGAAAAACAAAAAAACAGCCGCGCCGCAGCCCGCCCCCGTTGTTCACGAAGAAATCGAGGAACCGCTTGACCCCGAAGACGTTTCGCTGGACATTGTCGATTCGATTCCCGTGGAACAGCCGAAACAATAGGAGGGCGGTATGCCTTTTCTGCTTTTGTTGTTGTTGATTTTTTCGACCCCCGCTGCTGCCGATTTTGAATCGGGGCGCAAGGCGTTTGCGCAAGGAAATTACGAACTTGCTTTTACCGAATGGCAAGCCGCGGCGGAACAGGGCGACGCGTCGGCTCAGCGCAACGTCGGGCATTTGTACCGCTGGGGAAAAGGCGTGCCGCAGGATTTGACCCAAGCCGCCTATTGGTACTTTACGGCGGCGAAAAACGGATCGGCGGGCGCGCAATACAATTTGGGCGTGATGTACCTGCGCGGCGAGGGCGTGCCCCGCAACGAAGAGGAAGGAACGCTTTGGCTGGAACGGTCTGCGGAACAGGGCTATGCGAAAGCCAAAAAACGGCTGCAGGATTTGAAAGCCGATTTGGACGATTTCCCCGCTGACGAAGAAATTTTGTCGCCCGTCAAACAGCCCGTAAAACCCCGCAAGGAAACAAAACGCAAAGAACCGCCCCTTTATGCGCATTTGGCGTCTTATTACACGCAGGAAACGCTGGAGAAGGGGTGGAAAGAGCTGAAGCAGACCTATCCCGAACTGAAAACCTTTAAAACGGTTGAAACGCAGGTTTCCCTGCCGGAAAAGGGAAAATACATCCGCCTGTATATCAAAGGAAAACCCGCGGACGTCAAACGCGTCTGCGGGCTGTTGAACGATAAAAAACAGTACTGCTTAATCAGCTATCCGTAGGCTGTTCAGGCGCTACGACATTGACTTTCAGGGATTTGTCCTTTTGCCGTTTGGTCGTCCAAACCATTTTGGCGTAAGTCCGCATATCGGGGACTTTGTCCGTTTCGTCAAGGATTTCCTGCCCCAAAATGGTTTCAAGGATGTCCTCAAGCGTAACAATGCCCAGCCACGTTCCCAGTTCGTCGAACACGACGCCGATATGGTTATGGGTGCGCAACATTTCCGTAAACACATAATCCGCGTTGGACGACGACGCGATTTCCAAAATCGGGCGGATTAAGCCTTTGATGCTCAGCGACGGGTCTTTGCCGATTAAATCGGATTTGTGAACATAGCCGACAAAGACTTCTTCGTCCTCGTTTTTCATAACGGGATAGCGCGAAAACGAATGCTGAGTCGCCGTTTCGATGAATTCGCGGATGCTGATGTCCGCCAAAACGGTGGCGCATACGTTGCGCGGGGTCAGCAAATCCTTGATTTTGATGTTGTCCATGTTCAGCGTGTTGCTGATGACGTGGTATTCGTCCTCGTCCAGCATTTTTTCCGTGTAGCCCATTTTTGTCAGCGCGGCGATTTCTTCGCGAATGTTGTTTTTGGGCGCGGTTTTGGGCTTAATCAAGTTGGTTAAAATTTCAAACAGCTTGATGAACGGCGCCAGACAAAACAGCATGATGGACAGCATAAAGCACAAAAAGCTCAGCAATTTCTGCCAATACGTCGCGCCGATGGTTTTGGGCAGGATTTCGCTGCACGACAAAATCAGAACGGTCATTATCGCGGACGCCCAGCCGACCCATTCCTGCCCCAAAACGGAAGCAACCTGCGCGCCGATGCACGCCGCGCCCGCAGTATTCGCGACGGTGTTCAAAATCAAAATCGCGGACAACGGGCGGTCGATGTGGGCTTTAAGGCTTGAAATTTTTTTGTAAAGCGTCGGTTTGGTTTCCTCCAAACTGGCGATATAACTGGGGGTAACCGACAACAACGTTGCTTCCATCAGCGAGCAGGTGAACGAAATGCCGACGGTCAGAACCACCAAAATAACTAAAAGAGTCATGGAATCCTCTGTAAAAACAAACTTTTTACAGGATAGCACCGAACAGGTCGCGGGACAAGCGGGAAAACGGCGGTTTTGCCCGCCGCTTTCCGATTTTTTCATATCTCCAGAACGCCGCGTGAAAACAAAAACACGGCAATCAGAGCAGCGGCAATCAACAGCCCCGCCGCCCACGGTTCGCGCCCTTTGAACACGGGTTCGTTCGGGGCGTTTTCACGTCTTGCCCAAACGAAAACGGGTATGCCGCAGGCAAGGAACAACACCGCCATTAACAGATATTGCAAGCCCGCCGCGTAAATCAGCCATACGGCATAAGCCGACCCGAACATTGACGACAACAGCGCTTCGGAACGCGGAGAAACGGCGGTTTTCGGGTATTCACCGTCTTCGCACATTTTCCACAAAAATCCCATGCTGACCAGATAGGCGGGCAGAACCATCACGCCCGTAATCGACAGCATGGTGCTCCACGCGTCACGGGAAAAATACACCATGAAAATCGCCGCCTGCATCAGCGCGCTGCTGACCCACAGGGATACGGACGGCGAACCGTTTTTGTTTTCACGGGCAAAGACGCGCGGAAAAGCGCCGTTTTTCGCGGCGGCGAACGGAATTTCAGCCGCAATCATCGTCCATGCCAGCCAGCTGGCAAGAACCGCAATCAGCAGCCCGCCGTTCATCAGCCGCGCGCCCCATTTGCCGACGGCGGCTTCCAAAACGCCCGCGGTGGACGGATTGGGCAGGGCGGCAAGTTCGGTTTGGCTCATAAAGCCGTACGGCAGAACGGACAGCAGGACGTAAATTGTCAAACAGCCCAAAAATCCGATGAAAGTCGCTTTGCCGACGTCGTTTTTGTTTTGCGCGCGATCGGACAGAACGACCGCCCCCTCAATCCCGATGAAAGCCCAAAGCGTTACCAGCATGGTGCTTTTGATTTGTTCGGGAACGGAACCCAGTCCTTTGCCGTGCGAAGCCAGTTTGCCCCAGAAATCAGCGTCGAACGTGTCCGCTTTGAACATGAAAGCCGTTATCAGAATGAAAATCAGCAAAGGCACGATATTGCACACCGTGCCGATGATGTTGACAAAGCTTGCCCTTCGCACGCCGCGCAGAACAACGGCGTTGAACCCCCAAATCAGCAATGAACCGCCGATAATGGAATAAAGCCCGTTGCCGCCCGCGAAATACGGCGGGAAAAAGTAATTCAGCGCGTCCATGGTGATGACGGCATAGCCGACGTTTCCGAAAATCTGACACAGCCAGTACCCCCACCCGATTGTGAAGCCCGCGAACGACCCGAAGCCCGCGCGGGCGTACATATATACCCCCGCGGTCAAATCGGATCGCGCGTCGGACAGGATTCTGAACGAATTGGCAAGGAAATACATGCCGACGCCCGTAATCAGCCACGCCAGCAGCACCGCGCCGACGCTCGCCCCCGCCGCCATGTTTTGGGGCAGGCTGTAAATCCCGCCCCCGACCATGGAGCTGACCACGACGCACGACAGCGCCGCCAATCCCAGCTTGTTGCTTTGTTGTTCAGCCATTGTCCGTCCCTTTACAGCTTGACGGGATCGGCTGTTTCAAAGTTCAAAAAGCCCAAGCACGTCAAGCAATAGCCGAATTGCTGCGTGATGTTGATATAGTTGTGAAACAGCTGGAATTCGCTGTGTTTTTCGACGCCGCGGATTTCCAGTTCGTGATTCAAAGACTTGTTCAGCCACATTTCGGCGTGCCCTTTGGCAATATCGTCGTCAATGTAGGTCGGGAAGTATTCGACATATTCCGCCGCCCAGCCGCCGATAAGCTTGCCAGTTTTGTCCTTGCCCCAGCAAACGCCGACGCCCGTCGCGATTGCGCGGTGGTCGTTGCGGTTCGCGCCGTTGCCCGCCATGATGACTTCCAACACCGCGCCGTGTTTGAAGAATTTGGACACTTTGTCGACGGGAACGATGTTGCCTTTCAATTCGGGCGGCAGAACGGACGTGTACGGAATGACGTTGAAGTCTTGAATTTTCGCCTGCGCCAAAGCCGAGTCGTAACAGAACGTTTCAAACGGCTGCGGCGGAATACCGTCGTCCGATTGCCCCGCGCCGCCCGTATGAAAAGCCAATGTCGGATAACGAGTGCCTACTAACATGTTTAATCTCCTTAAAAAAGTGAATTGCGTCTTTAACGGTACGGAGTTTCAAAAGGGAAAAACAGCTGGACTTGTTTTTATAACCGTATTGCCGACTGTTTGAATTTGCGCGCTTTGCCTAAGCTGAAATAAAAAAGGAGCGGACGATGCGGATAAAAACGGCGGCGGTTTTAATACTTTCGGCGGCGAATGCGCAGGCGGCGGATTACGCGGATTTCAAACGGGATTTGTCAGAAAATTACGGCTTCGATTACAGCTTGGACGTGTCCGTTTTGGGGCAAAAGGGAACGCCGAACAACGAAAAAAGCGCGACGCAGACGATTTACGCCCCGTCGGCAAGCTGGCAATCGTACGACGGCGGAACGATTGATTTTTCCTATAATCTGGTGCGGTATTGGGGCGGAAATGCGGCGCGGGTGCAGAATGATTTGGGACTGGCGAATCCGATAAACGATTATGCAAACCGCCAAAGTTCGTTCGACCAGCTGACTTTTACGCACAGTTTCGGCAAAGCGGCGGTTACCGTCGGACAGTTTCCTTTGTACAACTTTGACGGCACGGCGTACGATTCCAATCAGCAAACGAATTTTATCAGCGACGCTTTGGCGCAAAACGGCGCGGAAACATATCCGACCGCGGGGTTGGGCGCATATGTGCAGTTCAATCCGAACAATGAATTTTCGGTTGCGGCGGGCTTTCAAAACGCCGCAAACGTCGACGCCAGAGCTTTGTCGACAAAAGGCTGGGGACAACACCGTTTCACAAGCTTCGGGCAAATCGCTTACACGCCGCGGTCGGGGACTTATTCGGTATTGGTGTACAACCAGCCGTCGGTCAAGGCGCAACCTCAAAACTCGACAGGTGTTTCGGTGAATTTGATGCGGAATTTGTCCGACAACACCGCCGTTTTTATGCGAATCGGCGGGGTTTCGGGGGCTTCCGTTCCGTTAAAGCGCTCGTATGTGCTGGGCGGGGTCGTGAACTTTGCGAAAAATAATCAAATCGGGCTGGCGGCGGCGATCAACAAAGTGGCGAAAAAGTATTACAATACGCCAGTTCGCGCCTACGAATCCGTGATAGAAGGTTATTGGAACATCGGCGTCGGCAGGTATTTGACGATTACGCCCGATATGCAGGTTTATATCAATCCCGCTTTGGACAGGTCGGCGAAAACGGCGACGGTGTTTTCCCTACGCGGCACAATCCAGCTGTAAAGCGGCGGCGGCTTTGCGTTCCGCCCGCTTCATGGCGTAAATCGTGTACAGGTAAACGGAAATGTTGGTGATGTCCTGCACCGTTCCCGCATACGACCCTTTGGCGGTGTCGTGAATCAGCCAGCAGAAGCAACAGCAAAGCAAAATGACGCGCAGTTTGATACCTTTGGTGTACGCGGTGCCGATTGTTGCGACCAAAACGGCGGTCAAAGGCATCAGGCTGTAAAAATCCTGATAAGTGAAATACGCCAGAACGCACGCGGCAATCGAAAACGGAACGGCGATAATCAGTCCGTTCAGCGTGCGGTTCAAGTACATGCGAATACCAATCAGCAACGCGGACGCCGCCGCCATTTGATTGTTCAGCAGCCAATGGTGCGCGGTGAAAAACAAAAATGCGACGCTGAATCCCAAAAACAGGCGGTCGTCTTTTTTCTGCAAACCCGCCCACAGTCCGATAAGGTAGCCTACGAACCCGATGCCTTGGATGTAATCCATTGTTTTGCTCCTTGGAAAATTCGCAAAAGGTTATAAAACAAAGCAAGGGCGATTAAAACAAAAATCGGCAGGGGAGCGAACGAAACGATGTCTTTTTCGGAAAAAACGAAATCCGTGTACGGGTTGAGCGTGAAAAACGCGGGGATGAACAGCCAAAGCGGCGGATTTTTACCCGATTCGCTTTTTTCAAGCGTTGCCGCCGACACAACCCACGCCGCCAAAATCAAGCTTTCCCACCGTCCCCAGTTCGGCAGGGAAAACAGCAATAAAGGCGCGTAAACGGCGGGATGTTTGAACAGCTTTTTCGGTAAACACCAAACAATCGGCACGGCGGTCAGGATTATCGCAAGCAAACTGAGCGGCACAATCCGCGTTTTGAAAAACGACAGCCAGTCCGCATAGGAATCGGCAAAATTCGCGTAATATTTCATCGACAAAGCAAACGGATTCGCTTCGCCCGTGATATATTTGACCGCCAGTCCCAAATCCGCATCCCAAGCCGTTTCCACCGCTTGTTCGACATCGCGGGGAAAGGCGGTCAAGGCGGCATAAACCACGCCGAACACTAAAAAATACGGAATCGTTTTTTTGTGCCGCGTCATGACCAAAGGGGCGAAAAACAGCGCTTCTTCGTGAATCAAAGTCGCCAAAGTCATCCACACGGCGGCGGCGAGCGGCTTTTGCGCGCGCATGGCGGCGATGAAGCCCAACAAAACAAAAGCGTCCTTGCGCAATCCCGCCGTCGGGTAAACAACGCCGTACAGCAATACGGACGATGACAGCAAAATCAACAGACGCGTCCGTGGATTCGGCAGGTCAAGCGCCGTTTTCGCAAACAAAAAAACGGCGGCGGCATACGACAAGCAAATCAGACCGCACAACGCTTCGGCGGCATACGGGCGGCAAAGCAGTCCGATTTCACCCAGCAGTCCGCGGCGGATAAAGCCGCCCCGCCAGTTCAGCATCAGCTCCTGCCACGGATAAGTCGTCGGAAAATCGGTAATCAGCGGCACGACGGACAGCGCGAAAAATACCGTGAAAACAGCCGTCCACGCCCAAGCGGACTTGGGATTTTCACACCAATCGAACATTGACGCCGCAGTCTTTCAGGGCTTGTTTCAAAACGGGGACGGGCAAAGTGCCGAAATGGAAAATCGATGCCGCCAAAGCCGCGTCGGCGCATCCTTTTTCAAACACGTCGACAAAGTGCTGCAGATTCGCCCCCGCGCCGCCCGAAGCGATGACGGGGATACGGACGCTTTGCGATATTTCGGCGGTAATCGGCAAATCGAATCCCTGCTGCGTGCCGTCCGCGTCCATTGACGTTAACAGGATTTCCCCCGCCCCAAAACTTTCGACCGTTTTCGCCCAGTCAAGCGCTTTCAGCTCTGTTTTATGCTTGCCCGCGCGGGTGACGACGAAATATTCGCCGTCGTATTTTTTGACGTCTATGGCAACCGTAATGCATTGCGACCCGAACTTGCCCGCGGCTTGTTCGATTAAAGCGGGTTTTTCGACGGCGGCGGAATTGACGGACACTTTGTCCGCGCCCGCCATCAATAAATTGTGAATGTCGTCCAAAGTGCGGATTCCGCCCCCGACGGCAAAGGGGATAAAGACGTTTTTGGCGACTTGCTCCACAACGTCCAGCATGGTTTTGCGCCCGTCGTTCGTCGCGGTGATGTCCAGCAAAACCAGTTCGTCCGCCCCCTGTTCCGAATAGCGTTTCGCCAGTTCCACGGCATTGCCCGCATAGCGCAGGTTTTCAAAGTTGACGCCTTTGACCGTTTGCCCGTCCTTGACGTCCAAGCACGGAATAATGCGTTTCGTAATCATGCGAACACCCACCTTTTCAGCGTATCGCGCCCGACTTGCCCGCTTTTTTCGGGATGAAACTGTGTCGCCGTAACGTTTTTGTGCTGAATCGCCGCCGTAAAAGGAACATGATAGTCGGCGACGGCGGATATAATCGCCGAATCGGCGGGGACAACGTGGTACGAGTTCACAAAGTAATAAAAATCGTTGCTTAAAAAAGTGTTTGCCGCCGCGGTTTGAATTTTGTTCCAGCCGATTTGGGGGACTTTTCCCGTTTGAAAACGGACGGCTTTTCCTTTGAATATCTTCAATCCTTGGACGTTCGGCGCTTCCTCGGACGAATCGAACAGGACTTGCAGTCCGACGCAGATTCCGAAAAACGGCACGCCTTTTTCAATCACGGCTTTCAAAGGGGCGGTCAGCCCTTTTTGATTCAGCGACTCCATGACTTGCCCGAAATGACCCTGTCCGGGGAACAGCAGTTTTTCTGCCTGTTCGATTTTGTCGGCTTTGTCTGTCAAAACAAACGGAACGCCGAAGCTTTCCAACAAATTGACGACGCTTTTCAAATTGCCGCCGCCGTAATCCAATACCGTCAGCATTTTATCCCCAATACAGCAATCCGAGCATGACCAGCCCGTACAAAGCAACCAAACCGCACAGCGTTTTGTCGCTGAGCAGCACGTCGACGGGATCGGCGTATTTTTGCGTTTCGACGTTCAAGCCGTACTTCATGCAAATCACAATGACCAAAGGCACCGTCCAAATCGTTCCGACGGAGTGCAAAGCGGACGGCGACATCGCCCACAGCGCATAAAAAGCAATCGTCAGCGTTTGGCAAACGGTCATATACTTGTCCAGAAAATCGGGCGTGTAGAACTTTAAAACGCCTTTGCTTTCGCCCGCCAGCAAATCGTTGCGCCGCTTGCCCAGCGCCAGATAACACGCCATTGTCATTACGGTCATATACAGCCATGGCGACACTTCTTCGTCAATCAGCGCCGCGCCGTAAAACAGACGGACGATAAAGCCCGACACCAGCAAAACGATGTCCAGAACGGGAATTTTCTTTGCCCCGCGGCTGTAGGCGAGGTTGACCAGAAAATACGCAACCAGCAAGGCTTCCGCCGTGCCGTTTTGCAAAGCCGCCGCGCCGCCGAACGCCGCAAGCATCAGCAAAGCAAACAAAGCTTTTGCCGTTTTTTCCGAAACGGTTTTTGCGGCAAGAGGGCGGAATTTTTTGACTTCGTGCAGTCGGTCGGATTCCATGTCCGCCAAATCGTTCATCACATAAACCGCCGAAGCAAGGAAGCAAAAACACAGTGTTCCCGCCGCCGTTGCAATCAAATCTGCGGGATTTGTCAGCCGACCGCCGAAAATCAGCGGCAAAAAAATCAGTCCGTTTTTTATCCAATGGTGCGGGCGCAGCAGTTTCAAGACGGGAAGCATTGATTTCTCCTTTTTCCAAAGAATAGAAATTTTCGGCGCACAAGGCAATTTTTTTATTTTGGCGGAAAAGGACGCATTCCTTGGGAGCATTATCCTGTCAAATCAAACGGTCATTTGATTTAGAGAAAATTCAAGATTGTATTTGCAAACAAAACCGCGGGGTGCTATGCAAAAAGTCTAATGACCGTTTGTTCTATAGGGGAAAATCCATGAAACTGTCAAAAACCGCTTTGCGTGAACTGTCCGCGAAATACCGTGCCGTATTGATGAAATGCGCGCTGATGAATATGATGATTTTTGCAGGCGCGCTGATGCCGCACACGGCGGAAGCAAGGGAATTGACAGCAGACGATAAAAGAGAAAACAATTCTATCGTCTTTACGACCGAAGACAGCATTTTTGACGGAAAGGGCAAATACACCGTTTCCAGCACGAACGATACCACAATGACCGTCATAGGTGACGGCACGTTGAAAAACATCACGTTGGAAGCAAAAAAAATTGATGCGTCCCAATCTTTGACATTGAACATTATCGACTCTACCCTGAACTCCGACTCGATTGAGGCAAAGAACATCAACGTAAACGGCACATTGACCGTTACAGATACGGATACTTTTTCTGCCGACTGCATTACGGGTGCGGACGGTGCAGAGGTTCATTTTCGGTCAAAAAGCACCATGAGCCTGAAAAGCAGTAATGGAAAACTGAAAATCTCGAATGTTTTACTGGATTTTGAGAAGACGGATATCAATTTTCAAGATGCCGATTTTACGAACACTCGAATGAAAACGAGTCTGGAGCTTCCCGACTCCATCAGGTTTGGTTATGCCTCGTTTAACGGAAACAACACCATAACAGCTAACAGTATTTTGGCGCCTTCAATTACCGTTTCAGTCAACGGCAGCCTGACGTTGAAAAATCTGGACGGCACGGGCAACGGTTTGCTGACGGGCGGATTAAATCTGTACGGGCATTTCACGGGCGACATGAAGGACGGAATATTAAACCTTAACGCTTGTTCCGACTGGTCGTTCAATGGAAAATTGAATGTTGACAAGGTTGATGCTTATTTTATCGATGGCGACGCCCTCGATATGTCAAATTTAAAATTGGCGGCGGGTTCGTCCATAAACGTTCTGTCAATCAGCAACAAAATCAGCAACGAATCCAGCATCACGACGTCCCGCATGATTGTCAATTCCGACCTTTCTGTTAATGAATTACAGATTTATAACTCCAATACTTCTGCGAAAACCGTAGCACAGATCACCGGAACGGGAACGTTGAAAACGGAAACCATTTATCAAGAGGACTACGCGCATTCAAACGATGTAACCGTTCATTTCGACGGGATCAACATCTCCGCCCTGAAGAACGATCTGACGTTTGACGGCTATGGCGACGCCCGCTATGACTTTACGAACAACGCGATTTCCGCGGGGAACAACATTGCGTTTAACCAAAAGGCCGTCTTCAACGGCAATTCGTCGTTGACCGCAACACTCATAACGGCAGGGAATATGATTGTCAACGGGGCTTTGACAGTCAACGGCGAGTTGAGCGCTAACGATATCAACCTCAAGAACGGCGGTACGCTGACGATGAACGGCAAACTGGGCGCGGGACAAATCATTGGCGGGACATTGAATATCGTGTTGCCCGAAACGGTGGGGACTTCGCCGATTATCACCGCGAATGCGAAAGATGTCACCTTGACGCTTGATTTGAAAAACGTCACGAACAAAGATGCGGCGCAGAAATACCTGCTGACGAACTCCACAGATGGTTACACCCTTTCCGGAAATTACGATAAATGGGCATTTTCGGACCACGAATTCACTTTGGACGACTGGAAAGCCAAAAAAGACGCATTTAGTTTTGCCAATGCTTGGAACGCTTCGAACGGCACTTTGTGGATTTTGAAAGTCGCGGGCGGGGCGCAAGCCGCGATTGACGATTTGCGCATGGCGGGAATTTTCGTTTCCCCTGCGGAAGAAAACGCGTCCAAAATCCTTGATATGGTGAACAACAACCCGTTTGCCGACGCTTTGACCGATTTGCTGGACAGCGGCAACGCGGCTTTGCAGCAGCAGGCTTTGCGCGAAATCGTCCCGACGGACGCGGCGGCTTCCGCTTTCAAATCCGCCAAAAACGCCGCTAACGCCGTGATGAACGCCGTTTCCGGTCGATTGGGCGGCTCTTCCGCCGTTTCGGGACGCTCGGGCGGAGATTTGACCGTTGGCAAAGCTTCCGCTTGGGCGCAGGGCATGTTCAACCACGCCAAAATGACGGGCGGCTTCAAGTCCGACACTGCGGGATTTTCGGCGGGTGTCGAAACGAACTTGACCGACGAAATCAAAGCGGGCGTCGGCTACGCTTACGCGTCGACGGGCATCAAAACTTCGCGTTCCAAAACCGACGTCGACACCAACACGGGCTTTGTGTACGGCGAATACGCGCCGAACGCGCTGTACGTCAACGCGATGCTGGGCTTCGGACGTTCCGACTACGACGACAAAACCAAACTGGCGGGCATGAGCAATTCGTACAAAGCCGACACTTACAGCGCGCGGGTTGCGGCGGGGTATGATTTGGGAATGCTGACGCCCGAAGCGGCTTTGCGCTTTACGTCGGTGCGTCAAAAAGCGTACACGGACGATTTGGGCGCGCGGGTTGCTGCAAAGAACTTGAACACGGCGACTCTGGTTGTCGGCGCAAAAGCGGCAAAGACGTTCACGGTCGGCAAGTACGCGGTCGA